>NZ_JBSNCC010000009.1:0-233595 GCF_053764715.1 Methylobacterium sp. Gmos1 | reverse complement strand
AACGCCAGGTACGGCGCCACCAGCGCCCATTCTTCATCGGACACGTCGGACGGGTAGGCGGGGCGATCGGCGCTCATACCCCTCAACGCCCACGCTACGTCATAAGTTCATAACACGCTCTAGCTCTATCTTCGGTCTCGAACATAGACCAGATCGCGAAATCAAACCAAGAGAGCATCATGGCCAAGGTTGCCGTCATCGGCGCGACCGGGAACGTCGGCACGCGCCTCGTCGCCGAGCTCATCGCGCGGGGTCACCGCGTCACCGCGATCAGCCGCAACCCCTCGGCCAGCGCCTCTCCGCAGGTCGAGGCCTTGTCCGGCGACGTGCGCGATCCCGCGGGCCTGAGCCGCCTGCTCGCCGGGCACGACGCGGTGGTGAGCGCGGTGCGCTTCGCCGACACCGACCCGCTCGCGCTGGTCGGCGCCGTGCGGGATGCCGGCGTCCAGCGCTACCTCGTGGTCGGTGGCGCCGGCTCGCTGGAGGTGGCGCCGGGCCGGCGGCTGGTCGACCAGCCCGACTTTCCGGCGGTCTACAAGGACGAGGCCTTGCGGGGCGCGGCCTTCCTCGACGCGCTGCGCGGCGTCACCGACCTCGACTGGACCTTCCTGTCGCCCTCCGCACTGATCGCGCCGGGAGAGCGCACCGGCCGCTTCCGCCTCGGCGGCGACCAGCTGCTCGTCGGCGAGGGCGGCAGCCGGATCTCCTGCGAGGATTACGCCGTCGCTCTCGTCGACGAGATCGAGCGTCCGGCGCATCGCCGGCAGCGCTTCACCGTCGGCTACTGACGCGGGACGATCGGGACATGTCCGACCGGATCCCCGTCATCGGCCTGTACGATCCGCTCTGCGGCTGGTGCTACGGCGCCCATCCGGCCTTCGCCTGGCTCGGCGACCGCGCCGACCTGGCATTCTCCGTGCTGCCGGTCGGCCTGTTCGCCGGGCCGGGAGCGTTCGCGATGGATGCGGGGTTCGCCGCCCATGCCTGGTCGGCCGACCAGCGCATCGCGGCGCTCACCGGCCAGCCGTTCAGCGAGGCCTACCGCACGCGGGTCCTCGCGGCGGGTCGAGGCCGGGTCGATTCGGGACCGGCGACGCTGGCCCTGACGGCGATCCACCTGAGGGCGCCCGGGCGCGAGCCGGACGCCCTCGCGGCGATCCAGGCGGCCCGCTACGTCGGCGGCCGCGACATCGCCAGCCCGACGGTCCTGGCGGAGATCCTCGAGGAGAACGACCTCGCGCCCGCCGCCGCCCGCCTGCGGACGGCCGATGCGGCCCTGCACGAGGCGAATGCCGCGCGCATGGCGGCGGGGCGGGCGGCGATGGGCCGGCACGGCCTGCGCGGCGTCCCGGCGCTGGTCGTCGGCGAGCCGGGCCGCGGTCTCGACGGATCGGCCCTCCTCGGCGAGCGCGACGGCCTCCTGCGGGCGATCGAGCGGGCCGCGGCCTAGAGGCCGACCGCCTGCGCGATCAGGTCCGCCCCCGCGGCGGGCGAGCGCTCGCCCGCCGCCACCATCCGCTCGGCCTCCGCCGTCCGCTGGCGCACCTCGGCGTTGCCGGTGAGGCGCTGGTGCAGCCGCTCGTGGACGAGGGCCCACATCCACTTCACGTCCTGGTCCCGGCGCTTGGCGGCGATCTCGCCGCTGGCGGTGAGCTTGCGGCGATGGTCGAGCACCGCCTCCCACAGGGCGTCGAGCCCCTGGCCCGAGAGCCCCGAGATCGTGGCGACCGGCGGCGCCCAGGTGGCGCTCGCCGGGGTCAGGATGTGCAGCGCCGCCCGGTACTCGGCGGCGGCGGCCATGGCGCGGCGCATCCCCTCCTCGCCGTCGGCCTTGTTGACGGCGATCATGTCGGCGAGTTCGAGGATGCCCTTCTTGATGCCCTGCAGCTCGTCGCCGGCGCCGGGCAGCATCAGCACCAGGAAGAAGTCGGTGAGGTCGGCGACCGCGGTCTCGGACTGGCCGACGCCGACCGTCTCCACCAGCACCACGTCGAAGCCGGCGGCCTCGCACAGCAGCATCGTCTCGCGGGTCTTGGCCGCCACGCCCCCGAGGGTGCCGGACGACGGAGAGGGCCGGATGAAGGCGTTGGGATCGACGGCGAGCCGCGCCATCCGGGTCTTGTCGCCGAGGATCGAGCCGCCGGTGCGCGACGAGCTCGGATCGACCGCCAGCACCGCGACCTTGTGGCCCCGCGCCGTCAGGCTGGCGCCGAGCGCGTCGATGGTGGTGGACTTCCCCACTCCCGGAACCCCGGTGATGCCGACCCGCACCGCCTTGCCGGCATGCGGCAGGGCGGCGTCGAGGATCGCGCGGGCGGCGGCCCGGTGATCGGCCCGCTTCGATTCGGCGAGCGTGATGGCGCGGGCGAGGGCCGCGCGGTTGCCGGACAGGAGCTGGGCGAGGTCGGGGGCCGGGACGGTCATCAGAGCGTTCTGCCGCCTCGCCGCCCGTCCGTCGAGGGGCCGGGCTGTGGACGACGCGTGACCTGCGGGCAACAGAGGGAGCCTGCCCCGGGCGCGACGCGCCGTTATGCCCGGATGTACCGGGCCGCGACGCGCCGCGGCCACGATCATGCCGCATCGCCGGCCTGAAAGCGTGGGCACAAGGCCGGCCGTGCCGGCGACGAGTGGGACGACATGACAGCGAATGCCGCGCCGACGCGCCGGACCTTTGCCCGCCTCGGCCTCTCCGCCCTCGCCGGCGTCTCGCTCGGGGGCTGCCTCGGCGACGGGCTCCTCGGCGACGCGCCCGGGCCGGAGAAGCAATCGGCCCTCGACGTCAGCCCGGTGCTCCTCGTCGCCACCACCCGGCGCCCGGCCGATCCCGCCGGTCGCCCGCCCTACTTCACCGACCAGCGCGGCCGCGGCCTCGCCTTCGCGACGGTGCGCCTGTCGGCACCCGACCGCTCGCTGATCGGCAAGGTCTCCTCGGTGGTCACCGGCGACTGGCGCATCGCGTCCGCACCCCGCGTCGTGACCGGCCCCGAGGCCGCCACCGCCTTCGCGGAAGCGGCGCTCGGCCGCGACGTGCTGCTCTACGTCCACGGCTACCGCGAATCGTTCGAGACCGCGGCGGTGAGCGCGGCGCAGCTCTCCGACGGCATCCGCTTCCGCGGCGTCTCCGGCCTGTTCACCTGGCCCTCGGCGGGAAAGACCTTCGACTACGGCTACGACCGCGAGAGCGCCCTGTGGTCGCGCGACGCGTTCGAGGACCTGTTGCGGGCGCTCGCGACCTCGCAGGGCGGGCGCATCCACATCGTCGCCCACTCGATGGGCACGCTGCTGACTCTCGAGACCCTGCGCATGCTGCGGGCCGATGCCGGCGAGGCGGCGCTCGACCGGATCGGCGCGATCGTGCTCGCCGCGCCCGACATCGACATCGACCTGTTCACCAACGGCATCGAGCGCTTGGGGACCGCGGCGCAGAAGATCACCGTGATCTCCTCGACCAACGACCGGGCGCTCGAACTGTCGAGCACCATCGCGGGCGGCGTGGTGCGGGCGGGTGCTGCGGATCGCGGCCGGCTGGAAGCGCTCGGCGTGCGCGTCGCCGACGCGTCGGATTACGGCAGCGGCCTCATCAACCACGACCTGTTCCTGTCGAACGTCGAGGTGCAGCAGGTGATCAAGCGCGCGGTGGCGCGGGCGGACGGGCGGTGAGCGGGGCAACGCTGCTGGATAGGGAAGCGATGCCCGCAGGGATCGTCCCCCCACCCGCGACCTCATCCTGAGGTGCCGGAGCGAAGCGAAGGCCTCGAAGGAGGCCTCCAGATGCCCCTGCGATCTCTGGAGGTCTCCTTCGAGGCCGCTCCGCGGCGCCTCAGGATGAGGTCGTGGGTCGGAGCAGCCGGTCGCGCAGACGAGCTGCCGCTGTCGTATTGCCCTGGGTGGTGCCCGGGATCGGCGGCTTGAGTCGAATCTTATGCGTGACCACGCTCGCAGCGCGAAGACCGGATTCGCACGAGCGCGCCAGCAGCGAGACGCGTCACGGCGTCCCCTACCTTGGATCCACCCCCTGGTGCGGCCGCGGCGCGCCGCCGTGGTTGTCGGTGAAGCTCGAGCGCTCGCCGGTCTCCTTGGCGCGCTGGACGCGCATCCGCTGCCAGATCAGGAACAGGATGACCAGCGCGAAGGTCGTGAAGGCGAGCATGTAGATCAGGCCGGAATCGCCCATGGCCGTTGCCTCCGTGAGACGCCCCGGAGGGGCGCGGGTTGACGGGCGCACGGGCGAGAGACCGCCGTCGCACGTGCCAGTCCAACTCCGCGAGACCTCGATTCCGCCGATGCGGCAAATCGTCATTAGACGAGCGACAATCCATTCGCGATCCGGACGACGTCAATACGATACGGTTGCAGGCAATCGATTGTCCGTCATCGATCCGGACCATGCACAAAGGCCCCGGCTCCTCTCGGAACCGGGGCCTTCTCGGTGATTCTCGGGCGGGCCGGCCTCACGGCGCCTTCGGCATCGGCCCTCCGGCGAGCTCGGGGTAGTCCTTCAGCATCTGCGCGCCGTTGAGGGGCTTGGCGAGGCCCTGGTGGCAGGTGGTGCAGTTGGCCTTCGGCGGGTCGCCCTCCGGCCCGAGCCGGGCCTCGGGCAGCACCGGGGTCAGCGGCTCGATGAAGTTGCCGTTGATGTCGCGCACCATCCGGATGCCGTGCCAGGCGGTGACGCGCTTCGGGGTGCTCTCCTCCCAGGAGAAGAAGGCGCGGCTGTTGTGGCAGTAGGTGCAGTTGACCCCCAGTCCCTCCGCCATGTGGATCATCAGGGCGTAGGTCCGCTCCGTGGTCTGAAGCGGCTTCGAGGGGCTGGTCGGCAGGGCGGTGCGGGCGGCGACCCGCACGGCGTTCTGATCGATATCCTTGTCGCCGAGCAGGTCCTTGTAGGGATCGTAGTTCAGCGAGCTCAGGCCGGCCTCGGGCGCCGGGTGGTTCTGGCCGCCGTCCCGCGCCGCGAAGCCCTGCGCGTGGGGCGGACCGGGATTGTTGTGCCAGACCGCCTGCGGCACCGGGTTGCCGCGGTGGCAGGTGTAGCAGGTCACGCCGGTCTGCCCGACGTGGTTCTGCCAGTCGGCGTTGATGTGCCGGACCATCCGGAGCATCGAGCGCGCCACGGTCTTCGCGTAGACGCTGTCGTCGGCCATGTTCTCGACGTTGTGGCAGTAGGCGCAGCCCTGATCGGGCGCCACCCACTCGGTGATCGAGGCCATCACGCGGTTGAACTGGTCGGTCGAGAGGTCGGTCAGCACCTTGACGTTCTGGTAGGTCTGCGTCGCGGGCTCGCCGCCGGGCGGGGCCGGGTCCTGCGGATCGGGCGCGGCCTGGGCCTCGATCCTGGCGGCGAGGGTCCGGGGGTTCTGCACCTGCACCATGCCGGTGCCGCGGAATCCCGTCTGCTCGGAGCGGACCGGGGGCCGCGTCCAGCCCGCGGTGCCGAACATCGCGCCGGTGAGCAGCACCGCCACCACGACGCCGAGGAGTTGGAGCGCTAGTCTCATGGCGTGCCTCCCGGGTTGGCGAGCGGATCCACCACCGGGCCGTAGATCTGCGGGTAGTGCGGCGCGACGCCGTGCTTGACCGCCCAGAGGTACCAGTTGTCGACGACGGTGCCGGTGAGCAGGATGCCGATGCCGCCGGTGAGCGTGGTGAGGAAGGCGAACCACCACAGCCAGCGGTGGACCGATTCCATCGTGGCGTTGAAGCCCATGGTCCAGCGCCAGAACAGCGCGGCGCGCTCGGTCGCGGTGCCGCGGTCGACGATCTGCTCGATCTCGCGCTCGCCGCCGTAGCGGCTCACCGCCAGGATGGTGGCGCCGTGCATGGCGAACAGCATCGTCGATCCGTACAGGAAGACGATCGAGAGCATGTGGAACGGATTGTAGAACAGGTTGCCGTAGCGCAGCGAGAACGCCGCGGTCCAGTCGAGGTGCGGGAAGATCCCGAACGGCACCGCCTCGCTCCAGCTCCCCATCAGGATCGGCCGGATGAATCCGAGCACCAGGTAGAGCCAGATCGCCGAGGCGAAGGCCCAGGGCACGTGGTAGCCGAGGCCCAGCGCCCGGGCGCGCCGGAACAGCCGCACCCACCACAGGAGGATCGAGGCGGTGAGGAAGAAGCCGGCGAGCAGCCACCAGCCGCCCTCGGCGAGCGGCGGCAGGATCTTGAGCCCGTATTCGGGTCGCGGCGGCTCGAGGGCGAGCCAGGGCAGCTGGCGGATGAACTGGACCGGATCCCAGTTCACCGAGGCCCACATGTTGAGGCCGATGATCTCGAAGGCGATGAACCCGCTCGCCAGCGACAGCGTGCCGAGGGTGCCGAGGTAGAACGGCCCGATCTGCGCGTTGCCGACGAGGCCGGCGAGGTAGTTGAAGGTACCCTTGCCGAGGCGGTTCTCGATCTCCGGGATCTCGACGCCGGCCTCCGGGTGCAGCGGGTGGACCTGCACCTGCGTGTAGATGTTCTGGTAATACCCCATGGCGGCGGATGCCTTCTGAAGGGTTGTGTCGCGAAGTCTCGGGTGCGTCAGCGCCAGATCGGCAGGCTCAGCCACCAGCCCCACCATTCGGGCCAGCCGCGGGTCCAGAACGGGCCGCTGATGACGATGCAGACCGCGCTCCAGAACCCGGCCGAGAGGGCGAGGAACAGGCCGAGCCGGTGGATGCCGATCGTGCCGATCGAGTAGCCGATCGTGTCGCGAAAGAAGCTGTCCTCGTGCTCGGGCGTCTTGACCACCTCGCCCTTCGGCGGGTTAGTCGAGGACAGGATCAGGGAGCCGTGCAGCGACAGCGCGAAGGTCGTCGTGAAGAAGAACGTCACGCCGAGCATGTGCGCTGGGTTGTAGTGGAAGTGGAGATACTGGTAGCCGACGTTCGACACCCAGTCGAGGTGGCTGAGGATCCCGTACGGGAAGCCGTGGCCCCAGGCGCCCATCAGCAGGGGCCGGACCACCACCAGCGTCACGTAGGCGAAGATCGCGACCGAGAAGGCGAACGGGACGTGGTAGCCGATGCCGAGCTTGCGGCAGATCTCGACCTCGCGCAGGGCCCAGGAGCCGAAGGAGCCGATGGCGCAGAAGGTGATGATCTGCCACAGGCCGCCCTCGCGCAAGGGCGCCAGCGCCAGCCCGTACTTGAGATCGGGGGGCGCGATGTTGATCTGCCAGGGGTTCCAGGTCGGCCCGAGCGCCGCGCCCCAGAAGACCAGGCCGGTGCCGAGCAGGGTGAAGAACAGGCCGGTGACGCCGAAGAAGCCGACGTAGAACGGCCCGACCCAGAAGTCGAACAGGTCGCCGCCGAGCAGAGTGCCGCCGCGGACCCGGTATTTGCGCTCGAAATTCAGCATGGCCATGGCGCGGCCCTCCCCGTCCGCGGAAAGCGTGGTGGCCGCGGGCGGGGCTGTGCGCCCGTCCGCGGTGCGAGGGCGCCCCGACGAGGGGCGCGGGTCCTGCGCGTCCCGTCAGGTCGGCAGGACGAGGCTGTGGGGAATCGCTTCCGCCTTCTTCACCGCCGGACCTTCCAGCCAGTTGAACCGGTTGGTGCTCAGCAGGATGAAGTGGATCAGGATCGCCAGCACGAACAGGAAGGTCGCGAGAGCCACCAGCGTGCGCCGCGGGTCGAAGAGCAGCCAGACCTTGTGCATGTTGTTCATTCCATCCTCACGAGATGAAGGGCAGGAGGCCGTGGGCGGCATACTTCACGCCGCTCTCCAGCGCGGAATAGCCGTTCGGTCCGGGCAGCCAGGGCCGCCACAGCCAGACCAGAAAGTGCGCGACGACCGCGATCGCCGTGAAGATGATGAAGCTGGTGACGAAGATGCCGTGGAACTCCTTCGCCTCCTCTTCGGTGAGTCCTGACAGTACGCTGGGTTTGTCCATGCCGTTGGCCATTGGCGAACCTCCGGATGCGGATCCGCGCGGGGGCTCCCGCGCGGGGTTGCCCGGCCGTGACGGTCGGGCGGTCTCTCCGCCGCACGGGATCGCGGCGGAAACTCGGGCCCGGGGGCATCAGCCCGACGGGCCTCAACCCATGAAGGCGAAGGGAATCGCCGAGAGCGCCATCGCCCGCGCCTCGCTGAAGACCGAGCGGCGGGGGCCGGCGCCGGGCGCGACGGGCCGCAGGCGCTGCACCAAGGCGGCGACGAGGAAGACCGGGTAGGTCGCCGCCAGGAAGGCCCGGAACTGGACCGCTTCCGAACGGGACCGCGAAACCGTGAAGAACGAACGGGACATGGTGCCGGCTCTCATGATCTCGGACCTCCTGCCTGCCCGCGGGGATTCGCGAGGCGTCTTTGGGCCGGCGCGGCGGGGGCCGCGCCGACGAAGGGCGCGGCCGTCAGGCCGCCGCGAGCGCGACGCGGGCGCGCTCGACGAAAGCTTCGGTCACGCGCTCGGACCCGGCGCGCGTCGCCTCGCGCTCGGCGGCATCGCGCAGGCGCTTGGCGAAGGAGATCCGCACCAGGACCGGGCTCTCCTCCACCGAGGCGTCGAGGCGCTGGCGCGCCTCGTCGTCCCAGGGCAGAGCGCGGTGGCTGCGGGCCGGGGTCGCCTCGACGGCGTCCATGTCGCGCGACAGCGGCAGGATGTGGAAGAGCGCGTCGAAGAGCGCGTTGCAGACCTCCTGCACCAGATAGGTCGCGCCCGAGTAGCCCATGAACGGCGTGCCGGTGTGGCGCCGTATCACGGCGCCCGGAAAGGAGGCGGGGATGAACACCGCCCTCCCCCCGCTCTCGGCGAGGTACAGGCGCTCGTTGTAGGAGCCGAACAGCACCAGCGGCGGCGTCTCGCGGATGGCTTTTCGCACGGCCGCGTTGTCGGGCTTGGCGCCGGCCTTGCGTGAGACCGCGAACCGGCACGGCAGCCCCATCTCG
This sequence comes from Methylobacterium sp. Gmos1, assembly GCF_053764715.1. Classification (NCBI taxonomy): domain Bacteria; kingdom Pseudomonadati; phylum Pseudomonadota; class Alphaproteobacteria; order Hyphomicrobiales; family Methylobacteriaceae; genus Methylobacterium; species Methylobacterium sp. Gmos1. The sequence continues at coordinate 224,730 of NZ_JBSNCC010000009.1, read as the reverse complement.
TCCTCGAGGAAGTGGCGCAGGCCGCGGGCGTAGGTGTCCGTCGCCACCACCCCGAAGCTCGCCGAGGCGAAGAAGTCCTGCGTCACCGAGCGCCACAGGTCCCACAGGGGCTTCAACGTCGTGTGCTTCTCGCGCTCGATGAACGGCTCGGGATCGACCCTCAAGATCTCGCCCAGCGTGCGCAGGAACTTCGTCGTGCTGTGCACGCCGATCGGCGCCTGGAGGTAGGGCCGGTCGAGGGATTCGCAGAGCAGGCGCCCGAACTCGCGATAGAGGCAGATATTGGCGTCGGCCTCGACGAGGCGGGGAATGTCGGACAGATGCGTGCCGAGCGGGAAGACGAGGTTCACCTCGGCGCCGATCCCCTCGACGAGGCGCCGGATCTCGGCGAGGTCGGAGGGCATGTTGAAGGTACCGTAGGCCGGGCCGATCAGGTTGACCCGCGGCTTGACCCCGGGCGCCCGGTCCGGCCTCGGCGGGATCACGCCTTTTCTCGCCGCCTTCTTCGCTCCGTATTCGTGCCAGAGCCAGGACAGGGCGCGGTCGGCGGCCTGCCACTGGTCCTCGTCGATGGTGCGGGGCAGGAAGCGCTGGAGGTTGGTGCCCTCCGGCGTCACGCCGCCGCCGATCATCTCGGCGATCGAGCCGGTGACGACGACGCTCGGCTGCGCCGGATCGAGCGTCGCGTGGGCGCGGCGCATCGCCCCTTCCGTGCCGTGGCGGCCGAGCTCTTCCTCGGCTAAGCCCGTGACGACGATCGGCAGTTCGTGCGGCGGCAGCGCATCGGTGTAGTGCAGCACCGAGGTCACCGGCAGGTTCTCGCAGCCGACGGGACCGTCGATGACGACCTGGAGCCCCTTCACCGCGGTGAAGACGTAGACGGCGCCCCAGTAGCCGCCGGCGCGGTCGTGATCGAGGACGAGCATCAGGCCATCTCCCCGATCGGCTTCTCGGGAGCGGCGCGCTTCACGGCGGCACGCTTCCGCGGCACGTCCTCCCAGATCCCGGCGGCGTGGCCGGTGCCGACGCCGGCAAAGAACGAGCGCATCGCGTCGAAGCGCTCGGCTTGCGCCATGGCGCCGTTGACGACCTGGGCGAGGGATCCGGCGCCGGCGACGCCCATCAGCGGGCGGGCGGAGATCAGGTTGGTGAAGTAGAGCGCCGGAATCGCCCCCTCCTTGGCCTTCTGCACCACCGGCGTCGTGCCGATGGCGAGGTCGGGCCGGAACTCCTCGACCGCCGCGAGGTCCTGCTCCAGGGAGGCGCGGAACTGCACATGGCAGCCGCGCGCCTCGAGCCAGTCGCGGTCGGCCTCGGAGTGGGGGGTGCGCGGGCAGGCGGTGCCGACGTAAGGCACCTCGGCGCCGCTCTCGACGAGGAGGCGGGCCACCAGCAGTTCCGAGCCCTCGTAGCCGGTCAGCGTGATCCGGCCGCGGATCGGGCTGGCAGACAGCGCAGCCCGGATCGCCGGCAGGAACCGGTTCTTGGCCGCCGCGACCGCGGATGGCGCGACGCCGCAGGTCTCAGCCATCGCCTCGAGCCAGGCGGCGGTGCCCTCGAAGCCGACCGGGCCCGAGGCGACCGCCGGGCGGCCCGCCGCCTCGAACTCGCGCAAGGACGCGGTGTAGAACGGGTGGATCGCCGCGACCGCCGCGCAGTCGAGGGCGGCGTAGAGCTCGCGCCATTCCCGCGTCGGCACGACCGGGCCGGCGCTCAGGCCCAGCGGTTCGAGGAGCGCGCCGATCTGCATCGGATCGGCCGGGAACATCTCGCCGAGAAGCGCCACGCTCGGTCGCCCGTCCCGGGGCTGGCGCGGCGCCGCGACGGGGCCGTGCTCGGCCTCGGTCCGCGCGACCTTCAGCATCGCGCCGGCGAGCACGTCCTTGGCCTCGGCGTGGGTCGGCACGCCGAAGCCCGGCACGTCGATGCCGATGATCCGCACGCCGTCGATCTCCCGCGGCAGGAGCCGCAGCGGCACGCCCGACGCCGTGGGGACGCAGAGGTTGATGACCACCACCGCGTCGTGCAGAGCCGGATCGGCGGTGGCGTGGACCGCGTCGCGGATGTCCTCGAACAGCTTGCCGGTGACCAGGGTCTCGGAATTGAACGGCACGTAGCCGACGGTGCGGCGGGCGCCGTAGAAGTGCGAGGTGAAGGTAAGGCCGTAGACGCAGCAGGCCGAGCCCGACAGGATCGTGGCGGTGCGGCGCATGCGCAGGCCCACCCGCAGCGAGCCGAAGGCCGGACACATGCTCTGCGGCTGGTCGTGCGGCCCGGTCGGGTAATCGCGCTTCAACGCCTCCAGCGTCTCGCCCATGCCGGCGGCTTGCGCGGCCCGGGCCATCGTCTCCTTGCCGGAATGGCAGCCGAGCCCGTCCTGGCGCGTCGCCGCGAGGTTGACCGGAGTCTCGACGGGTTGTCGGGCCCGCAGGGCCGCGAGATCGAGGGAGGCGCCCATGGTCAGACCGCCTCGTAGACGACTTCGAGGGAGGGCTTCTGCACGACGGGTCGGCCGCGCATGTCCTCGTCGCTCGCCGGATCGAGCACCACGCCGCGCCCGACCGCCTCGCCCTTGAACAGGCCGAGCAGCGCGTCCTGGGACAGCGGCGCCGGCTGGTGCGGCAGAGCGGTGCCGATATTGTCGGCGAGTTCGGCGAAGAGCGGGCCCCAGCGCCCGTCCGGCCGGCCGATGATCTCGTAGTTCGCGCTCTTCCTGCGGATGTCGTCGTCGGCGGGGATCGAGGCCAGCACCGGGATGCCGGCGGCCTCGGCGAAGGCCTGCGCCTCGCCGGTGCCGTCGTCCTTGTTGATGACGAGGCCGCCGACGCCGACGTTGCCGCCGAGCTTGCGGAAATACTCCACCGCCGAGCAGACGTTGTTGGCGACGTAGAGCGATTGCAGGTCGTTCGAGCCGACGACGATGACCTTCTGGCACATGTCGCGGGCGATCGGCAGGCCGAAGCCGCCGCAGACCACGTCGCCCAAAAAGTCGAGCAGGACGTAGTCGAAGCCCCATTCGTGGAAGCCGAGCTTTTCGAGCAGCTCGAAGCCGTGGATGATGCCGCGGCCGCCGCAGCCGCGGCCGACCTCCGGCCCGCCGAGCTCCATCGCGAACACGCCGTCGCGCTTGAAGCAGACGTCGCCGATCGCCACCGCCTCGCCGGCGAGCTTGCGCCTGGTCGAGGTCTCGATGATCGTCGGGCAGGCCCGGCCGCCGAACAGGAGCGAGGTGGTGTCGCTCTTCGGGTCGCAGCCGATCAGCAGCACCCGCTTGCCCTGCTGCGCCAGCATGTAGGACAGGTTGGCGAGCGTGAAGCTCTTGCCGATGCCGCCCTTGCCGTAGATCGCGATCACCTGGGTCTCGCGGGTCGCGGTGGTGGGGACCGGATCCGGCGGGATCGCGGCCTCGGCGCGCAGCAGCGTGGCGGAGGCCTGGAGGGCGGCGCCGTTGATGACAGCGTTCATGAGCGGACGCTCCAATCGAGGACCATCTTGAGGCAGGCGGGATCGCCAAAGGCGGTGCGGTAGGCGCTGTCCGCCTCCGCCGCCGGGCGGCGGTGGGTGACGAGGCCGTCGAGGGACAGGGCGCCGCTTCCGGCGAGCGCCGCCACGGCGTCGAGGTCGCCGGGCTGCCACTGCGCCGCGACGCGGATGCGCGCCTCGCGCAGGAAAGCGGGCGGGAAGGCGAAGGAGAGCGGCGCCTCGTAGAAGCCGGCGAGCACCACCTCGCCGCCGGGCGCGAGCCGGGCGATCAGGGTGTCGAGGAGGCCGGCATCGCCGCTCGCGTCGATGATGCGGGCGTACCGCGTCTCGTCGTGCTCCGGGTCGATCACCGGATAGTCCTCGGTGCTGCGACGCGCGGGGTCGCGCTCCCACACCACCGGGTCGAGGCCGTCGATCCGGGCGATGCGCGCCATGAGCCGCCCGAGCACCCCGTGGCCGACGATGAGCTGGCGCCCGGAGCCCGCGCTCCCGGCCAGCGCGTGGTGGGCGGTGGCGGCGAGCGCCAGCAGGATGCCCTGCTCGGCCAGCGTGTCGGGAATCGGCCGCAGCCGGCTGCCGGCGGAGACGAGGTGGGAGGCCGCCCCGCCGAAGAGCCCGCGGACCGGCCCGAAGCAGCGCGCCCCCGGCACGAACACCGTCTCGCCGACGCGGCGGCCGGATTCCGGGCCGGCCTCGACCACCCGGCCGACGGATTCGTAGCCCGGGACCAGCGGGTAGCCCATGCCGGGGAAGTCCGGCATCCGGCCCGACCAGAGCAGGCGCTCGGTGCCGGTGCTGATGCCGCTCCAGGCGACCTCCACGGTCGCGTCGGCGGGGCCGGGTGCGTCGAGAGCGAGCCGGGCGAGGCCGAGCCGTTCGGGACGGTCGAGGATCACGGCCTGCGCGTCCATGCGGGGCGGCCTCCCTCTCGCTGAAAAACTGCCGCATCGCGCGGCAAACGTCATCTTAGTTGGACAACAGTGTGCGTCAAGTTTGCTTTACACTTTTGGTACGGATGAACCGTCACGGCGCGGTCGCGACGAGCAGGCGGACCAGCAGCGGGCGCCGCGTCCGGTGCTCGCGCACCCGCGCGAAGCCGGCGGCCTCGAGCATGGCGGTGAGCTCGGCGGCGGTCCGGGGCCGGCCGCTGCCCATGGCGAGGAGGTAGAAGCCGAAATAGGCGTCGCCGACCGGCTCGGCGCCTGGGGTGCCGGCCATCGGCTCGGCGACGAGTAGCGTGCCGCCGGGCGGCAGCGCCGCGCGGGACGCCTTGAGAAGCGCGAGGGCAGGCCCGTCGTCGTGGTCGTGCACGACCCGCACCAGCGAGACCGCGTCGGCGCCCGCCGGCAGCCCGTCGTGAAAGCTGCCGCCGCGGGCGGTGGCGCGCTCCGCCAGCCCTTCCGCGGCGAAGCGGCGCTCGGCGCGGGCGGCCACCGGCGGCAGGTCGAACAGCGTGACGCGCAAGCCCGGGGCGCTCTTTGCCGCCTCGACCGCGAAGGCGCCCTCGCCGCCGCCGACGTCGAGGAGGTGGGCATGAGGGCTAAGCGGGTAGGCGTCGAGGATGTCGCCGGCGACGAGCGCCTGCGAGGCGCCCATCAGCGCGCCGTAGGGGGCGACCGCGGACTCGTCGACCGCGGCCGGGTCGTCGGTGGCCGCATAGGCCCAGTAGGACGAGAGCCGGGTCGAGCCGGCGGTGCCGCGCAGGAGCGCGACGGGATCGCGCAGGTCGTCGTAGAGCATGGCATGGTGGGCGACCATCGCGGCGACGGAGGGGTTGCCGATGAGGGCCGCGCCGAGGTCGCCGAGGGCGAAGCGGCCGTCGCGCAAGGGCGTGAGGAGGCCGAGGGAGGCGGCGGCGCGCAGCAGGCACAGTGCCCGGTCGGGGGGCAGGTCGAGGCGGCGAGCCAGGTCCTCGGGCGGAAGCGGGCCGTCGGCGAGGATCCGGAACAGGTCGAGGCGCAAGGATGCGGCGAGCACCTGGGCGTAGACGAAGCCGGCGCAGAGATCGAACAGCGCCCGGGCGTTGCGGCGGGCGATCCCGCGGGTCGGCGGGAAGGCGGCGGCGAAGCGCTGGAAGCGGGGGCTCGCGATCAGGCGGTGGCGCCAGGCGAGGAGGCGGTCGCGCCAGGGAGGCGGGGCGGCTGCGGTCGCCGGAAGGACGTGCGGGCTGGGCCTCATACCCCTCCCCCCACGGAACTCGGGCTTGCCCGAGTTCCGCATCTACCTACCCAAGTCGGGCATGCCCGACTTGGGATGGGGGAGGGTGGCCTGCGAAGCAGGCCGGGAGAGGGGACGCCGTTTCCGGAGAAGTCGCGACCGTCATGAAGGGCGCCACATCCTTCACCGTCGCGCCGCCCCTCTCCCGCCCCAGCACGAGTGCTTCGCACTCGCCGTGGGGCACCCTCCCCCGCAGAGGGGGGAGGGGTCAGAGGGCGCGGTGTCCCTCGCACGCGGGCCATCGTCCTCACGCCACCACCAGGCTCTGCGCCAGCCGCGCCGGCAGGAACAGCCGGGTCTGGGCCAGGATCTCCTCGCGCAACGCCGCGACGCCGGGGCAGTCGGGGATCACCGCCATCGCCTCGTGGGCGAGGTCGGAGAGGCGGCGAAGCGCCCCGTCCATGCCGAGGAGCGCCGCCGCGTTCGGCCGGCCGAGGGTCACGTCGCGCCCGACCGGCTTGCCGATCTCCTCCTGGCGGCAGGCGACGTCGCGCAGGTCGTCGGCGACCTGGTAGGCCTCGCCGAGATATTCGCCGAGAAGCCGCCAGCCCATCGGCTCGGCCCCGGCGGCGGCGGCCCCGGTCACGGTCGAGGCGGCGAAGAGCGCGCCGGTCTTGGCCTGCTGGTAGACCGAGAGCCCGACCTGCGGCTCAGATTCCCAGGCCTGGCCCGCGACGATGCCGGCGGGCGAGCCGACCGCCCGGGCCACCAGTCCGACGAGGGCGGCGAGCCGCGTCGGGGTTCGCGCGGCGCCCCGCGCCAGGGTCTCGAAGGCGAGCACGATCAGCGCGTCGCCGGTGAGCAGCGCCACCGGCTCGCCGTAGGCGACGTGGACCGTCGGCTTCTGGCGCCGGAGCGCCGCGTCGTCGAAGCACGGCAGGTCGTCGTGGACGAGCGAGGCGCAGTGCAGGAGCTCGATGGCGGCCGCCGCCGCGTCCGCCGCCGCCGGGTCGTCGTCGCCGCAGGCCCGGGCGACCGCGAGGCAGAGGCGGGGCCGGATCCGGTGCCCGCCCGGGAACACCGCGTAGCGGATCGCCTCCGCCAGCTGCGGCGGGGCGCCGGGCGCCTCCGCGTAGGACACGGCCACGTCCAGGGCGCGCTCGATGCGCCGCCCGTCATCCATGGTTCCCGCCATCATGACGTCTCTCCCGGATGTCATTTCGTTTGAACATCTCAGACTGTCAACTTACATTGACACTGTTGCCGCGGGAGATCAACGGCGTGGCGGACGAGCGCGTGGTGGTGATCGGGGCGGGAATCGGCGGGCTCGTCGCCGCCTTGCGGCTCGCCGCCGCCGGCCTGCCGGTGACGCTGGTCGAGAAGGGCCCCGCCCCCGGTGGCAAGATGCGCCGGGTGCCGGCGGGGCCGCTTCACGTCGAGGCCGGCCCGACGGTCTTCACCATGCGCTGGGTCTTCGACGAGATCTTCTCGGAGTGCGGCGCCGATCTGTCGTCCCGCGTCGTCCTGGCACCGGCGGCTGTGCTCGCCCGCCACGCCTGGAGCGGGAGCGAACGGCTCGATCTCTTCGCCGATCCCGACCGCTCCGAGGCGGCGATCGCGGAGTTCGCCGGCCCGCGCGAGGCGGAGGGTTTTCGCCGGTTTCGCGCCCGGGCGGCGGAGATCTACCGCACGCTCGAGGGACCGTTCATCCGCGGCCAGCGGCCGAGCCCGGTCGACCTCGCGATGCGGGCCGGGCCCGGGGGCCTGGGCGGGCTGATGCGGATCCAGCCCTTCACCACGCTCTGGACCGCGCTGTGCGAGCATTTTCGCGATCCCCGCCTGCGCCAGCTCTTCGGCCGCTACGCCACCTATTGCGGCTCCTCGCCGTTCTCGGCGCCCGCGACGCTGATGCTCGTCGCCCATGTCGAGCTGGAGGGGGTCTGGACCGTGGCCGGCGGGCTGTCGCGGCTCGCGAGCGCCGTCGCGGATCTTGCCGCCGAGCGCGGGGCGACCTTGCGCTACGGCGCGGCCGCGACGGAGATCGTCGTCGCGGGCGGGCGCGTCGCGGGCGTCGTGCTCGACACCGGCGAGCGGCTGCCGGCGACCCGCGTCGTCGCCAACACGGATGCGGCGGCGCTCGCCGACGGGCTGTTCGGGCGCGAGCCCGCCCGGGCGGTCGAGCCGGTGCCGCCGGGCGAGCGCTCGCTCTCGGCCGTCACCGTCGCGGTGGCGGGCGTGCCCTCGGGCTTCGACCTCGTGCGCCACAACGTGTTCTTCTCGCCCGACTACGCCGCCGAGTTCGCCGACCTGCGGGCCGGGCGCCTGCCGCGCGACCCCACCGTCTACGTCTGCGCGCAGGACCGCCACGACGACGGCGTGCCGGCGCGCTCGCCCGAAGCCCTGCTCTGCCTCGTCAACGCGCCCGCCCGCGGCGCCGCCTTGTTCCCGGAGGAGATCGCCCGATGCCACGACACGATGAGCCGGCGGCTCTCCGCCTGCGGCCTGACGATCAGCGAGACGGCGCGGACGACCACGACTCCGGCGGAGTTCGAGCGGCTGTTCCCGGCGACGGGCGGGGCCTTGTACGGCCGGGCCTCGCACGGCTGGATGGCGTCGTTCCGCCGCCCGGGGGCGCGCACGCGGCTGCCGGGGCTCTACCTCGCGGGGGGCAGCGTCCATCCGGGGCCGGGCGTGCCGATGGCGGCGCAGTCGGGGCGGCTCGCGGCGGCGAGCGTCCTGCTGGACCTCGGTTCGACCTGAGCGTGCCGCCCGGCGGCTACGCCTGGTGGTACGTCGACGGCGTCAGCGACGACGGGCAGCACGGGATCACCGTCATCGCCTTCCTCGGCAGCGTGTTCTCGCCCTACTACGCCTGGAGCGGGACCAAGGACCCGATCAACCACTCGGCCGTCAACGTGGTGCTTTACGGCCGGCCCAAGGCCTGGGCGATGACCGAGCGCGGCCGCGCCAGCGTCGCCCGGAGCGCGACCTCGCTCGCCATCGGCCCGAGCGCGATGGAGTGGGACGGCACGATGCTGACCATCCGGGTCGAGGAGGTGACGAGCCCCCTGCCCTCGCGGATCTCCGGCACCATCCGGGTGCGGCCCTCCGGGATCACGCCGGGCCCGTTCACCCTCGACGCGGAGGGCCGACATCGCTGGTGGCCGCTCGCGCCGTCCTCGCGGATCGAGGTGGCGCTCGACCGGCCGTCCTTGCGCTGGAACGGCCACGCCTACTTCGACACCAACGACGGCGACGTGTCCCTCGAGGAGTCGTTCCGCGGCTGGACCTGGTCGCGCTCGACGCTCTCGCGCGGCGCGGCGATCCTCTACGACGTCGAGCGCCGCGACGGCAGTCGCCAGGACCTGTCGCTGCGCTTCGACCCCGACGGCACCCCGCGCCCGATCGAGCCGCCGGTGCCGGCCGCCCTGCCGCCGACGCTCTGGCGCCTTCCCCGCGCGACCCGCAGCGACGACGGCCGGGCCGCGGTGTTGCGCCGGTTCGAGGACGCGCCGTTCTACTCCCGCTCGCTCCTCTCGGCGCGGATCTGCGGCGAGGCGGTGCAGCCGGTGCACGAGGCCCTCGACCTCGACCGGTTCGCGAACCCGCTGGTGCGCCTGATGCTGCCCTTCCGCATGCCGAGAGCCCTGCGCTGAACCCGACCCCTCGCCACGCATCCGGAGACAGCCATGGTCGAGACCGCGAAACTGGAGAAGGCCGAAGCGGAGGGCGGGCGCCTCACGCGGCTCTCGGCCTTCGTCTTCCTGCACACCGAGCACGCGATCTACGCCGCCCTCGGCGTGCTGCTCGCGCTCACCGCCGTGATGGCGCTGGTCGACGCCGCCGGCATGACGCTGAAGGCGGTCACCTCGGTGGGCGCCGCAGCCCAGCTCCTCGACGTGGTCGACCGGCTGCTGTTCCTGCTGATGCTGGTCGAGATCCTGCACACGGTGCGGGTGTCGATGCGCTCCGGCCGGCTGACCTGCGAGCCGTTCCTGATCGTCGGGCTGATTGCCTCGATCCGGCGCGTCCTGGTGCTCACGCTCCAGACCGCCGAGCAGATGCACGAAGCGGCCTGGACGCCGCAGAAGGAGGCGCTGTTTCGCGCCTCGATGATCGAGCTCGGCGTGCTCGCCGGGCTGATCCTGGTGATGGTGGTGTCGATCTACCTGCTCCACCGCGCCCGGGACGCCGACGAGCCGGCCGGGTCCGAGTAGCCGCGGCCGTCCTCGTGCGGCCGGCGTGCAACCCCCGCCGGGCGCGCGGCATTGATGGGGTTGAGCACCACACAACCGAAGGGAGGGTCTCGATGGGCTTGCTGTTCTTCCTGGTCTTCGTCTGTCCGTGGATCGCGGTGGCGATCGTCTCCAGCCGCGGCGTCTTGATGAAGCCGAAGCCGTATTGAGGCGGGCGTGGCGCGCCGGCCCGACGCGGCCGGTGCGCTGCCGTCACAGGCGGGCCATGATCCGCCGCCACCACGGCAAATCCCCGCCGCGCGCGCGGCCGGCATGCTGCTCGGCCGCCTCCTGCTTGAGACGGTGGATCACCGGGTTGCAGGCCTCCTGGTCGGCGACGAGGGCCGAGGCCGGCGTTCTCGGCAGGCCGTGGCGCGCGCGGTAGGCCTTGGCGTCGAATCCGGCGCACGGGTCGAGATCCCGCTTTGCGCCATGGCGCAGGAGGTGGGCGAAGGCGTCTCGGTTGCGGCCGATCTCGGCGCCGTGGCACGCGAGGTAGAAGGCGAGGTCGAACAGGGCGTTGGGCGCGTAACGCTGGCTGCGCCGGTGGGTGAGGTAGTGTCGCAAGGCCGAGGTACCGGACCGCAGACCATAGGTGCGGGCGTACCAGGCCGGATCGAAGGTGCAGGCCGGCCGGAAGCCGGCGCGCTCGCCGACCCGGATGTAGTGGCAGAGCGGGTTCACGCCATCGGGATTGCCGCCGAGATACAGGCCCGCGTACCAGGCGGGATCGAAGTAGAGGTTCGGGCGCCGGCCCTCGCGGGCGCCGAACCGGCAGAAGTGCTCCAGCGGATCGCCACCATCCGCGACCACGTCGGGGGATTCCAGCAGGTAGTGGTTGACGTCAAACAGGCCCGAGCCTGCGATGAGGGCGTGGTCGCGCGTCGGGGTCATGGCGGGGCGGGCTTCGTGGATCGTGCGACGGCAAGGCTACGGTGTGCGGACGCGACGGCCAAACCGCGCGGACCGGCGTGGTCCCGTGGTCGTCGTTTCCCCGAGAGCCTGTTCGATCGCCTCGACGGACTCTTCGCCTTCCTCGTCGTTCGGGGCTCCGCTGTCGCGGCCCCGGGGTGACGCCGAGGGGTCGAGGACGGTCGGCTCGACGGCTGGCTCATGGGGGCTCCTGGCTCATGGGGGCTCCTGGCTCATGGGGGCTCCTGGGCGAACCGCTCACGAAAAAGGCCCGCGGCGCACCTGTCGAGGGCGCCGCGGGCCGGGTTCGTCGGGCCGGCCCGGGGGCCGGCGGAGGTCAGGCCCGCCGGATGAGGCGCGCGAGGAGCGAGCGCTCCGGCTTCACCGCGGCGAGCCGCGCCCGGACGCGGTCGACCACCGGGCCGTGGAGCAGGAACGGCGCGCAGGCCAGTTCCAGGTTCAGGGCCACGGCGACGAAGTCCGGGTGCAGGGTGACCGGGCCGTCGTGGTTCTCGAAGGTCCCGCGGTTGCCGCAATCGAGATAGCTCTCGGCGGGCATCCCGTCGGCCACCAGCACGTCGTGAACCGGCAGTTCCACGTGGTGGTAGACGACCTCGGGCAGGTCGAGCTGGGCGACCGACGTACCGTTGACCAGCACGCCCGCCGGGATCAGCACGTCCTCGACGAAGAGGGCGTGGCCGGGGGAGACGACGAGGTCGCGGTGCGGCAGGCCGGGACCGAAGGCGTGCGCCGCGATCCGGATCGGCTGGGCCCGCTCGGGCTGCGGATGGCGCCGCAGGTCGACGTGACGGCGGCCGACCCAGCGGATCGCGACCGTCTCGCCGGCCGCGGTGACGACCGCGTCGCCGGCCCGCAGGGCCTCGACCGGACGCTCGCCCTGCGGCGTCAGGATCATCGTTCCCGACGCGAAGCAGATCACCGGACCGGTCGCTCCGTCAGCGCCTGTCGCACCGCCGGGACCGGTCGCTCCTCCCGCACCGGTCGCTCCGCCAGGGCCTGTCGCACCGCCCGGACCTGTCGCGCCGCCCGAGCCTGTCGCACCACCCGGACCAGTGGCGCCGCCCGAGCCTGTCGCTCCACCCGGACCTGTCGCGCCGCCCGAGCCTGTCGCACCACCCGGACCGGTGGCACCGCCCGGACCAGTGGCGCCGCCCGAGCCTGTCGCTCCACCCGGACCTGTCGCGCCGCCCGAGCCTGTCGCACCACCCGGACCGGTGACACCGCCCGGACCTGTCGCGCCGCCCGAGCCTGTCGCACCACCCGGACCGGTGGCACCGCCCGGACCAGTGGCGCCGCCCGAGCCTGTCGCACCACCCGGACCGGTGACACCACCCGGACCGGTGGCACCGCCCGGACCAGTGGCGCCGCCCGAGCCTGTCGCACCACCCGGACCTGTTGCACCACCCGGACCGGTGGCGCCGCCCGGACCGGTGGCGCCGCCCGGACCTGTCGCGCCGCCCGGACCTGTCGCGCCGCCCGAGCCTGTCGCACCACCCGGACCGGTGGCACCCGTGCTGCCGCCTGCTCCGGTTGCGCCCGTGGGACCGCCTGCTCCAGTCGCACCCGTGCTGCCGGCCGCACCGGTCGCGCCTGTGGGACCGCCTGCTCCAGTCGCGCCCGTGCTGCCGGCTGCTCCGGTCGCGCCCGTGGGACCGCCTGCTCCGGTCGCGCCCGTGCTGCCGGCTGCACCGGTCGCGCCCGTGGGACCGCCTGCTCCTGTCGCACCACCCGGACCGGTGGCACCCGTGCTGCCGGCTGCTCCGGTTGCGCCCGTGGGACCGCCTGCTCCGGTCGCGCCCGTGCTGCCGGCCGCACCGGTCGCGCCCGTGGGACCGCCTGCTCCGGTGGCACCCGTGCTGCCGGCCGCTCCGGTCGCGCCCGTGGGACCGCCTGCTCCGGTGGCACCCGTGCTGCCGGCCGCACCGGTCGCGCCCGTGGAACCGCCTGCTCCGGTGGCACCCGTGCTGCCGGCCGCTCCGGTCGCGCCCGTGGGACCGCCTGCTCCGGTGGCACCCGTGCTGCCGGCCGCTCCGGTGGCACCCGTTGCGCCGGCGCCCGTCGCGCCAGTGGCGCCTGTCGCGCCGGTCGAACCGGTCGCGCCCGTGGCTCCCGTCGCGCCGGTCGAACCGGTTGCGCCCGTGGCACCGGTTGCGCCCGTGGTTCCCGTCGCGCCCGTGGCACCGGTTGCGCCCGTGGCACCGGTCGCGCCCGTGGCTCCCGTCGCGCCGGTCGAACCGGTTGCGCCCGTGGCACCGGTCGCGCCCGTGGCACCGGTTGCGCCCGTCGCCCCGGTAGCACCGGTTGCGCCCGTATCACCGGTGGCTCCGGTTGCGCCCGTGGCTCCGGTCGCGCCCGTCGCCCCGGTAGCACCGGTTGCGCCCGTATCACCGGTGGCTCCGGTTGCGCCCGTGGCACCGGTTGCGCCCGTGGCGCCAGTCGCGCCCGTGGCCCCGGTTGCGCCCGTGGCGCCAGTCGCGCCCGTGGCCCCGGTTGCACCCGTGGCGCCAGTCGCGCCCGTGGCCCCGGTTGCACCCGTGGCGCCAGTCGCGCCCGTGGCCCCGGTTGCGCCCGTGGCGCCAGTCGCGCCTGTGGCTCCGGTTGCGCCCGTGGCGCCAGTCGCGCCTGTGGCTCCGGTTGCGCCCGTGGCGCCAGTCGCGCCTGTGGCCCCGGTTGCGCCCGTGGCCCCGGTGGCACCCGTCGCCCCGGTAGCCCCGGTAGCCCCGGTAGCCCCGGTAGCCCCGGTGGCGCCTGTCGCTCCGGTGGCTCCCGTCGCGCCCGTCGAACCGGTTGCGCCCGTCGCACCGGTCGCGCCCGTATCGAAATTTGCCGCCGTGGAATTCAGCGTCATCGTCTCAGTGCCACTAGACGCCGACGTGTCGCCGCCACCCACGTTGTCGGTCACGGAGAAGAAGTTGTTGTTGACATCCACGGCATATGCCGTAAGCGCCGTGGGCGGAGATGTTCCGTTATATATGTACTGATAAGTATAAGGTAAAGCTGATCCCTGGGCGTAGCCGCCTGGCGGTGCGCCAGGCCCGCTTGCAGCCGTGGTCGTGGTTCCTATAAAAGTGCCTGAACTGGTATATAGCGATATAAATGCCGTGTAAAATTGTGGACCTTGGAATGTCCCTGTTATCGTAAACAATGTCTGAGGCATTTGGTGTATATCCTAAGTGCAGGTCTGAAAAATCCCGTTCCGTAAACGACATCGGGCGGCGTTGGTCGCAGACTCGTGAGGAGCCACATCTTGCGCGTCAGATACTCGTACAGGGTGTTGCTTCTCCGCCACAGGTTGTGCCCTACAATGCCCAATGCGCAGCTGTTGGGGAAGGACAATCCCAGCTCCTTGTCGTCGTGGTTCGCCAATTTCAAGCCTAGTGACAATTTTGCACTTTTGAGTCGTCGTGATGACGGCGAATTTTCTTTGAAGATCGTCCGTGTATTCATAAGTTTAGATATTTATTTTTTCTTGCAGAGTCAATTTTTAGATGAAAAACGATGCAATTTCGATGATCGGAAGGGAAAAAAATATTTTTTTTCTAGATATTGATAAGGTAATCCCGCGCTGTTGCGCGTTCCGCGGCGATGATCTCGATCTCGGTCACGATCGACCTGCCGGCAGTTCGGCCGACGGTCCCCGCCTGGGCGGCCGGTCGCCCGGCGGCGCGCGGGGCCGCAGGATCGCCGACTCAGCGCCTCAAATCTCACCTGCGTCTTGTCAGGCCATGTCCATAGAGGAAACGGATATATTTTACAAAAACCCGCTTGCGGAATACCGCTCGCGTCCTTTACCAGTCTGCGTGCCGGGTGAAGCGCCGCCGAGATTGATTCGGTTTTGCGACACTCTTGTGCACGGCAGCATTCATCGAAGGATATTCGTCATGGAAGCGATGACCGGCATGATCTTCATGGTTCCGTTCGACTGGGCGCCGGACGGATATCAGAAGTGCCAGGGCCAAACCCTGGCGATCCAGCAGTATCAGGCCCTGTACAGCCTGCTCGGTACCCTGTACGGCGGCACCGGCACCACGACCTTCGGCATCCCGAACCTGGTGGGGCGCTCGGCCATCGGCACCGGCGTCTTCCCTGGCAGCGGCACGTCGTACAACATCGCCTCGCAGCGCGGCTCCGAGACGACGACGCTCACCACCAACAACCTGCCGCCCCATACCCATGCGGCGACGTTCACGCCTACAACCGGCAGCCAGGCCGTGAACCTTCCGGCGGTGAGCGGCAACCTGAAGGTCAGCGTGATCGCTGCCACCGCCGGGACGGGGCAGAACTCGCCGGCCGGCAACTTTCTGGGGTCATTGACCGGAGCGAACAGGATGTACAGCAGCAGCCCCACGAGCACGGCGGCGCTCGCCGACGGGTCGACCACGGTGACGGGCAATCCCTCGATCCCGGCCCAAAGCGTCAACATCAACACGGTGACCGGCGGCAACGTGACGATCGGTACGACCGGCACCGGCACGGCGTTCAGCTCCTTCCAGCCCTCGCTGGCGCTGACCTTCATCATCACGATGTTCGGCATCTACCCGAGCCGTCCGTGACCGCGCCGCTCGACACCCTGGCGGCCGGGCTCTTCGCCCCGGCGCTGGGCCAGGCGTTCACGCTGAACGGCCCGGACGGCACGGCCCTGGCGGCGACGCTGGCCGCCTGCACCGAGTACCCGCGCGCGACCATGCCGGGCAGCCCGCGCACGGCGTTCAGCCTGCTCTTCGCCTGCCCGGCGCAGGCCGCCGGCGCCTTCGCGGGCGGCGACTGCGTGCTGTCGCACCCGACGCTCGGCGCGTTCGGGCCGCTCTACCTCGAGCGCGTCCTGCCCGTCGGCCACCCGCCGGGCACCGCCACCTTCCAGGCGCAGTTCAGCTGAGCGAGGGCGGCCGGCCCCTCGCCTCGCGCATAGGGGGCCGGCCCCGCACCCCCACCGACAGGAGACCCGCCCCATGGGCCATGCCGGTTCGATCCCGCTGATGGGAGGCCTGGGCCTACGCCCCGCCCGCCCGACGGACCAGACCTTCCTGCTCCAGCTCTTCGTCGAGTCGCGGCCCTGGCTCTCCTGGGCCGACCGCGACCGCGACTTCCTGCAAGTGCTCTACGAGCAGCAGTACCAGGCGCTGCGGGCCGGCCTCGGGGGGCGCTATCCCGAGCACCTCGACTTCGTCGTCGAGCGGACGGGCCAGGCGGTCGGGCGCCTCGTCGTCGACCTCGGCTACGCCGACTGGCGCATCACGGAGCTCGCGATCGTCGCGGCGGCCCGCGGCAAGGGCATCGGCAGCGACCTCGTGCGCAGCCTCCAGGCGGCGGCCGGGCAGCAGCGCCTGCCGATCACCCTCTCGACCCCGATGGCCGGCACCGACGCCCGGCCGCTCTACGAGCGCCTGGGCTTCCGCGTCATGGCGGTCCGGCCGCCGCTCTACGAGATGGCGTGGTACCCGCCGGGCGTGCCGGTGCCCCAGGCCGAAGGCGCCCCCGTCACCGCCGGGTGAGGACGGACGCTTGACATCGCCGCCGGCCCGCCGATCCTCGCCGGGGATCTGAGCGGAGGCGGCGATGGACTGGGCAGCGGCGGCCTACCGGGCGCGCCGGCTCTTCGCGGCCCGCGGGCGGATCGTTTCGGAGGAACGCTCGCTGGCGCTGGTCGACGCCTTCGCCGCGCACGGCACGATGGATCCGGCGGCCTTGCGCGAGCACGGCACGGCCGACGCCGTCGCGGCGATCCTCGGCCTCGTCACCACGGCGATCCACGGGCGCGGCCACGTGCCGGCGGTGAACGGCTGGTACCGGCGGGAGGGGACCGCCTTCGTCGTCCATCCGGGCTTCGCGATCGCCTGGGCTGCGGCGCGGGCCTGCGAGGCGCCCCCAGACGCCGGCCGATGACCCTGCGCGACCGCTACGAGGCCGCGGTGCGCGGCCTGGCCGACCGGGTCGCCGCCCTGCGCCGCGCCGGCCTGCCGCCCGAGGCCATCGCCCGCGAGGTCCACGCCGAGCGCCGCCGCCTCGCGATCCACTACAAGGGCCTGACGCCCGAGCCCTACCGCAGCCGCATCGCCGCGCGGACGCTCCGGGTCTACGGCGACCCGCAGGGGCCCTCGATCGAGTTCCTGCGGGCGCAGGGCAAGAGCTGGGAGGCGATCATCGCCGGCGCCACCCGCCCGGGGCCCCCCGTCGGCCTCACGCCGGAGGACGGGTGAGGCTCCGGGAAAGGGGGCGCCGCCCCCTCTCCCGCTTCTTTCCGATCTCCCGGCCCTCAGCCCTGCGCCAGGGCCGTCGCCACGCGGCGGGCGAAGGCGACGGGATCGCGCGGCGGGTCGCCGCCCTGGACGTGGGCGAGGTCGACCAGCGTCTGGGCCGCCTCGCCGACATCCTCGCCCGCCGCCGCCCGCTCGGCGATGCGGCGGATCAGCGGGTGGCGCGGGTTCAGCTCCAGCACCGGCTGGCCGCCCATGCCGCCGCCGGCGCCGCGCCCGGCCCGGCGCAGGAGGCGCTGCATCTGCAGATCGGGCCCGAAGGCCGGGGCCGAGAGCAGGACCGCGCTGTCGACGAGGCGCTGGCTCGCCTTGACGTCGGAGACGTCGTCCTTGAGCGCCTCCTTGAGCTTCGGCAGCAGGTCGGCGAGGTCGGCCGGCGCGTCGCCCTCCGAGACCTCGGGCTCGAAGGCCGAGAGGTCGTCGCCCCCTTGCGTGATGCTGCGGATCGGCTTGCCCTCGAACGTGTCCATCCTCTCGGGCCAGAACGCGTCGACGTGGTCGGAGAGCAGCAGCACCTCGAGGCCGCGGGCGGAGAAGCCCTCGATCTGCGCCGAGCGCTTCAGCGCCTCGGTGTCGTCGCCGACGAGGATGTAGATCGCCTCCTGGTTCGGCTTCATCCTGGCGACGTAGTCGGCGAGCGAGGTCCAGCCTTCGACCGTGGACGAGCGGAAGCGCAGGAGGCCGGCGATGTCCGGGCGGTGCTCGGCATCCTCCCACAAGCCCTCCTTCAGCACCGGCCCGAAGGCCTGCCAGAAGGTGGCGTAGGATTCCGCGTCCTTCGCCCGGCTCTTGAGCTCGGAGATCACCTTGGCCGTCACCGCGCGGCGGATGCGGGCCAGCACCGGGGTCGCCTGGAGCATCTCGCGCGAGACGTTGAGCGGCAGGTCCTCGGTGTCGACCACGCCCCGGACGAAGCGCAGCCAGGACGGCAGCAGCCCGGCCTCGTCGGTGATGAACATCCGGCGCACGTGCAGGCGCACCTTGCTCTCGCGCTCCTCCTCGACCGCCATGAAGGGCTTCATGCCGGGCACGAACAGGAGCGCGGTGAATTCGAGCTGGCCTTCCGCCCGCCAGTGCAGGGTCGCCCACGGCTTGTCGAAGGCGTGCGCGACCTGGCGGTAGAACTCGGTGTACTCGTCCTCGCCGACCTCGGACTTGGCTTTTCGCCAGAGCGCCGTGCCCTTGGTCGAGGGCACCTCCTCGCCGTCGCGCACGATCGTCACCGGAACGGTGATGTGGTCGGCCCACTTGCGCACGATGGTCTCGAGGCGGATCGGCTCGAGGTATTCCTCGGCATCGGCCTTCATGTGCAGGACGATGTCGGTGCCGGGCTCAGGCCGCGTGGCGGGCGCCAGCGTGTACTCGCCCTGCCCCTCCGAGGCCCAGGTCCAGGCCTCGTCCGAGCCGGCCTTGCGCGAGGTGACCTCGACCCGGTCGGCGACCATGAAGGCGGAGTAGAAGCCGACGCCGAACTGGCCGATCAGGCTCGGGCGCTCCTCGGGCTTGGCGTCGGCGAGGGACTGGCTGAAGGCCCGGGTGCCGGAGCGCGCGATGGTGCCGAGGTTCTGCGCCAGCTCGTCCTTGCCCATGCCGATGCCGGGATCGGAGAGGGTCAGGGTCCGGGCCGCCTTGTCGGGATTGATCCGCACCTTGGCGTCCGCCGGCAGCGCCAGGGCGGAATCGGTCAGCGCCCCGAACCGGCGCCGGTCGACCGCGTCGGCGGCGTTGGCGACGAGCTCGCGCAGGAAGATCTCGCGCTCGGAGTAGAGGGCGTGGACCACGAGGTCCAGGAGGCGCCCGACCTCGGCGCCGAACGAATGCCGCTCCACAGTCTCGCTCACGGGGTGGTTCTCCGGTTGGGAACAAATCGTCGCGGGCGGATATGCGGGGCGCCGACCGGCTTTTCAAGGAAGCGGAACCGCCACCCCCACCAGGCGGGCGACGATCGCCCGAACCTCGTCGCGGCCGGCCGGCGCGAGGTCGACCGAGCGGTGGATCGACAGGCCCTCGATCATCGCGTCGAGGGCGCGTGCCGTCGCGGGCGGGAAGTGCTGCTCCAGGGCGGCGCGGCTCTTGCCCATCCAGCCCTGCATCACGCTCCGCAGCGCCGGCACCCGGGCGGCGTAGGCGTAGAGCTCGTAGCTCAGGAGCAGGTTGCGGGGCGTCGCCCAGCTCTCGTCGACGACGAGGTCGACCACCGCCTCGCAGGCCTCCGCGCCGGTCCGGGCGAGCGCCAGCCGCTCGGTGAACCGGGCCGAGACCGTGTCGGCGAGCAGCGTGAACGCCTCGGTCAGGAGGTCGTCGAGGCCGGCGAAATGGTAGGTCATCGAGCCGAGCGGCACGTCCGCCGCCGCGGCGATCCGCCGGTGCGTCGCGCCGGCGACGCCGTGCTCGGCGATCGTGTCGAGGGCCGCCCGCAGGATGCGGGCGCGCCGGTCGGGATCGTAGCGGCGGGTGACGGGAGGCAAGCGGGTCTCGGATCGGTTGGCATTCGGTGTCGATGCGTACATATGTACGCATCGGCTCAGTCGATGGGCCGAGCCTAGCGGAGGACCGGGAGCGATGACCATGACGGGCCAGAAGCGGAAGATGCTCGCCGGCGAGCTCTACGTCGCCGACGATCCGGAGCTCGTCGCCGACAACCGGCGCATCTCGGCGTGGATGGACCGCTACAACGCCGGCAGTACCTTGAGCCAGCCGGAGCGGCAGGCGCTGATGGCGGAGGCCTTCGCGCGGGTCGGCGAGGGCTGCAACATCCGCCCGCCCTTCTACTGCGACTACGGCTACAACATCAGCCTCGGCCGCGGCGTGTTCCTCAACTTCAACTGCTGCATCCTCGACGTGGTGCAGGTGACGATCGGCGACATGACGCAGATCGGCCCGGGCGTGCAGATCCTCACCGCCGACCACCCGCGCGATCCGGCCCAGCGCAGGCAGATGCTCGAATTCGGCCGGCCGGTCGCGATCGGGGCGAATGTCTGGATCGGCGGCGGGGCGATGATCCTGCCCGGCGTGACGATCGGCGACGACGCGATCATCGGGGCGGGCAGCGTGGTCACCCGCGACGTGCCGGCGGGGGGCGTCGCGGTCGGCAACCCGGCGCGGGTGCGGGCGGCGGGGTAGCCCGGCCTCATACGATTTCCGATTGATCGCTTCGCGATGCGGAAATCGGTCTCGCTCACGCGCCGCGCGGGCTCGTGATACGAATTCCGAACTGATCGTCCGGAATTCGTATCACCCCTCCGGCCGGCGGACCACCAGGAGGTTGGCGACCAGCACCTGCACCGCCTCGCCGTGCTGGTTGAGCGTCGTGGTGCGCACCTTGGCGAGGCCCTGGCTCGGCCGCGAGCGGGAGGGCCGCACCTCGATCACCTCGCTCTCGAGCCGGATCGTGTCGCCGGGGCGCAGGGGCTTGGGCCAGCGCAGCTCGTCCATGCCGGCGCCGACGATGCCGCCGGCAAGCCGCATCTCGCTGTCGACGAGGAGCCGCATGGTGAGCGCGGCGGTGTGCCAGCCGCTCGCCGCGAGACCCCCGAAGAAGGTCGTCTTGGCGGCCTCGGCGTCGAGGTGGAAGGGCTGCGGGTCGAAGTCCCTAGCGAAGCGGACGATGTCGGCCTCGGTGACGGTGGTCTCGCCCGAGCCGTAGGTCTGGCCCGGCGCCAGGTCGTCGAGGTACAGTTCCCGCGTCATCCTATTCCCCTCCCGCCACGACGAGGGCGGGCGCCGCCGCCCGCTCCCCGCGAAACCACGCCCCGGCGGCGACCGCGCCGGCATTGATGAGCCCGAGCGCGGCGAGCCCGAGGCCGAGCGCCAGAAAGACCCCGTCGAGCCCGAGGCCGAGGCGCAGCGCCAGGACGCCGCCGCCGATCGACACCGCCATGCGGGCGAGCCCCGCCACCAGCGGCCACCCGACCCGGCCGGCGCCCTGCGAGGCGAAGTAGAGCGCGAGCCCGATTCCGGAAAAGCCGTAGAACGGCCCGACGAGGTGGAGGTAGCGGGCCCCGACCGCGAGCATCTGCGGATCGTGGCCGAACAGGGTCAGGAACGGCAGCGGCCACAGGGCGGCGGCAAGGCCGATCGTTTCCGTCAGCGCCCCGGCGATCGCCGCCCCGGTCCAGGCCACCTTGAGGGCCCGGGCCCGGTCGCCGGCACCGATGCAGGTGCCGACCATCGCGCCGATCGGCGCGCCGAGGCCGAAGACCAGCGGCACCAGGAGGTATTCGAGCCGCGCCCCGGTGCCGTAGCCCGCCACCGCCGCCGGCCCGGCGGCGCCCGCGAAGGCGGTGGCGGCGGCGATCGTGACGTTGGTGGTGGCGCTGACGATCGACGAGACCGCGCCGATCCGCAGGATGTCGCGCAAGGGCGCCCAGGCGAGGCGCGGCGGGCGGGGGGCGGGCCGCAGCAGGCCGCGCCCGGCCCAGAGATGGTGGGCGAAGACGAGGCTGCCGGCGGCGTAGTAGGCCAGCACCGCGACGCCGCCGCCGACGATGCCGAGGCCGGGGATCGGGCCGAGCCCGTAGATGAGCGCCGGCGAGAGCGGCACCAGCACGGCGGCGCCGACGCTGATGACGATCGCTGGCAGCGCCATGTTGCCGGTGCCGCGGATCACCGCCGCGAGCGCGTTGAACAGCCAGACCAGCACCGCGCCGCAGAACACCACGCCGCCATAGGTGGTGGCCGCTTGCAGCGAGGCGCCCTCGCCCCCCATCGCCCGGTAGAGCATCGGCCCGAAGGCGAGGTCGAGCGCCGTGGTGAGGAGGCCGAGGACGAGGGCGATGGCGGCGGCGTACCACGGCATCTCGTCGGCCTGCGCCCGCCGCCCGGCCCCGAGGCTGCGGGCCACCGCCGACAGGATGCCGCCGCCCATGGCGCCGGCGGAGATCATCTGCACCAGCATCAGGACGGGGAAGACCAGCGCCATGCCGGCGAGCGCGTCGGTGCCGAGCCCGGCGACGAAGGCGGTCTCGATCAGCCCGACCAGGGCCTGGACCAGCATCACGACGACGTTGGGCGCGGCGAGACGCAGGAGCGTCGGCCCGATCGGGGCGTGGAGCAGGCGGTGGGTGCGCGCGTCCATCGGGCTGCCCTCCTCGTCGGGTCAGTGCGGCCGGTGGCTCCGGCGCCGCGCAATTAGTGGCATGTGCAAGTTTTTCGTCAAGCCTGGAGGTGGCGGGCTGCTTTCATCCCGGCACGACGCGGGACGGTGGCCTGTACGCGTACCCGGCTGATCCATCGCCCCTTGTACGCCCCTTTCGAGGGGCTGCATGAACGATCGCGATGGCCGGTGGCGCGGGGAGACCGATCGCCGGTCGATCGGTCGAGTCACCTTGGTACCGTGCCGCTCCAGCGTACAGACGCGGACCGGCGGATCGACGCGAATTTTTACGCTCCTACGCCACCCCCAGCGCCGCCATCCGCTCCGCCTCGGCGGCCGCGAGGTCGAAGTCGTCCTCCGGAACCCGCGGCAGGAAGCGCTCGACCTGCTCGCAGAGCACGAGGTCCGGCAGGATCCGCTCGACGTAGCCCCAGTCGAGGTTCGACGACCAGATGAAGTGGACCTCGCGGAAGGTCTCCGCCAGCATCGCGGTCAGGCCGTTGGGGGAGAAGTTGGCGCAGGAATCGCCGAACAGCACCAGGGTCCGGGGATCGGCCTCGGGCGAGCGGTTGCGGTAGACCGCGTGGGCGCCGGTGTGCAGCTCGCCGAGGCGGCCGGCGGCGGCGTAGGCGTCGATCAGGCGGCCGCCGCCGACCCGCTCGGCGTCGCGGAAGAGCTGGTAGTTGCGCACCCGCTCGAGCGGCGGCGCGTCGAGCTTGTTGCCGATGTCGAGCACCGCGTCGAACTCGTGGAACGGCCGCTCCAGGAAGTCGGTGCGCGGGGTCGCGCCGCAGGCCCGGCAGACCAGCCGGTAGGCGAGCAGGCAGCCGTGGATGTTCCAGTGCGTGTCGGTCCGGTAGTGCAGGTCCTCGTCCCGCCGCGCCCGCATCGGCCCGAGGAGGTCGATCCAGGCCCGGCGCCCCGGCCACGACCAACGCATCAGGTCGCCGAGGCGGCGGGCCGGCCCGAGGCGCGGATCGAGGGCGAGGCCGTCGAAGCGGTCCTCGTAGACGCTGAGCTTCTCGGGCACGACGAGGTGCAGGTAGCGGCTGCCGAGGCCGCGGGCGCGGCGGATGCGCCGCAGGATCTGCCGGCGCCACAGGCGCAGCATCCGGTCCATCGGGCGGATCCGCCGGTACTGGTCGGCGACCTCGTTGGTGCCCCCGGTGAGGAAGAGCCAGCCGTCCTTGCCCGCGTGATACATCCGCTTCCCTGCCCGCGGCCCCGCGAGGGGAAAGCCGCCACCGAAAGTCGTCTGCTACGGCGGAATGGAAAAATAAAGGTGAGCGGGCGCTGGATCGGCCCTCGCGGGCTCAGTGCTGCCGGACCTTGGCGCCGTAGCGGCGGCGCCACTCGGCCAGGATGCGGGGCCGGTTGCGGGCCATCCAGTCGAGGTCGTTGCGGATCATCCGCGCCTCGGCGTGGGGCGGGTAGAACGGTCCCGGGCTCGAGACGCCCGGATAGGCCACGATGGCGAAGCTGCGGGCGTAGAGCGCATTGGCCTCGCGGCTCGCCGCCCAGTCCGCCACCCGCCGGGCGAGCGCCAGGTGCGGCCGGCCGGCCGCGACCGCGAAGCCCTCCGCCTCCCAGCCGGTGCCGTCGACCGGCACCACGATGTCGATGGGGGCGCCCGCCGCCTTCAGGGCGGCGGCCCGCATGTCGAGGGAGAGGCCGGCGGCGGCGCGGCCCGCGGCGGCCTCCTGGCACGGGGCGGAGCCGCTCGGCAGGTAGGCCGCGACGTTCCCGTCGAGCGCGTCCATGTAGGCCCAGCCCGCCTCCTCCCCGAGGGTCTGGAGCCAGCCGGCGACGAGGAGGTAGCCGGTGCCGGAGGCCGCGGGGTCCGGCATCACGATCCGCCCCTTGAGCGCGGGCGCGAGGAGGTCGCGCCAGAAGCTCGGGCGCGTGATCCGGTCCCGGCGCGCCACCTCGGTGTTGAAGCAGACGACCCCGAGATAAGCGTCCATGCCGGTCCAGCTGTAGGGCGGGCTCGGGTCGCGGAAGAACGGCCGCAGCGCCTCGACGCCCGCGGGCCGGTAGGGATCGAGGAGGTTGGCGGCCTCGAATTGCAGCAGGCTGGTGGCCGCGAGGCCGAGGAAGAGGTCGGCCTGCGGCGAGGCGCGCTCGGCGAGCACCCGGTCGGTGATGACGCCGGTCGAGTCCCGCTGCCAGGCGATCTCGACCTCCGGCACCGCCGCCTCGATCGCCCGGCGGATCGGGTCGAGCTGCTCGGGCTCGAGGGCGGTGTAGGCGACGAGCCGGGTGCGCTCCGCGGCGGGCGCCGGGCCGGCGAGGATGCCGGCAAGGGCGAGCCCGGCGACGAGGCGTCGGACCGCCGCGAGGCCTCGCGCCGTCCCGCTCGCCCGTCCGCCGCCCGACGATGCCAGCTTGCGCATCGCTCTCCCCCGCTCGTGGCCCGGCCCCGATCCTGTCTCCAAGCGCGTATCCCTCGGGGTAGAATCTTCGCGCGACGATGCGGTGACGCGCCGCAGCCCGTGGCGCGAACCCGGCTCGCGGATGAAGGACCGCCCCGCCCGTGTCGAGTACTCGACACAGGAACCCGGCATGGTCCTGCGGCAACTCTCGCGGCGGCGAACCATGCGATAGGTCGTTGACATTGCCAGTCGTTCCATGTCGGGAGGGTACCCACGCGCCCCCGACTTGCTCTAGGATGATGGTCGCACGGACCGTTCCCAGAGACGCCACGGTATGACCCAACCGACTCCGCCAGTCGCCTTGATCGCGGATGACGACGACTTCTTCCGCCTCGCCGTGGTGGCGATCCTCACCCGCAGCTTCGGCTTCGCCGAGGTCGTCGAGACCGGGTCCCTCGACGCCGCCCTCGACCAGCTCTCGACCCGCCGGGGTGCCGTGACCCTGGCGCTGTTCGACCTCGCGATGCCCGGGATGGAGGGCCCCGGCAGCCTGAGCGCGGTGCGCGAGTGCTTCCCGGCGGTGAAGGTGGCGGTGGTCTCGGCCTCGACCGAGCGCAACAAGATCCTCACCGCGCTCGAGGTCGGCGTGCACGGCTACGTGCCCAAGGGCATCGGCTCGGCCGAGCTGACCCGGGCGGTGGGCATGATCCTCGACGGCCAGATCTTCGTGCCGGCGTCGCTCGCGGTCCTCGACGGCGCCGGCCCGCGCCCGGCGCCCGAGGTGCGCGGCGCCGCCTTCGACGGCCGGCCGGACTGGCGTCCCGAGAGCCGCCAGGACGGGCGCCAGCCGCGCATCCCCGACCTGACCCCGCGCCAGCGCGACGTGCTGGCGCTCCTCGTCGAGGGCCGCTCGAACAAGGAGATCGCCCGGCGGCTCCAGCTCGGCGAGGGCACCGTCAAGGTCCACATGGCGGCCCTCCTGCGCAGCCTCGGGGTGCAGAACCGGGCCGCGGCGGCGGTGGTCGGGGCGCGGCTGCTCGCCGATTGAGGAGCCCGCCCCCGTCGCGCAGTGACCCGGGCGGAACGTCCATGGCAGTCGAGGTGCAATACCTCTGCTGCGTCGAGACCCTTATTTTCCTATTTCCGTCGGGCCGGGGCGGGCAAATTCGACATTGTCGCCTGTCGTCACCGAGCCGCTGGCGATGAATTAAGTCATCGATTCTGACCCAAGGTCACTACCCTGGAACCGTTCGTGTCTTGACACTGAGTGTGGCTGGTTTATCACCTTACGGTATGGCGGATCGGCTGGCGAGACGCGCTCGCATCATCGATTGAACCTTCAATCGTGGCATCATGGAGCGCGGGCGCGCTGCAGGACAATCCCGATCTGCCGCCGGGACGGGGCACGGCGGGTAACAGGCGATGGATCGGGAAGAAATCGGGACCGAGAACATCCACGCTGCCCTGGACGCCCTGCTGAACCTGCCGCCGCTCAAGAAATCTCCGCAGCTCTCGGCCTTTCTCGCCTACGTGGTGCGCGAGAGCCTGGCCGGGCGGGGCAGCCTGCTGAAATCCTACACCATCGCGACCGACGCCCTCGGCCGCTCGACCAGCTTCGATCCGGCGACCGACGCCATCGTGCGGGTCGAGGCCCGGCGCCTGCGGCAGGTGCTGCAGCAGATCTACGCCGACCCCGCCTGCCCGCTCGAGGTCCGCATCGACCTGCCGCTGGGCCGCTACGAGCCGAGCTTCCGGCAGATCGTGCCGGCGGCGGGAGGGCCCGCGCCCTCCGACCCGCCGGCGCCGGCCGCCGAGGCGGGAGGCGTGCACGAGAGCGAGCAGCGCTACCGCGCCCTGGTGGAGGCGAGTGCGGCGGTGGAGTGGCGCTCGAGCCCCGACGGCCAGCTGCTCCAGACCTTCGGCCTCAGCGCCCGGACCGGCCTGTGCGACGCCGATCTGCATGGCTTCGGCTGGCTCACCACCCTGCATCCGGCCGACCGGGCCGGCGTCGAGGACCTGTGGCGGGCCTGCTGCCAGAGCGGGACGCCGCTCGACGCGACCTACCGGGTGCGCCACCGCAACGGCCAGTACCGCTGGATGCTCGCCCGCGCCGTGCCGCTGGAGAATGCCGAGGGGGCGATCCGCGAGTGGGTCGGCACCATGGCCGACATCGACGAGCAGGTCCGCGCCGCCGAGGCCCTGCGCACCAGCGAGGAACGCCTGCGCCTCGCCGTCGCGGCGGCCGAGATGATGACCTGGGACGTCGATCCGTCGACCCGGGTGGTCACCTGCTCGGAATTCGGCGAGAGCCTGATGGGCCTGACCAGCGGACCGCTCGACGAGTTCCTGTCGATGGTCCTGCCGGAGGATCTCCCGGCCGTCCTCACCAGCCTCGAGCCGGCCCTGCGCGGCGAGGGGGCCTACGACGCGCAGTACCGCATCGTCGACCACGATGGCCACGTGCGCTGGATCTCCGCCCGCGGCAGCCTGGTCACGGCGCCCGACGGCCGCGCCCGGCTGATCGGCGTCGCCTGCGACATCTCCACCCGCTACATCAATCCGCGCCTCCCCGGCGAGCAGCGGTTGTCGGCCTGACGCGGGCCGCCCGCCGCTCCCGGTTTCAGGCCGCGGCCTTGGCCGGGCGGGGTCCGCGGGGTGCCGCGGCGCGCTTGCGGGGAGGCTTTGCCGCAGGATCCTTGGCGGAGTCCTTCACGCTTGCGACCCTGGCGGCCGGTGCCGCACCGCGCTCCGTACCGTGCCACCAGCCCTGCCAGCTCCACCGGCCCGGTCCGGTGACGGCGTAGAGCACGAAGCCGGCGGCAAGGCCGAGCTGGGCCAGGAACAGCTCCTGCTCGACCCGGGCGACGGCGCCGGAGAACTCCCAGAACCGGTGCAGCAGCAGCCCCGCCGCCACCGCGTGGAGGGCAAGGCCGAGGCCGACGAGGCGCGGCACCAGGCCGAGCGCGAGGAGCAGCGGCCCGAACAGGCCGATCACCACCGAGGCGGTGGCGACCGCGTTCGGGTAGGGCATGCCGGTGCCGGCCAGCGTCAGCGCGAAGCCCGACGGGTTGAGCCCCCGCCCGATCGCCGCCGGCAGCAGGGACGTGGCCAGGAGCAGCCGCCCGGCGAGCAGGATTCCGTCGTTGCGCGCAGCCATCCCGGGACACCTCGTTTCGATGTCAGGACGGTGGCGCGGGACCGGTTAAGGCGGTTCTACCGGGCCCCGCTCCCGAACAGCCGGCCGCGCTCGGTCCACAGCACCATGGCGAGGGCGAGGCTGCTCAGCACGCAGTAGCCGATGGCGAGCGGGGTGACGGTGCCGTCGAAGGACTGGCCGACGAGGAGGCCGCAGAAGGCCGCGAGCAGCGTGGTGTAGAAGCCGATGAACGACGAGGCGGTCCCGGCGATCGCCGCCAGCGGCTCCATCGCCAGGGCGTTGTAGTTCGGCATCGCGAAGCTCATCAGGAACTGGCACGCGGCCAGGGTCACGATCAGGAGCCACAGCGGCGGCGTGCCCGCGAAGGCCAGGACCAGCGCGAGCTGGAGGCCAGCGGCGAGGAACAGCCCGAGGGTGCCCGCATGCGCCAGCCGCCGCATGCCGAGCCGGCGCACGAGGCGCGCGTTGATCAGCGTCGCCACGCCCATCGCGCCGGCGATCAGCGCGAAGGCGACCGGGAACAGCGGCCCGAGATGGTAGAGGCCGGTGTCGAACACCGCCTGCGCCGAGCCGACATAGCCCATGATGCAGCCGGTGGTGAGGCCGAGCGCCGTGGCGTAGCCGAGGGAGGCGCGGTTGCGCACCGTGACGGCGATGCCCGACCCGATCGCCCGGGCCGAGACCGGACGGCGGAAGGCCGGGTGCAGGGTCTCGGGCAGGCGGGTGCCGAACCACCCCAGGGTGACGAGGGCGAGCGCCAGCATCAGCCCGAAGATCAGGCGCCAATGGCCGACGACGAGGACGGCACCGCCCAGCGAGGGGGCGAGGATCGGCACGATGAGGAAGACCATCATGCAGAACGACATCACCCGGGCCATGTCGCGGCCCTCGTAGCGGTCGCGCACGATCGCCACCGCGAGCACTCGGCCCCCCGCCCCCCCGACGCCCTGGATCGCGCGGGCGAGCAGCAGCACCTCGAAGCTCGGCGCCAGCATCGCCAGCACGCTGCCGGCGAGGTAGATGCCGATGCCGACGATCAGGGCCGGGCGCCGCCCGGTCCCGTCCGAGACCGGGCCGTAGAGGAGCTGGGCGGTGCCGAAGCCCAGCATGTAGACGTAGACCAGCAATTGCAGCCGGTTGGGGTCCTGGACCGCGAAGTCGCGCTGGATCGCCGGGAAGGCCGGCAGGAAGCTGTCGATGGTGACCGCGGTCAGGCCCATCATCAGCGCCATCAGGGCCACGAACTCGACGAAGCCGGGCCCGGCCCAGCCCGCATCGGCCCGGCTGGTCTCGGCGGGAGAGGCCCTGCCGCTCGCGCTGCTCGCCATGGTCATCCTGAAAGGCCGGCGCACGGGAAGAGGAGGGCCGGCTCGGGCCCGAGCAGTGCCGGACGCCGACCCCGCCCGCAAGGCGCGCGAGGGCATGGCAGCGATGCGAGGCCGTCCGAGGCGCGGCATAGTCCAGATGCGGGCCACGTCGCAGCGCGGGCTTAAGCCGGAAGTAGCATTTTTGACGTAAGGGAATATTTCCTAGGACGGAGTGGTCTCCCGGTGCAGCACGACGACAGGAGGACATGCTTGACTGTCGGCGATCCTGCCGCCTCCGCCGCGATGCGATCCGATCCGTCGGGCATCGTGCCGGGGGCCTCCGGCCGCCTGGACTGGCTGCTGCGCTTCGAACCGGCCGTCGATGCGCGCTACGAGGCCGAGCACGGGCCCGAGCGCGCCGCGGGGCTGCGCCACGTCATCCTGGTCGGGCTCATCTTCTACAACATGTACAACTTCACCAGCATCACGCTGATGCCGGACATCCTCGAGTTCAGCTTCGTCGCCCGCCTGTGCGTGGTGACCCCGGTCTCGCTGGGTCTGGCCTGGCTGGCCACCCGCGTCTCGCCGGCACTCCGCGAGCGCCTCGTCCTCCACGGCATGATCGGGGCGCTCTCGGTCCCGCTCCTGCTGTTCTGGCTGACCGAGGCGATGTTCGGCACCTACACCTTCGGCGAGGTGATCCTGGTCGTGATCTATGGCAACATGCTGCTCGCGCTGCGCTTCCGCGACGCCCTCGCCTTCACGGCGTATGCCTGCGCCCTCGCGACGCTCGCAGCCGCCACCAAGGCCGGCCTCGATCCGGCCCTGCGCGTCGCGTTGCCGCTGCAATTCGCCACCGGCTGCGCGTTCAGCCTCTACGCCAACTACCGGATGGAGGCCCAGCGCTGCCGCGAGTACCTGCGGACCCTCTCGGCGCGGCTCGCCTCGGAGGCGGAAGCCGCGGCGCGCCGGCGCTACCAGGGCCTGTCGCACACCGACGCCCTTACCGGACTGCCGAACCGCCGCTCCCTCGACGAGACCGCCGAGGCCTGGTTCTCCGGCGAGCGCGCCGCCGCCGTGATGATGGTCGACATCGACCACTTCAAGCTGTTCAACGACACGCTGGGCCATCCGGAGGGCGATGCCTGCCTGCGCCGCGTGGCGGACCTGTTCGCGACCTTCGTGCGCGGTCCCGACATCCTGGCGGCGCGCTTCGGCGGCGAGGAATTCACCTTCCTCCTGCGCGACGCCGGCGCGTTCGAGGCGGCGCGGTTCGCCGCCGGCCTGGTGCGCGCCGTCGAGGGGATCGGCATCGCCCATCCGGGCCGGTGCGACGGCAGCGGCACTGTGACGATCAGCGTCGGCGTCGCGTTGAAGCCTGCGGGCCGGGCCCGCTCCCGCGAGGACTTGTTCGCCGAGGCCGACCAGGCGCTCTACCAGGCCAAGCGCCGGGGCCGGAACCGGTACGCCCTGGCGGGTGACGTCGCGGCGGCGGTGGTGGCGTGAGCGTGTCCCATCCTTGCTCGTCGCGTCCGCGCTAGAGCACGTCACGATCGCGAGGCAATCGCGAAGCTCTCCAAGTCTTTGTTTTTCCGCAGTTTCTTCGACGAACCGGCATCCACGTCGGGGGACAATGCTCTAGCGGGCGGTGCAGCGCAGGGCCTCGCGCTGGCAGGCGATGCCCGGGGTCGAGCAATGGACCCCGTCGGCGCCGCGGGTGCAGACGCGGCAGGAATCTGTCCATTCGCGGCAGCCGGAATCCTCGGCCGGCGACGTGACGGCGGTCGGGGGCGCCGGCAGGGGGGCCGGCCCACGGGCCGGCGCGAAATTGGCGACGAGGATCGTCGCCAGGGTGGCGATGGCGGCGATCCACGCGAAGGCGGCGTCGCGGGAGCGGTCGGGTCGGGTCTCGGCCATGCCGGGGGTCCTCACCTGCCGCTCCTCGCCTGTCAATCCGCGATCTGCCGCCGTGCACCAGGGCGCCGACGCATCTGGGCCTCGCGCTCCCGAGCGTGTCCACTCGAGAGCGCTGCGGCGCTACTCCGCCGCCCGGGCCTCGGGGGTGCCGACGCCCGCCGCGGCGAGCCGGGGCGCGTGCGCGGCCTCGGCCACCGGCAGCTCGTCCTCCTCGGCCAGGACCACGAAGCGCCCGGCCTCGCCGTCATAGACCAGCAGGTGCCCGGTCTCGATCTCGAACAGCCAGCCGTGCAGGGTGAGCTGGCCCGAGGCGAGCGCGCTCGCCACCGCCGGGTGGGTGCGCAGGTGGTTGAGCTGCACCAGCACGTTCTCCATCGCCAGGGCGTGGAGGCGGCGCTTGTCGTCGATGTCGTCCGGGTAGGCGTCGCAGACGATCTTGCGGGCGGCCTCGCCGTGGCGCAGCCAGGCGCCGACATTCGGCATCTTCTCGGCCAGCCCCGGGGTCAGCAGGCCCTTCATGGCGCCGCAATCCGAGTGGCCGCAGATCACGATGTCGCGCACGCCGAGCGCCAGCACGGCGTACTCGACCGCCGCGGTCACGCCGCCCAACATGGTGGCGAAGGGCGGCACGATGTTGCCGACGTTGCGGGTGACGAACAGCTCGCCCGGTCCCGCCTGGGTGATCAGCTCCGGCACGACGCGGGAATCGGCGCAGGAGATCACCAGCGCCTTCGGCTTCTGGCCGTCATGGACGAGGCGCTGATAGACCGAGCGCTGGCTCGGGAACACCTGCTCGCGGAACTGGGTGAACCCCTGGACGATGTTGTCCATCATCGGCAACTTCCTCTCTCTCGGCCGCAACCGCGCGGGCCCGTTCGGGCCGCGCCATGATGCCGAGAACGCTGCGAGGAGCCGGCGGGTTGCCCTGGGTCGCGCGTCTGCCCGTGCGTCATCTGGCCCGGCGAGGGGCGGGATGAGACATCGGTCCTCGTGCGTGGCCGGTGCGCACCGGCCTTTCCCCCTCCAACGCGCCAAGGGCGGGAAATCGTGCGGGCGGGGCTGCGCGCTATGACGACGCGGCGAATTCTGCGACGAAGGGCCGTCCACGCCAAAGCCTCCCGGAGACACGGCCCGCCATGCACCCGCACACCTTCCTCTGCGTCGACGCCCATACCTGCGGCAACCCGGTGCGGGTGGTCGCCGGTGGCGGGCCGGTCCTGCCCAACGTCCCGATGGGCGAGAAGCGGCAGATCTTCGTCGCCGAGCACGACTGGGTGCGCCGGGCCCTGATGTTCGAGCCGCGCGGCCACGACGCGATGTCGGGCTCGATCCTCTACCCGCCGTCGCGGGAGGATTGCGAGCTCGGCATCCTGTTCATCGAGGTCTCGGGCTGCCTGCCGATGTGCGGCCACGGCACGATCGGCACCGTCACGGTGGCGCTGGAGCAGGGCTTCGTGGTGCCGCGCGTCGAGGGGCGCCTGTCTCTCGAGGTCCCGGCCGGCAAGGTCGAGGTCGAGTACCGCCGCGACGGCCGCTTCGTCGACGAGGTCCGGCTCTACAACATCCCGAGCTACCTGCACGCGGCGGACGTTCCCGTCGAGGTGCCGGGCCTCGGCCCTCTCGTCGTCGACGTGTCCTACGGCGGAAACTTCTACGCCATCGTCGAGCCGCAACCCGGCTGGTCCGGCCTCGACGGCATGAGCTCGGCCGACATCCTGACCTGGAGCCCGCGGGTGCGCGAGGCGGTGCAGCGCGCGGTCGCCCCGGTCCACCCGGAGGATCCGCGCATCCAGGGCTTGAGCCACGTGATGTGGGCCGACCGTCCGAAGCACCCGCAGGCGCATGCCCGCAACGCCGTGTTCTACGGCGACAAGGGCATCGACCGCTCGCCCTGCGGCACCGGCACCTCGGCCCGCATGGCGCAGCGCGTCGCCCGGGGCCTGCTCGGCGTCGGCGACGACTTCGTGCACGAGAGCATCATCGGCACGCTGTTCCACGGCCGGGTCGAGAGCGCCGCGGAGGTGGGCGGGCGCGCCGCCATCCGCCCGAGCATCGGCGGCTGGGCCCGGGTGATCGGGCACAACACCATCCTGGTCGACGAGCGCGACCCCCTCGCCTTCGGCTTCCAGCTGGCGTGAGACGGGCGGGGCGCCCGAAGGGGCGCCCTACTGCGACGCCCCCTCCCCGATTATCGTGAAGCCTTGCGCCTCGAAGAAGCGCCGGGCGGCCTTGCCGCGCAGGTAGGTCAGGAAGCGCGCCCCGGCCTCGCCCTTCGCCTCGGCCGTCACCGCGAAGGGGTAGACGACCGGCGGGTGGCTGTCCGCCGGAAACACCCCCACCACCTTCACGCCCGGATCCGACCTGGCGTCGCTCTCGTAGACGACCCCGAGCGGCGCCTCGCCGCGCGAGACCAGCGCCAGCGCCGCCCGCACGTTGTCGGCCTGCGCCAGCCGCGGCTGCACCTGCGCCCACAGGCCCAGTTTCTCGAACGCCGCCTTGGCGTACTTGCCGATCGGCACCGAATTCACCTCGCCGGTGGCGAGCCGCCCGTCGGGGCCGAGCGCTCGCGTGAACCAGTCCGGCGTGAACGCCGCCTCGGACACCTTCGCGTCCCTGGGGGCCACCACGACCAGGCGGTTGGCGAGCAGGTTCACCCGGGTCTCGGGCCGGATCAGCTTGCGGGCGGCGAGGTAGTCCATCCATTCGAGGTCGGCCGAGGCGAACAGGTCGGCGGGCGCCCCCTGCTCGATCTGGCGGGCGAGCGCCGAGGAGGCGGCGTAGCTCGCCCGGACCGGGATGCCGCTCTCGGCCGCGAAGGCCTTGCCGGCCTCGTCGAGGGCGTTCTTCAGGCTCGCCGCCGCGAACACCGTCGCGGGCTCCGCCGCGGCCGCCGGGTGGGCGAGCGCGGCGGCGAGAAGCAGGCAGGCGGCCCGGAGGGCGCGGCGCGTGCGCATGATGGCGGACCCTTTCGCTCGTAATGGTCGTGCGGGTTATATGCCGCCCAGCGCAACGTCGGCGAGTGCCGATTGGTCGTGACGGCGTCCGGTCGAAACGCCCGGGCGGCGTCGGGATCGCCGGAGGAGACGCCCCGATCCACGGCCACCGACGATCGTCGGGTTCCCGCTCCGCTCCGCGCCGTGCGAGGATGCGGCAAACTAGACGCTTCCGTGGGGGAAACCGACGCCATGCTGCTCTACGAGCACCCGCTCTCGTCCTACGCGCAGAAGGTGAAGATCGCCCTGCGCGAGAAGGGGGTGGCCTTCACCGCCGAGCTGCCGGAGACCTTCGGCACCGGCCGGACCGACGGGCCGTTCGCGCAGGCCAATCCCCGCGCCGAGGTGCCGGTGCTCGTCGACGGCGATGTCGGCATCTTCGAATCGACCGTGATCCTCGAATATGTCGAGGAACGCTGGCCCGATCCGCCGCTGCTGCCGCGCGACCCCGCCGCCCGCGCCGTCGCCCGCATGACCGAGGAGGTCTGCGACACCCAGTACGAGGCGGTGAACTGGGGCTTTGGCGAGATCCTGTGGTTCCGCCGCGCCACCGGGGCGCTCGCCGACCACCTGCGCGGGCAAGCCGCCGCGCAGACCAAGATCCTCCAGGACTGGCTCGCCGGCCGTCTCGGCGGGGCCGACTGGTTCGGAGGGGAGCGCTTCGGCTGGGCCGACGCGGCGGCGGCCCCGATGGTCAACCGCTCGGTGCATTACGGCCTCGGGCCCGCCGAGGGCAGCCCGCTCGCGCGCTGGCACGCGCGGATCCGCGAGCGCCCCTCGGTCGCCGAGACCTTCCGCGAGTTCGACGCGGCCGCGGCCCGGATGGCGGAGGCCGCCGACCTCTACACCACCGGCGGACGGCGGCGGGAATACCGCGACCACCGCCTCGAATGGATGGTGAAGTCCGGCGGCGTCGAGGTGGTGCTGGCGGGCCTGCGCGACCGCAACATCCGCTTCCCCTGGCCCGCCGGCGAGGCCCGCTGACGCCGCCCCGCCCACGACAAGAAGCACGCCCCCGGGAGACCCCATGCACCCCCTGCGCATCCTCGACCGCCTCGAGGAGATCCTGATCGCGAGCCTGATGGCCGGCGCGACGCTGCTGATCTTCGTCGCCGTCGTGCACCGCTACGCCTCCGGCATCGATGCCCTCTACCCGATCACCACGGCGATCCACCTCTCCTGGGCCCAGGAGCTGTGCATCTACATGTTCGTCTGGATGGCGAAGTTCGGCGCGGCCTACGGCGTGCGCACCGGCATCCATGTCGGCGTCGACGTGGCGGTGAACCAGCTGTCGCCGGCCTGGCGCGACCGGATCGTGCTGTTCGGCCTCTTCTGCGGCGCGCTGTTCACGGCGATCGTCGGCACGATGGGCGCGCGCTTCGTCTACGGCCTCGTCGACACCGACCAGACCACGCCCGACCTCGAGATCCCGAGCTGGGTCGTCTACCTGGCGATCCCGCTCGGCTCCTACCTGATGTGCTTCCGCTTCCTCCAGGTCGCCTGGAGCTTCTGGCGCACCGGGGAGCTGCCCCACCACGATCCGGGCCACGTCGAGGGCGTGGTCGAGAGCCCGCACGCTGCCCAGGATCTTGCGCAAGACCTTGCGAACGAAGCCCGCACCGGAGGCACTGCCCGATGAACGCCGCCATCATCTTCGGGCTGCTCATCGCCCTGATGCTCACCGGCATGCCGATCTCGATCGCCCTCGGCCTGTCGGTGCTCACCTTCCTGTTCACCATGACCACCGTGCCGATCGAGGCGGTGGCGCTCAAGCTGTTCACGGGGATCGAGAACTTCGAGATCATGGCGATCCCGTTCTTCATCCTGTCGGGCAACTTCCTCACCCATGGCGGCGTCGCCCGGCGGATGATCAACTTCGCCACGTCGATGGTCGGCCACTGGCACGGGGGCTTGGGGCTGGCCGGCGTCATGGCCTGCGCGCTGTTTGCCGCCATCTCGGGCTCGAGCCCGGCGACCGTGGTGGCGATCGGCTCGATCATCCTGCCGGCCATGGTGGCGCAGGGCTTCCCCAAGCGATTCGGCGCCGGCGTCATCACCACCTCGGGCGCGCTCGGCATCCTGATCCCGCCCTCGATCGTGATGGTGATGTACTCGGTGGCGACGAGCGGCGCGGTGGTGACCGGGCCCGACGGCCAGCGCGTCTCCTCGGCCTCGATCTCGACGCTCTTCGTCGCCGGCGTGATCCCGGGCCTGATGCTGGCCGCGCTTCTCGGCCTCACCACCTGGTACCGGGCGCGCAAGTTCGGCTACCCGCGGATGCCGAAGGCCACCTGGCGCGAGCGCTGGGTCGCGTTCCGCAAGTCGGTCTGGGGCCTGCTGCTGATCGTGCTGGTGCTGGGCGGCATCTATACCGGCGCCTTCACCCCGACCGAGGCGGCGGCGGTCAGCGCGGTCTACGCCTTCGTGATCGCGCTGTTCGTCTACCGCGACCTCACCTGGCGCGACGTGCCGCGGGTGCTGCTCGATTCGGCCAACATGAGCGCGATGCTGCTCTACATCATCACCAACGCGGTGCTGTTCTCGTTCCTGATGACGAGCGAGCAGATCCCGCAACAGATGGCGAGCTGGATCACCGGGGCCGGCCTGAACTGGGTGGTGTTCCTGCTGATCGTCAACATCCTGCTGCTCGTCGCCGGCAACGTGATGGAGCCCTCCTCCATCGTGCTCATCATGGCGCCGATCCTGTTCCCGATCGCCGCCAAGCTCGGCATCGACCCGGTGCATTTCGGCATCCTGATCGTCGTCAACATGGAGGTCGGCATGTGCCACCCGCCGGTCGGCCTCAACCTCTACGTGGCCTCGGGCATCACCCGCATGGGCATCACGGAACTGACGATCGCGGTCTGGCCGTGGCTCCTGACGATGCTGATCTTCCTCGTCGTCGTCACCTACGTCCCGGCGATCTCGCTCTGGTTGCCGCGGATGCTCGGGATGATGTGAGGCCCGCCCGACATGATGTACGCTCCGGGACGATCAGCGTCCCGGAGACCCGCCATGGCCCTCGTGATTCCGGTGATTCTCGGCTCGGTGCGCCAGGGGCGCAACGGCCTGCGCGCCGCCCGCTACGTCGCGGGCGCCCTCGCCTCCCGCGGCCACGAGGCGCCGCTGGTCGACCCGGCGGAGCTCGGCCTGCCGCTGCTGACGCGGATGTACAAGGAATACCCGACGGGCGAGGCGCCGGAGGCCCTGGAGCGGTTGGCCGCCCTCTACCGCCGGGCCGATGGGTTCGTGGTGGTGTCGGCGGAGTACAACCACAGCATCCCGCCGGCCCTGTCGAACACCCTCGACCACTTCCTGGAGGAGTACTTCTGGCGCCCTTCCGCGATCGTCTGCTACTCCGCCGGCCGCTACGGCGGCGTGCGGGCGGCGATGCAGCTGCGCGCCATGCTGGGGGAGCTCGGCACCCCGAGCATTCCCTCGCTCCTGCCGATCCCCGAGGTGCACAAGGCGCTCGACGAGGACGGGCAGCCGCTCCAGCCCTGGCTGGAACGCCCGACCGCGCGGTTCATCGACGAGCTGACCTGGTACGCCGAGGCGCTGCGGGAGAAGCGAAGGGGTGGGGTGCCGTATTGAGCGAATTCACCCCGCCCTTTCCCGGGCGCATGCAGCGCCAGCGGAATGCGACCCGGAACCAGCACGAGACTTCGCGAAGCGCCCGTCTATCTGCAACGGTGCAGAACACAGAGCCGCTTCGCGGCACTTCTCTCCTGGATCCCGGATCTCCTTCCGCTTCGCTCCAGTCGTCCGGGAAAGGGAGGGGTGAATTGCAGGTCGGGGATCGCCCCTACACCACTCCCGCCCGCAGGATGTCGTGGATGTGCAGGATCCCCACCGGGCGCCCGCGCTCGACCGCGAACAGGGCGGTGATCTGGCTGCGGTTCATCAGCTCCAGGGCGGCGCTGGCGAAGGTGCCGGGGCTGGTGGTGATCGGCGACGGGGTCATGATCTCCTCGACCCGGCGGGCGAGGAGGTCGCTGTGGCCCGCACCCGTGCTCATGTGGCGGCGCACGTCGCCGTCGGTGATCATGCCGACGAGCCGTCCGGCCTCGTCGAGGATGCCGGCGCAGCCGAAGCGCTTGCCCATCACGGCGATCAGCGCCTCCGAGACGCGCAGGCCCCGGGGCACCAGCGGCATCTCCTCGCCGGCGTGCATCAGCTGGGCCACGGTCTTGAGCCGGGCCGCGAGCTTGCCGCCGGGGTGGAAGAGCTTGAAGTCGCTGGCCGAGAAGCCGCGGCGCTCGAGCAGCGCCACCGCCAGCGCGTCGCCGAGGGCGAGCTGGATCACGCTCGAGGAGGTCGGCGCGAGGTTGTGCGGGCAGGCTTCCTTGACGAGCGGCAGCGGCAGCAGGATGTCGGCGGCCTGGCCCAGCGTGCTGCCCGGGTTCGACGTCATGCCGATCAGCGTGACGGCGAAGCGCTTGGAGAAGCTGATGAGGTCGCCGAGCTCGGCCGTCTCGCCCGACCACGACAGGGCGATGACGATGTCCTGCTGCGTGATCATCCCGAGGTCGCCGTGGCTGGCCTCGCTCGGGTGGATGAACGAGGCCGGCGTGCCGGTGGAGGCGAGCGTCGAGGCGATCTTGCGGCCGATATGGCCGCTCTTGCCGATGCCCGACACGATCACCCGGCCCGGGATGTCGTGGATCGCCGCGACGGCGGCGCCGAACCCGGCCTTCAGCTCGTGGTCGAGGGCGCGGGCGAGGGTGAGGAGCGCCTCGGCCTCGGTGCGGACGCTGCGGATGGCGGAGAAATGCGCCGCCTCGACCACCTGCGCCGCCACGCCCACGCCGTCCTGCGCCTCGTAGCTCTCGGCCCGGTTCGAACTCTCCATCGTGCTCCTCGATCCCGACGTGATCCTGTCGCGCAGGAGCCTGCCGACTCATTTGCGGCCAGAATGCGTGCGCCCGCGCCGCCGGACGGCGATTTTTGATCCCTGGCGGCGTTGTCGCGTCAGAGGCCGCGCCGCGCGCCGAGGTAGTTCTCGACGAGGCCCGTCAGCTCGGCGGCGGTCTCGGCGACCGTATGGTCGGCGGTGTCGACCACCGCGCGGGCCCGCGCGTAGAGCGGCTCGCGGCTGACCAGGATGCCGCGGATCTCCCGGAGCGCGTTGTCGCTATCGGGCATCCGCGTCGGGGCTAGGCCCTTGGCGGCCTGCTCGCGGACGCGGTGGATGTGCTCCTCCGGCCGCGCCTTGAGCCAGACGGTGAAGAACGCCGACAGCAGCAGGTCGAAGGTGACCGGCTCGGCGACGATGCCGCCGCCGGTCGCCAGCACCATCGGGCCCGGCCGCTCGGCGAGCCGCCTGAGCGCCCCCTGCTCCAGGCGGCGATAGGTCTCCTGGCCGTAGATCGCGAAGATCTCCGCCACCGACAGGCCGTTCTCGCGCTCGATCTCGCGGTTGAGCTCGACGAAGGTCCAGCTCATCCGCTCGGCGAGGATCCGCCCGAGGGTCGACTTGCCCGCACCCCGCAGGCCGATCAGCGCCACGCGCTGCGTCGGGGCGTCGCCCGGCGCCGCCGCGCCCGAGAGCACGCGCTTCGCTTGGGCGATCTGGTCGGCCGAAGCCTTCTCCAGCAGGTCGCGCACCACTGGCCAGTCCGGCGGGCTCTCGACCGCGGCGATCAGGTCCTCGAGCCGCACGCCCATGGCGATCGCCACCCGGCGCAGGAGGATGATCGAGACGTTGCCCTGCCCGCCCTCGAGCTGCGCGATGTAGCGCTCGGACAGGCCGGAGGTCTGCGACAGCATCTTGCGCGACATCGCCCGCACCGCCCGCATGGTGCGGACGCGCTGGCCGAGGACGGTCAGGAACTCCGCCTCCGGGTCGCCCGCCTCGGGGGCGCCCGCGGGCTCGTCCGCGCTCGGGCGCGATCCGGTTCTGTTGGGCATGGCGGGCTTCACCGGGTCCGGGGGGCGAAGCGACGGCTTCGTCCGGGCGGCGGGAGGGCGGGGCCGGAGATCGGGCGGGGGCGGATCATGGGATCGTCTGCCGGCGATCGTCCCGCCCGGGGCGGGAGCGTCGTCCGGGCGGTTCCTCGGGACGGGCAGGAAGGGGCGGACAGAAGTCGACGTGCATACCCCATGCCGTCCCGCCTTGCCATGGTGCAGTGCGAAACGCAGGGCGCGATCGTCCGGTTTCCCCACCCCAGTGGCCCGCGACGGAGCGGGGGAGCCATCCGGCGCCCCGCCCTGGGCGGCATCAGCCGACGCGCTCGACCGCCAGCGCCACGCCCTGTCCGACGCCGACGCACATCGTGGCGAGGCCGAGCCGACCGCCGGTCCGGGCGAGCTGGAGCGCGACGCTGCCGGCGATGCGCGCCCCCGACATGCCGAGCGGATGGCCGAGCGCGATCGCGCCGCCGTTCGGGTTGACGTGCCCGGCATCGTCCGGCAGCCCGAGGCCGCGCAGGCACGCCAGCGCCTGCGAGGCGAAGGCCTCGTTGAGCTCGACCGCGTCGAAGTCGGACGGCTTGAGGCCGAGCCGCGCGCACAGCTTCTCGACGGCGGGGATCGGCCCGATGCCCATCACGCGGGGCGGCACGCCGGCCGACGCGAGGCCGAGCACCCGGGCGATGGGGGTGAGGCCGTGGCGCTCGGCGGCCTCGCGCGTCGCCAGCACCAGCGCCGCGGCACCGTCGTTGACGCCCGACGCGTTGCCGGCGGTCACCGTGCCGTCCTTCTTCACGAAGGGCTTCAGCTTGGCGAGACCCTCGGCCGTCGTGTCGGCCCGCGGGTGCTCGTCGCGCTCGACCTTGACGTGGGTGCCCTTGCGGTCGGGGATCTCGACCGCGACGATCTCCTGCGCGAAGGTCCCGTCGCCCTGTGCGCGTGTGGCGCGGGCTTGCGAGCGCAGCGCGAAGGCGTCCTGGTCGGCGCGGCCGACCTGGTAGTCCTCGGCGACGTTCTCGGCGGTCTCCGGCATCGAATCGACGCCGTACTGGTGCTTGAGCACCGGGTTGATGAAGCGCCAGCCGATGGTGGTGTCGTGGATCTCGGCCTGGCGCTGGAACGCGCCCTCGCTCTTGCCCATCACGAATGGCGCCCGAGTCATCGATTCGACGCCGCCCGCCACCGCGAGATCGAGGTCGCCGGACCGGATCGCGCGCGCCGCGGCGCCAACCGCGTCGAGGCCCGAGGCGCACAGCCGGTTGAGGGTCAGGCCCGGCACCCGCTCGGGATAGTCGGCGAGCAGCAGCGCCATGCGGGCGACGTTGCGGTTGTCCTCGCCGGCTTGGTTGGCGCAGCCGAGAAACACCTCCTCCACCGCCTCCTTCAGGGCCGGGTTGCGCCGCGCCAGCTCGGCGAGCGGCACGGCGGCGAGGTCGTCCGCCCGCACCTTCGCCAGCGCGCCGCCGTAGCGGCCGATCGGCGTGCGCACGTAGTCGCAGATGTAGACGTCCCGCGCCGCGCTCATGGGCTTCTCTCCCGGTTCTCGTTTCGAAAAATCGGTACGGCGCCGCGCCCCTTCGATCAAGCCCCCGGACCGGTCCCGGCCGACCCGTCACCGGCGCTGACAGAATGTCGCGGCGTCTTGTGCAGTGCGGTCGGAACCCCCACTGTTCCGCTCCGTGACCGGTCGTCTCTGGACATCTCTCGCGCGTTTCTGCGCGACCGCCCTTCTCGGCCTCGGCTTCGCCTTCCTGGCGATGTCGGCGGCGGATGCCGCGGCCGGCCGTCCGCAACCGGTGCTGCGCGCCGCCCACGGCGCCTCGCCGATGGCGAGCCTGCACGCACACTGGGTCAAGGGACCCGCCTGCACCGTCACGGCCAGCAGTATCGACAATCCCCGGCCCGACGACAGTGGCGCGGCGAGCGCGACCCTCGCCTGCCCGGCCGACGGCCCGGCCTCCCCCGCCGCCGCGCTGCTGCCGCCGCGCCGCCTTGGCGCCCCGGTCCAGGCCGGCACCGCCCTGCCCGAGCGACCGCCCAAGCCCTGCGCCTGACCGAGCCCTGCGCCTGACCGGCACGTCGCTGATGTAAGGCGACGCACGGTCACATCTCCGCCTCGGAACCCTGCGAGCCTGACCGCTCGCCGCTGCCGCCCCGGCAGCAGCGCCGACGCGCGCGCCCTCTCAGAGGCTCGCCCGACCGCGAGCCCCGCCCGACCTTTGCCTGGATAAGCCCCGCGGCGCTGCCCGCGACCGCTTCGTCCGAAAACCGCGCAGGAAAGACCGCCCGTGATCCAACGCCGCCGCATCCTCCTCGGAGCGACCGCCCTCTTCCTCGGGCTCGCCGCCTGCAAGCCGAACCAGCAGGCTGCCGCACCCACCGCCCCGGCCGCACCGCCGCAGGTTTCGGTCGTGACGGTGAAGAACCAGCCGATCCCCTACGAGCGCGACCTGCCCGGCCGCGCCGCGCCGACCCGCATCGCCGAGGTGCGCGCCCGCGTCGCCGGCCTCGTCATCAAGCGCACCTTCGAGCAGGGCAGCTTGGTCAAGGAAGGCGACATCCTCTACAAGATCGACCCGATGCCGTTCCGCGCCGACCTCGCCAGCGCCGAGGCGACGCTCGCCAAGGCCGAGGCCGCCCAGGTGCTGGCCCGCCAGCAGGCCGACCGCCTGGAGGCCCTGCTGTCGCGCCAGACCGCGAGCCAGGCCCAGTACGACGCCGCCTTCGCCGGCCAGAAGCAGGCCGAGGCCGAGGTCGCCGGTGCCAAGGCGGCGCGCGACCGCGCCCAGCTCAATCTCGGCTACACCGATGTGCGGGCGCCGATCTCGGGCCGCATCGGCCGGGCGCTCGTCACCGAGGGCGCGCTCGTCGAGCAGGGCGGGGCC
Organism: Methylobacterium sp. Gmos1; assembly: GCF_053764715.1. NCBI lineage: Bacteria > Pseudomonadati > Pseudomonadota > Alphaproteobacteria > Hyphomicrobiales > Methylobacteriaceae > Methylobacterium > Methylobacterium sp. Gmos1. The sequence goes on along the minus strand of NZ_JBSNCC010000009.1, from coordinate 182,032 downwards.
AGCAACCTGGCGACGATCCAGCAGCTCGACCCGATCTACGTCGACATCACCCAGTCGGTCGGCGAATTGAACAAGCTGCGCCGCGACCTCGCCAGCGGCGAGCTCGACCGCCTCGCCGCGGACGTCGCGAGCGTGCGCGTCATCATGGACGACGGCTCGCTCTACCCCGAGCCCGGCCGGCTCCTGTTCTCCGACGTCACCGCCGACCCGAGCACCGGCCAGGTGACCCTGCGCGCCGTGGTCCCGAACCCGCACGGCGAGCTCTTCCCGGGCATGTACGTGCGCGCCCGGATCAAGCAGGGCATCGATTCCGACGCCATCGCGGTGCCGCAGCAGGCGGTGCAGCGCTCCAACGACGGCCGCGCCCAGGTCTGGCTCGTCGGCGAGGGCGACAAGGTGGTGCTCCAGCCGGTCGAGGTCGGCCCCGTCGTAGAGGGCCAGTGGGTGATCCGCGACGGGCTCAAGGCCGGCGACCGGGTCGTCGCCGAGGGCTTCCAGAAGATCGTCGCCGGCACCAAGGTCGCGACCGTGCCGTTCGAGACCACCACCATGGCCGCGGCCGGGGCCGGGCGCCAGCCCGCCTCGACCGAGCAGCGCTGAGGAGACCCGCACCTTGGCCAGCTTCTTCATCGACCGGCCGGTCTTCGCCTGGGTCGTCGCCCTGTTCATCTGCTTAGGCGGCGCGCTCACCATCCCGATGCTGCCGGTGGCGCAGTACCCGATCATCGCGCCGCCCGCGATCGCCCTCTCGACCGCCTATCCGGGCGCCTCGGTCGAGGACCTCTATACCGGCACCACCCGCCTCATCGAGGACGAGCTGAACGGCGCGGCCAACATCCTGAGCTTCGAATCGGCCAGCGACGCCTTCGGCAACATCGAGATCACCGCGACCTTCCAGCCCGGCACCGATTCGAGCCTGGCCTCGGTCGAGGTGCAGAACCGCCTCAAGCGCACCGAGGCCCGGCTTCCGGCCGAGGTGCGCCAGCAGGGCATCCTGGTCGAGGAGGCCTCGGCGGCCGTCCTCAACATCATCACGCTGGTCTCCACCGACGGCTCGATGGACGAGGTCGCGCTCGGCGACTTCCTCACCCGCAACGTCATCAACGAGATCCGGCGAATCCCCGGCGTCGGGCGCGCCACCCTGTACTCGACGCAGCGCAGCTTGCGGATCTGGATCGACCCGGACAAGCTGCGCGGCCTGTCGCTCACCGCCTCCGACGTGACCAAGGCGGTGCAGAACCAGAACGTCCAGATCGCCTCGGGCGCCGTCGGCGCCCAGCCGAGCCCGGCGGCCCACGCGGTCAACTTCCCGATCCTGGTCAAGGGCCAGATGCGCACGCCCGAGGAGTTCGGCGCGATCGTGCTGCGGGCCAATCCCGACGGCTCGAACGTGCGCCTGCGCGACGTCGCCCGGATCGAGCTCGGCGGCGAGGACTACAAGTTCACCACCCGCCTCAACGGCGGGCCGGCGGCGGGCATCAACGTGACGCTGGCGCCCGACGGCAACGCGCTCGAGACCGCCAAGGCGATCCGCGCCAAGATGGAGGAGCTGTCGCAGTTCTTCCCCGAAAACCTGAAGTGGGACATTCCCTACAATATCACCCCGGCGGTCCAGGCCTCGATCAAGAAGGTCCTGATGACCCTGATCGAGGCGGTGGTGCTGGTGTTCATCGTGATGTTCCTGTTCCTGCAGAACATCCGCTACACCCTGATCCCGACGATCGTGGTGCCGATCGCGCTGCTCGGCACCTGCACGGTGATGCTGCTCGCCGGGTTCTCGATCAACGTGCTCACCATGTTCGGCATGGTGCTGGCGATCGGCATCCTGGTCGACGACGCGATCGTGGTGGTCGAGAACGTCGAGCGGATCATGGCCGAGGAAGGGCTGTCGCCGAAGGAGGCGACTCGCAAGGCGATGGGCCAGATCACCGGCGCGATCGTCGGCATCACGCTGGTGCTCGTCGCGGTGTTCATCCCGATGGCGTTCTTCCCCGGCTCGGTCGGCATCATCTATCGCCAGTTCTCGATCGCGATGGTGACCTCGATCGGCTTCTCGGCGCTGCTCGCCCTGTCGCTGACCCCGGCGCTCTGCGCCACGATGCTCAAGCCGATCGAGAAGGGCCACCACGCCAAGGGCGGCTTCTTCGGCTGGTTCAACCGCATCGTCGACCGCGAGACCGCGCGCTACGGCCGCGGCGTCGCCTGGGCGGTCGCCAAGTCCGGGCGGATGATGGTGGTCTACCTGATCCTCGTCGCCGGCACCGCCTACGCCTTCGTGCGCCTGCCCGAGGGCTTCCTGCCGGTCGAGGACCAGGGCTTCTTCACCGTCGACGTCCAGACCCCGCCGGGCTCGTCCTTCAACCGCACGCTGGCGGCGGTGAAGAAGGTCGAGGAGCACCTGATGGCACAGCCGGGCGTGGCGACCGTCACGATCGTCAACGGCTTCTCGTTCTCGGGGCAGGGCCAGGTCACCTCGCAGGCCTTCGTGACGCTCAAGCCGTGGTCGGAGCGCGGCCCCGACCAGTCTGCGCTCGCGCTGGTCAACGGTACCAACAAGGCGCTCTCGACCTATCGCGACGCGATCGTCCAGGCCCTCGAGCCGCCGCCGATCGACAACCTCGGCAACGCCTCGGGCTTCAGCTTCCGCCTCCAGGACCGGGCCCAGAAGGGCTACGCGGCCCTGATGGCGGCGCAGGAGCAGCTCCTGTCCATCGCCCGCAAGAGCCCGATCCTCAAGAACGTCTACGTCGAGGGCCTGCCGCCCGCGCCGCAGGCGGAGCTGGTGCTCGACCGCGAGAAGGCGGCGGCGCTCGGCGTCTCGTTCGAGGACATCAACGACACGATCCAGGTCAACCTCGGCTCGTTCTACACCAACGACTTCCCGAACCTCGGCAAGATGCAGCGGGTGATCGTCCAGGCCGAGGACGGCCAGCGCCTCAACGCCACCGATCTCCTCAACTACAGCGTTAAGAACCAGCAGGGCACGATGGTGCCGATGTCGTCCTTCGCCGACGTGAAGTGGAGCGTCGGACCGGCCCAGATCATCGGCTTCAACGGCTACCAGTCGGTCCGCATCACCGGCGAGCCGGCGGCGGGCTACACCTCCGGCGAGGCGATCGCCGAGATGGAGCGGCTGATGACCCAGCTGCCGAAGGGCTTCGGCTACACCTGGACCGGCCAGTCGCTCCAGGAGAAGCAGGCGGGCTCGCAGGCGACCCTGCTGCTGGCGCTGTCGGTGCTGATCGTGTTCCTGTGCCTGGCCGCGCTCTACGAGAGCTGGTCGATCCCGCTCGCGGTGATGCTGGTCATCCCGCTCGGCGTGATCGGCTCGGTCGCCGGCGTGCTGATCCGCGAGATGCCGAACGACGTCTACTTCAAGATCGGCCTCATCACGATCATCGGCCTGTCGGCGAAGAACGCGATCCTGATCATCGAGTTCGCCCGCGAATTGTGGCGGCCCGGCACGACGCTCGTGACGGCGACGATCGAGGCCTCGCGCCTGCGCTTCCGGCCGATCGTGATGACCTCGCTCGCCTTCATCTTCGGCGTCGTGCCGCTCGCCATCGCGACCGGCGCGGCCTCGAAGAGCCAGCAGGCGATCGGCACCGGCGTGATGGGCGGGATGATCTCCGCCACCGTGCTGGCGGTGATCCTGGTCCCGGTCTTCTTCGTCGTGGCGATGCGGTTCTTCCAGCGCCGCCGGGTGCGGGAGGAGAACGAGGCGGGGCCGGTCGATGCCGCGCCCGAGCCTGTGCTGCGCGAGCCCGCGCACGGGCACTGACGGCGAAGCGCGTGGGGCCGGCTCTCCCGAGCCGGCCCCGCGCCTTCATCGCGTTCCGGGCGGACCTGTGCCCGATCGATGTCTCGCGCGCCGCATGACCCAAGGTTGAATTTAATAGGAATAATTGCCTTGCGATGGTCCGGTGCACGCGACTGGTACCGACCGTGACGTTTCCCAATCGTTTCTTGGTCACGACTGGGCACGCCCAAGCCCTTGGGTGAAATATTAAGCAATTTGCATAATATTTGCGCGATCATGATCGGACATCGCGCTCCCGGGCCGGAGTGCCGCCGATTTTTGCGCCAGCTCCGCGAAAGACCCCCCGCATGACGATCAAACTGAGGTTCATCGCCCTGCTCGCCGGTCTCGGCCTGCTCCTGCTCGCCACCGCGACATTGGGCAACCTCGCGCTCCATTGGAGCCACCAGAGCCTCAAGACCGTGTTCGAGGACCGCGTCGTCTGCCTGCGGCAGTTCAGCATCATCCGCGACGCCTATGACGACCTGCTCGACGTCTCGCGGCTGCTGCGCGGCCGGCAGATCGAGGCGGCCCGGGCGAGGGAGCGGATCGAGCGCGACCTCTCGAACGTGCGCACGCAGTGGTCGGCCTACATGGCGACCTATCTGACCCCGGAGGAGGCGGCCCTCGCCAAGGACCTCCAGGGACAGATCGACCGCAACGGCACCGTCGCGGCCGAGATCCTCCGGCGCCTCGCGGCCGGGGGGCAGGCGGAGTTCGAGACGACGCATGCGGACCTGCTCAAGGGCATGCAGGCCATGACCGCGACGCTGAGCCAGCTGACCGGCGTGCAGGTCCGCGAGGTGGAGGCGGAGTTCCAACGCTCCGAGGCCACCGCCGGCTGGTCGCGCCTCGGGCTGCTCGCGGCACTCGGCCTCGCGGTGCTCAGCATCGCCTACGGCATCTACACGGCGATCTTCCAGATCACCCGCCCGCTGGGCAGCCTCGTCCGCGTGCTCCAGCGCATGGCCCTCGGCGAGATCGACGCGCCGATCGCGGAGGCCGCCCGCCGCGACGAGATCGGGGCGGTCGGCCGGGCGGTCGAGGGCATCAAGGCGATGGTCGCCCGCAAGGCCGCCGAGGAGGCCGAGGTCAAGCGGCGCGCCGACGCGGCGGCGGCGGCGGCGCGCAAGCGCACGATGATCGAGCTCGCCGACGGCTTCGAGCGCGCGGTCGGCGGCATCGTCGGGATGGTGTCGTCCTCGGCGACGGAGCTCCAGGCCACCGCCCGGCAGATGAGCACCATCGCGACCGAGACGGCGTCGCAGTCGACCACCGTGGCCGCCGCGGCGGAGGAGGCGGCCGCCAACGTCAACACCGTCGCTGCCGCCTCCGAGGAGCTGGGCTCGTCTGTGACCGAGATCGGCCGTCAGGTCCAGGGCTCGGCCCAGCTCGCCCGGTCGGCGGTCAGGGAGGCCGACGAGACCGCGCACCTCGTCCAGGCGCTCCAGGCGACCTCGGGCCGGATCGGCGACATGGTGGGGATGATCTCCTCGATCGCCGGGCAGACCAACCTGCTCGCGCTCAACGCCACGATCGAGGCGGCGCGCGCCGGCGACGCGGGGCGCGGTTTCGCGGTGGTCGCCGCCGAGGTCAAGGAACTCGCCAACCAGACCGCCAAGGCGACCGAGGAGATCGGCCGCCAGATCGGCGAGGTGCAGGGCGTGACGGCCCAGGCCGCGGCGGCGATCGGCGGCATCACCGGGCGGATCCGCGAGATCGACAGCGTCGCGACCTCGATCGCGGCGGCGGTGGAAGAGCAGGGCGCGGCGACGCAGGAGATCGTCCGCAACGTCGCCCAGGCCTCCGCCGGCACCACCGAGGTCACCGGCAACATCGCCGGCGTGGCGCAGGCCTCGGAGGAGACCGGGGCCGCGGCCGGCCAGGTCCTCTCCGCCGCCTCAGAGCTGTCGCACCAGTCCGAGCGGCTCGGCGCCGAGGTCGATCGCTTCCTCGCCACCATCCGGGCGGCCTGATTCGATTTCCGCTTGGATCTGCTTGGAAAAAGTAGAGCGCATCTCCCCTCTCCCCGCGATGCCGGGCTTGCCGAGTGATCCTTGCCCGGTATCGCTGCAAGGTGTGGGAGAGGGGCCGTGGGGATCGAAGATCCCGCGTGAGGGTGCTACGGTCCCGCGGAAGCCTCGGACCGACCTGCTGCCAGCACCACGCTCAGAGATTCACACTGAAGCGTATCACCCTCACCCCTACCCCTCTCCCAGACCTTGCAGCGATACCGGGCAAGCCCGGCATCGCCTGGAGAGGGGATCCCGCGCCTCTTCGTATCTGAGCAAATCAATCCGGAACTGTGTCAAGACTTGTTGATGAGCCTCGACAGTCCCCCGGATGCTCCGCCACGCTCACTTCATGTTGGCGTTGAAGATCCGCTCGAACTCGCCCGAGGCCTTTGCCAGGTGCAGCCACTGGTCGACATAGGCCTTGAACACCGTGTCGCCGCGCGGGAGCAGGAAGCCCATCTCGCCGTACTGGAGCGGCTGGTCGGGGTTCACCGCGCACAGGCCCGGATGCAGCTTCTCCTGGAGCTTCACTTCGACCGATTCGGCGACCATCACGTCGGCGCGGCCCTGCGCGATCTCCTGCCAGATGACGCGGTTGTCGGGGAAGAGCTGGATCTGCGCCTTCCCGAGGTTGGCGCGGGCGAACTTCTCGTTGGTGCCGCCGGGATTGACGACGACGCGGGTCGCCGGCTGGTTGATGGCGTCCGTCGTCTGGTACTTCGCCACGTCGTCGCAGCGCACGATCGGCGCCTTGCCGTTGACGAGGTACATCTCGCTGAAGAAGGCCTCGCGCTGGCGCGGCAGCGTGACCGAGATGCCGCTCATCGCCACGTCGCACTTGGCCTTGAAGTCGGCGAGCAGGTTCGACCACTTGGTCTGGATGAACACGGCTTCCGCGTCGAGCGACTTGGCGAGCGAGCGGCCGAGATCGATGTCGATGCCGACGAAGTCGTTGGCGCCGTCGGGGCGGTAGGAGAACGGGCGGTAGTCGCCGGTGGTGCAGACGTTCAGCACCTTGCGCTCGACGACCTGGTCGAGGCGCGAGGGCTCGTCCGCTGCGCGGACCTGCGTCGCTGCCAGCGCCACCATCGCACCGGTCACCAGCCGGACCGTCAACGAACCCACGCCCATGAAACCTGCTCCACGTCCCACTTGACTCCGACGGCGGCAGCGTAGGGACGCGGAGGGAAACCGTCCAGCTTCCGCAACAGGACCGCGGGGCCGGGCCCGGCGTGCCCGTTACCGCATCACGCCGCCTCCACCGGCATGACGAAAGCGTTGAGCTTGTTGCCGTCGGGATCGCGGAAATACGCCGCGTAGAAGCCGCCGCGCGGGCCCGGCTGGCCCTCGTCGCTGCCGCCGAGATCGAGCGCCAGGCGATGCAGGCGATCGACCTGCGCACGGTCCCGGGCGGCAAGCGCCACCATGACGCCGTTGCCGACGCTCGCCGGGTTGCCGTCGTGGGGCTTCGTCAGGCCGATGCCGGCAGCGCCGCCCGGGCTGCCCCAGGCGATGAAGCGGTCGCTCTCCATCATGCGTCCGGCGCCCATCTCGCGGGCCAAAGCGTCGTAGAACGCCGCCGACCGCTCCAGGTCGTTCGTCCCGAGAGTCACGTAGCCGATCATGAGCGTCCCCTGCGATGACGGGCCGGCGGCCCCGCCTTTGGCGAGGCCTTTACGCCGATTCCCGAGCGGACGGCCAGGCGCTTCACCACAGCAGCGGGTGACGAAAAACCTCGATCCGGTCCCCCTCCTCCACCGTCGTCACCGCTTCGGCCAACTCGGCGAGCCCGTCGCTGCCGGTGAGCGAGGAGAGGACGCCGGCGCCGTCGCGGGGGAACTTCACCGCCTCGACCGTCCCGTCGGGGCTGCGCCGCAGGGAAACGCGCACGTATTCCCGCCGCCCGGCCTTCTTGCGGTAGCGGAAGGCGGCGCGGGCGGGCTCGCTCGGGGGCGCGTCGAGCCGGGCGCCGCCGAGGCGGGCGAGCAGCGGGCGGACGACGAACAGCAGCGTGACGTAGACCGCGACCGGGTTGCCCGGCAGGCCGACGAAGGCGGTGTCGCCGATGAGCCCCATCGCCACCGGCCGGCCGGGCTTGATCGCGAGGCGCCAGAACACCAGCCGGCCGGCCGCCTCCACCGCCGCCTTGACGTGGTCCTCCTCGCCGGTCGAGACGCCGCCGGAGGTGAGGATGAGATCGTGGCCGCCGGCCGCATCCCGCAGGCGCCCGGGCAGGAGGGCGGGGTCGTCGCGCAGGATGCCGAGGTCGCTCACCTCCGTGCCGAGGCGGCGCAGGAGCGCGACGAGGAGGACCCGGTTCGAATCGTGGATCGCGCCCGGCCGCAGCGAGGCGCCGGGCTCGGCCAGCTCGTCCCCGGTCGAGAACACCGCGACCCGCAGGCGGCGGCGCACCGCGATCGCCGCGTGGCCGGTGGCGGCGGCGAGCGCGAGGTCGGGCGGGGTGAGGCGGCGGCCCTCGGGAATCACGAGGCTCCCGCGCGCGACGTCCTCGCCGGCGAGCCGCCGGTTGGCGCCGGCCCTCAAGCCGGCGGGCAGCGCGACCGCGTCGCCCTCGCGTCGCACGTCCTCCTGCATGAACACCGTGTCGGCCCCCGGCGGCATCGGCGCGCCGGTGAAGATCCGCAAAGCCGAGCCCGCCAGCGCGCCGCGCCCCGGCGCCGCGCCGGCCGGCAGGCGGCCGCGCACCGGCAGCACGGTCTCGGCGCCGGGCCCGAGATCGGCGAAGCGGACGGCGTAGCCGTCGACGGCGGAATTGTCGAAGGGCGGCAGGTCGAGGCCGGCGAGGACGTCCGCGGCGGCGATCCGCCCGTCGGCCTCGATCAGCGGCACGGTCTCGATGCCGGCGAGCACCGGCAGCCGCTCGGCGACGAGGGCCGCGGCCTCGTCGACCGAGAGCAAGGGACCGCCGAAGGCGAAGCAGTCGTCAGTCAGCTGCGCCATGGGATTCGACCTTCCGAGCTTCGAGCCTCTCCAGCACCGCGTCGAGGGGCTGCGACCGCGCCAGCACGATATCGGCGACCGCCTCCACCGCGTCGAGGGGGACGACCGGCCGGCCGGCCTCCGGGAAGGGGTGGTCGCTCGCCACCGCGACGATGTCGGCGTCGTCCGGATGCAGCGGCGGGCGGTGATTGGCGTGACGGTAGACCTCGAGCTTCGGATGCGCCTCGCGCTTGAAGCCCTCGATCACCGCGAGGTCGCAGGGCGACAGGCGGCGCAGCAGGTCGGCGAGGCGCGCCTCCTCCTCGACCTCGCGGATCTGCACGGTGCGGCGGGCCGACGAGACGATCACTTCGCAGGCGCCGGCCTCGCGGTGGCGATACGAATCCTTGCCCGGCTGGTCGACGTCGAAGGCGTGGTGGGCGTGCTTGACCGTCGCCACCCGAAGCCCGCGGGCGCGCAGGACCGGGATCAGCCGCACGAGCAGCGTCGTCTTGCCCGCCCCCGACCAGCCGGCGAGCCCGATGACCCGCATCGTCACGCCTCCGCCCGGGCAAAGCCGAGCCCGGCGAGATCGGCGGCGAGCGCCCCGTCGTCGAGGAGGCGCAGGAACGCCGCCAGGGCCGGCTCGTCGCGGCGGTCCTCCCGGTAGGCGAAGTCGTAATGCTCCTCGGTGAGGGGCAGGAAGCCGAGGCCGTAATCCTGCGCCACGGTGGCGATCGCCACGCCCCAATCCGCCCGGCCCTGCGCCACCGCCGCCGCGACGGCGTTGTGCGAGCGCGGCTGGTTCCAGTAGCCGGCGGGCCGGGCGCCGTTCAGGAGCCCTTCGACCAGCGCCCGCGTGCCGGCGCCGGTGTTGCGGTTGACCATCACGGCCGCGTCGTCCGCAAGAAGCCCGCTCACCGCGGCTTGCGCCGACGCCCCCTCGAAGCGGGGATCGCCCCGACGAAACACCACCCCCTGGAGCCGGCGCCAGCCGGGCGCCAGGGCGAGGCCGGGGGTGAGGTAGGGCGCGTTGTAGCGCCCGGTCTCGGGATCGAGGAGGTGCATCGCGGCGAGGTCGCATTCCCCCCGGCGCAGGGCGGCGAGCCCTCCGGCCGAGCCGACCCAGAGGGTGCGGGCCGAGACGCCGCGCTCGGCGAGATGCCCGACCAGCCGGTCGAGGCCGAGGCAGTGGCTGCCGACGATCATCAGGTCCGGCGGCCGCGCCGCCCTGCCGATCCGCGCGACGCGCACGGTCTCGCCGGCCTCGATCCCGGCTCGGTTCGCCGGCACCGCGAAGAACCCGTCGGCCTGCGAGAAGGCGGTGACGGCGCCCGAGCCCTTGGCGAGCGGCAGCGCCACCAGGCCCTCCGTGCCGCGGGAGAGCGCCGCCATCACGTACTCCGTGCGGCCGAGCTCGGAGGCGAGGCGCTGCGGCAGGCGCGCCTCGACGCTCTCCTCCTCGCGCGCCGGCAGGCCGGCGAGCGCGCGGATCAGCGGCACCACGAATTCGTGGAAGGTGAACATCGCCGAGGTCGGGAAGCCCGGCAGCACCACCACCGGCACGTCGCCGGCACGCGCCAGGCACAAGGGCTTGCCGGGCTTCAGCGCCACCCCGTGGACCAGGATGCCGGGCTCCCCCAGCCGCGAAAGGATGCGGTGCGAGACGTCGCCGGCCCCCTTCGAGGTGCCGCCGGACAGGACGACGAGGTCGGACGAGGCGAGCGCCGCCTTCAGCGCGGCTTCGAGCGCCGCCTCGTCGTCCGGCACGATGCCGCCCGGCACGGCGAGGCCGCCATTCTCGGTCACGCTCGCCGCCACGATGGCGCCGTTCGAGTCGTAGAGCCGTGCCGGCGCGAGGGGCGATCCCGGCGCCACCAGCTCGTCGCCGGTGGAGAGCACCGCGACGCGGGGCCGGCGCACGACCGCCACCTCGGCGAGGCCGCAGGCCGCCAGCATGCCGATCTCGCGGGCGGTGACCAGGGTGGCGCGGCGCAACACCGTCTCGCCGCGGGCCATGTCGGCGCCGGCATAGCCGACGAACCGGCCCGGCCCCGCCGGCTGGCCGAGCGCGATCGCGGGCACCGGGCCGTCCTCGAACTCGGTCGCCTCGATCATCACCACCGCGTCGGCGCCGCGGGGCAGGACGCCGCCGGTGGCGATCGGCGTCGCGGTGCCGGGGGCGACCGTCAGCCCGGGCGCGACGCCGCAGGCCAGGATCTCGGCGTTCAGGGTGAGGCGGCGCGGCTCCGCCTCGCTCGCCCCCTCGGTGTCGGCGCTGCGCAGGGCGAAGCCGTCGACCAGGGCGCGGTCGAAGGGCGGCACGTCGATCGGCGAGGCGATGTCGGCGGCGAGTACCCGACCCAGGGCCTCGTGCAGCGGCACGATCTCGGGCGGCAGGGGGGCGTGCGGCACGGCCTCGCGCCAGCGCGCCATCGCCTCGTCCCGGCTCACCACCGCCAGGAACTGCTCCTGGCGCGCGGCGGCGGCGAGGCGGGCGAGGAAGGGGTCGGCGGGGGAATGGGTCAAAGCGGCAGCACCTCGACGGCGGTCCCGGCGGGATAGCCCTCGTGGGCCGGCGGCACCAGCAGGGCGGCGTCGGTCCGGCCTAGGCGGTGGAGCGGGATCTCGGCCCCGCCGAGCGGTTCGGCCCCGGACGCCGTGCGGTGCAGGAACACCACCTCGGTGAGCCCGATGACTGAAGTAACCTTGCGCGCGAGCGGCAGGGTGAGCGTCGCCTCGGGAGCGGTGCCGGCGAGCGCCGCCAGCAGCGGCCGGCCGAGGGCGAGCCAGGCGGCAAGCGCCGCGTCGGGCCGCCCCGGCAGCAGCAGCACCGGCCGGCCCGCCGCCTCGCCGAAGCCGGCGCTCTCGCCCGGCCGCAGGGCGATGCCGTGGGCGTGGAGCCGCCCGGCCCGCGCCAGCGCCGCGGCGCTGGCGTCGCGCCGCCCGGGCCCGGTGCCGCCGACGACGACCACCGCGTCGGCCCCCGGCGCCAGCAGGGCGTCGGCGAGGGTATCGGCGTCCGCCGGCCGCGGCGTCGCCTCGGCGAGGTCGCCCCGGGCGCCGATCCAGGCGCCGAGCAGCGGCGACAGGGTGTCGGGTGGGGCCGCCAGCAGCCGCAGGCGCGGCCGGCGCACGGCCACCCGCGCGAGCCCCGCGGCGGAGAGGACGAGGACGTGGAGCGCGCTCACCCGCTCGCCCGCGGCCAGGAGCCGGGTACCCGCCGGCAACTCGGCGCCGGGGGCCCGTGTCCCCTCGCCCATCGCGGCCTCGGCCTCGATCTCCCGCGGATCGGCGCCCAGCGCCTCGGGCTGCAGCAGCGCGTCGGTGCCGGCGGGCAGCGCCGCGCCGGCCTCGACCCAGGTGGGGGATCGCGCCAGGCGCACCGGTGCGTAGGGCGAGGCGCCGACGACGGCCGCCGCCTCCACCGCCCAGCCGTCGCGGAGCGCCCTGCGCTCCGCTGGCCAACCCGTTTCGACCACGACGTCCCGCGCTGCCACGGCGCCGACGGCCTCGGCCGGGCTCGCCTCCACGGCCGCGACCGGGCGCGCCAGCGCGGCGAGCGCCGCCACCGCCTCGGCGAGTGGCATCAGCGCGGTCGTGGACGCCCGCGGCGTCACCGGCGGGCGCCCGGGTGATGAGGCGAGGCCATGCGAGGGTCCTGATCCCGGAACGGTGGGGGAGCCGATGCGGCAAGCGCCGGCCGGGATCAAGGTTTCGGCATCCGGAGCAGGCGGCGGCGGAGAAAATGTCGCGCTCCGCCGCCGATCGGGACGATGGCGCCGGGGGCGGCAGGGCCCTCGCGGCCCCTACGCCCCCAGCCGCCCGATGATGTGGTCCGCCACCCGGAGCGAGTTGGCGATGATCGTCAGCGTCGGGTTCACGGCGCCGATCGACGGAAAGAAGCTCGCGTCGGTGACGTAGAGGTTGTCGAGCTCGTGCGCCTTGCAGTCGAGGTCGAGGACGGAGGTCGCCGGGTCGGTGCCGAAGCGCAGCGTGCCGGCCTGGTGGGCGGTGCCGCCGATCGGCACGTCCTTGCCGAGATAGAGCGAGCGGTCGAACAGGTGCGGGTGGATCTCGAGCTTCGCGCAGAGGTCGCGCAGCTTGGCCTTCAAGCGGTGCAGGGCCTCCTCGTTGGTCTGCGTCAGGTCGAGGCGGACCTTCCCCCCATCGTAGAAGATCCGGTTCTCCGGGATCGGCAGGTCCTCGGTGGTGAGCCAGAAATCCAGCGAGTGCTTGGCGAGCCAGTCGAACGGCTTCTCGGGGAACCATTGCAGGAAGCCCGGCAGCCCTTCGCCGTGGATCTGCGTTCCGTCCGACTTGCCGACCATCTGGATGTGGCCGAGCGGGAACTCCCAGTCGTCGGCGCCGAAGTAGAAGTCGTTGAGGCCGAGCGTCTTCTGGAACCTGGTCGGGTTCGGCGTGCGCGAGATGGCGAGCACCGTCGAGTTGTTGTGCCGCATGTAGTTGCGGCCGACCTGGCCCGAGCGGTTGGCGAGCCCGTGCGGGTGGGCGTCGCTGGCCGACCGCAGCATCAGCAGCGCGGAGGAGAGCGCGCCGCAGGCCACCACCACGATGTCGCCGGTGAAGATTTCCGTGGCGCTGCCGCGCTTGACCTCGACGCCGGTCACCGTCCGCCCGGCCGGATCGGTGAGGAGCCGGTCGACATAGGCGTTCGTCATCAGGGTGAGGTTGTCGTGCGCCGCCAGCGCCGGGTCGACGCAGACGATCTGCGAATCGGCCTTGCCGTTGGTGATGCACGGATAGCCGTCGAAGGCGTCGCAGCGGATGCAGGCCGAGTGCGGCAGCGGCTTGCCGTCGCGCTCCTCCAGCCGCACGCCCACCGGCAGGTGGAACGGGTGGTGCCCCTCGCGCTTCAGGCCGTCGAACAGCTCCTGGATCCGGGGCTCGTGGGTGATCGGCGGGTAGGCGTAGGGCTTGCTGGAAGGCGGCTCGGTCGGGTCCTCGCCGCGCAGGCCGTGGACGTAGTAGAGTTCCTCCGCCGCCTGGTAGTACGGCTCGAACACGTCGTACTTCACCGGCCATTCCGGCGAGATCCCGTCCGGGTGGCGGATCGCGAAGAAGTCCTTCTCGCGCAGGCGGAGCAGGACCGAGCCGTAGACCTTGCTGTTGCCGCCGACGAAGTAGTGCAGGCCGGGATGGAAGCTGGAGCCGTCGGCGCCGTACCAGGTCTCGGGCGCCTGGTAGCGGGCATCGACGAAGACCGCCTGGCTGTCCCAGTTCTCGCGCTCGCGCGGCAGGTAGTCGCCGCGCTCTAAGAGCAGGATGCGCTTGCCGGTCTGGGCGAGCCGCCACGCCATGGTGCCGCCGCCCGGCCCCGAGCCGATGATGACGACGTCGTAGTGCCGGTTCTCGCTCATTGGTGACCCCTTGGGCGATCCCTTCCCGGCGGGCGCGGGATGATCCGGGCCGCTCGGCCGTGCTCGGTGCGGATATGGCGGGGCTGGCGCGAACGTCGACCCGCCCCAGTTAGGTTTTTGCAGTGCGAAACAGGACAGTGGAGTACGGGACCAATGGCCTCCCTCAGCGTCGCGGTCGCCTTCGGGGTCCGGCTCCTCCTGGTGATGCTCTTCCTGCCGTTCAGCGCGCTCGACAAGATCCTGAACTTCCGCGGCGCGGTGGGACAGGCTCGCCAAGCGGTGCACGCCACCGCCCCTGCGACGGCGCTGATCCTCATGGGCCTGTTCGTCGAGATCGTGATGTCGCTCGGGATCCTCACCGGCATCGCCGACCGCTTCGCCGCGCTCATCCTCGCCGGCTATTGCGGCGTCACGGCGCTGCTGTGGAAGCAGTTCTGGAAGCCGGGCGATTTCTGGTCCGGCGGCAAGGGGCGCGAGCTTTTCTGGGATTTCTGGAAGAACCTCGCGCTCGCCGGCGGGTTTCTGCTCGTCACCTTCGGCACCGGGGCGGCGACGGTCGAGGGCTTTTTCTCCGACCCTTTCGCCTCGTCGAGGCCCTACAGCATCAGCGAGACCGCCCGATGAGCAGCGACAAGCCTACCATCCCCTACTGGCACCTCTGGGCCGACGCGGACGGGATCAGCCACCAGACCCGGTGCGCCTTCACCGAGTTCGAGGAGAAGTCGATGTCGCCGCCCGCCCCGCCGCAATGGCAGGGACAGAAGACCCATGACGGCGCCACCGTGTTCGTCACCGTGCAGCCGGTCGGCTGGACCGGCGACTGGCACCCGAACCCGAAGCCGCAATGGATCATCCCGCTCTCGGGCCGCTGGTTCGTCGAATCGATGGACGGCACCCGGGTCGAGATGGGCCCGGGCGAGATCTCGTTCGGCGAGGACCAGAACGTGCGCGAGGTCGACGGCAAGACGGGCCACCGCTCCGGCACGGTCGGGGACGAGCCGGCGGTGCTGATGATCGTCCAGTACGACAAGCCCCCGACGACGGGCGCGGCCTGCCGGTTCCGGTGACGCCATGGACGGGTTCGAGATCCACGACGAGCGCTTCAAGCACTACATCCTGGGCAACGCGCCGCTGGAAATCCTCGGCACCGGCTTCCGCTGGATCGAGGGCCCGGTCTGGATGGGCGACGCCGACTGCCTGCTGTTCCAGGACCTGCCGCGCAACCGCACGATGCGGTGGATCGAGGGCGCCGGCTTCTCGGTCTACCGCGAGCCCTCGAACTACGCCAACGGCCAGACCCGCGACCGCCAGGGCCGGCTGATCGCCTGCTCGCATCGCGGCCGCTGCCTCTACCGCACGGAGTACGACGGCTCAGTCACGACGCTGGTCGAGCGCCACGCCGGCAAGCGCCTGAACTCGCCGAACGACGTGGTGGTGAAGTCCGACGGCACGATCTGGTTCAGCGATCCGGTCTACGGCATCTCCAACGACTACGAGGGCGGGCGCCAGACCTCCGAGCAGCCCCCGGCGCTCTACCGGTTCGACCCGGCGACGAACGAGATCCGGGTGATGGCGGGCGACTTCGACGGCCCGAACGGCCTCGCCTTCTCGCCCGACGAGCGTCGCCTCTACGTCGCGGAGACCGGCGACCAGTCGAAGCCCGACCCGCGTCAGTACATCCGCGTCTTCGACGTCGCGCCCGACGGCACTCTCTCGGGCGGCGAGATCTTCCATAAGATCGAGCCCGGCTACTGCGACGGGATGCGGGTGGACGAGGACGGCAACGTCTGGTCGAGCGCCGAGGACGGGGTGCACTGCATCAGCCCGGAGGGCAAGCTGATGGGCAAGATCCTGGTGCCGCACCGGGTGTCGAACATCACCTTCGGCGGGCCGACCAAGAACCGCCTGTTCATCGGCGGCTCGCACACGCTCTACTCCATCTTCCTCGACCGGCGCGGGGTACAGACGCCGTGAGCGCCGCTCGCCCGGGCGCCCTGCGCCTCGCCCGCATCGTCCTCGTCTCAGGCAATCCGGAGGCGCTGGCAGGCTTCTACCGCGCGGCTCTGGGCTTCACCGATGCCGGGGCGCCGCCTGCTTCCGGCGAGACCGCGGCGCGGACCGTGCCCTTGCGCCTCGGCGACCAGCGCCTCGACCTCGTGGCGACGGCGCCGCCGGGCCGGCCCTACCCCGGCGACGTGCCGGGCTTCAGCCCGCTGTTCCAGCACTGCGCGATCATCGTCGCCGACATGGCGGCGGCCCATGCCCGGCTCTCGGCGCAGCCGGGCTGGCGCCCGATCTCGACCGGTGGACCCGTGCGGCTGCCCGAATCCTCCGGCGGGGTGACCGCGTTCAAGTTCCGCGACCCCGAGGGCCATCCGCTCGAACTCCTGGCCTTTCCGCCGGATTCGACGCCGGAGGCGTGGCGGCGGCCGGATGCGACGGATCCCTGCCTCGGCCTCGACCACTCGGCGATCTCGGTCGCCGACACCGCCCGCAGCGTCGCGTTCTACGAATCCCTCGGGCTTCGCGTGGCGTCGCGCTCGCTCAATACCGGGCCCGCGCAGGCGAGCCTCGACGCCGTGCCCGATCCGACGGTCGAGGTGACGGGCCTCGGCTTCCCGGACGGGCGGCCGCCGCACATCGAACTCCTGTGCTACCGCGGCGACCTCGCCCGGCCGGCCATCGACCTCGCGGTGAACGACGTCGCGGCGACCCGGCTGGTGATCGCGTTTGCCGACGAGGCGGCCCTGGCCGCGGCTTGCGCCGCCCAGGCCGGGCAGCTGGCCTCGGGCGGGGCCGTCCCGCGGCCCGGCGGCGGCCCGGATGCGCTGCTGCGCGACCCGGACGGGCATTGGCTGTGGCTGACGGTGGGGTGAGGGCGCACTCGTGGCTATGGTCTCCCCCTGGGGACCATGGCCGCGCTCGACGGTCTCAACCCATTTCCATCATTCTGGGGCCGCGACCGGCACGCCGGTCAAGCAGCCGGGACGATGTCGAGGCGCCAGGATCCGGCGGACAGGGGCCGGCGGGAGAGCGGCGCGGGGGTGCCGTGCCCGCCATGGCGCTGCAAGGCGGCCTCGGCGCCGCGGCGCGACTGCTTCTGGGCGACGAGGGCCGACCAGCGCATCGCCACCTCGTGGCGCGCCACGAGCCGCCCGGCGGCGTCGTAGCGGCGCCAGCCGCAGCGCTCGGCGCCGGATTCGTCGGTCTCGTCGTAGGTCTCGTAGCGCGCCACCAGGGCGCCGGCGGCGTCGAACTCGTCGTGGTACCAGCAGACGCCGTCGGCCGGGGCGCCGCGGCTGCGCGAGCCCCGGATGACCAGGCGATGCTCGACGGGGATGCGGAAGATCGTCTCGAAGACGGGCGGCTGGAACAGCATGACCGTCGGTACCCCCCTGATGTCTCGTCATCGTACCGTTACCGAACGACAGGGTGCGATGCAGCATAACCCGCGTCAAGAGCGCGGCGTCGCGGCACACGATGCCATTCGGGGCCGACGGGTGCTCCTTTGGTTCAAGATGCCCTAGCTTCCGCGACGGTGAGGCAACGGCCGAGGGATTTCGACGATGCTGAGCGGGAATCGGCGCGACCTGGAGCCGATGCTGCCGGGCCTGATCGCACTGGCCTGGCTTGCGAGCCTGAGCGTCGCGGGGGAGGCGGCGCCGGGCGGCCGCACCCTCGCCGGGCCCCCGGGCGACGCGGGCGCGCTCCCCTTCGCGACCGGCGCGCCGGCCGATTGCCGCCCGCACCTGCCGCCGCCCTTCCCGCTTGCCGGGGACACCACGTCCTGCGGCGGCACGAACGTGAGCTTCACCACCGTCGACCGCCGCACCAAGCCCTGATCCGCAAAAGCCAGGAGCGATATCGCCATGCGCCGCCACCGCCACGCCAAGATCGTCGCCACCGTCGGCCCGGCCAGCAACACGCCGGAACGCCTCAAGGCCCTGTTCCTCGCCGGCGTCGACACCTTCCGGCTCAACTTCTCGCACGGCAGCCACGACGACCACGCCAAGGTCCACGCCGCGATCCGCGCCCTGGAGCAGGAGACCGGCCGGCCGATCGGCATCCTCCAGGACCTGCAGGGGCCGAAGATTCGCATCGGCACCTTGCGCGGCGGCAAGGCGGAGCTTGCCACCGGCGAGCGCATCCGCTTCGTGCGCGAGGGCCGGGAGGGCGGGACCGACGCGATCCCCCTGCCGCATCCAGAGATCTTCGCCGCGGTGGCGCCGGGGCAGGAACTCCTGATCGACGACGGCCGGGTCCGGGTGCGGGTCGTCGGTGTCGACGACGCGGCGATCGACGCCGACGTCGTGGTGGGCGGGCCGATCTCCGACCGCAAGGGCGTCAACCTGCCGGGCACCGTGCTCGCCCTCTCGCCCCTGACCGAGAAGGACCGGCGCGACCTCGCCTTCGGGCTCGAGCTCGGGGTCGACTGGGTGGCGCTCTCCTTCGTCCAGACCCCCTCCGACGTGATGGAGGCGCGCGGGCTGATCGCGGGGCGTGCCGGGCTGATCGCCAAGATCGAGAAGCCCTCGGCGCTCGAGCACATCGAGGACATCATCCGCATCGCCGACGGGGTGATGGTGGCCCGCGGCGACCTCGGCGTCGAGTTGCCGCCCGAGGACGTGCCGGGGCGCCAGAAGGAGCTGGTGCGGGCCTGCCGCCACGCGGTGAAGCCGGTGATCGTGGCGACCCAGATGCTCGAATCGATGGTCACGGCGCCCTCCCCCACCCGCGCCGAGGCCTCGGACGTCGCAACGGCAGTCTTCGACGGCGCCGACGCGGTGATGCTCTCGGCCGAGTCGGCGGCGGGGCGCTATCCGATCGAGGCGGTCTCGATGATGGACCGGATCATCCGCCGCACCGAGCAGCACCGGCTCTACCGCTCGCTCGTCCAGGCGAGCGAGCCGGAGGTCGAGGACAGCCCGCCCCACGCGGTGGCGGCCGCGGCCGCGACCCTCGCCGACGCGATCGAGGCGGCGGCGATCGTCGCCTTCACGTCGAGCGGCACCACCGCGGCGCGCATCGCCCGCAAGCGCCCCAACGTGCCGATCCTCGCCGCCACCTCCGACACGGCGGTGTCGCGCCGCCTCAGCCTGTACTGGGGCGCGCATTCGGTGCTCGGCCCGGAGATCGAATCCTACGAGGCGATGGTCGACCGTGCCGCCGAGGTCGCGGCGCAGGAGGGCTTCGCGCAGGCACCGGACCTGGTGGTGGCGGTGGCCGGCATCCCGTTCGGCCGGGCCGGGACGACGAACAACCTGCGGGTGGTCGAGCTGGGGCGGAAGGCGAGCGGGGTGTAGGCGTTCGTCAGCTCTCCCGGCGGTACTCCCACCCTCGGGGTCACGCTGTTGGAGACCTCGTCCCACCCGCGACCTCGGCATGAGGTCGTGGGTGGGAGAACCGCGCGGCGGGAGCGAGCGCGAAACCCCATCGCTGAACCGAGTAAAGCTCCCGCCATCCCCTCTCGCCTCTCCGTCATCCGCAAAACGCTCGCACGACGTCAAGTTGTGCGCACCGAATCGGCCTGCTACGCTGCGGCATCGGAACGACAGCCGTTGTCCCGGGAGGGACTGGAGCCCATGCGCACCCTCGTCGCCCTGATGACCTTGCTGGCCGTCGGCCAGGGTGCGCTTGCCGCCGGCAGCGGCGACCGGGAGGCGGCGCGGGCGGTGATCCTGCGCCAGCAGGACGCCTTCCGGCACGACGACGCGGCAGCGGCCTACGCGGAGGCCGCCCCCGCCATCCGGTCGATCTTCGGCAGCCCCGAGACCTTCATCGGCATGGTCCGGCAGGGCTACGCCGCGGTCTACCGCAACCGCCGCTTCGAGTTCGGCACCGACGAGGAACTGCCCGACGGCAGCCTCGCGCAGGGCGTGCGCATCCAGGACCAGGACGGCACCGACTGGGACGCGCTCTACACCCTGGAGCGCGACGCGGACGGGGCGTGGCGCATCACCGGCTGCCGCCTGCGCAAGGCGCCGGGCGCGAGCGCCTGAGCCTTCCGCGCGAAGGCACCGGCTGACGCGGCCCGCGGTTTCGTGTAGGGCCTGCGGCAGCTTCAGGACTGATCACCGTGCTCCATGTTTCGACCCGCGGCGCCGCCGCGCCGCTGACCTTCACCGACGCGCTGCTCGCCGGCCTCGCCCGCGACGGCGGCCTGTACATCCCGCAGCAATGGCCCCAGATCCCGCTCGAGACCATCGCGGGTCTCGCCGGACGGCCCTACGCGGAAGCCGCCAAGACCGTGCTGTCGCCCCTCGTCGACGGCGAGATCGAGCAGGCCGCGTTCGACCGGATGATCGACGAGGCCTACGCCACCTTCCGGCACCCGGCGGTCTGTCCGCTGACCCAGCTCGGCGACAACCTCTTCCTGCTCGAACTGCATCACGGCCCGACGCTCGCCTTCAAGGACGTGGCGATGCAGCTCCTCGGCCGGCTGATGGACCACGCGCTCAAGGCCAAGGGCAGCCGGGCGACGATCGTCGGCGCCACCTCGGGCGATACCGGCAGCGCCGCCGTCGAGGCGTTCCGCGGGCTCGACAACGTCGACGTGTTCATCCTCTACCCGCACGGGCGGGTGTCCGAGGTGCAGCGCCGGCAGATGACCACGGTCGATGCGGGCAACATCCACGCGCTCGCCGTCGAGGGCACCTTCGACGATTGCCAGGCGATCGTGAAGGCGCTGTTCCAGCACCCGCGCTTTGCCGAGGACGTGCGCCTGTCGGGCGTCAACTCGATCAACTGGGCCCGGGTCGCGGCACAGGCCGTGTACTACTTCACCAGCGCGGTGGCGCTGGGTAGCCCGCACCGCCCGGTTTCGTTCTCGGTGCCGACCGGCAATTTCGGCGACATCCTCGCCGGCTGGGCGGCCAAGCGCATGGGCCTGCCGGTCGGCCGGCTGATGATCGCCACCAACGCCAACGACATCCTGGCCCGCACGCTCGCGACGGGCTCGTACGAGGTCCGGGGCGTCGCGCCGACCACCTCGCCGTCGATGGACATCCAGGTCTCGTCGAACTTCGAACGCCTGCTGTTCGAGACCCTCGACCGCGATTCCGCCGCCGTGAACCGGCTGATGGCGGGCTTGAAGCAGTCGGGCGCCTTCACCCTCGAGCCTGCGACGCTCGAGCGGATCCGCGCCGAGTTCGACGCGGCCGCCGTGCCCGAGGACGAGGTCGTGGCCGAGATCCGCGACGTCTACCGGGGCACCGGCCAGATCATCGATCCGCACAGCGCCATCGGCGTGCGCGCCGCCCGCAAGCTCGTCGCCGAGGATCCGGCGACGCCCGTGGTGGCGCTCGCCACCGCGCACGCGGCGAAGTTCCCCGACGCCGTCGAGGCCGCGACCGGCATCCGCCCGGCCCTGCCCCCCCACCTCGCCGACCTGCTGGAGCGGCGCGAGCGCTTCACCGTGCTGCCGAACGACGAGGCCGCGGTCGAGCGGGCGATCCGCGAGCGCGCCCGCATCCTGGGACACGCCGCATGAACCAGCATTTCGCGACCCTCGGCGCCTCGCCGGACCTCAAGATCACGCGGCTTTCCAACGGGCTCACCGTCGCCACCGAGGCGATGCCGGGGGTCGCCACCGCGACCCTCGGGGTCTGGGTCGGCGCCGGCTCGCGCAACGAGCGGCCGGAGGAGCACGGCCTCAGCCACCTGATCGAGCACATGGCGTTCAAGGGCACGGCGACGCGCTCGGCCCGCCAGATCGCCGAGGACATCGAGAATGTCGGCGGCGAGATCAACGCCGCCACCAGCGTCGAGCAGACGAGCTACACCGCACGGGTGCTGGGCGAGGATGCCGAGGTCGCCCTCGACGTGCTCGGCGACATCCTGACCCGCTCGGCCTTCGAGGCCGGCGAGCTCGCCCGCGAGAAGGGCGTGATCCTTCAGGAATATGCCGCCGTCGAGGACACCCCCGACGACGTCGTCTACGACGCCTTCACCGAGGCCGCCTTCCCCGACCAGCCGCTGGGCCGGCCGATCCTCGGGCGCCCGGAGACGATCAAGAGCTTCGATCGTGCGGCGATCGAGGCCTACCTCGCCCGCGAATACACTCCGGGCAAGATGGTGCTGGCCGCCGCCGGCGCGGTCGAGCACGAGGCGATCGTCGCCGCGGCCGAGAAGCACTTCGGCGCGATGCCGTCGGCGCCCGCGCCCGAGGCGGTGCCCGGAACCTATCGCGGCGGCGAGCGCCGGATGCCGCGCAAGCTCGAGCAGGCCAACCTGGTGCTCGGCCTGCCCGGCCTGTCGTTCCGGGACGAGGGCTACTACGCCACGCACCTCTTCGCGCAGGTGCTCGGCGGCGGCCTGACCTCGCGGCTGTGGCACGAGGTGCGCGAGACCCGCGGCCTCGCCTACGAGATCCACGCCTTCCACTGGCCGTTCAGCGATTGCGGCCTGTTCGGCATCGGCGCCGGCACTGCGGGCGCCGACCTGCCGGGCCTCGTCGAGGTGACCCTCGCCTGCCTGCGCGAGGCGGCCGAGACGGTCGACTCCGCCGAACTCG
Source organism: Methylobacterium sp. Gmos1 (assembly GCF_053764715.1). Classification (NCBI taxonomy): domain Bacteria; kingdom Pseudomonadati; phylum Pseudomonadota; class Alphaproteobacteria; order Hyphomicrobiales; family Methylobacteriaceae; genus Methylobacterium; species Methylobacterium sp. Gmos1. The sequence continues at coordinate 159,385 of NZ_JBSNCC010000009.1, read as the reverse complement.
CCCGGGCGAAGGCGCAGCTCAAGGTGGCCCTGCTCTCGGCGCTGGAGACGCCGGGCGGGCGCATCGAGCGCACGGCGCGGCAGCTCCTGGCCTGGGGCCGGGTGATCCCGGCCGCCGAGGTGATCGCCAAGGTCGACGCCGTGACCCCCGACGACGTGCGGGCGGCCGGCCGCGCGCTGATTACGGGGGCGCCGACGATCGCGGCGATCGGCCCGATCAAGAAGCTGCAGAGCCTGGAGGCGGTGGGCAAGGTGCTCAAGGCGGGGTGATTCCGTCCTGACACGCGCACCGTCATGAGCCCTCCCCCTTCTGCGGGGGAAAGCTGCCGGGGAAAAGGACGGCGCGGATCTTCTCCTCCCCCTGCGGAGGGAAGAGGGGGTGTTTCCGGAGGAGCCCCCCTCACCCTGGCTCCGGCTGCGCCTCCGCTTGCCGCGTTCCCTGAACGGGAACACGGCCCTCTCCTCGCATCGACGTCAGGCCTGCCCGATTTCGTTCTCGCTCGCAGATACCGGGCATGCCCGGGATCCGTCGAGGAGAGGAGATCACCAACGCCTATTCCTTCCTCGGACATTCCGCCCCCGCAGTGGGGGAGGTTTCGAGCGGTCGCCGTCGCGGTTCATTCCGTAGCGATCCGCCCGCCACCGACAATCGTACCGCCAGCCTCCCGGTGCGCCGCAAGACATCTCGTCTGCCGCCGTCGCCGCCCGAACTAGGTCGAACGGTCGAGTGTCGGCCCCCCGCCAGTCTCCGTAGAACCGACCGGCAATCGAGCGCGCGAGCGCCCGAAGGCGGGTCCTGCGCGGCCCAAGTCCCGGGGTCGAGGAGATGGGCCGCACGGCTTCTCCGGCCCACGGAACAACTGCGCCGGTCCCTCGGGGAACAGCAGACGACGGCCGGGCACGGCCGGCGGAACGGTCGGGCGAGACATGGGATTCGAGGGCGTCGCGCACGCTGCGGACGGCGCGTGGCGCGAAGCCACGCTGGGCCGGAGCGTGTCGGTGCGCGGGCCCGGGCTGCATACCGGCCGGGTCGCCCGCGTCACGCTGGCGCCCGCCCCCGCCGGCCACGGCATCCGCTTCGCGGTGCGCTGCTCAGGCTTGTCGGCCGAGGTGCCGGCCGGCACGGCGGACTGGGTCGCGAGCCGGATGAGCACCGCCCTCGCCATCGGGCAGGGGCGCAAGCTGCGCACCATCGAGCACCTGATGGCGGGCCTGTCGGCCTCCCGGATCGATAACGCGGCGATCACCGTCGAGGGGACCGAAATCCCGATCCTCGACGGCTCGGCCGCGCGCTGGTGCGCGCTGATCGATGCCGCCGGTCGGGCGCCGCAGGCGCGGCCGCGCCAGGTCTTGCGCATCCGGGCGCCGTTCCAGGTCGACGGCTTGCACGGCTTCCTGCGCGCCGAGCCGGCCGAGGCGTTCGAGGTCGACGTCAGCACCGACCGGCTGCCGGGCTTCGGCGTGCTGCGCTGGTCGGGTCCGATCGATCCGGACACGTTCCGACGCCAGATCGCCCCGAGCCGCAGCTTCGGCAACGCCTCGCTGATCTGGCGCACCCTGCTCAAGACCCGCCTCGCCCGCACGCTCCTGCCGGCGCCGGCCCGGGACCGGCTCTGGGCCCGCTCGTTCGAATCCCAGACCGTGTGCGCCGACGGACTCGCGCCGACGCTCTCCCGGCCGGAGCACCGGCGCCCGATCTGCCCGGAGACGGAAGGACGGATGCACCCGCGCGACCGCGAGCCGCTGCTGCGCGGCGCCCGCCCGGGGCGGGTCGCGATCCTGCTCGGCGGCCGGGTGCTCGGCGGCGCGCGCTTTCCCGACGAGCCGGTGCGGCACAAGATCCTCGACCTCGTCGGCGACCTCGCCCTCGCCGGCCGGCCGATCCTCGGGCGCATCGTGGCGAACTGCCCGACCCATGCGCTCACCTTCGCGTTCCTGACCGAATTGATGCGCCATCCGGAATGCTGGGAGGTGGTATCCCTCTCCGACGCCGCCCGATCCGGTCCCGATCGCGGAGCGATCACCGATCGCGGAGCGATCGGCACAACTTGATTTGGCCGCAAAGCGGAGCGATCGAAGCCTGACGATGGCCGCGCTCGTGAGGCGGCAGGGGAGATCCGGGACCTCCGCCTTGCTCGGAAGCTTGGGCGTCAGTACGGTCCGGCACCTCCCCGAGCCGCCCCGTGGCCGTCCCTGTCCGGTCGGAAGTCGCCGAAGCTTGCGCACGCTCTCACTCGTCCTCGCCTGCCTCACGGCCCTCGCCGGGCTGCTCCTCGCCACGCCGGAGGCTCGCGCGGTCGAGGCCGTGCGCGTCACCCTCGATTCGCAGGCCATCGACCTCACCCCGGCGATCGAGCGCTACCGCTCCGACGGGGACCTGATCCAGATCTCGACGGCGCCGGGCAAGGACGGCATCGTGCGCCGCATCGCCGTCAAGGCGCGCGAGACCGGGGCGCGGCCGGACTGGATGGTGTTCGCGCTCACCAACGACACCGACGAGCAGATCGACCGCCTGCTGGTCGCCCCGCATTTCCGCCTCGTCGGCTCCGGGGTGGTCTGGCCCGATCTCGGGGGATCGCGCATCGCCGCGATCACGGCGAGCCAGGGCATCCGGCCAGAGCGCGACGAGAGCCCGGATGCCGACCAGTTCATCATCACGCTCGATCCCGGCACCACCGTCACCTTCGTGGCCGAGCTGCGCACGCCCAACGTGCCGCAGGTCTACCTCTGGGACCAGGACGCCTACCGCAAGAAGGCGACCGGGCTGACCCTCTACAAGGGCATCATCATCGGTATCGCCGGGCTGCTCGCCCTGTTCCTGACCATCGTGTTCGTGGTCAAGGGCGCGATCATCTTCCCGGCCGCCGCGGCTCTGGCCTGGGCGGTGCTGGCCTATGCGTGCATCGATTTCGGGTTCTTCCAGCGCATCTTCCCGGTCACCGAGGCGGCGGAGCGGATCTACCGCGCCTCGGCGGAAGCGGTGCTGGGTGCCACGCTGCTCGTCTTCCTGTTCGCCTACCTCAACCTCGCTCGCTGGCACGTGCGCTACAGCCACGTCGCGCTGATCTGGCTCCTGTTCCTCGCCGGCCTCGTGGGTCTCGCCGTCATCGACCCGCCGGTGGCGGCGGGCGTGGCGCGGATCTCGGTCGCGACGGTGGCCGGCGTCGGCCTGCTGCTGGTGGTGTACCTGGCCATCCACAACGGCTACGACCGGGCGATCCTGCTGATCCCGACCTGGCTCCTGCTGCTGGCCTGGGTGGTGGCGGCGGGCTTCGCCATCACCGGCCAGCTCCACAACGACCTCGTCCAGCCGGCCCTGATCGGCGGCCTGGTGCTGATCGTGATGCTGATCGGGTTCACGGTGCTCCAGCACGCCTTCGCGGGCGGCGGAATCGGCAACAGCCTCGTCTCCGACACCGAGCGGCGGGCGCTCGCGCTCACGGGTGCCGGCGACGTGGTGTTCGACTGGGACGTGCCGGGCGACCGGGTCTTCGCCGGCCCCGAGATCGAGGGACAGCTCGGCCTCAAGCGCGGCGCGCTCGAGGGGCCGCAGGCGAACTGGCTCTCCCTCCTCCACCCGTTCGACGTCGAGCGCTACTCCGCCGCCCTCGACACGGTGATCGAGGAGCGGCGCGGCCGCATCTCCCAGGATTTCCGCCTGCGCTCGGCGGCCGGCCCCTATTACTGGTTCCGCCTCAAGGCGCGGCCGGTGATCGGCACCGACGGCGAGGTGGTGCGCATCGTCGGCACCATCGCGGACGTGACCGAGGCGAAGATTGCCGAGGAGCGGCTGCTGCACGACGCCGTCCACGACAACCTCACCGGGCTGCCCAACCGCGAGTTGTTCAACGATCGGCTCGACGCGGCGCTGGCGCTAGCCGGCCAGGATCCGCGCCTGAAACCCACCCTGTTCGTGGTCGACATCGACCGGTTCAAGCAGGTCAACGACGCGATCGGGCTCTCGGCCGGCGACTCGATCCTGCTGACCCTGTCGCGCCGCCTCAACCGGCTCTTGCGGCCGCAGGACACCCTCGCCCGCGTCGCCGGCGACGAGTTCGCCGTCATCCTGCTCTCCGAGCGCGACCCGGACCGGATCATCGCGTTCGCCGACAGCATCCGCCGGGCGATCACCACGCCGATCACCTACGCCGACCGCGAGATCTTCCTGACCCCCTCGATCGGCGTGGCGCTCCACGAGGCCGGCGCGGTGGTGAAGCGCGACGACGTGGTGAAGAACGCCGAGCTCGCGATGATCAACGGCAAGCGCCAGGGCGGCGACCGGATCGAGGTCTACCGCCCGACCATGCGCTCCGACCGCGGCGAGCGGATGATGCTGGAGAGCGACCTGCGCCGGGCGCTGGAGCGCAACGAGATCAAGGTGCTGTTCCAGCCGATCGTGCGTCTCGAAGACCGCACGGTGGCGGGCTTCGAGACGGTCTTGCGCTGGGACCACCCGCGGCTCGGCCGCGTCGCCCCCCAGGTCTTCCTGCCGATCGCCGAGGAATCCGGCCTCATCGTCAATCTCGGCGTCTTCGCGCTGGAGCGCACCGCGGCGGAACTCGCCGCCTGGCAGCAGGCGCTGGTGGTCGAGCCGCCGATCTTCGCGTCCGTCAACCTGTCCTCGCGCCAGCTCCTGCGCCACGACCTCCTGCACGACGTGAAGACCGTGCTCGCCCGCACCGGCGTCGTCCCCGGCTCGCTCAAGCTGGAACTGACCGAGCCGCTGGTGATGGAGAACCCGGAATACGCCGCCCAGATGCTCGCCCGCATCCACGAGCTCGGCGCGGGCCTCTGCCTCGACGATTTCGGCACCGGCTACTCGGCGCTGACCTACATGCAGCGCTTCCCCTTCGACACGATCAAGATCGACCACTCCTTCGTGCGCCAGATGGCGAGCGGGCGCTCGGGCATCCTGCGCTCGATCGTCCGGATGGCGCAGGAACTCGGGCTCGAGATCATCGCCGAGGGCGCGGAATCCGAGGCCGATGCGCTCGCGCTGGCCGAGATCGGCTGCGACTACGCGCAGGGCTTCGCCTTCGGCGAGCCGATGTCGATCCTCCAGGCGCGCCAGCTGGTGGGGGCGGCACCGGAGGCGGCGTAGTATTCAACCCACACGGATGTGAATCGCCCCGTCCGGTTGGGCGAACCCTCACAATACACGGTAACGGGCATTCAACGAACCGTAATCCTCCTGCAGCCCAGATTCTCATGGGGCTGGCGGCTGGAGCAGGGCTTGCGTGCCGGATGCGCGGAGCGACGGTCGACCCCTGAATTAGGGGTCCAAAGTTTATCGGGTCGTACCGCAAATCAGTGCTGAAGTTGATATTAATAAACGATAATGAAATTTTTATGTATTTAATGTTATTTCTCATCTTGAGCGCGCGACATAGCGTTATATATAACAATAAATTTTTTTATGTTATATTAATATTTATTTTATTCTCACAGATTTAGAGACTATATTATCTCTCCACATTTTGCCGGTATCATCTTTCATCACAATCACGGATATTATAAGTCGCCGTCGATCAGTTGATTTAATTTTTCTTGCACTCGGATTTAGAGTGTTGACTTTAAAATCTTGCGGCACTACGAATTACAAATATATGTATCTGCAAGAACGGCATTCCGATGAGCTACCTCCAGATATTTGACTCTATCTACTTACCGCATTTTTCCATTGTTGTCCTACTAAGTTGTATTGTTCCAATTGGTATATTTATTGGAAGAACTAACATAAAAATCGCCCGTCGCGAAATAGTAAGAGACCTAGAGAAGCTTTTTGGCTTCGCCATCAACATAGAAGGACGACCTATCATAATTCCTTCATTTGAGCTTGTAAAGTACAAATATGATCCATCCTCTACTGAGAGACGGATAGATTATCGTGATATGAAACATTCAATAGTATATTACTTTTTTCCTGTCACAATATATATAGTAATGACTTCTATAGGATTCGGTCTTGCATTTTACGAGCTTCCAAATGCGCTACCTCAATTCGCTGAATCGATCAAAGCTCAAGCAGGACTTGGAAGGACGCCGTTTGCAGATCCTGGTGAAACACTGATAGGATCTATATTTTACACTTTTTTTGCTGCGTATATATGGTCTGTCCAATATCTGATTAGAAGAATATCAAATTTTGACTTATCTCCCATGTCTTTTTTCTTTTCTATTTTGCATATGCTTACGGCAGTTGCTGTAAGCGCGGCAATATGGCATACTCATCTGCTGGATGCTATCAGCCCAAATTTTCGGATCGGAGCCTCTTTCCTCATAGGATTTTTTCCAGACCTGTTCATCAGATCACTGAGCGCTCGATTTCCCATCATACGATTGCGCTCGGTGAGCGATGCAAGTCGAGAATTGCAAGAAGAGTATCCGCTCGATATGATTATCGGCATCGATCCATTTATGAAACTTCGCTTGAGCGAGTTTGAAATCCAGGATGTTCAAAATCTAGCGACAATAAATCCGATACAGATATTTGTCGAAACGCCTTACGGGCTGTATGAAGTGATCGATTGGGTGGCTCAGGCGCAGTTGATTTTAGCGGCCGGTCCGCGAAATGTTGCAAAACTAAGAAAATTAATGATAAGAACTATCTTTGATCTTGAAAAATCAGTCTACAGTCCAACTATGCGTAAGCGAATAATGGATGCGCTAATCATAGATAACGATAGCTCACGAACTCATGACACTCGTTTGAATTCTGAGCAAGTTCCAATTTTTGGAACGGCCAGCAGATTTAATCATAGCGAAAATGATCTTAATATTAGCGGAGAATTAGAAACAATTATAACCTATATAAGAGACGATTTGCATGTGCGCCGCCTTCGTCAAATTTGGGACGTGATTAACATGAGGTTGGATGAGCGTAATGTAAGACCCGCGAGCAGCAGCGTTCCGCCAGAATACCATATCTGAGCACGACCTCCTGCACGACGTGAAGACCGTGCTCGCCCGCACCGGCATCGTCCCCGGCTCGCTCAAGCTGGAACTGACCGAGCCGCTGGTGATGGAGAACCCGGAATACGCCGCCCAGATGCTCGCCCGCATCCACGAGCTCGGCGCGGGCCTCTGCCTCGACGATTTCGGCACCGGCTACTCGGCGCTGACCTACATGCAGCGCTTCCCCTTCGACACGATCAAGATCGACCACTCCTTCGTGCGCCAGATGGCGAGCGGGCGCTCGGGCATCCTGCGCTCGATCGTCCGGATGGCGCAGGAACTCGGGCTCGAGATCATCGCCGAGGGCGCGGAATCCGAGGCCGATGCGCTCGCGCTGGCCGAGATCGGCTGCGACTACGCGCAGGGCTTCGCCTTCGGCGAGCCGACGTCGATCCTCCAGGCGCGCCAGCTGGTGAGGGCGGCGCCGGAGGCGGCGTGAGGATCGCCCGCCGGAGGCGGGACGGTCTCGGGATCCGGTCGCCGGGACGTCATTCGATTTTGCGCATCGCGCAAGCGATCCCGGAGGGATCGCCCGGCGCTCGCCCGCAGGAAGCGGAGGGAGTGGCGCCCCCCTACTCCTCCGAAAAATCCCCCTCGTCTCGGAGCCCGTCGAGCACGTCGAGGCAGCCCTGGAGGATGTAGGCGGCGGCGAGCTTGTCGACGAGTTCGCCGCGCCGCGCCCGCGAGGCGTCGGCTTCCAGCAGGGTCCGGGTGACCGCCGCCGTCGACAGGCGCTCGTCCCAGAACAGCACCGGCAGCGGCAGGATCGGCTTGAGGTTGCGCACGAAGGCCCGCGTCGACTGCACCCGCGGGCCCTCGCTGCCGTCCATGTTGAGGGGCAGCCCGACCACCAGCCCGCCGACCCCGTGCTTCGTCGCGATCCCCGCGAGCGCGGCGGCGTCGGGGGTGAACTTGACCCGCTTGATCGTCTCCAGCGGCGAGGCGATCCGGCGCTGCACGTCCGAGAGGGCGAGCCCGATGGTCTTGGTGCCGAGGTCGAGCCCGAGCAGGCGAGCGCCCCCGCGCGACTGCGCCGCGAAGGCTTCGATCGTCTCCCGGTTCACGGCCGGCCTCCGCGCGTTAGGTAGGCTGTGCCGGCCCCGTCCTTCCGTAGCGTCCGGGCGGCCGGCCGTCGCGTCCCACTCCGACACATTCCTCGCCCGGAGATCATCCGATGCGCATCACCTGGTTCGGCCATTCCACCTTCCGCCTCGATTTCGGCTCCGCCCACGTGTTGATCGATCCGTTCTTCAGCGGCAACCCGGCTTTCGAGGGCGACCGCAAGGCGGCGACCGAGGGCGCCACCCACATCCTGATCACCCACGGCCACGGCGACCACGTCGGCGACACGGTCGAGATCGCCGCCGAGACCGGCGCCAAGGTCGTCACCAACTACGACCTGTGCATGTGGCTGTCCTCGAAGGGCGTGACGCAATTCGAGCCGATGAACACCGGCGGCACCGTCGATGTCGGGGGCTTCCGGGTCAGCCTGGTGCGGGCCGACCACTCCGCCGGCATGAGCGAGGCCGGCGTCACGGTGCCGCTCGGGTTGCCGAACGGGGTGATCGTGCGCGCCGAGGGCGAGCCCACGGTCTACCACATGGGCGACACCGACATCTTCGGCGACATGGCGCTGATCCAGGAGATCTACCGCCCCGACGTGCTGATGGTGCCGGTCGGCGACCGCTTCACCATGGGAGCGGAGACCGCGGCGCTGGCGGTGAAGCGCTTCTTCAAGCCGAAGGCCGTGATCCCCTGCCACTACGGCTCCTTCCCGATCGTCGACCCGAGCGCCGACCGCTTCGTCGCCGCCATGGACGGCAGCGGCGTCCAGGTGATCGTGCCGCACAAGGGCACCGCCGTCACGGTGCAGTAGGACCGGCGGTGGCCGCCCTCCCCGGGGGCGGCCGCCGCCGGCGGCTTTGGACGGTGCCGTTAAGGTTAACGAAAGGTTGACATGGCGCGCCGGGGCCGGTGGGATTAACCAGGCATTAACCTGCCGTCTCCCCCGCACCGAGGTCGCCCGTGGCTTCCGTCATCGTTCCCTTCGCGCTCGCTACCGGCCGGCAGGAGCGGAGCCCCGCCCACGATCCCGCCGTCCCGCTCCCGGCCGAGGGCGCCGCCCCCGGCCGGCGCGTGCCGGCGGAGGCGATCCTCGCCGTCGGCCGCCGGATCCGCCTGGCCGCGAGCCTGCCGGAGGCGGCTCCCACGGCTTCGCGCCCGCGGATGCAGCGCAAGCACAAGCTCATGCTGGTGACCGCCGCCGCCGTGCTCTATCTCGGCGGTTCGGAGGCGCGCCGGAACTTCAAGCCGCGGGCGACGCTGATCGAGGTGCCGGACGCCCGCGGCAACGCCATCGCGGCGCTGCCGGCGCCGAGGTCGGCGGCCTGACAGTCCGCCCGTTGCGGCAGCGCGAAAGCCGGTGCTATAGCGCCCCGCGGCCGTGAGCCGCCGGGCCGCGTTGAGCCCGGTTTCCCGCTTGCCCGAACGGAGTGCCCATGTCGGTCGACGCCAAGACGGTCCGGCGCATCGCGCACCTGGCGCGGATCGCGGTCACCGACGAGGAGGTGGCGCCGCTCCAGGACGAGCTGAACGCCATCCTGTCCTTCGTCGAGCAGCTCGACGCGGTCGACGTCTCGGGCGTCGAGCCGATGACCTCGGTGACCCCGATGGCGATGAAGAGCCGCGAGGACGTGATCACCGATGGCGGGCATGCCCGCGAGATCGTGTTCAACGCGCCGCTGACCGAGGACAACTATTTCGTGGTGCCGAAGGTCGTCGAGTAGCCTCGACCGGAAGACCGTTGTTCAGCGCACCCATGGCGGCCGACGGGCCGCGACAGGACGGACGATCGTGAGCACCAAGCCGGCAGAGCTGACCGACCTCACCCTGGCCCAGGCCCGCGACGGCCTGCGGGCGAAGGAGTTCTCCGCCCGGGAACTGGCGCAGGCCCATCTCGACGCGATGGAAAAGGCGCGGGTCCTCAACGCCTACCTGCTCGAGACGCCCGACCGGGCGCTCGCGATGGCCGAGGTCGCCGACCAGAAGCTCGCCGCCGGCGAGGCGCGCCCCCTCGAGGGCTTGCCGCTCGGCATCAAGGACCTGTTCTGCACCCACGGCGTCGCCACCACCGCGGGTTCCAAGATCCTCGAAGGCTTCCAGCCGCACTACGAATCCACCGTCAGCCACAACCTGTGGCGCGACGGCGCGGTGATGCTCGGCAAGCTCAACCTCGACGAGTTCGCCATGGGCTCGTCGAACGAGACCAGCGCCTACGGCCCGGTCATCTCGCCGTGGCGGCGTCAAGGCTCCGACACCAAGCTCGTGCCCGGCGGCTCGTCGGGCGGCTCGGCCGCGGCGGTCGCCGCCCGCCTGTGCCTGGGCGCCACCGCCACCGACACCGGCGGCTCGATCCGCCAGCCGGCGGCCTTCACCGGGACCGTTGGCATCAAGCCGACCTACGGCCGCTGCTCGCGCTGGGGCACCGTCGCCTTCGCCTCCTCCCTCGACCAGGCCGGGCCGATCACCCGCACGGTGCGCGACGCCGCGATCCTGCTCACCTCGATGTCCGGCCACGACGACAAGGACACCACCTCGGTCAACTTGCCTGTGCCCGACTTCGAGGCGGCGGTGAACCGCGGCGTCAAGGGCCTGACCATCGGCATCCCGAAGGAGTACCGGGTCGACGGCATGCCGGCCGAGATCGAGCGGCTGTGGCAGCAGGGCGCCGCGTGGCTGCGCGACGCCGGCGCCAAGGTGGTCGAGGTCTCGCTGCCGCACACGCAATACGCGCTGCCGGCCTACTACATCGTCGCGCCGGCCGAGGCCTCCTCGAACCTCGCCCGCTACGACGGCGTCCGCTACGGCTTGCGCGTGCCCGGCAAGGACATCGTCGGGATGTACGAGCAGACCCGCGCCGCGGGCTTCGGCCGCGAGGTCAAGCGCCGGATCATGATCGGCACCTACGTGCTCTCGGCCGGCTACTACGACGCCTACTACGTCCGGGCCCAGAAGATCCGCACGCTGATCAAGCGCGACTTCGAGGAGGTCTACGCCTCGGGCGTCGACGCGATCCTCACTCCCACCACCCCGTCCGCCGCCTTCGGCTTCGGCGAGAAGGCCAAGGCCGACCCGGTCGAGATGTACCTCCTCGACGTGTTCACCGTGACGGTGAACATGGCCGGCCTCCCCGGCCTCGCGGTGCCGGCGGGCCTCGACGCGCAAGGGCTGCCGCTCGGCCTCCAGCTCATCGGCCGGCCCTTCGACGAGGAGACCTTGTTCGCCGCGGGCCAGGTGCTGGAAGAAGCGGCGGGCCGCATCGCCCTGCCGCAGGCGTGGTGGGCGTGAACCACCCGACCGTCCCCTACTACCCGCCCGAAGTCTGGATCATGGCGGCGTTCGATCCCGTCCTGATCGGGCTCGCGCTATATCTCGGCTGGAAGGCGGACCAGTTCGGCAAGGTGGTCCTCGTCGCGATGATGGCGCTGGTCGGCTCGGTGCTGGTGTCGTGGGTGCTGACCGGGATCGGCGTACCGTGGCCGGCGCCGATCGGGCGGGAATTGCCCACCTTCTTCCCGGTGCGCACCGGTGGGGCGCTGATCTACGCGGTCATCGGCTACACCGCCCGGCGCGCGATCGCGCCGCGCGCTTGACCGGCCGGCGCCACCCTTTCTACTAGGCATGAAACCGTCCCCTCTCCCGCGGGAGAGGGGCCAATCGTGCGAGAATCCGAGACCCTCATGAACGCTCCCGTGAACCCCAAGAAGCTGATCAAGGGCGCGCTGGGCGATTGGGAGGTGGTGATCGGCATGGAGATCCATGCCCAGGTCACCAGCCGCTCGAAGCTGTTCTCCGGCGCGCCGACCGCCTTCGGGGCCGAGCCGAACGACAACGTCTCGCTGGTCGATGCCGCGATGCCCGGCATGCTGCCGGTGATCAACCGCGAATGCGTCGCGCAGGCGGTGCGGACCGGCCTCGGCCTGAAAGCCCAGATCAACCACCGCTCGGTGTTCGACCGGAAGAACTACTTCTACCCGGACCTGCCCCAGGGCTACCAGATCAGCCAGTACAAGAGCCCGATCGTCGGCGAGGGCGAGGTGCTGGTCGACCTGCCCGACGGCGAGAGCATCCGGGTCGGGATCGAGCGCCTGCACCTCGAGCAGGATGCCGGCAAGTCGCTGCACGACCAGTCTCCCACGATGAGCTTCGTCGACCTCAACCGGTCGGGCGTGGCGCTGATGGAGATCGTCTCCAAGCCGGACCTGCGCTCGTCCGAGGAGGCCAAGGCCTACGTGACGAAGCTGCGCACCATCCTGCGCTACCTCGGCACCTGCGACGGCGACATGGAGAAGGGCAATCTTCGCGCCGACGTGAACGTCTCGGTCCGAAAAGTCGGCGACCCCTTCGGCACCCGCTGCGAGATCAAGAACGTCAACTCGATCCGCTTCATCGGCCAGGCGATCGAGGTCGAGGCCCGGCGCCAGATCGCGATCATCGAGGATGGCGGCACGATCGACCAGGAGACCCGCCTGTTCGACCCGAACAAGGGTGAGACCCGCTCGATGCGCTCGAAGGAAGAGGCGCACGACTACCGCTACTTCCCCGATCCGGACCTGCTGCCGCTCGAATTCGACCAGGCCTTCGTCGATGGGCTGGCCGCCGGCCTGCCGGAACTGCCCGACGCCAAGAAGGCCCGCTTCATCGACGCCTACGGCCTGTCGCCCTACGACGCGACGGTGCTGGTGGCCGAGCGCGCCTCTGCCGACTACTTCGAGGCGGTGGCCAAGGGCCGCGACGGCAAGATCGCGGCGAACTGGGTCATCAACGAGCTGTTCGGTCGACTGAACAAGGAAGGCAAGTCGATCGAGGACAGCCCGGTCTCGGCGGATCAGCTCGGCGCGATCGTCGATCTGATCGGTGACAACACCATCTCGGGCAAGATCGCCAAGGACGTGTTCGAGATCGTCTGGAGCGAGGGCGGCGATCCGCGCCAGGTCGTCGAGAGCCGCGGCCTGCGCCAGGTCACCGATACCGGCGCGATCGAGGCGGCGATCGACCAGATCATCGCGGCCAACCCCGACAAGGTCGAGCAGGCCAAGGCGAAGCCCACCCTGCTCGGCTGGTTCGTCGGCCAGACCATGAAGGCCACCGGCGGCAAGGCCAACCCGGCGGCGGTGAACGCGCTGCTGAAGGCGAAGCTCGGGATCGAGTAAAGCGCCGACGCGAACCCTCCCCCCCCTCTGCGGGGGAGGGTAGCCCCTGCGTCAGCAGGGGTCGGGAGAGGGGCAGCGCGACGCGTCAGGACCAGCTCCCTTCATCAAGGTCGCGACCTTTCCGGAAGCGTCGTCCCCTCTCCCGCCCGGCGCACGAGTGCTACGCGCTCGCAGCCGGGCACCCTCCCCCGTCCCAAGTCGGTCCTGCCCGACTTGGTCACAGGGATGTGGAACTCGGGCAAGCCCGAGTTCCGTGGGGGAGGGTTCAGGGGCGTCGCGCCTCGTCCCGCGGCGGATCGCCTTCGTCACGGAGGCTCCCTTGCCGGCCCCGGTTCCGACTCCATACCCTCGCGAACGGCTGCCCGGCGGGGCGGCCCGCCCCCGCGAGGCCGCATGCCCGACCTGTTCAGCCCCTTCACCCTGAAGGACGTCACGCTCCGCAACCGGATCGCGATGTCGCCGATGACCATGCACCGGTCGGTCGACGGGGCGATGGGCGACTACCACGTCATGCTCTACGGCTCGCGGGCGGCGGGCGGGTTCGGGCTCGTCTTCCCCGAGCAGATCGCCATCACCCCGGAGGGCCGCACCACCACCGCCTGCGCGGGCATCTGGGACGACCGCCACGTCGAGGGCCTCGCCCGCATCACCCGGATCATCCGCGAGATGGGCGGCGTGCCAGCGATCCAGCTCGGGCATACCGGGCGGAAGGGCAGCGAGCAGAAGCCCTGGGAGGGCAAGCTGCAACTGCCGCCCGACCACCCCGACGGCTGGCAGCTCAAGGCCCCCTCCCCGATCTCCTACGGCGGCCGCTACACCTATCCGGTCGAGGAAATGACGATCGAGGAGATCGCCGGCATCCACCGGGCCTACGCGGACGCCGCGCGCCGTGCCGTTGAGGCCGGGTTCGAGTGGCTGGAGATGCACTTCGCCCACGGCTATCTCGGCGCGAGCTTCTTCTCGCCGCTCGCCAACCAGCGCACCGACCAGTACGGCGGCAGCCTCGACAACCGGCTGCGGTTCCATCTCGAGGCGCTGGACGCCGTGCGGGCGGTGTGGCCGGAGCGCCTGCCGCTCACCATGCGGCTCGGCTCCGACGACCTGCATCCGGACGGCGTGCAATTCGACGAGGCGGTGGTGGCGGTCGGCCGGATGAAGGCGCACGGCCTCGACCTCGCCGACCTGTCGATCGGCTTCAACACCGACGAGATGACCGATCCGCCCTTCGCCCGGATGTCGTTCATGGTCGAGCGCGGCACGCGGGTGCGGCGCGAGGTCGGGATCCCGGTAGGCGTGAGCTGGAATCTCGGCCTGCCGGCAGTGGCCGACCGGGTGATCCGCGACGAGTTGATCGACCTCGTCTTCCTCGGACGGCCGGCCCTGTCGAACCCGCACTGGCCGGTCTGGGCGGCGCGGGAACTGGCGCATCCCGACCCGTTCGGGCTGGTGCCGGAGGATTGGGGCTGGTGGCTGCGCAACTTCCGCGCCCACGAGGCCTGCATCGGCTGGCCCGCCCCGGGGGCGGCCGCGCCTTGAGCGGCGGAAAGGGCATAACGTGCGGGATCGGGGCGGGCCGGTCGCGGGCTCGATATCGCACGCGCCGGCAGCGTTCGGCGGCATGATTTTTCGGAAATGTCACACCGCTCGCGCGTGGTTTTTTCAGTCGTTCCGGGTGCCGTGCCTAATATTTTTCCGAGTGTCTTGCTATCTGTCGCGACCTGAATTATACAGGATGAATCGATTGTTGGCCTGATTACCGAGCCTCTCCGCCGCGTTGTCGCCGGCGCATGCTCTGCCACTCGCTCCAAATCCGTCGATCGACCCGAGTCTTGGCGCTGCCGACGGCGTGCCGAGCTCCACCACGCGCTTTCAGATTATGGATACGACAATGACGATCGGCACCGTGAAGTGGTTCAACGTCCAGAAGGGCTTCGGCTTCATCCAGCCGGATGACGGCGGCAAGGACGTCTTCGTGCACATCTCCGCCGTCGAGCGGTCGGGCATGCAGACCCTCTCGGAAGGGCAGAAGGTCTCCTACGAGATGGAAACCGACCGTCGCAGCGGCAAGCAATCCGCCGGCAACCTGCGCGCCGCGTAACCGCACCGGTACCGAGATGCGGGTGCTTCGCCCGCATCTCCCGTCCTGCGCCACGGCGCAGGCCCGACCTCCATCGGATTATTTGAGTGAATTTCACGTTCAGTTCGCATTCCGCTGACGCGGCGCTCGAGCCCGCGACCTTCCAGGTGCAGCAGATCTGGCAGCAGGTCGATGACCAGCGCCGCGACGTCAGCCACCTGATCGACCGGACCTATCGCTACCACTCGGTCCGTGAGTTGCACTGGCATCTCGCCGACCGGTTCTCGCGCCCGATCCGCTCCCTCGCCTTGAGCCGGGTCTGAGCGATGGGCAAGTTCAAGGAAGCGCCGCTCGGCGACCGCCTCGGCTCGGCCGCCGCGGCCCGGCAGGCCGCGCTCGCCCGGTTCCAGGCGCGGGCCACTGCCCACGATCCGGTCCTCGCGGCGCGCCGCGCGGCGCGCCAGGCGATCACCGCGGCGCGCACCGTCCGGCTGGCCGAGCGCGAGGCCGAGCGGGCGGCGCAGGACGCGGCCCGTGCGGCACGAGAGGCCGAGGCGCGGGCCGAGGAAACGCGGCGGCGCGAGGCTGCGGCCATTGAGGAGGCGGAACGTGCCGCCGAGGCCGCGCGGATGGCCGCTTCGCTCCAGGCCGACCAGAAGGCCGCGCGCGACGCCCGATACGCCGCCCGCAAGGCGCGCAAGCGCGGGTGAAGGACGCGATGCGGCAGCGAACCGCCGGGCGGTCCGCTGCCGATGTCTGTCGTGTCCGACGGTCAGTTGCAGCCTTCCTTGTGGACCGTCTTGGAATTGCCCATCCCGTCCTCCTTGTGGACGGTCTTGGAGCCGCAATCGACGCTGCCGGTGGTGATGTCGCGGTGCTCGACCACACCTTCGCGATGCTCGACTGCGATGCCGGGCGCCCGGTCGCGATGGATCACGGTGGTCTCCTCGGCCATCGCAGAGGCCGAGAACCCGGCCAGGATGATCGCGGCCGCGCCGGCGGTGAAGACTGTCCGCATGGGTGATATCCTCAGTTCATCTGGCACTAACAACGGCGTTTCGGCAGATAGGGTTCCGCCTCTCCGAGGCAGGTGGCGCGTCGAATAGCCTGATTAAGAAAATCATCCTCATTGCGAAGCCTGGCGGATGCTGTCGCGCCTGTGAGCGGATGACGGATAGACTATCGGAGGCACGTCCAATGGGATTGCCTGTGGTGCGCTTGCAACAGGGGCAAAACCTCGTCGATTTGCCGGCAATAAAGCGCCCCGCTCACGCGTCTGCCTTTAGGACACTCTCGGCCCGCCTCGCGCGGGCGCACCCGATGGAACAGGCATGATCGCGGCCGGACGTCTGCTCCACCTCCTGCGCACCCTCCTGCCCGCCCTCTCGCTCGCGGGAGCGAGCCTGCCGGCGGCGGCGCAGGTCGACCATGACGGGCAGCTCTGGATCAACGCCACGGCCTTCGGCAGTGTCGGGTCGTTCGCGGCCTTCGCCGAGGTGCAGCCGCGCTTCGGCGAGGGCATCTCCCACCTCGACCAGCTCATCCTGAGACCGGCCGTCGGCTGGAAGATCAACGACGCCGTCACCGTCTACCAGGGCTACGCCCGGGTCGAGAACACGCCGCTCGGCCAGCGCGCCGTCTCGGAGGATCGCAGCTTCCAGCAACTCGGCTGGGAGATCGGGACGGTCGCGCGGGTCAAGCTCTCGTCGCGCACGCGGTTCGAGCAGCGCTTCCAGAGCAACGGGCGGGACACGGGCTTTCGCCTGCGTCAGATGCTGCGCGCCGCGGTGCCGCTCACCGAGGAGAAGCGGGGCGTCGCCGCCGTGGCCTGGGCGGAAGCCTTCGTCGCCCTCAACGACACCGATTGGGGCGCCCGGGCCGGCCTCGACCGCGTCCGCACCTTCGTCGGGCTCGAATTTCCGCTCGCCGGCCACTCGACGCTGGAAGTCGGCTACATGAACCAGACGGTCAACGCCCCGGCCCGGGTGGCGATGGATCACATCATCTCGGTGAATCTATTCGTGCGGCAATGATCTGGGCTCGAATCCGGCACGTCCCCCACGGTACACGACACTGTCAGTTACGGTACCGACCGGCCCACAATCCGTCGTAAGCCAACCCCCCCCTTTCCCGGACGACTGGAGCGTCAGCGGAAGGAGATCCGGGAACCAGCATGAAAAGTCGCGAAGCGTCCGCCTGTCCGCAACGGTGCAGCATTCAGAGCCGCTTCGCGGCGAGTCTTCCGTCTGGATCCCGGATCTCCTTCCACTTCGTTGCAGTCGTCCGGGAAAGGGGTGGCGGCTCACGATGAGGCAGTGGTCTCTCGACGCCGGAGCCTCCAGTGTCGTGTACTGTGCACGTCCCCATCCCGTCGCCCTTATCCTCCAGAGCGCGGCGAGATGCCTGGAACCCTCCGCTGCGCTCCGGCATCTCAGGATGAGGGTGAGAGTCGGATCAAGGACATCGGTCGGATTAGGCGCGATCTCCCTGAATCCGACGTGCTGCAAGTGCCGGTCTCGCTGCCGTCACAGATAGCGCAGCACCGGATGCCGCCCCCGCCGCTTCAGTCCGACCATCCAGCGGCACGCCCCATAGAGCGGCAGGCCGAGGAGCGCCGCGATCAGCCAGAGCTGCGCCGGCGACCCGGCCTCGACCCGCCCCGACGCGCCGGTGAGGCCGAGCGCCAGCGTGAGGTGGTAGAGCCCGCGCAGCAGCCAGAGATGGACGAGGTAGAAGAACAAGGGCGCTCCGCCGAACACCCGCAGCCAGGCGAGACGCCCGGCCGGCAGCGCCTCGAACAGGGCGAGGAGCCAGAGCCCGAGGCCGAGGGTCAGCAGCAGGAAGCAGGCCGAGGGCGGGTACTTGGTGAGGTTCAGGACCGATAGGATCGTCGCCCCGGTGGTCGGGCCGGCGTGCCACGGCACCGGATCGCCGTAGCCGTTCATCCCCCGCAGCACCAGGAATCCGGCGAGCGCCACCGCCCCGAGAGCGAGAAGCCGGCGCCGGCGCGCAGCGGGATCGAGGGAGAACCAAGGCCCGATTGCGTAGCCCGCCGCCGCGACGCCGATCCAGGGCAGCACCGGGTAGGAGGTGCGGGCGACGCCCCAGGGCAGGTCGACGAGGCCGCGCTGATGCAGGATCGCCCACGGACCATAGCCGGCCTCGCCCGGCGCGAGGACGATCCCGTCGAGGAGGTTGTGCCCGAGCATGATCGCGAGCGCGACCGCGACCAGGGCGGGCCGCGGCAGCCGCAGCAGCCCCGCCAGCGCGACCATGCTGATGCCGATCGCCCAGATCACCTGCAGGTAGAGGACCGGCGGCAGGAGCTTCCCCGTCCAGGCGAGGTTCACGAGCGTGAGCTCGAGCCCGATCAGGAACAGGCCGCGGGTGAGGAGGAAGCGCGACGCCGCGCCGGTCCCGTGCTTTGCCCCGTAGAGATAGGCCGAGAGGCCGGTGAGCAGCAGGAAGACGGGCGCGCAGAGATGCGAGGTCAGCCGCGTCACGGCGAGGTCGGGGGCGGTGGCCGCGAGGTCCATCGGGTCGCGGACCTGGGCGTGCAGGAAGAACGTCTCCCGCACGTGGTCGACCAGCATCAGCAGCATGACGAGGCCGCGCAGGGCGTCGATCGCGCCGATGCGCGGGGCGGGTGCTTTCGTCACGACGCGGTCTCCGTGGCGAGGCGGGCGAGGAGCCGGCGCACGTCCGGCGGCGTCCAGATCGGGCCGCCGCGGGGCTTGCGCACCCCGCGCCGGGTCAGCGAGGCGGCGATGCCCTCCGGTGTCCCGCCGGCTTCCGCCGCGATCTCGGCTAGCACCGCCTGGCGGTAGCGCCGGGCGCGGGCGGCGGCCGCGTCGCGGCCGGCATCGCCCTTGCGCGGAGCCGCCATCAGAACCGCACCGACAGGGTGCCGGTGAACCGGCGCGGCGCGCCAGGATAGACCCGCAGCGCGCTGAGCGAACTCTCGTAGATGGTCGTGTCGAACACGTTCTCGACGTTGAGGCCGAACCGCACATTCTCCCAGCGGTAATAGGCCAGGGCATCGACCGCGATGTAGCCCGGCAGCCGGAAGCTGGCCGTGGCGTCTCCCGCCCGCTCGCCGATGGCGCGCACGCCGCCGCCGAGGCCAAAACCCTTCCAGGGGCCCTCCCGCACCTCGTGGACCGCGAGCAGGCTGCCCGAGTGGCGCGGCACGTTGATGAGCGGGGCGCCCACCGGCAGGACGTTGTCCTTCGTGATCACCGCGTCGGCGAAGACGTAGCCGGCCAGGAGCTTGACCTCCGGCGTGATCTGGCCGGCGGCGGTGAGCTCGAAGCCCTGGCTGCGCACCGCGCCGGCGGCGAGCGAGAAGCCGGCATTGACCGGATCGGGCGTGAGCACGTTCTGCCGCTCGACCCGGAAGGCGGCGCCGGTGAGGCTCAAGGCGCCCCCGAACAGGTCGAGCTTGGTGCCGACCTCGTAACCGAGTCCGCTCTCCGGCGCGAAGGGGCCGCTTCGCGCCGCTGCGAAGGCGTCGGGCCCGGTATTCGGCCGGAAGCTCGTGCCGACATTGGCGTAGACGGAGAGGTTCGGCAGCGGCTGGTAGACGAGGCCGGCCCGGGGCGAGGCCGCAACGGACGTCTGGTCGGTGCGAAGCCCCGTGGTCCGCTCCCGGAACGATTGCTCGAAGACGTCGAAGCGCGCACCCACGAGCGCCTTCCATTCCGGGCTGAACGCGATCTGGTCCTGGGCGTAGAGCGCCGTACTGGTGATCTGCTCGACACCGTTGGTCTGGAACGCGAAGGGCGGCAGCGGCCGGCCGTAGACGGGTGCATAGACGTCGAGGGAGTACGGGGTCTGGCGGAAGCGCGAGCGGACCTGCTGGTAGCGGCCGTCGGTGCTCTCGCGCTCGAAGCCGAGCAGCAGGGTGTGGCCGATCCCGGCGGTCTCGAAGCGCCCGACCAGCTCGGCCTGGCCGATCGCCACGTCCCAGCGATAGTTGCGAAAATTGCGGTCGCGCCGGGCGGTGCGGTTGTCGGCGTCGAGCTCGCGCACCTCCACCGCCTCGCCGACGAGGGCGCCGGTATTGAAGTAGGTGGCAAGCCGCATCTGCCAGTCGGCATCGAAGCGGTGATCGACCCGCACCTGCATCGTGTCGCTGGACTGGTGGATGCTCTGGCCCGGCTCGCCGAGGAAGCGCGAGATCGGCAGGGCTCCCAGCTGCCCGTTGATCGCCACGACGCCGCGGTCGAACACCGCGCGGTTGCGCAGGAATTCGGTCTCGACCGTCACCCGCGTGTCGGGCGTGACCTGCCAGCTCACTACCGGGGCGACGAGGAGCCGGTCGCCGTCGACGAAGTCGCGAAAGCTGTTCTGGCGTCCGGCCGCGAGGTTGAAGCGGTAGAGGAGCGTGCCGGCCTCGTCGAGGCTGCCGCCGGCATCGACCGTGCCGCGGACCTGCTCGAACGAGCCCCACAACCCGCCCATCTCGACGAAGCGCTCGGCCGTCGGCTGCTTGGTGATGATGTTGATGAGGCCGCCCGGGTCGCTGCGGCCGAACAGGCCGCCGCCGGGTCCCTTCAGCACCTCGATCCGCTCGATGGTCTGGGTGTCCTGCTGGGGCGGGAAGCCGCGGGCGAGCGGGAAGCCGTTCTTGTAGATCTCGGCCGTGGCGACGCCGCGTACGGCGTAGCCGAGCGGCGAGAGGCCGCCGAAATTGTTCTGCTGCACGATGCCCGGCGTGTAGGCGAGGACCTGATCGGCCCGGGTCGCCGCGAGATCGGTGATGACCTCGCGGGGCGCCACGGTGACGACCTGCGGCACGTCGCGCTGAGGCGTGTCGGTCTTCGTGCTGCTCACCGCCCGGTCGGCGCGAAAGCCCAGGGTCGGGCCGATGAGGCCGATCGTGCCGGCGGCGGTGGTCGGGAGCACCGGCAGGCCCGGGCCCGGCGCGGACGGGCGCGGGCCCTCCACCACCACCTCGTCGAGGGCGATGGTCTCCTGTCCCCGCGCGGCGGGCGCCGCGAGGCCCAGGGCGAGGGCTGCCGCCAGGGTTGCGCTTCGCGGATGCGGGCGGGACGACGGACGCTTCACGACACACACTCGCTGTTGCCGCGCCGTGCGGTCCGGGCGAGCGACAGGCGGCGTCCGCGCGACCGGCGCGGCGCACGAGAGCCCGAGCGCTCCCCCGGGCTGCAACGCCCGCGGGACGTGATCGCTCAAGGCAAGTCCTCCGGCTCGCGGATCGTCGGGCCCGAGGCAGGGGGCAGCCTCGGCCTCGACCCGTGAGGATCCGGCCGAACGCCCTCGCCGCCCGCGGGCTCGGCGCCCGGGGAACCTTGGCGGCGACATCCATGGCAGGCCATCCGCCGCCGAGCAACGTTTAGAAACGCAATGTAATAATGTTGCGATCTGCTGTGGCCGCAGAATCACACCGGCCGGCGGCGCCCCCTACTCCCGGCGCAGGAAGGCCGCCGTCGCGGGATGCAGCCAGGCCGCCGGGACGGCGTCCTTCAGGTCGCGCGGGTCGCTCGGCCGCTCGTGCGGCAGCCGCCGGGCGAGCGCCGGCTTCGCCTCGTCGATCGCCGCGACGAGACGGGTCACCGCGGCCGGGTCGAGGCCGGGCCGCCCGAGGATGAGGCTCCACGATCCCACGGTCTCGATTGCGTCTTTCTGGCCCGGGAAGGTGCCGAGCGCCACGGTGATGCGCCGCAGGGACGGGCTCGCCGCCAAGATCGCCGGGATCGCGGTGGCGGACGGGCCGAGGAAGCGGGCGCCGCCCGGCGCCTCGGCCATGGTCCGGAAGCCCGGCCAGCCGGTGCCGCCGCCGAACAGGGCGGCGGCGCGCCCGTCGCGCACCATCGCCGGTCCGTCGCCGGCATGGTCGAGGAGGATCGGGCGGATGTCGTGCTCGGGGTCGAGCCCGGAGCCGCGCAGCACGGTCCGGCCCATGGCGGTGAGGCCGGAACTCCGGGTGCCGAGGGCGACCGGCTGCCCGCGCAGGTCGTCGATGCTGCGCACCGGGCTGCCTGCGAGCACCACGAACAGGCCCGGCGCCGCGTAGACCGGCGCCACCACCGTTACGGCCGGCGCGCCCTGCCCGGCGAGCGCGTCGTAGGCGTACTCGCCCTGGACGAGGGCGAGATCGACCCTACCGTCACGCAGGAGCGTGAGGTTCTCGGTCGAGCCTTTGCTCGCGCGTAACTCCAGGGTGAGGTCCGGATCCACCTCCCGGATCGCCGCCGCCAGCGCCTCGCCATAGGCCGGAAACCCGCCGCCGGGCGTCGCGGTGGCGAGGACGAGGCGCAGAGGCTCGGCGGCGCGGGGGCCGGGGATCGCGGTGAGGAAGGCGATGCAGGAGGCGGCGGCGATCAGCCAGGGTTTCATGCGACATCCTGCGATTCGATCGATGGGCGACATCGGTCATCCTGATCCCACCCGCGACCTCATCCTGAGGCGCGAGCGACAGCGAGCCTCGAAGGAGGCCTCCTTCGAGGCCGCACGATCTCCGATCGGCCGGCACTTCAGGATGAGGTTGTGGGATGGGACGACGGGGTCGGAGCGTCAGTTCGCCGGAACCGGCGTCATCGGAACCGGCGCCACATCCGGCTGGAGCAGCGAGACGGTGATCGCCCGGGTGACGTGCTCGGCCATGCAGCGGTAGCCGAGATCGGCGAGGCGGAAGCCGGCGCCGGACTGCGCCGTGTCGCCGCCCTTCAGCGCGCTGATCGCCCGGGTGGCGAGGTAGCGCATCGCCTCGTAGCGCTGGACCAGCGGCACCTGCTCGCGCTCGGCGACCTTCTGGATCGCCAGGACGAACTGGCGGTAATAATCGTCCTTGGCGAGGCTCGCGGTGTATTGCGGATCGACCAGCACCACGTCGATGCCGTGCGACTTGATCCAGGCCACGGTCTCGGCCAGCGACTGCGAAAAATCCTCGATGTCGACGCGGGCGAGCGCGTCGTTGCCGCCGACCTGCCAGACCACGAGGTCGGGCTCGATCTCAGCCACCTGGTTGCGCAGGCGCTCGGCCGCCCCGAAGGCGATCTCGCCGGACACGCCGCGGCTCTCGACCGTCACCTCGATGTCGGGCAGCGAGCGGGTGAGCGCGTCCTCCAGCCGCACCGGGTAGGTCGCGGCGGTGCCCAGGCCCCCGGAATTGGAGCCGATGGTCAGGACCTGGACGGCGCGGTGCTCGCGCAGGGCCTTCTTCACCGCCTTGAGCTTGGCCAGCGTGTAGAGCTTGGAGCCCGGCACCCGGCATTCCGGCGAGAGGCTGGGATCGGGCGCGTCCGGGGTCGGCGCGGTGGCCTGGAGCGCCGGGATCTCGGCATGCGCCGGCTGGGCCGGCTGCACCTGCACGGGCGCTTGAGCGGGCGTCGTCGACTGCGCCTGCGCTGCGAAGCCGAAGCACGACGCCATGGCGAGGCTCACGCCGCCGAGGAGGGACGGGGAGAGCGAGAGCGCCATTCGACGAACCATGCCGTGAACGAGAGTGAGGCCAGGCCGCATCCTACGACAAAGACGTCGGTCGCGAAACCTCCCCCGGTCCAGAATCGAATCAGCTGTGCACCGAGGCTGGCGACCGAGCCGACGGAGAACACCGCGAGCGAGTTGCGCCCGAGGCCGGCGAGCTGGCGGGTGAGCCAGCGCGCCCGCGGCTGGATCAGGCCGAACACCGTCTGGAAGGCGAGGAGCACTCCGAGGAAATGGATCAGCCGGGCCGGCGAGAGGTAGGACTTGTCGAAGATGAACAGCAGCCGCGGTTCCGGCACCGCCAGGGGATCGGGCCGCAGGTTGAACCACGACAGGACCGCGCCGACGATGACGATGACGATGCCGAGCGGCATCCACCTGCGGCGCCAGGTCAGGAAGCGCTCCGAGCTGCGCCGCCACTCGTGCGCGGCAAAGCCCAGCACCAGCAGCAGCTGCCAGCACAGTGGGTTGAAGAACCAGTGCCCCTCCACCGGCCAGCTCGGGATGTTGATCTCGAACACCAGGCTGACGGCGTAGAGCAGGACCGAGATCCCGATCGCGAGCCCGAGATGCACCCGCGACAGGAGCACGAAGGCCGGCGCCAGGCCGAGCAGCACGACGTAGAGCGGCAGGATGTTGAAGAAGCCGAGCTGGTGCAGCAGCGTCACCCAGCCGACGGTGGCCTGGATCGGGTCGCTGAAGATCGGCCCGGCATTGTGCCACTCCACCAGCAGCGGGTTGTCGAGGTAGAGGGCGGCGCCCGCCAGCATCGCGAGCGCGATGGCGGTGATGACGAGTTGGGCGCGATACACCTCGACCATGCGCGAGAGCAGCCGCAGCACCGTGCGCAGGGCCGGCTCCGGCACCCCGTCGCGCCCGCGGGTTGCGATGCCGATCGACCAGCCGGCCAGGAACACGAACAGCTCGGCCGCGTCGGAGATCCCGTACTGGGAATAGGTGTAGTTCTGGAAGACGTTGCCCGGGATGTGATTGATGAAGATGGTGATCAGGGCGATGCCGCGCCAGAAATCGACCGCATTCGGTTCACGCATGAGGCTCGTGGTCCCTTTTGCCGGCCTGCGGACGTCCCCGGACCGGTGGGGAGTGCCTGTCGTCGACGAGATTAGCGCATGAGGCGGCCACCGCGCACCGTCCGCGGCGGCCGTCCGGGATCGTCGGGGGGCCTACTTCACGATCCGGTCGAGGCGGTTGTTGACGAAGAAGTACAGCTCCTTCGCGCCGGGCTCGGTGTAGAGCACCTGCACCTCGCGCTGGCCGCGCCCGCTCTCGCCGACGAGCACGTCGGTCGGGGGCTTGCCCTTCAGCCGCACCAGCTCGCACTCGGCGATGCCGAGGGCGATCTCGGTCGCGGTCGCCGGGACCGATCCGGTGCAGCTGCCGTCCGGCGCCAGGACCGGGCCCCAGGAGGGCGCGGGCGGCGGAGGCGGCCTGACCGGAGTCGCGAGGTTCACCGGTGGCGCGGCGCGGTCGGTGCTGCTGCATCCGGCCAGGGGAAGTGCCGCCAGGGCGAGTCCCGTGAGGCCGATTCCGATCACCGTCCGCCGCATCGTGCCCCGCCCGTCATCGTCCGTCGCCGCCCTGCCGCGCGGCCAGGGCCGTCTCGTAGAGGCGGAGCGCGTCCCCGCGCAAGGCCGCCCGCGAGGCTTTGCGGAAATAGAACATGTGGCCGCCGGGATAGACCGCGAGGGAGAGGCGCTTGTCGCGGCCGTAGGAGGGGACCTGGTCGAGGATCAGCTTCGAGGCGAAGTAGGGCGTGACGAGGTCGGTGTAGCCGTGGGCGACGAGCACCCGCATCGATCCGTCAAGGGCCAGCGCCTCGCGCAGCTCGCTCACCACCTCCGGCGGGGAGCGGCCGCCGCCCCAGGTCCAGCTGCCGTTGACCGCGTTGTTGAGGAGCTCGTAGCGCAGGTTCGGGACCCGCCAATTCAGGGTGCGGGTGTAGAGGTCGATCATCGCGCTCGACAGCGGCGCCTGCATGGCGGTGAGGATCGGGTCGGCGAACCGGCCGAAGGCCGCGCTCGGATCCGGGTCCCAGCCGGTGACGCCGGTGTCGTAGGCGCTCGACACCCGCCCCGAGTCGCGGTCGGCCTCGCGCTGGTAGGTGGAGCCGGCGACCCGGCCGGCCTGGCGGCGCACGAGCGCCGGATCGAGCCCGGTCAGCGCCGCGACGCGCTCGCTCATCCGGTCGATGGCGGCGGAATCGGCGGGTCCGCGCAGCAGGTCGGCGAGGTAGGGGCCGGTGGCGTAGGCCTCGGCCTCCTGCATCCGGGCGGAATCGGGCGTCTCGCCCCGCCGCTCCAGGCCGGCGGCGGCGAGCGAGGGCAGCCGCGTCACCGCACCGAGCGGGTTGTGCCGCGGCGGCTGGAGGTAGCCGAAATCGAGCACCGGCGAGAGCAGCACCAGCCCCGAGAGGCCGACCCCGACGTCGTCCTGGAGCTTGCGGGCGATCAGCGGCCCGCGAAAGCCGCCGTAGCTCTCGCCGAGGAAGAACTTCGGCGACGCCAGCCGGTCGTTGGTGCGCAGCCAGCGGGCGATGACGGCCGAGAGTACCGCCGCGTCGCTCTCGACGCCGTAGTAGCGCTTGGCGTCGTCGCCGCTGGCGCGGCTGTAGCCGGTGCCGACGGGGTCGATGAAGACGAGGTCGGTGAAGTCGAGCCAGGTCTCGTCGTTCGGCACCGCCACCGGCGGCATCGACGGACTGATGCTCCGGCCGTCGAGGGGCAGGCGCCAGGGCCCGACCGCCGCGAGGTTGAGATAGGCCGAGGCCGCGCCGGGGCCGCCGTTGATCGCGAAGGTGACCGGGCGCTTGCCCGCCTCGCGCTCCGGCAGGGTGAAGGCCGTGACGGCGATCTCGGCCTGGAGCTTGCCGGATTCGTCGACCAGCGGCAGGCTGCCGGCGACCGCCGTGAAGTTGAGGGTGCGGCCGTCGGCGAGGGTCAGGCTGTGCTGCGTCGTCGCGTCGGGCGGCAGGCGCCGGCCTTCGGGCTGGCGGCTTTCTTGGCGAGCCTCTTGACGGGCCGGTTGTGCATAGAGCGGTGCCGGCCCCAGCGACAGGGCGGCCGCGAGTGCGAGGATGCGGGTCGTGAGGCGGGTCATGACATCTCCTCGCGGGCCGGGGCCCCGGTTCATCCAACGATCTCCACGCCGTCGCCTCGAAGATCGGGCGCGGGATTCTCCTCTCCCCGCGGGCGGGGAGAGGGCTGTGCTTCCGTTCAGGAAGCGCAGCGAGCAGCGAACCGTAGGTTCGCCGCGAGGGTGAGGGGGACGTGCCGGAGGAGGCTCATCCGGAGACACCCCCTCACCCTCGCGCTTCGCGCTTCTTTCGTCCCCGACAAGAGGGACGAAAGCCTCCCCCCGCCCGCGGGGAGAGGGGGAGATCCGCGCCCTCTTCTTTCCCCGAGCATCTCTCTCCAAACAGGACAGGGGAGATGCGCGTCATATCGACAGCACAGAGGACGCCGATCCTGCATCACGCCTTCTTCTGCCAGCGGCCGCGCTCGTCCTGCTGCCAGTAGGCGACGCTGTGGCCGGCCTCCTTGGCGCCGCGCCACTGCTCGCGGGCGTGCAGCAGGGCGTCCTGATCGGTGCCGTCGAACAGGATGCAGATGCGCTGGTAGGTGCCCGCGTCGTCGGGCAGGGCCGCGCCCTCGACCAGGAAGCGGATCGAGGCGCCGTTCGGGTTGGCGTCGCGCAGGGTCAGCACCACCGGCTGGGTGGCGCAATCGGGGTCGCGGTCGGTGCCGTGGGGCAGGAAGCTCTCCTCCGAGAACACCCAGAGGTGGTCGTCGAGGGCCTGGAGCCGCTCCTCGCTCGTCGCCTGGACGGCGACGCGCCATTGCCGCTCCAGGGATTTCTCCAGGAGGCTCGGCAGCACCGTCTCCAGCGGCTGGCGCTGCATATGGTAGAACAGGATCTCGGTCACGGTCCCCACGAGATAGGGCGCCACAGGAGATAGGGGACCCTCGGCCGGGCGGCACCGGCCCGAGGCGCGGCGACCGGCCTCAGACCTGGCTCAGACCTGGGCGGCGTCCTGGGCTCGGCGGAGCAGCTTCACCAGGTCGCAGCCGGCAAACAGGTCGTGGGCGACGCCCGCCGCCCGCAAGGGGGCTTCCAGCTCGCCCGGCTTGCCGGCGAGGACGAGCGTAGTGGCGCCGGCCGCCCGCAGGGCCTCGGCGGCGGGCACCGCCTCCTCGGCATAGACCGCGTCCGAGGAGCACAGGCAGGCGAGAGGCGTGCCCGAGGCGCGGAAGGCCTCGGCCATGGCGGCGCGGTCCGCAAAACCCTCGTTCGTCACCGCCTCGATGCCGCCGGCCTCGAAGGCGTTGCGGGCGAAGGTGGCGCGGGTGTTGAAGGCGCTCAACGGCCCGAGATTGGCGAGGAACACGCGCGGGCGCCGGCCGGTGCGGGCCAGGATCGCGTCAGAATTCTCGCGCAGGGCCTCGAACGGCTCGGCGAGGCGGCGGGACGGCAGGGCACCCTCGGGAACGGCGCCGGAAGCCGGGGCGGGTTCGAGCACCGCGACGGGGGCCTCGTGCAGGTCCGGGAACTCGCTGGTGCCGGTGATCGGCTGGCGCCGGGTGGCGAGATCCGCGTCGCGCGTGTCCCGCAAGGCCGCGAGGCGGCCGGCGAGCGCGCCGGAGCGCAGGCTCTCGGCGATCCCCCCTTCCCGCTCGATCGCCTGGAACTGGGTCCAGGCCTCGGCGCAGAGCGCGTCGGTCAGCGCCTCGAAGCCGCCGGCACCCGCGGCCGGGTCGGCGACGCGCCACAGGTTGGCCTCGTCGAGGAGGACGTGCTGGGTGTTGCGGGCGCAGCGGCGCGCGAAGGCGTCGGGCAGGCCGATCGCCGCGGTGAAGGGCAGCACCGTAATCGCGTCGGCCCCGCCGAGGCCGGCCGAGAACACGGCGGTGGTGGCGCGCAGCATGTTGACCCATGGGTCGCGCCGGGTGGTGCTGCGCCAGGCGGTCTCGGCGTGCAGGCGGATCGGCGCCGGGGCCAGGCCGCAGGCCTCCTCGACCCGCGCCCAGAGGCGGCGCAGGGCCCGGGTCTTGGCCACCGTCAGGAACTCGTCGGCATCGGCCACCAGCAGGAAGGCCAGGGCGGCACGGGCGCGATCGAGCGGGTACCCACCGGCCTCGAGCGCCCGCAGGGTCGCGAGCGCGCCTGAGAGCACGCAGGCGAGTTCCAGCGCCTCGCCGGCGCCGGCCTCGTGGAAGGGCCGTCCGTCGGCGAGGAACGCGCGGCCGGCAAAGCCCTGCGCCTCGACCGCGCGCAGGAGGTCGGCGAGGCCGGGCCAGGACGGCGCCGCACCGCTCGAGGCCTCGACGGCGACCGGATCGAGGCTGAGATCGATGTCGAGGGCGGAGAGATCGTCGCCCCGGGCCTTCGCCAGGGCGAGCAGCGCCTCGGCGGCCTCGGGGGCTGCCGCTCCGGCATCGAGCCGCAGGCCGATCAGCGGCAGCATCACGCCGTCGAGCGCGGCCGCGATCGCCTGGGGCCCGGGCAGGCCGAAGCCGCGGGCCGCAGGCGCGCCTGCCATCACCAGGGTCAGGGCGTCGGCGCCGCCCTCGAGGTCGGTCAGCGCCAGGGCGTTGGCCTCGGCCGGGTCCGGATGGTCGACCCGCTGGCTCACCTGCCAGCGGCCGGGCGCCGCGCGGCCGGGCTGGGGAGCCGCGTCGGCCGGGGGGTAGAGCGGCTGGACCGGGATGCCGTCCGGCGTGCGGCGCACCAGCCGCTTGCCGAAATCGGCGCCCTTCAGCACCCCGTCGACCAGGGCACGCCACTGCGCCTCCGTGGCGGCCGGAAACGCGGCGGCGAGCGTCGTATCGTCCATGGCGGGTCCTCGTGGCGCGGGTCACTCCCTGACCGACGACATAGCCGCGCTGGACGCCTCCGGTCGAGAGGGGGGCCGCCGCCGTCAGCCGAACACGATCAGCCCGGCAAAGCCCGCCGCGCCCACGATGATGCGCCACCAGGCGAAGAGCGAGAAGCCGTGGCGGGAGACGTAGTTCAGGAGCTTGCGCACCACGAACAGGGCCGACAGGAACGCCACCACGAATCCGATGGCGATCAGCCCGACATCGTCCTTCGACAGGTTCTTGTAGTTGTCGAGCAGGTCCTTGGCGAAGGCGCCGGCCATGGTCGGCATGGCGAGGTAGAACGAGAACTCGGTGGCGGCGCGCTTGCCCGAGCCCATCAGCATGGCGCCGACGATGGTGGCGCCCGAGCGCGACACGCCGGGGATCATCGCCAGGCACTGGAAGAAGCCGATCTTCAGCGCCATCGGCAGCGAGAACTGGTGCACGTCGTCGTATTTCTGCTCGATCTCGGTCTCGTCGATGACGAGGAGCACGAGGCCGCCGGCGACCAGCGTCGAGCAGATGATCCAGGGGTTGAACAGGTAGAACTTGATGTACTTCGAGAACAGGCCGCCGATGATGGCGGCGGGCAGGAACGCGATCAGGATCGCCAGGATGAAGCGACGGGCCCCCGGGTCGCGGGGTGCGCGCACCAGCAGGTCGAGCAGCTGGCGGAAATAGACCCCGACGATCGCCAGGATGGCGCCGAGCTGGATCAGCACCTCGAAGGTGTTGTTGGGCGATTCGAAGCCGATGAAGTGGCCGACGAGGAGCTGATGCCCGGTCGAGGAGACCGGGATGAACTCGGTCGCGCCCTCGACGAGGGCAAGGATGACGGCCTTGCCGATGCTGGCGACGTCCATCACCGCCCTCCCCGCCCGGAACCCATGCCGCGCGCGGGCCCACCCGCCCTCGATGTCGCCGTCGTCATGTCGTCTGCTCTCGTGGTCGCGCCGCGGGCGGTCGCGACCGCGTCCGGCGGGGATTTAAGAAACGGGGCCCGGCTCCGGCGCCGCGCTCTCGCCGGCGTCCAGCGCCACCTCTGTGGCAAGTCTGTGGTGAAAGGGGTGCCGACGGTTCAAGCCTCCCGGCGGAGCCTCGCACCGAGAGGGTTGAGGCTCGGTTACCAGGGCCTCCCACCCGTGTTAAGGATGCCGAAAGATCTCCATGAACCGGTGACCGGACGTTAATCACGTCCGGGCCAATCCTGTCGGACACGACCCACCGCGAGCCGACCTTCAAGGCCAGCCGACAGACGAAGCGCGAAACGGCCCCGCATGGCGACGCTCCACCACTCCCCGTTCTGCCCGCATTCCCGCTTCGTGCGCCTGATCATGGCCGAGATGGGCATGGAGCCCCAGCTCGTCGAGGAACGCCCGTGGGAGCGGCGGGAGGACTTCCTGATGATGAACCCGGCCGGCACCACCCCGGTGCTGGTGGAGGAGGGCGGCCTCGCGGTGCCCGGCGGCGGCATCATCGCCGAGTACCTCGACGAGACCCGGGGCTTGGGCCTCGGCGGGTCGCGCCTCCTGCCGGATTCCCCCGCCGCCCGGGTCGAGGTGCGCCGCCTGCTCGACTGGTTCCTGCACAAGTTCGACCAGGAGGTGACCGGCTACCTCGTCACCGAGAAGATCCACAAGCGCTTCATGACCGCGCAGCACGGCGGCGGCCCGCCGGACATGAACGCGATCCGGGCGGCGCGCAGCAACGTGCGCTACCACCTGAAATACATCGGCTACCTGATCTCGCGGCGGAACTGGCTGGCGGGCGGGCAATTGACCTATGCCGACCTCGCCGCCGCGGCGCACCTGTCCTGCGTCGACTACCTCGGCGACGTGCCGTGGGACGAGGACGAGATGGCGCGGAACTGGTACGCGCGGGTGAAGTCGCGCCCCTCGTTCCGCAGCCTGCTCGCCGACCGGGTGGCCGGGATGGCACCGGCCGACCATTACGCGGATCTGGACTTCTGACGCCTCGAGCCCCTCTCGCACCCGACGCCCTTCGACGATTCCTCGAGACCCGCGCCCGGGCGCAGGGCTTCGACACCCTCGCGGTGACGCGCCCCGACGCGGTGCCGGCTCTCCCTGAGCGCCTCGCCGCCTGGCTCGCGGCGGGCCGCCACGGCACCATGACCTGGATGGAGGAGCGCAAGGGGGAACGGGCCGATCCGGCGCGGCTGTGGTCGGACGTGCGCAGCATCGTGATGCTCGGGGTCAGTGCGGCGCCCGACGGCGACCCGCTGGCGGCCTTGCGCGACCCCTCGTGCGGGTCGATCGCCGTGTATGCCCGCCGGCGCGACTACCACGACGTGATCAAGGGCAAGCTGAAGGAGCTCGGCGGCGCCTTCGCGGCCAAGGCGGGGGCCAAGGTCAAGGTCTTCGTCGACACCGCGCCGGTGATGGAGAAGCCGCTCGCCGCCGCCGCCGGGCTCGGCTGGCAGGGCAAGCACAGCGTGCTGGTGTCGCGGGGCTTCGGCAACTGGCTCCTGCTCGGCGCCATCTACACCACGGCCGAGCTGCCGGTCGACGCGGCCGAGAGCGACCATTGCGGCCGCTGCCGGCGCTGCCTCGACGCCTGCCCGACCGCCGCCTTCCCGGCCCCCTACCAGTTGGACGCCGGGCGCTGCCTGGCCTACCTGACGATCGAGCATGCCGGGCCGATCCCGCCGGAATTCCGGGAGCCGATGGCCAACCGGGTCTTCGGCTGCGACGATTGCCTGGCGGTGTGCCCGTGGAACAAGTTCGCCACGGCTACCCGCGAGGCGCGGCTCGCGGCCCGCGAGGACCTGGCGGCCCCGCCGCTCGCGGAGCTGGCCCGGCTCGACGATGCGGCGTTCCGCACGCGCTTTGCCGGCACGCCGATCAAGCGCACCGGGCGCGACCGCTTCCTGCGCAACGTGCTGATCGCCATCGGCAATTCGGGGGACGAGGCGCTGGTCGGCGAGGCGGCGCGCCTCCTCGACGACGCCGCGCCGCTGGTGCGCGGCATGGCGGTGTGGGCGCTCGCCCGCCTCGGGCGCCTGCCCCCCGCCCCGCCGCCCGACGAGCGCGACCCGGATGTCCTGGCCGAGTGGGAGCTGGCGAAAAACTCCGGAGTCCAGAGGGCGAGCCCTCTGGCGGGTGCAGGGCAGCGCCCTGCATAAGACGGCATCCGCTCTAGGTAAGGCTCGGCCATGCACCTGTTCGTCTTCGGGCTCGGCTACACGGCCGGCCATTTCGTGGCGCGCGAGCGTGCGCGCTTTACCGGCGTCACGGCGACCCGGCAGGCGCCGGCCGACGTCGACGGCGTGACGGTGCGAGTGTTCTCGCCCGACACGACCGATCCGCGGATCGCCGACGACCTCGGCCGGGCCGACGCGATCCTGGTGTCGATCCCGCCGGATTCCGGCGGCGACCCGGCGCTCGCGGCCTTTTCGGACGCGATCGCCGCCGGCCCGGCGCGGTGGATCGGCTACCTCTCGACCATCGGAGTGTACGGCGACCAGGGCGGCGCCTGGATCGACGAGGCGACGCCGCCGGCGCCCACCCACCAGCGCACCCGCCACCGGGTGGCGGCGGAGACCGCTTGGGCCGAACTCGGCGCGCGGACGGGCAAGGCGGTGCAGGTCTTCCGGCTGTCGGGCATCTACGGGCCGGGGCGCAACGCCTTCGAGAAGCTGCGCCAGGGCAAGGCGCAGCGCATCGTCAAGCCGGGGCAGGTATTCAACCGCATTCACGTCGACGACATCGCGACGACCCTCGCCGCCTCCCTCGACCGGCCCCGGCCGGGCGCGATCTACAACGTCACCGACGACGAGCCCGCGCCGCCCCAGGACGTGACGGCCTTCGCGGCCGAGCTTGCCGGGCTGCCGCTGCCGCCGGCGGTGGATTTCGACACCGCCAGCCTGAGCCCGATGGCGCGCAGCTTCTACGGCGAGAACAAGCGGGTGCGGAACCGGCTGATCCGGGAGGAGCTGGGGGTGGAGCTCGCCTATCCGACGTATCGGGAGGGATTGCGGGGGCTGGTGTAGGGGGTTGGTTGCCCCCGACGCGCCTGCCTGGTTCTCGCAACGGATCGACATCCTCCGCGTCATCGTCAG
This sequence comes from Methylobacterium sp. Gmos1, assembly GCF_053764715.1. Classification (NCBI taxonomy): domain Bacteria; kingdom Pseudomonadati; phylum Pseudomonadota; class Alphaproteobacteria; order Hyphomicrobiales; family Methylobacteriaceae; genus Methylobacterium; species Methylobacterium sp. Gmos1. The sequence goes on along the minus strand of NZ_JBSNCC010000009.1, from coordinate 125,738 downwards.
GGCTGCCGGGCGATGGCGACCGGATCGACCGAGACCTCCTGCTTCAGGGTGCGCAGCGCGAAGACCGAGCGCGACTGGCGGATGCCGCGGATGCGGTAGAGCTTCTCGCGCAGGAAGCGCTCGTAATGCGCGGTGCCGCTGACCGCGACCTTGATGATGTAGTCGTACTCGCCGGTCACCAGATGCGCCTCCAGGACCTCCGGAATGCGCAGGATCTCGATGCCGAAGGCCTCCAGCACCGAGTCGTCGTGCTTGTCGAGGGTCACCTCGACGAAGACCACGTCGGGAATGCCGAGCGCCCGATGGTCGAGCACCGCGACGTAGTCGCGGATCAGCCCCGCCTCCTCCAGGCGTCGGAGCCGCGTCCAGCACGGCGATTGCGACAGGCCGACCCGCTCGGCGAGGCCCGCGATGGTCAGCCTTCCGTCCGCCCGCAGGGCGCCGAGGATTCGACGGTCCACGTCGTCGAGCCTGTGCGGCTCGGCGCCCTTCGCGGGTGCTGCCGCCCGTGCAGAACGTCTGTTCGGCGATTCCGCCTTCGATGCCATTCCGTGTTCTCCCGAACCCGGCTTTAGCCTCGAAAATCGGCGAGGACCATCCGGCCGGACCGGGCTACAAGGGAGTCAAATCAAGCGTCGCGGGAGGACGCGCATGGCTGGCGAGCAACAGCACGTCATCGAGATCCGCGCCCGGATCCTGCACGTCTTCGACGGCGTGACGCGATTGCTCGGCGAGGTCGAGCGGGCCGGCTACGGCTTACGCACTCTCGCCCTCGCGTCGGAGGGCGCGTCCTCCGCCGTCACCCTGTCGATCCTGGTCCCGGATGGGACCGACCTCTCCTTCCTCGCCGCCCGCCTGTCGCGCCACCCGGCAGTGGTCGAGGCGCGCGTCGGCGCGCCGTCCTGACGTCCCGAAAGCCCCCTCCCCAAGGGATTCCCATGCCGCCAGACGCCCCGAGCCCCCAGGCTGCGTTGAGCCTTCACGTGCCCGAGCCCGCCGTCCGCCCGGGCGGCAATCCGAGCTTTTCCGATCTCGACATCCCGGAGGCCGGCGCCGTCCGCCGGCCGGAGGTCGACGTGGCGGCGGCCGACATCCGCGACCTCGCCTACACACTGATCCGGGTGCTCGATTCCGACGGCAAAGCGGTCGGTCCCTGGGCCGGCTCGCTCACCGACGAGGAACTGCTCGCCGGGCTTCGCGACATGATGAAGCTGCGCGCCTTCGATGCGCGCATGCTGATGGCCCAGCGCCAGGGCAAGACCTCGTTCTACATGCAGCATCTCGGCGAGGAGGCGGTGAGCACCGCCTTCCGCCGGGCGCTCCAGCCCGGGGACATGAACTTCCCGACCTACCGGCAGGCGGGGCTGCTGATCGCCGGCGGCTATCCGCTCGTCGACATGATGTGCCAGATCTACTCGAACGAGGCCGATCCGCTGCACGGCCGGCAGCTCCCGGTGATGTACTCGGCCAAGGAGCACGGCTTCTTCTCGATCTCCGGCAACCTCGCGACGCAGTACGTCCAGGCGGTCGGCTGGGCGATGGCCTCGGCGATCAAGAACGACAGCAAGATCGCCGCCGCCTGGATCGGCGACGGCTCGACCGCCGAATCCGACTTCCACGCGGCGCTCGTCTTCGCCTCGACCTACCGAGCGCCGGTGGTGCTCAACGTCGTCAACAACCAGTGGGCGATCTCGACCTTCCAGGGCTTCGCCCGCGGCGGCTCCTCGACCTTCGCGGCGCGCGGCCACGGCTTCGGCATTCCCGCGCTCCGGGTCGACGGCAACGATTACCTGGCCGTCCACGCGGTGGCGAAGTGGGCGACCGAGCGGGCGCGGCGCAATCTCGGGCCGACCATCGTCGAGTACGTCACCTACCGGGCCGGCGCGCACTCGACCTCGGACGACCCCTCGGCCTACCGGCCGAAGACCGAGTTCGACGCCTGGCCGCTCGGCGATCCGGTCAAGCGCCTCAAGGATCACCTCATCGCCCGCGGCGCCTGGTCGGAGGAGCGCCACCGCCAGGGCGAGGCCGAGATCCTCGACGAGGTCGTGGCTGCCCAGCGCGAGGCCGAGACCCACGGCACGCTTCACGCCGGCGGCAAGCCCTCGCCGCGCGACATGTTCGAAGGAGTGTTTTCCGAGATGCCCCCCCACCTGCGCCGCCAGCGCCAGCAGGCGGGGTACTGAGATGCCGCGCCGCACGATGATCGAGGCCATCCGCGACGCGATGGCCGTGGCGATGGAGCGCGACGACGACGTGGTCGTGTTCGGGGAGGATGTCGGCTATTTCGGCGGCGTCTTCCGCTGCACCCAAGGGCTCCAGGCCCGCTTCGGCAAGAGCCGCTGCTTCGACGCGCCGATCAGCGAGCTCGGCATCGTCGGCGCCGCCGTCGGCATGGCGGCCTACGGCCTGAAGCCCTGCATCGAGATCCAGTTCGCCGACTACATGTACCCGGCCTACGACCAGATCGTGTCGGAGGCCGCGCGCCTGCGCTACCGCTCGGGCGGCCAGTTCACCGCCCCGATGGTGGTGCGGATGCCCACCGGCGGCGGCATCTTCGGCGGCCAGACCCACAGCCAGAGCCCCGAGGCGCTGTTCACCCACGTGGCGGGCCTCAAGACCGTGGTGCCGTCGAACCCCTACGACGCCAAGGGCCTCCTGATCGCGGCGATCGAGGATCCCGACCCGGTGATCTTCCTGGAGCCCAAGCGCCTCTACAACGGCCCGTTCGACGGCCACCACGACCGGCCGGTGACGCCGTGGGCCCGCCACGACCTCGGCGAGGTGCCGGACGGGCACTACACCGTGCCGCTCGGCAAGGCGGCGATCCGGCGCGAAGGATCGGCCGTCACGGTGCTCGCCTACGGCACCATCGTGCACGTCGCCGAGGCCGCCGCCGCCGAGACGGGAATCGACGCCGAAGTCATCGACCTGCGCACGCTCCTTCCCCTCGACATGGAGACGATCGAGGCCTCGGTGCGCAAGACCGGGCGCTGCGTCATCGCCCACGAGGCGACCCTGACCTCGGGTTTCGGCGCCGAGCTCGCCGCGCTGGTGCAGGAATCCTGCTTCTACCACCTGGAGGCGCCGATCGTCCGGGTCGCGGGCTGGGACACGCCCTACCCGCACGCCCAGGAATGGGCCTACTTCCCCGGCCCCGAGCGCGTCGGCCGGGCGCTTCGCGCCGCGATGGAGGGCTGACCCGTGGGCTTTCGCATCGTCAAGCTGCCCGATATCGGCGAGGGCGTGGCCGAGGCCGAGGTCTCGGCCTGGCACGTCAAGGTCGGGGACGTCGTCCGCGAGGACCAGCCGCTCGCCGACGTGATGACCGACAAGGCCACCGTCGAGATTCCCTCTCCGGTGAGCGGCACTGTCGCGGCCCTCGGCGCCGAAGCCGGCCAGATGCTGGCGGTCGGGGCCGAACTGGTGCGGCTCGAGGTCGAGGGCGGCGAGGCCGCGCCGGCTCCCGAGGCCGGCATCGCGGTGGCGCCGGAGGTGGCGCGGGCGCAGGACGCCGCAGCGGGCCAGCCGGCCGCCGCCCTGGTCCCGGCCGCCGACGGCCTGGAGCCGGCCCAGCCGGCACCTGCTCCCCAATCCGCCGCGGCGCCGAGCGCCGCCGCAGCACCGAAGCCGGCCCCGGCCAAGCCTGCAACCCCTGCCCCCCGCCCTGCCGCCACGGCCCCCTCCTCGGGTCCGCCGCGGCCGGCCGGCGAGAAGCCGATCGCCTCCCCGGCGGTGCGCCGGCGGGCCCTGGAAGCGGGCATCGACCTGCGCCAGGTCCGCGGCACGGGTCCGGCCGGCCGTGTCGGTCACGACGATCTCGACGCGTTCCTCAACACCCCGCCCGAGGACGCCGCCCCCGCGCCCGCCGGCCGCGCCCCGCGCACGGGCGTCGAGGAGATCAAGGTCATCGGGCTGCGCCGGCGCATCGCCCAGCGCATGGCCGACGCCAAGCGCCGCGTCGCCCACTTCTCCTACGTCGAGGAGGTGGACGTGACGGCGGTGGAGGAGCTGCGCGCCGCCCTCAACCAGCGCTACGGCGCGGCCCGCCCGAAGCTGACGCTGATCCCGTTCCTGGTCCAGGCCCTGGTGCGCGCCCTGCCGGACTTCCCGCAGATGAACGCGCATTACGACGACGAGGCGGAGGTGATCCACCGCCATGCCGGGATCCATGTCGGCATCGCGACCCAGACCCCGTCCGGCCTGATGGTGCCGGTGCTCCGCCACGCCGAGACCCGCGACGTGTGGAACGCGGCCGCCGAGGTGCGGCGCCTGGCCGAGGCTGCCCGCAACGGGCTGGCCGCCCGCGACGAGCTCTCGGGATCGACCATCACCATCACGTCGCTGGGGGCGCTGGGCGGCATCGTGACGACGCCGGTGATCAACCGGCCGGAAGTCGCGATCATTGGCGTCAACAAGCAGGTGATGCGCCCGGTCTGGCGCGACGGCGCCTTCGTGCCGCGCCTGACGATGAACCTCTCGGCGTCCTTCGACCACCGGGTGGTCGACGGCTACGACGCCGCCCTATTCGTGCAGGCGCTCAAGGGCCTTCTCGAGACGCCCGCGACGTTGTTCATGGAGGCCTGATCGTTGAGCGAGATCACCACCAAGCTTCTGGTGCTCGGCGGCGGCCCGGGCGGCTACGTCGCGGCGATCCGCGCCGGTCAAGCCGGCATCGACACGGTGCTGGTCGAGGAGAACCGGCTCGGCGGCACCTGCCTCAACGTCGGCTGCATCCCCTCGAAGGCGATGATCCACGCGGCCGAGGCCTATCACGCGGCCGTCCTGCAATCCGAGGATTCGTCGCCCTTCGGCCTCTCGGCCGGCCCGCCCACCCTCGACTTTCCCCGCACGGTGGCCTGGAAGGACGGAATCGTCGGGCGACTCAACACCGGCGTCGCCTCACTCCTCAAGCGCGGCGGGGTCAAGATCCTGCGCGGGCGCGGGCAGATGGTCGACGGCAAGACCTGCCTCGTCGAGACCGATACCGGCCCGGAGCGGGTGCGGGCCGAGCACGTGATCATCGCCACCGGCTCGGTCCCGGCGGCGCTCCCCCACATTCCGTTCGGCGGGCGCGTCATCTCCTCGACCGAGGCCCTGTCGCTGCAGAAGGTCCCCGCCACGATGGCGGTGGTGGGCGCGGGCTATATCGGCCTCGAACTCGGCACCGCCTTCGCCAAGCTCGGCGCCAAGGTGACGGTGGTCGAGATGGCCGAGCGGATCCTGCCGGCCTACGACGCCGAGCTGACCCGGCCGGTGGCGCGGCGCCTCGCGGCGCTCGGGGTCGAGGTGCTGCTCGGCGCGAAGGCGAGCGGGCTGTCCGGCGACGCGCTGGCCGTCGAGGTCGGGGGCAAGTCCAAGAAAATTCCGGCGGAGGTCATCCTGGTCGCGGTCGGCCGCAAGGCGCGCACGCACGATCTCGGCCTCGACCGGCTCGACCTCGACATGAGCGGGCCGTTCATCCGTATCGACGAGCGCTGCGCCACCTCGATGCGCAACGTCTGGGCGGTCGGCGACGTCACCGGAGAGCCGATGCTGGCCCACCGCGCCATGGCGCAGGGCGAGATGGTGGCCGACATCGTGGCGGGGCGCCGCCGCGCCTTCCACAAGGTGGCGATCCCGGCGGTGTGCTTCACCGACCCGGAGGTGGTCTCGGCCGGCCTGTCGCCGGAGGAGGCCCGGGCCGCCGGACACGAGATCCGCACCGGCCTGTTTCCCTTCGCGGCCAACGGCCGTGCCATGACGCTCGGCGCCGAGGACGGCTTCGTGCGGGTGACGGCGCGGGCCGACAACCACCTCATCCTCGGCATCCAGGCGGTGGGCGCCGGCGTCTCGGAACTGGCGGCTGGCTTCGGCCTCGCTCTGGAGATGGGCGCGCGGCTGGAGGACATCGCCGGCACGATCCACGCCCACCCGACGCTGGGCGAGGCCTTCCACGAGGCCAACCTTCGGGCACTCGGCGAGGCTCTCCACATCTGAGCGTCGGGCGATCGGGCGAATCGCCGCGCGATCTGTGACACCATCGCTCGTCCGGACCGCGGAGGGACGAGCGGTGAGCGAGAAGAAGCGCCGGGCCACGGCCGCGGAGATCCGCGCCCGGGCGTTCGGCGACGTGATCGAGTGGCTGGAATTCCGCGTCGCGGTCTGTCGCGACGGGCTGGAGCGCTACACCGCCTCCCACGGCACCGACAGCCGGGCCGCCGCGGGAGAGCGCGCCGCGGCGTTCGAGGCCGAGCTGATCCTGCGCGAGATCGGCAAGCTGGCGCAGCACCCGCCGCGCACGAGGGCGTTCCGCGAGGCGGCCGAGGCGCGCCGCCGCTTCGTCGCCACGCGGCGGGCGGGGAGCAGCGAGGCGGACGCACCGGAGGAGGGCTGACGCAGTGCGGCCCGGTGCTGCACGGTCACACGAAGATTTTTCCACCATAGCATTGAAGGGATCCGTGACCGCGTGAAATACTGCGAAGACGGCTCTGGTTGAAACAGGCCGCGATCCAGGGAGAATCGCCATGACGGGCCGGGGCTCGAGACGCCTGGGAAGATTCGTGTCCGTGCTCACCCTCTGCCTCGCGGCGCAGGGCGCGCGTGCCGAGGTGAAGACCGGGCCGGTGCTGATGCATTGGGGCCCGTGCGAGGCCTCCGGCGCCGTCCCCTACCCGGCCGGCAGCTTCGGTGATCGCTTCCTGGTGGTCGACGACGAGAGCAACAGCTTGCGCCTCTACAAAGCTGACGAATCCGGCCCGCCGCTGATGCTCAAGGGCGGCGATCTCGACGCGGCGCTCGCCACCACGGCGCGCGAGGAGCCCGCCAAGGCCGACCTCGAATCCCTCGCCTGGCTCGGCAGCGACCTGGTGCTGATGGGCTCGCACGCCCGCGACGCGGACGGGCGCACCCGCGAATCCTCGCGCCAGGTGCTCGCCCTCACGGTCGGCGGCGATGCCAAGGCGCCCGCGGTGACGCCGAAGGGCAAGCCGTTCCAGGGCCTCGCCAAGGCGATCGCCGACCTCGACCCGCGCCTGTCCGAGCGCATCGCCGTCGACCTTGCCGCGAAGGCGAGCCTGAGCCCGCGGCGGCGGGGCTTTGCCATCGAGGGGCTGAGTCCGATGCCCGACGGGCGCGGCCTGTTCGTGGGCCTGCGCAACCCGCTCAACGCCGACAACGACGCCCTGGTGGTGCCGTTCGAGAACCCCTCCGAGGTGCTGGCGAGCGGCGCGGCCCCGAAGCTCGGGAAGCCCGTCGCCCTCGACCTCAAGGGCCGCGGCATCCGCGACATCGCCTACGCGCCCGGGGCGAAGGCCTACTTCCTGATCGCCGGCGGCTCGGGCAGCGGCGGCGAGGCCGCCGATCTCTACCGCTGGTCCGGCAAGGCCGGCGAGGCGCCGACCCGCGTCGCGGGCGTGGCGGAGGCGCTGGCGGCGCTCCCCGACTTCCAGCCCGAGGGCCTGCTCGTCGCATCCGACGGCAAGAAGGTGCAGCTCGTCAGCGACGACGGCGACATCTGCCCGGCGCGCAAGCCGCAAGGATTCCGGAGCGTGGTACTGGAGCTGGAGTGAGGGGACGCTCCGATCGGCCGTTCGCGGGGAAGATCTCGCGACAGTGTCGCTCTATCCGGGGCTCGCAGCGCGGCGAGGCCCGGGACCGGTCTGCAACCCTCCGCGCCGTGCCGCGGCGAGGGTTGCCGGGAATCCGGGATGATGGCGAGTGAGATTCGATTGACGAACTCGGAGCCCGTTTCAGTCGGCCTCTCGCAGGCTCATCATCCTCGGCGTCGTTCTGGGGTCACGTAGCGGAACCCGGAATTCAGGCATTCACGCGATCTCCGGTGGATCCGCTCAAAGATTACTATGGCGCGCCTCCCCTCTCCCACACGGGCGAGGGGAGCGCCGTTTGCGTTTGTCGGCATTACCGCGATGGCCGGATTCCGCGCTCCGCCACGCGGCCCGGAATGACCAGGAGGTCGAGATGCCGGCGGATACCGATCGAGCAGCATTCGGGCGGTGAATCCGATCGGCCAAGCCGGCAATCGTGCACGGCGACGCCTGGATCATCGTCACGCATCCCGCCCCGGGCCATCCTCCGGGCGCGCCCGCCGCCGCTTGTCCCGCCGCAGCACATGAAGCTGCCAGAACCCGAACCCCAGCACCGCCCCGAACACCAGCCCGAAATCGAGCAGCGCGAACAGCGTCTGGCTCACGACGGGGCCGCGCCGCCCAGCCGCTCGCGCTCGCGCAGGGTCTCGATCAGGTCGAGCACGCGCACGACCCGCCCGCCGAGGTTCCACCAGGCCGGCCGCGTCGCCGCGGGAGCGAGCGGCGTCGCCAGCACCGCCTCGACCAGGAAGGCGGCTTCCGGCAGGGCCGGCCGGTCGGCGCGGCGGATCGAGGGCGTGGCGACGGCGCGGGCGAGCAGCCGCGCCTTGCGGGCGCCCGGCACCCGGGCGCGGCGGGTCACGGAGTCGAGCCCGCTGCGGGTGAGGTCGCGGCCGATCTCGGCGTAGATCAGCCCGGCGGCGCGCACCGCCGGGCGGCAGGCCGGCGGCAGCATCGCGATGCCGGATTCCGCCCGCGCGTAGAGGAGGTCGGCGGCGGCGAGCAGGCGGGCGACGACCGTGGCGAGCGCCGGGCTCGGCTCGGGCCGGGCGAGGAAGGCGTCGGGATCGAGCCCGGCCTCGCGCAGCCAGGCTTCGGGCAGGTAGAGCCGCCCGTTGCGGGCATCCTCGCCGACGTCGCGGGCGACGTTGGTGAGCTGCATGGCGATGCCGAGGTCGCAGGCCCGCGCCAGCGCCTCGGGCGAGCGCTCGCCCATCAGCAGCGTCATCATCGCCCCGACCGAGCCGGCGACCCGGGCGGCGTAGGCGACGAGGGAGGAGAGATCCGGATGGCGCCGTCCGGCGGCGTCCCAGGCCAGCCCCTCGAGGAGGGCGGCGGGCAGCGCCTGGGGAATGGCGTGGCGGGTCACGATCTCGGCGAGCGCCCGGTCGGCGGGCGCGTCGGCGGGGCGGCCGGCATAGGCCGCGCTCAATCGCGCCTGCAGGCGCGGCACCGCGTCCGCCCGGGCGCCCGCCCCGTCGACCGCGTCGTCGGAGAGGCGGCAGAAGGCGTAGAGCCCGTAGGCGTCGCGGCGCACGTCCCGCGGCAGCAGCCACGAGGCGGCGTAGAAGCTGCGCGAGCCGGCCCGGATCGCCGCCCGGCAGGCGGCGTGGTCGGCGGAGCGGGCCAGGGACGCCGCAAACGGCGTTTGACGACGCGCATCAGGCGAAGACGGCAGCATCCGGCACCACGCGATCGAGAATCTTCGAGGAGGACAGCACCCCCGGCAGCCCGGCCCCCGGATGGGTGCCGGCGCCGACGAGGTAGAGGTGGCGCACCGCGCCGCAGCGGTTGTGCGGGCGGAAGTAGGCGCTCTGGGTCAGGATCGGCTCGAGGCCGAAGCCCGAGCCGCGGAAGGCCAGGAAATCGTCGGAGAAATCCTGCGGCGTCGTCACGCGGGAGGTGACGAGGGAGCCCGACAGGCCCGGCAGCACGGTGGCTTCGAGGCGCGCGGCGATGCGCTGGCGAAACGGCTCGGCGAGCGCGGCCCAGTCCTGCCCGCCGGCGAGGTTCGGCACCGGCACCAGGGCGTAGAACGCGTCGTGGCCCGGCGGGGCGACGCTCGGGTCGGTCGCGGTCGGGCGGTGCAGGTAGAGGCTCATGTCCTCGGCCAGCACCTTGTGGGAGAAAATGTCGTCGAGAAGCCCGCGGTAGCGCGGCCCGAGCAGGATCGTGTGGTGGGCGAGATCCGGATAGGTCCGCCGCGTGCCGAAATACCAGACGAACAGCCCCATCGAGGAATGCGCCCGGCCGAGCCGCCGCTCGCGCCAGCCCCGCGCCTCCTTCGGCAGCAGGTGCAGGGCCGTCACGGCCGAATCGGCGTTCGACACCACGACGTCGGCGGCGATCTCGGTGCCGTCGGCGAGCGCCACGCCCCGCGCGGTCCCGTCCTTCACCAGGATCCGCTCGACCTCGGCGCCGCATCGCACCTCGCCGCCCTGGCCCTCGATCAGCCGCACCATCCCGCGCACCAGGGCGCCGGTGCCGCCGAGCGCCGAGTGCACGCCCCAGCGCCGCTCCAGGGCGGCGATCAGGCAGTAGAGCGCGCTCGCCCGGAACGGCGAGCCGCCGATGAGGAGCGGGTGGAAGCTGAACGCCGTGCGCAGGCGCTCGTCGCGAAACACCGACGAGACGAGGCTGTAGACGCTGCGATGGCCGCCGATCCGCACGAGGTCGGGGGCAATGCGCAGCATGTCGGCGAGGCGCCCGAACGGCACCGCGCCGAGCTGCTCGAACCCGACCCGGCACAGCTCGTCGGACAGCGCCATGAAGCGGTCGTAGGCCGGGGCCTCGCCCGGCGACAGGCGCTCGACCTCGTCGCGCATCGCCTCGGCCTCGCCGCACATCGCGAAGCTGGCGCCGTCGTCGAAGCGGATGCGGTAGAACGGCCGCATCGGCACGAGCGTCACGTCGTCGGCGAGTGAGCGCCCGCACAGGCGCCACAGCTCCTCGAACAGGAACGGCGCGGTGACGATGGTCGGCCCGGCATCGAAGGTGAAGCCGTCCTGCCGGTGCACCCGCGCCCGCCCGCCGGGCTGGTCCAGGCGCTCCAGCACGCTGACCCGGTAGCCCCGCGCGCCGAGGCGGATCGCCGCCGCGAGCCCGCCGAAGCCGCTGCCGATCACCACCGCACGGGGCCTGCGCCGGGCGGTCGTGACCCGCGGCGGCGCGTCGTCGAGTGTCAACATAAGTTGACACTATCATCGCGGTCGGGGCGGGTGGCAAGCGGGAAAGTCGGTGGCGCGGGTCTCGTTCTGCCCGAGGCTCAGGCCTGGGCCGCCCCGGCCCGGATCAGCTCGGCCACCACTTCCGGCCTCTCCTCGTGCGCGAGGTGCCCGAGGCCGCGCAAAAGCTCCACCCGGGCCCGCCCGCCGAGGCGGTCGGCGAGGCCGAACGACACGTCCGGGGCGATGGTGAGGTCCTGCCCGCCGACGATCAGCAGCAGCGGGGGCTTGAGGCGGGGCAGGTCGCGGTCAAGGGGGATCAGGTCCCAGTGCGCCATCATGCCGAGCGCCCCGGCGACGTGGCCGGGGGTCTGGAACAGGCGGCGGTAGAGGTCGAGGCCGGTGCGGTCGAGGGTCGAGCCGGTGCCGTGGATCAGCCGCTCCACCGCCGCCCGGTCGGCCGACCAGGCGAAGACCCGCGGCGTCACCGGGTTGAGGAACAGGGCGCGGGCCATCGCCGGGAAGATGAAGCCGGCCATGCCCGGGAAGGGCTTCAGCGCCGCGTTGAGCCCGACGAGGAGGCGGGGCGCCAGCGCTCCGTCGAGGCAGAGCCGGGCTGCGATCGCGGCGCCAGCGGAGTGTCCGACCGCGACCTCGGGCGCGACGCCGAGGGTGCGCAGCAGGTCGGCCAGCGCGCGCGCCATGCGCGGCAGCGACGGCGTCGGCAGGGGATCGGTGAAGCCGTGGCCCGGCAGGTCGGGGGCGATCACCCGGAAGTCTCTTGCCAGGAGCGGTAGCAGCCCGCGCCAGGAATGGGTCGCCGCGCCGGTACCGTGGACGAGGAGCAGCACCGGGCCCTCCCCCGCCTCTTGCACGTGCCAGGTCAGGCCGCCGGCCGACACGAAGCGGCTCGCCTCGCGGTTCGGCCAGTCGCGGCCCTCGCGGGCGAAGGCGGGCCTGTCGTCGGTGGCGGCCATCGGTCAACCCGGCGGGGCGGCCTCGCGCACGGCCCGGGTCAGGCGCGCGGCGTCGGCCTGCGGCATGGCCAGGTAGCGCGCGGCCATCGCGGCGGCGAGCGCCCGGGCGGAATCCTGCGGGCGGGCGGCGGTGTCGATGACAAGCGCGCGGGTGCCCTCCGCCGCCAGCGCCTTCGCGGCGGCGAGCGCGTCGGCACCCGCCTGGACCCGGCCCGGGGCGCCGGAGCGAGCGATGTTGGCACGGCCGTCGGTGAGGAGCAGCACGGTCGCGCTGCGCCCCGCCCGGCGCTCGGCGGCGGCGAGCCGCCCCGCCGCCTCGATGCCCGCCGCGAGCGGCGTGCCGCCGCCGCCGGGAAGGGAGGCCAGCGCGCGCTTGGCCCGCACCAGCGAGCGGGTCGGGGCGAGGAGGAGGTCGGCGCCCCGGCCCCGGAAGGCCACCAGGGCGACGCGGTCGCGCCGCACGTAGCATTCGGCGAGGAGCGATTCGACCGCGCCCTTGGCCTCGGCCAGCCGCTCCAGGGCGGCGGAGCCGGAGGCGTCGACGGAAAAGATCGTGGTGGTCTCGCGCTTCCGCACCAGGCGGCGGATGCGCAGGTCGTCAGGCGTGATGCGCAGGCGCGCCTCGCCCGCGCCGCGGCGCAGGCGCTGCCAGGGCGCGGCGGCCCGCAGGGTGTCGATCAGCGCGAGGCGCCCGCGGCGCGGATCGCCCGGCCGCGCCCCGACCGGACGGCCGGTCTGCGCCGATGCGGCGGCGCCGGCGCGCCCGGCGTCGGGGCTGCGCGTGCGCGGGCCCTTGGCCGCGAGCAGGCGGGAAAGGAGGCCCGGCGGCAGGCTCGCCGCGACCGCCGCGAGGACGCGGTCGTCGAGGCCCTGGCTCCCGCCGCCCGGATCGTCGGTCTCCGGGTCCGTCGGGCCGGCCTCGTCCCGGTCGGGCGGCGGAGGCTCGGCCTCCTCGGAGGGCCAGGTTCGCGCCCGCGGCGCGAGCACCAGAGCCGTGGAGGCGGCGAGATCGGTGTCTTCCACGGCCGCGCGTCCGGCGAGCGCCGCGTGCAGCCGCGCCACCCGCAGGGCGAGGAGCGGCGCGCGCAGGGACGCGATGCCGAGGCGGACCGCGAGGGCGCACAAAGCCTCCTGCGCCTCGAGCGGCACGTCGGCCTCGGCCGCGCGGCGGGCGGCCGTCAGGTCCGGGAGCGGCGGCGTCCCCGCCAGCGCGCCGGGCGGCACGGCGTCGAGGTCGAGGTGCAGGGCCGTCCTGTCGGCGAGGCAGGCGGGGATCGCCTCGTCCTCACCCTCCCCCTCGTCGAGGAGCACGAGGCCGAAGCAGGCCGGATGCCGGGCCGCGATCCCGTCGCGGGCGACCTCGACGACGCCGGTATCGAGCGCTTGCGCGATCCGCGCCGCGGTACCGGGGCCGAGCCGTTCGGCCATCGGCACCACCACCACCCCACGATGGCTGCGGGCGATCAGGCCGGCCTGCGCCACCGGGCGTCCCGCCGCCAGGGTCGCCGGCAGGTCGAGCCCCCCGAGAAGCGCGTCGTCGGCGATGCCGGCGGGCAGGCGCGTCACCGGCGCTCCCTCCGGGAGCGAGGCGCGCAGGCGCTCAAGCCAGGCCTCGCGCACCGGGCCGGGCCGGGCGCGCACGACGACGCCCGTCCCGGCCGGGTCGATCGCCGCGAGGGAGGCCGCGAGGCAGGCCCGGGTCCAGGCCGCGTCGGGCGCCGCGCTCACCCGAGCACCTCGGCCAGCGCCCGGGCGATCCGCGCCTCGGAGCCGGCCTCGTCGAGGGGATTGCGGCGCAGGCGGTGGCTCAAGGCACTCGGCGCCACCTCGCGCAGGTGGTCGAGGGTCACGGTGGGGGCCCCGTCGAGGCTCGCATGGGCGCGCGCGGTGCGCATCAGGGTCAGCTCCCCGCGCAACCCGTCGGTGCCGAGCGCCAGGCACAGGCGGGCGGCGGCCTCCAGCACCGCGTCCGGCACCGCGACGTCGGGCAGAAGCGCGCGCGCCGCCAGGATCGCCTGGCCGAGCCGGGCCTCCTCCGCCGCCCACTCGGCGGCAAAGGCGGCGGGATCGCGCTCGTAGGCGTCGCGGCGGCGCACGATCGCGACGCGCGTCGCGAGGTCGGTGGGGGTCGTCACCGTGACGGCGAGGCCGAAGCGGTCGAGGAGCTGCGGGCGCAGCTCGCCCTCCTCCGGGTTGCCGCTGCCGACGAGCACGAACCGCGCCGGATGGCGCAGGCTCAGGCCCTCGCGCTCGACGGTGTTGACGCCCGACGCCGCCACGTCGAGGAGCAGGTCGACGAGGTGGTCCTCCAGGAGGTTGACCTCGTCGATGTAGAGGAAGCCGCGGTTGGCGAGGGCGAGCAGCCCGGGCTCGAACGCCTTCTCGCCGGCCCCGAGCGCCCGGCCGATATCGAGCGCGCCGACGACCCGGTCCTCGGTGGCGCCGAGGGGCAGGTCGACCACCGGCACCGGCACGGTCCTGACGGTGAGCCCCTGCGCCCGCCGCGCCGCGCAGGACGGGCAGAGCGAGGCGGCATCGACCGGATCGCAGGCGTAAGGACAGCCGGCCACCGCCCGCATCGGCGGCAGCAGGGCGGCGAGCGCGCGGATGGCGGTCGACTTGCCGGTGCCGCGATCGCCGAAGACCAGCACCCCGCCCACCGCCGGATCGACCGCCGCGACGAGCAGCGCGCGGAGCATCGCGTCCTGCCCGACGATGGCCGAGAACGGATAGGGCGGGCGGGGCCTCACCTCGGCGTGCAGGGCGGGATCCACGACGGTCGGCTTCGCGAAGCCCGGCTTGGGGGCCCGCCGGGACAGGGCCGAGTGGGTGGGAGCCACGGTTCGCGTCCTCGAGGAGGGAGGTGGAGGCAGGATCGGCCGGGATGACAAAATTGTCTAATGAAATTGACGATCGGTTTGGGTGACGGCAACCCGGTCGCCTCATCGGAAAAGATCGCGACGGTGGCGCGCGTAAGAGCCCTCCCCCCTCGGCGGGGGAGGGTGGCCCCCGCGTCAGCGGAGGTCGGGAGAGGGGCAGCGCGACGCTGGTCTAGGGGGCGCCCAGCAGGGCGGTTCCGCCTCATCCGGAAGCGTGGTTCCCCTCTCCCGGCTCACTCCGTTCGCCACCCTCCCCCGCAGAAGGGGGAGGGGTAGAAGCCCGCGCTTCTCCTTTCGCCGGACGGCCTCGCGCAGAGGGGCGAGAATTTGGAGCTAGGCCGCCCGCGCCAGCCCGATCCGTCCCCAGATCGTCCCGAGCGCCAGCGCCAGGTGATCGATGTCGGCGTCGCTGTGCAGCGGCGAGGGGGTGATGCGCAGGCGCTCGGTGCCGCGGGGCACGGTGGGGTAGTTGATCGGCTGGACGTAGATCGCGAACTCGTCGAGCAGGGTGTCGCTGATCTGCTTGCACTGCACCGGATCGCCCACCATCACCGGCACGATGTGGCTCGGATTGTCGAGGAGCGGGATGCCGATGGCCGAGAGCCGCCGGCGCACCGCCGCGACCCGGTCCTGGTGGCGGGCGCGCTCGACACCGCTCGCCTTGAGGTGGCGGATGCTCGCCGCCGCGCCCGCCGCGATTGCCGGCGGCAGCGAGGTCGTGAAGATGAAGCCCGAGGCGAAGCTGCGCACGAAGTCGCACAACGCCGCGGAGGCCGCGATGTAGCCGCCGGAGACCGCGAAGGCCTTGCCGAGCGTCCCCTCGATCACGGTGAGCCGGTGCATCAGCCCCTCGCGCTCGGCGATGCCGCCGCCGCGCGGGCCGTAGAGGCCGACCGCGTGGACCTCGTCGAGGTAGGTCATGGCGCCGTGGGCTTCCGCCACGTCGCACAACTCGGCGATCGGCGCGATGTCGCCGTCCATCGAGTAGACCGATTCGAAGGCGACGAGCTTCGGGAGCTTCGGGTCGACGAGGCGGAGCTTGCGGTCGAGGTCGTCGGCATCGTTGTGGCGGAAGATATGGCGCTCGGCGCGGCTGGAGCGGATGCCCTCGATCATCGAGGCGTGGTTGCCCTCGTCGGAGAACACCACGCAGCCCGGCAGCTTCGAGGCGAGCGTGCCGAGGCCGGCCCAGTTCGAGACGTAGCCCGAGGTGAAGAGGAGGGCCGCTTCCTTGGCGTGCAGGTCGGCGAGTTCCTGCTCCAGGAGCACGTGGTAGTGGTTGGTGCCAGAGATGTTGCGGGTGCCCCCCGCCCCCGCGCCGCAGCGGTCGATCGCCTCGTGCATCGCCCCCGTCACCGTCGGGTGCTGGCCCATGCCGAGATAGTCGTTCGAGCACCACACCGTCACCGCGCGGGTGCCGTGCGCGCCGTGCTGGGTGGCGTAGGGGAACCGGCCGGCCTGGCGCTCCAGGTCGGTGAAGATCCGGTAGCGCCCCTCGCGGTGCAGGCCCTGGAGGGCCGAGGAGAACATGGCTTCGTAGTCCATCGCGCGTCCCCTTGTACGGTGTTTTCTGGTGGTGTTCTTCACATCTGTCACGGAGCGGCGTCGGGGCGCCGGGCCGGCAGCCCCCAGCCCCAGAGCGCGGCCGACGGCAGCGGCAGCATCAGGAAGCCGTGCTCCAGGATCGCGAGCGCCATCAGGGTCGCCATCATGGTGTGGCCGGAGCGCTTGAAGGCGGACGCGCTCTCGGTGACGGCGGGGTGCAGGAGCACCAGGAGGAAGCCGGTGGCGAGGATCATCGCCACCGGAAACAGCGCGTTCATCGGCGCGCGGCGAAAGAAGGTGCCGAGATAGCGCAGGTGCTCCGGCAGGAACTCGGCGTGGAGGTTGCGCACGCCGAGGAACAGGTTGAGCCGGGCGCTGAGGTTCATCCCCCACAAGACCAGGTAGGTCCACAGCGCCATCCGGTTCGGAGAGCCCGCGGTCAGCCACGCGATGGCCGCGAAGCCGAGGATGATCGCCGCCTCGTGCCAGAGGTTGGTCGCGGCGGCCGCGCCGAAGCGGGCGAGGCCCCGGTCGGTGGGCGCGCCCGGGGTGCGCCGGGGGCCGGCGACATAGCCCATGTAGAAGGCCATCTCCTGCCAGCCCCAGACAATCAGCGCCGCCGTGAAGGCCGCGTAGGCCCCCGCCTCGCTCTCCTGCGTCGCGCTCCAGGCGATGACCCAGAGCGCACCGAAGAGCGTCACGGTCGTCGCGCCGAAGCTCCAGGCATGGGTGCGGCGCGGCCGGTGGTTCAGCCAGAGGATCGCCCCGGTCAGAAACCACCAGATCACGACGGCGTAGAGGATCGGCGCGGCGTAGTCGGACATGCGGGCGCTACCAGGCGGGGCTGAGGCGGATCTGCGCGGGCATCGGGTTGGCCTTGGCCGGCATCGCCATCAGCCGCCCGAAGGCGAGCGCCGCCTTGGCGACGTAGCCGGCGTGCCGGAGCTTGCCGACGAGCCCGCCGCGCGCCTTCGCCTCCTCGATCCCGCGGGCGCACGACAGGAGCCGCTCCAGCCCGGCCCGGAAGCCCGGATGGTCGATGTCGAGGGTCAGCGGGAAGACCTGGCGCGAGATCTCGGAGGTGATGGCGAAGACCTGGAAGTCGTACTCCTTCGGGTCGACCCCGAGCGCCTTGTGGAAGGCCGGCCGGCATTGGTCGCGCACGTACATCGTGCAGAACACGGCGAGCAGGAAGAACTTGATCCAGTAGTAGTTGACGCCGGTGAGCAGCTTCGGGTTGGCGCGCATCAGGAGCGCGAACGCCTCGCCGTGGCGGAACTCGTCGTTGCACCACTTCTCGAACCACTTGAAGATCGGGTGGAAGCGCTTGTCCGGGTGGCGCTCGAGGTGGCGGAAGATCGTGATGTAGCGGGCGTAGCCGATCTTCTCCGACAGGTAGGTGGCGTAGAAGATGAATTTCGGCCGGAAATGGGTGTACTTCTTGGCCTTGGTCAGGAAGCCGAGGTCGATGCCGACCCCGAAATCCTTCAGCGTGTCGTTGATGAAGCCGGCATGCCGCGCCTCGTCGCGGCTCATGAAGCCGAACAGCTCGCGGATGTCCTTGTTCTTGGCGCGCTTGCGCATCTCGGCGTAGAGCACGCAGCCCGAGAACTCGGCGGTGATCGACGAGACCAGGAAGTCGAGGAATTCCTTGCGTAATTCCGGGTCGAGGCCGGAGAGATCGAGGTCGAAGTCGGAATTGCGCACGAAGTGGCGCTTGTTGGGGTCCTGGCGCATCTCGGCGATAAGCACGTCCCACTCGGCCCGCACCGGCTCGACGTTCGTGCGGTCGAGCTCCTCGAAGTTCGTGGTGTAGAAGCGGGGGCTCAGGAACGTCGTCGCCTGCGCCGACTGTGTGCTCTCGTTCGGGGTCTTCAGGGTCGTCGCGCTCATAGCCGCGTCCTTTCCGAGAAGCTGACTTCGTAGAGTTCGGTGAGTTCGAAATGGCCCGCGATGCGGGTCCACAGGCGCTCGACGGCGCCGGCGCGCACCACCGTGGCCTGCCGGCGCACCACGATGCGCTCGCCGTAGGGAACGGAGGTCGGCGCGTCGTGCACCGTGACCTCGTCGCCCGGAGCGATGAGAAGCCCGCCGTCCAGCGTGACATGGGCGTGCAGGCTCTCGGCCGTCTGCTCGATCTCGACCGTGCACGGCACCTCGATGCGGCGTTTACCGCCCAACCAGTGCATCACGATGCGCCCCTCCCCTGTTCGAGCAGCCGCGCGAAGGCGGCTGCATTGCCGAGCCCGAAGGCCTCCAAGTTGATCCGCCGGCCCGTCGCGACGTCGTCGAGCGAGAGCGTGCCGTTGTCCCACCGGGTGAGCCGGAACGGCGGGGTGCGCGACAGGCCCTCGCGCAGGCGCGCCTGGGCCATCACCCGCAGGGTCGCGCGCAGGAACCCGTCCTCGCCGGGCTGCACCTCCGCGACGAGGCGGCCGTTCGCGGCGTCGCGCAAGGCCACCCGGCCGTCCGGCCAGTCCTCGACCGCGAGGTCGAGCACCTGGACGGCTGAGGCCGGCGGCATCTGCGTGACCCCGACGCCGCCGAACCGCCCGACCGCCACCGCCGCCAGCGAGAAGACGACGAGGAGGGCGGCGTTGCGCAGGAGCGGCCGGGGGATCTGGATGTCGTGCGCCGAAGAACTTTGCGCCATCGTCGCCTCCTCGAGCATTCTCCGACGAAGTGGATGCCGGTTCGTCGAAGAAATACTGCAAAATCAAAGACCTGGAGCGCTTCGCGATTGCCGTGCGATCGTGAAGCGCTCTAGTGGCCCGCCGCCGCGAGGCGGCCGGGCATGGCGGGGGCGGTCTCGGGCGCCGGCGGCAGGGCCTGGACGGGCTGGCCGTTCGCCTCGGCGAGCGCCGCGGCGATGCGCTTGGCGACCGCCTCGGCGTCGGGCACGCAGCGCAGCATCGGCTCGGGCCGGGTCAGGCGCCAGGGCCGGGCATGCGGCCAGAGGTGCAGGTAGGCCAGCCGCACGCCGGGCTTGAGCACCAGCGGCAGGTCGCCGCTGCCGTCACGGAGCCGCCGGAAGGCGGCGCCCTCGATCTCGCGCAGCGGCAGGTTGACGTCCATCTGGAGCGCGATGCCGATGCGCAGCATCAGCCGCCGGTCGGTCAGGGTGTAGACCGTGGTGCGGCAGGCGCCCCAGGCGAGGAGGACCAGGATCGCCAGCGCCAGCGCGCCGGCGAGCAGCACCGGCCAGGCCGCGGCGGCCCGCCCGGCCGAGACCGCCTGGTAGAGCGCGAGCCCACCGAAATAGATCGCCACGAGATCGACGTGGAAGGCGCGGCGCGCCAGGCTGAGGAGCGACGGGCGGCCCTGCCACAGCAGGCGCTCGCCCTTCGGCAGCGGGCCGGGAAGCCCGTGGGGAAGAATGTCCGTCACAGCAGCGGCTCCTGGCGGTCGTCGGTGGCGTAGAGCGTGCCGGCGCCGTAATAGGCGATGACCCGCTCCTCCTCCCGCAGGGTGATGCTGTCGGGGTCGCGGGCTTGCGGCACCCCGGCGAACTGGCGCGCGAGCAGGGCCGCGACGACGATCTTCTTGTGCTGGCTGAAGCGCTTCACGTCCGCGAAGGTCACCGGGATCAGCACGGTGCGGTCGCGGGCGCCCTCCAGCTCCATCTCGTAGTAGCGCGGCAGCGATTCGCCGCGGTCGACCCAGATCTCCGTGACCGTGCCGGCGAGCACCCCGTCGGCGCCGTAGACCGGCATGCCGCGCGGATCGGGATCGGCCTCCGCGATCGTGAACTCCTCGGCGACGCGCATCGGCACGATGCGGGTCTTGCCCTCCCAGGTCAGGTCGGGCCGCTCGGCGCGCAAAGCGTAGGCGCCCGGGCCGACGCCGTCGGCGAGCCGCGAATCGTCGGTCGCGGTCGGGACGATCGGGGCGCCGGGCCAGGGCTCGAGCTTGACGGCCTTGAGCTCTCCGACCGGGCCCTCGTGCGGGCGCGGCGCCAGCACCGTCGAGCCGTCGGCGAGCAGGAAGGTCTTGGGTGACGGCAGGAACAGCCAGTCCCAGCCCTTCAGGCCGCCATGGGTCTCGGATTCGAGGGGATAGCCCTCGCGGCGGTCCTCGCGGCGCAGGTAGAAGACGAGGCCGGCAAAGAAGATCCAGAAGGCGTAGAGCACCACTTGCGCGACGTCGAGATAGCCTGTGAGGGCACCCTTGGGCATGATGGCCTCCTTCTAGGGTAGGGCCGGACGGGCGGAGAGCGGGGCGCGACCGGGCCGGCGCACCAGCGGCCCGATCGCCACCAGGGTGGCGAACAGGAGCCCGATCTCGATGTGGTAGACGACGAGGTAGCCGGTGGAGGCCTCGGACAGGGCCTCGCCGAGGCGGCCCGAGACCGCGAGCGCCGAGCCGAGGTCGCGCAGGATCCCGCTCGCCGCGATGGCCCCGCCGGCGGCGCAGGCCTGGACCGCGCCCCAGGCGCCGAGGGCGAGCCCGGTCTGCTCCGGCTGGGCACCGGCCATCGAGGCGGTGAGCGTGCCGTGGGCGAACAGGCCGCCGCCGACGCCGATCAGCGCGACGCCGCAGGCGAAGAGACTGCCCGAGCCGAGGGGCGCGGCGAAGACCACCGCCGAGAAGGCCGCGATGCCGACGACGGCGCCCGCCGCCGCGACCCGGAACGGATCGCCGCCGCGATTGAGCCAGCGCGCCGCGGTGAGAAGCCCCGCTCCGCCGCCGACCGCGAGCACCGCGGTGAGCGCGGTCGTGGCGGCGACCGGCAGGTGCAGGATCTGGCCGCCATACGGTTCGAGCAGGATGTCCTGCATGCTGAACCCCGCGGTGCCGAGCCCGGTGGCGATCAGGCGCCGGCGCGCCTGCGGCTGGGCGGTGTAGGCCTGCCAGGCGTCGCCGAAGCGGCGGGGCGCCTCCGCCTTGCGGGAGGTGTCGCGCGGCTCCTGCTTCCACAGGGCGATGCCGTTGAGGATCAGCGTCGCGAGCGCCGCGCCCTGGATCACCTGGATCAGGCGAATGGCCGAGAAGCTGTGCAGGGCCAGCCCGAACACCACCGCGCTCGCCATCATGCCGGCGAGCAGCATGGCGCAGAGCAGCGCCACCACCTTCGGGCGGGCATGCGCCGGCGCGAGGTCGGTGGCGAGCGCGAGCCCGACGGTCTGCGTGGTGTGGAGCCCTGCGCCGACCAGCACGAAGGCCAAAGCCGCCGCGGCTTGCCCGATGACGATCGGCCCGGTCGTGTCGCCGGACAGGATCAGGAGCGCGAACGGCATGATGGCGAAGCCGCCGAACTGCAGGAGCGTGCCGAACCACAGGTAGGGCACCCGCTTCCAGCCCAGCACCGAGCGGTGGTTGTCGGAGCGAAAGCCCACCAGCGCCCGGAACGGGGCGGCGAGCAGCGGCAGCGCCAGCATCACGGCGACGATCCAGGCCGGCACGTCGAGCTCGACGATCATCACCCGGTTGAGGGTGCCGATCAGCAGCACCGCCGCCATCCCGACCGTGACCTGGAACAGCGACAGGCGCATGAGCCGGCCGAGCGGCAGCTCGGCGGTCGCGGCATCCGCGAAGGGCAGGTAGCGGGGCCCGAGCTCGGCGAGCGCCCGGGCGAGGCGGTGGGCCGTGCTCATCGGCGCGCCAGCTCCAGGGCGTTCGAGAGGTAGAAGCCGGAATTGACCCGGCGGCTGCGAGCCAGCGTGAAGGACGCCAGGACCGGATCCGCCGCGATGCGGCGGCGAAGCGAGCCCTCGCCCACCGGCTCGATCGCCGGCGCCCGGTCGCCGCGGGGAAAGAGGCGGCCGGCGGCGTGCATGACCGTGAGCAGCGGCGTGCGCGGCGCGACCGTGAACAGGACCGACGCCTCGGTGCGGCGGGCGAGCGCCGCCAGCGCCCGGACGATGTCGGGCGTGCGGTAATGGATCAGCGAATCCATCGCGACGACGTGGTCGAAGCGCCCCAGTCCCTCGTCGAGCATGTCGCCGACCTGGAAGTCGAGGCCGCCGGCGAGCCGCAAGCTCGCGGTGCGCTCGCGGGCCAGCGCGATCAGCGTCGGCGAGACGTCGACCGCGACGACCTCGGCGCCGCGCCGCGCCGCCTCGACGGCGAGCGCTCCGGTGCCGCAGCCGGCATCGAGCAGGCGCCGCCCGGTGAGGTCGGCGGGCAGCCAGGACAGGAGCTCGGCCCGCATCGCGTCGCGGCCGGCCCGCACGGTGGCGCGGATGCGGCTCACCGGCGCATCGGAGGTCAGCCGCGCCCAGGCCTCGACGGCGGTGCGGTCGAAGTAGGTTTCGAGCTGGGCCCGGCGGGTGGCGTAGGTGGAGCTGGTCATCAGTCGAAGCCCAGGAACTCGAACAGGTCGCGGTCCTTCATCGGCACCGCCGGGAGCGGGTCGACGCCAGCCCAGAGCTGCTCGGCGAGTTGCAGGTACTCGGCCTGCACCGCCAGCAGTTCCGGCGAGGGATCCATCTCGAAGAGCGTCGCCTTCTTCAGGCGCGAGCGGCGCACCACGTCAAGATCCTGGAAATGCGCCAGGCGCTTCAGGCCGACCGCGTCGTTGAAGCGGTCGATCTCGTCGGTCCTGGCCGAGCGGTTGGCGATGACGCCCCCTAGGCGCACGCCGTAATTCTTCGACTTGGCGTGGATCGCCGCGACGATGCGGTTCATCGCGAAGATCGAGTCGAAGTCGTTCGCCGTCACGATCAGCGCCCGGTCGGCGTGCTGGAGCGGCGAGGCGAAGCCGCCGCAGACCACGTCGCCGAGCACGTCGAAGATCACCACGTCGGTGTCTTCGAGCAGGTGATGCTCCTTGAGGAGCTTCACCGTCTGGCCGACGACGTAGCCGCCGCAGCCTGTGCCGGCGGGCGGTCCCCCCGCCTCGACGCAGCGCACGCCGTTATAGCCCTCGACGACGAAGTCCTCGACGCGCAGCTCCTCCGAGTGGAACTGCACCGCCTCCAGGGCATCGATGACGGTGGGGGCGAGGCGCTTCGTCAGCGTGAAGGTCGAATCGTGCTTCGGGTCGCAGCCGATCTGGAGCACCCGTTTGCCGAGCTTCGAGAACGCGACCGAGAGGTTCGATGAGGTCGTGCTCTTGCCGATGCCGCCCTTGCCGTAGACGGCGAAGACCTTGGCGGTCTCGATGCGGATGTCCGGATCGAGGGCGACCTGGAGGCTCCCCTCTTCTCGCCGCGCGGCGACGGGGTTTCGGATCGCGATATTCATGCGGCAGCCTCCGCGGTGATGCCTTCCAGCCGATCCTCCAGGGCCTCCTCGGCCCGGTCGAGGGCGGCACGGGTCTCGGGATCGGGGGTCCAGAAGCCGCGCCGATGCGCCTCGATCAGGCGGTGGGCGACCTTGGCCGAGGCGGCGGGATTGAGCGCCGCCATGCGCTCGCGCATGACCTCGTCGAGGACGTAGGTCTCGGTGATGCGCTGGTAGATCCAGGGCGCGACCCCGTCGGTGGTGGCCGACCAGCCCACCGTATTGGTGAGGTGCTGGTCGATCTGGCGCACGCCCTCGTAGCCGTGGCCCAGCATCCCCTCGACCCATTTCGGGTTGAGCATGCGGGTGCGGGTCTCGAGCGCGACCTGCTCGGAGAGCGAGCGCACCCGGCCCTCGCCGCGGGTCTGGTCGCTGATATAGACCGGCACCGAGGTGCCCCGGGCCTTCGCCACGGCCCGGGCCATGCCGCCGAGCCCGTCGAAATAGTGGTCGACGCTCGTCACCCCGACCTCGACCGAATCGAGGTTCTGGTAGGCGAGGTCGACGCCTGCCAGCACCGCCTGCATCAGGGCGCGGCGGGGTTCCGGCTTGCCGGTGCGGCCATAGGCAAAGCTCTTGCGGCGCGAGAAGGTCTCGCACAGCTCGGCCTCGTCCTCCCAGCGCCCGGAATCGACGAGGTGGTTGAGGTTGGCGCCGTAGGCTCCTTCCGCGTTGCTGAAGACCCGGAGCGCCGCGGTCTCGATGTCGACCCCTTGCGCCGCCTGGTGGGCCAGCGCGTGCTTGCGCACGAAGTTCAGGGCCTCCGGCTCGTCGGCGGTGGCGGCGAGGTAGGCGGCTTCCGCGAGCAACTTGGTCTGGAGCGGCAAGAGATCGCGAAAAATGCCCGAGAGCGTCGCGACGACGTCGATGCGCGGACGGCCGAGGTCTTCGAGCGGGATCAGCACCGCGCCGCAGAGCCGGCCGTAGCCGTCGAAGCGCGGCATCGCGCCCATCAGCGCGAGAGCCTGGGCGACGGGCGCGCCCTCGCTCTTCAGGTTGTCGCTGCCCCACAGTACGAGCGCGATGCTCTCCGGATAGGCGCCGCCATCGGCCGCGTGCCGGGCGAGCAGCTTTTCCACCTGGGCGCGACCGTCGGCGAGCGCGAAGGCGCTCGGGATCCGGTAGGGATCGAAGCCGTGCAGGTTGCGCCCCGTCGGCAGGATCGCGGGCGAGCGCAGCACGTCGCCGCCGGCGACCGGGGCGACGAAGCGGCCGTCGAGGGCGCGCAGCAGGCCTAGGATCTCGTGGTCCTCGGCGAGCAGCCGGTCGGTCTCGGCGAGCGCCCGGAAGGCCGCGAGCGTCGCGTCGTCGGCCGGGAGCCCCGAGGCCGCGACCGCGTCTTCCGCTGCGGCGCCCCCGACCAGTCGCGCGATGCCGGCGCGCTCCGGTGTCAGCCCATGGACCGATTCGGCGAGCGCGAGGAGCAGGTCGATCCGCTCCTCGGCCGGCGTGCCCTGCCCGACCACGTGCAGCCCGTGCGGGATCAGCGTGTGTTCGAGCTCGACGAGCCGGACCGACAGCGCGGCGATACGCTGCTCCGCGTCCTCGCCCCACTCCTCGCCCTCGGCGAGGTCGAGGCCGAGCGCCTGGCCGTGGATGAGGATCGCGAGTTTGGCCCGCTCGGCCGCGTCCTCCGGCGGCAGGGCGCGGCGGCGCTCCAGCGAGGCCTTGAGGTCGATGAGCCCGCGATAGAGCCCGGCCTGGGCGAGGCTCGGGGTCAGGTAGCTCACCAGCGTCGCCGCGGCGCGGCGCTTGGCAAGCGTGCCTTCTGACGGGTTGTTGGCGGCGTAGAGGTAGATATTGGGCAGCGCGCCGACCAGCCGCTCGGGCCAGCAGGCGGCCGAGAGCCCGGTCTGCTTGCCGGGCATGAATTCGAGCGCGCCGTGGGTGCCGAAATGCAGGACGGCGTCGGCGCGAAAATCCTCGCGCAGGTAGCGGTAGAAGGCCGAGAAGGCGTGGGTCGGCGAGAAGCCCTGCTCGAACAGCAGGCGCATCGGGTCGCCCTCGTAGCCGAAGGCGGGCTGCACCCCGACGAAGACGTTGTCGAAGTGGGCCCCAAGCACCAGGATCCCGCCGCCGTCGCTCTGGTGGCGGCCGGGCGCCGGGCCCCATTGCGCCTCGATCTCGGCGAGGTGGGCCTCGCGCCGCACGTGCTCGTCGGCCGAGATGCGGTGGGCGACGTTGGCGGGCGTGCCGTAGCGGGCGGCGTTGCCCTCCAGCACCCGGGCCCGCAGGGCATCGACGGTGTCGGGCACCTCGACGGTGTAGCCGTCCGCCTTCAGCCCCAGGAGCACGCGGTGGAGCGATTCCCACACCGACAGGAAGGCGGCGGTGCCGGTGGCACCCGCATTCGGCGGGAAGTTGAACAGGACCACCGCGACCTTGCGCTCGGCGCGCGCACGGAAGCGCAGGGCGACGAGGCGCGCCACCCGGTCGGCGAGCCGCGCGGCGCGCTCAGGGTGCACCGCCATGTCGCGGGAATCGCCCACGCCTGCCGCGCGGCCCCCGAACACCATCGGGGCGGTGGCGCCATCCAGTTCCGGGATCGCCACCATCATGGTCGCCTCGACCGGCGACAGGCCGCGGGCGGAAGCCTCCCACTGCTCCAGGCTCTGGAACTCGACGGCTTGCGCGGCGAGGTAGGGCACGTCGAGGCGCGCCAGCATCGCGCTCGCGGCGGCCGCGTCGTTGTAGGCCGGGCCGCCGACGAGGGAGAAGCCGGTGAGCGAGACCAGCGCGTCGATCGCCGGCCGGCCGTCGCGCAGGAAGAATTTTTCGACCGCTGGGCGGTTGTCGAGCCCGCTGGCGAAGGCCGGCACGACGCTGAGGCCACGCGCCTCCAACGCCGCGATCACCCCGTCGTAGTGGGCGGTGTTGCCGGCGAGCACGTAGGACCGCATCAGCAGGAGGCCGACGCGACCCGCGGGACCGGCGGCCGGCAGCTTGTCGAGCCGCTCGGTGACCCGCTCGGGGATGCGCGGGTGGTAGAGGCCGGTCTCCGGATAGGCCAGCGGCTCAGCGGCCGAGAGGTGGCGGCGCCAGGCGGACCGCTCACCGGCTGCGTAGCGGCCGGCGAGGAAGCGCACCAGGTTGACGACGTTCTCGTCCGAGCCGGCGAGCCAGTATTGCAGGGTGAGGAAGTAGGCCCGCACGTCCTGGGCCGAGCCCGGGATGAAGCGCAGGATCCGGGGGATCTGGCGGATCAGCGCCATCTGGCGCGCGCCGTTCCCTTGCGCCCCGCCCGGCCCCGACTTGCCGCGCAGGCGCTTTAAAAAGTCGAGCGCGCCGCGCTGCGAACCGTCCATGGCGAAGCGGTTCATCCGGGTGGTGCGCACCACCTCGGACGCCGAGAGGCAGCCCACCATCGCGTCGCAATGCGGGCGGCGTTCGAGCAGCGCCGGCAGCACCGCCCGGACGTGCTCATCCATGAACAGCATCGCCGAGAGCACGATGTCGGCCCGCGCGATGTCGGCCCGGCAGGCCTCGAGCGCCGACGGATCGGTCTCCCACTCGGCGGCGGCGTGGAAGCCGAGGACGAGCGCCGGAGCCGTCCTCGCCAGCTCCCGGCGCGCCCGCTCCACCGCCCCCGCGAGGTGGTTGTCGAGGGTGACGATGACGACGCGCAGCTCCGGCAGCGCCGGCAGCGCGTCACCGGCTGAAATGCGCTTTGGCATCGTACAGGGTCTCGACGGTGATGAGCGGGAGCGCCCGCTCGCGGGCGAAGCGTTCGGTGTTGTGGCGGGCCTTGCCCCGCACGAAGAACGGCACCTTCTTCAGCTCGCGCTCGGCCTCGATCGACCAGACCACCGGCGCGACGGCGGTGGCGGGTGCCGCGACGATGGTCCCGGCCTCCTCCTCCCGCGGCCTGCCGCCGAGATGCGAAGGCGCGACGCCGAGATGTGAAGGGGCTACGCCGTCATGGAATTCCGGATCGTCCCGGAACATCGCCAGCAGGTGTTCCTCCAGCCCCATCATCAGCGGGTGGACGAAGGTGTCGAACAGAACGTTGGCGCCCTCGAAGCCCATCTGCGGCGCGTGGCGGGCCGGCACGTCCTGGACGTGCATCGGCGCCGAGATCACCGCGCAGGGGACGCCGAGCCGTTTCGCGATGTGGCGCTCCATCTGGGTGCCGAGCACCAGTTCCGGCTGCGCCGCCGCGATCGCCGCCTCGACCGCGAGGTAGTCGTCGGTGATCAGCGCCTCGATGCCGTGGGCGGCGGCCTCGGCGCGCACCTCGCGGGCGAATTCGCGCGAGTAGGTGCCGAGCCCGACGACGTTGAATCCGATCTCGCGCGAAGCGACCCGCGCCGCCGCGACCACGTGGGTGGCATCGCCGAAGACGAAGACCCGCTTGCCCGTCAGGTACGTCGAATCGACCGAGCGCGAGTACCAGGGCAGGCGCGAGCCCTCAGCCTGGAGGACCGGTGCCGGATCGACGCCGGCCAAGCCCGCCACCGCCTCGACGAAGGCGGTCGTGCCCCTGACCCCGATCGGCGTCGTCTCGACGAAGGGCTGGCCGTGGGTGCGCTCCAGCCACTGCGCGGCGCTGCGCGCCACCTCCGGGTAGAGCACGACGTTGAAGGCGGCTTGCCCCAAGCGCTCGAGATCGGCCGGCGTCGCGCCGAGCGGCGCCACCACGTTGACAGCGATGCCGAGCTCGCCGAGGAGCCCGCGCACCTCGCGCAGGTCGTCGCGGTGCCGGAATCCCAGCGAGGTCGGCCCGAGGATGTTGCAGCTGCCCTGGATTCGGGCCGCGTCGGTGCGCGGGCCGACGAGCGTCCGCACGAGGCGGTAGAAGGTCTCCGACGCCCCCCAGTTCTCCTTCTTCTGGTAGGCGGGCAGCTCCAGCGGGATCACCGGGATCGGCAGGCCGAGCGCCCGCGACAGCCCGGCCGGATCATCCTGGAGCAGCTCGGCGGTGCAGGAGGCGCCGACGATCATCGCCTGGGGGCGGAAGCGCTCGTAGGCGGCGGCGACCGCCTGCTTGAAGATCTCGGCGGTGTCGGAGCCGAGGTCGCGGGCCTGGAATGTCGTGTAGGTCACCGGCGGGCGGGCGCCGTGCCGCTCGATCATGGTGAAGAGCAGGTCGGCGTAGGTGTCGCCCTGCGGCGCGTGCAGCACGTAGTGCAGGCCGCGCATCGCGGTGGCGACCCGCATCGCGCCGATATGGGGCGGGCCCTCGTAGGTCCAGAGCGTGAGCTGCATCGCTCTAGCCCTCCAGCCGCGCGCGGCGCGCGAGGGGGCGGGTGAACAGCCCGGCGAGGTCGCCGGCCTGCTCGTAGCCCTGAATCGGGGTGAACAGGAGCTCGATCGACCACTTGGTCGCGAGGTCCTCGGCCTCCAGCGGATTGGCGAGGCCGAGCCCGCAGACCGTGAGGTCGGGCCGGGCGGCCCGGCAGCGGTCGAGCTGGTCGTCGAGGCTCTGCCCTTCCGTCACCACCGTGCCGTCGGGGAGCAGCGCCAGATCTTCGGCGAGGTGGCCGCGATGGAGATAGGGCGTGCCGACCTCGATCAGCGCGGCGTCCATCTCCCGCGACAGGAAGCGGGCGAGCGGCACTTCGAGCTGCGAATCGGGGAAGAAGAACACCCGGCGGCCGGACAGGCTCGCGCGGTGGGCCTGGAGCGCCCGCGCGGCCCGGGCCCGGCCGGCCTCCGTCGCCGCGACGACGCGGGCGGGCGGGATCCCGAAGGCGCGGGCGGCGGCGGCCAGCCACAGGGTCGTGCCCTCGGCCCCGAGCGGGAACGGCGCCGGGATGCGGGTCGCGCCCCGGTTCTCGAGCGTGCGCGCCGTGTCGGTGAGGAAGGGCTGGGCGAGGATGTAGCGGGTGTTCGGGCCGACCGGCGCCCGGTCCGCCGCGCGGCGCCCGGGCAGGAAGCGCACGTCGGCGATACCGAGATCGGCGAACAGCCGCGAGAACTGGTCCTCGACCACGTCGGCGAGCGCCCCGACGACGAGGAGCGACTCGTCGGTCCCCCGCGGCAGATCGGGCACCAGGGCGGCGAGGCAGGCATCCTCGCCCTGCGTGAAGGTCGTCTCGATGCCGCTGCCGGAATAGCTCAGCACCCGCACGTCCGGGGCGAACGTGCCCGAGAGCCGCGTCGCGGCGCGGGCAAGATCGAGCTTGATCACCTCCGACGGGCACGAGCCGACGAGGAACAGGAGCTTGATGTCGGGCCGGCGCTCCAGCAGGCGGCGCACGACGCGGTCCAGCTCCTCGTGCGCGTCGGCGAGGCCGGCCAGATCCCGCTCCTCGATGATCGCGGTGGCAAAGCGCGGCTCGGCGAAGATCATCACACCGGCGGCCGACTGGATCAGGTGGGCGCAGGTGCGCGAGCCGACGACGAGGAAGAACGCGTCCTGGATCTTGCGGTGCAGCCAGACGATGCCGGTGAGCCCGCAGAACACCGCCCGCTGGCCGCGCTCGTGGCGGATCAGAGGGCCGAACTCTTGGCCGCACGGAACCGCGGATGGGAGGGGGGCAGCGAGCGCCGTCATCGCGCGACCCCCACGGCGTAGGCCGGCGCCTGCAAGCGCGCGGCGCGCAGCTTGAGCAGGAACTGGCCGGCATTGACGAGGTAGGCGGCGTAGGCCGAGAGCGCCAGCAGCATCAGCCCGGCGGTGCCGAGCGCGCCGGTCATGAGCGCGACGAGGTAGGCGGTGTGGAGCGCCAGCACCCCCATGCTGACCACGTCCTCCCAGTAGAAGGCCGGAGCGAACAGGTAGCGCCCGAACACCGCCTTCTCCCACAGGGAGCCGGTCACCATGATCGCGTAGAGCGCGAGGGTCTTGGCGATCACCGAGGCGTTGGCGAGCGCCACCCCCTCCCCGGTCGCGAGCGTGCGCGAGACCAGGGCGAGGCTGACGAGGAAGATCGCGAACTGGAGCGGGGCCAGCACGCCCTGGACCAGGGTCCAGGGCGAGGCGTCCCGGCGCCGGCGCTCGGCCTCGCTGTAGAGAAACGGCCGGTCCGTGGACGTCGCCATCGCGCCTGCCCTCACCTGTCCGACCCGCGTTGGCCGCGGATGCCGATGGAGGGAAGCCTAGGGCCGGCGGCGGCGGAGTGTCAACCTAAGTTGACAGTTACCTCCGATGACATTCCGGGGAGCCGGTCGCGAATGCGCCTTGCAGCGCGGCGCAGGCCATGTATCCTGGAATGGATCCGGATAACGCCGCTCCCAGATCGGCGCTCCCAACGTAGAAAACCCGACACAACGTCGAAACAACCCGATTTTCCTGAGCATCGGGGAGGTGCCGGTGGGAGATCAATCACAGTCCGGTACCTTGCCCGACGACAGGCCTGGCCGTCGCGACCGGGCGTTTCGTGAACGATCTACCCTCGACTTGAACTCCGGGGGAGTACATCGGCAGGTCCGCTGGCGGGACGATCTCGCCCAGGTCGTCGAGGCCGAGATCATTCCCCGGCTGATGCTCGCCCACCGCAACGAGCGGCCGTTGCACCGTCTTCCCGCGCGCCTGAGCGGCGCCGACGACATTGGCAGCCTCGGCGCGCTGCTGCTGCTGCGCGAGGACCGCGACGTGCTGGCGGAGGTCCGCCGCCTGATCGAGGACGGGATGAGCCTCGAGGAGGTGCTGACCGGCCTCCTCGCCCCCACCGCCCGGCATATCGGCCGGCTGTGGGAGGAGGACGTCTGCGACTTCGTCCAGGTGACGACCGCGATGGCGCGGCTGCGCCGCCTCGTCCATGACCTCGAGACGCTCTTCCTCGATCCGCAGCCGGTCGATCCGGCGAGCCGGCGGGTCCTGCTGGTGCCGGCCCCGGGGGAGACCCACACCTTCGGGCTGACGCTCGCGGCCCACTTCCTCGCCGAGGCCGGCTGGGAGGTGACGACGAGCTTCGACGCCCACCTCGCCGACGCGACCGAGCGCCTGCGCGCCGAGTGGTTCGACGTGATCGGCCTGTCGCTCTCCTGCGACGTCTGCCTCGACCGGCTGGTCGCGGCGGTCCCGGTGCTGCGACGCGCCTCGCGCAACCGCGACCTGCGGGTGATGGTCGGAGGGCCCGCCTTCCACGACCGGCCCGACCGGATCCGCCTCGTCGGCGCCGACGCGGCTGTCGACGACGCCCGCGATGCGCCGGGAATCGTACAAAGCTTGCTTGATCTACGGATTAGAGCCTGCTGAAAGACCTGTTCGATGCGGTCGGCGTGTGTTGGTGACCCTTGAACAGACCCCTGAGCCCTGCTGCGAAGGAATCGTTCGCGGTGCTGCGAGACGCCGTCTCCCGCCTCGATCCCCGGATGACGGGCAGCCTCGTCGCTGCCGCCAGCGACGTGTCCCTCGTCGTCGACGGCGACGGCGTGATCCGCGACGCCGCCTTCGCGGCCGACGACCTGTCCGAGGAGACCGGCGACCGCTGGCTCGGCCGGCGCTGGATCGACACCGTGACGGTCGAGAGCCGGCCGAAGGTCCTGAGCCTGATCGAGGACGCCGCCCCCGGCGCCGTCACCCGCTGGCGCCAGGTCAACCACCCCTCCGCGCAAGGGGGGGCCGACGTGCCGATCCGCTACGCGGCGCTCCGCGTGCCCGACGACGACCGCATCATCGTGATCGGCCGGGACCTGCGGGCGCTCTCGACCTTGCAGCAGCGCCTGACCGAATCGCAGCAGGCGCTGGAGCGCGACTACGCCCGCCTGCGCAGCGCCGAGACCCGCTACCGGGTGCTGTTCCAGCTCGCCGGCGAGCCGATCCTGATCGTCGATGCCGGCACGCGCCGCGTCACCGAGCTCAACCCGGCCGCCGCCCGCCTCCTCGGCCGGGCGGTCAAGCGCATCGTCGGGCGCGACCTCGTCGACCTGTTCGAGCCGGAGGGCGCCCGCGCCGTCCAGGCGCTGCTGGTGGGCCTGCGCCTCACCGGCCAGGCCGAGGACCTGACTGCCCGCCTCGCGCAGCGACGCGGCGAGGCGCGGGTCGCCGCCACGCTGTTTCGCGAGGAGGCCGGGATGAACATCCTGGTGCGCCTCTCCGCCGTCAACGCCCCGGCGCCGCAGCCGGCGGCGGCGCGCTCGGGCGCGCTCGAGGTGATCGAGGCGATGCCCGAGGGCTTCGTCGTCACCGACCGCGACCGGCGCATCATCGGCGCCAACGCCGCCTTCCTCGACCTCGCTCAGCTCGCCACCGAGCACCAGGCCAAGGGCGAATCGCTCGACCGCTGGCTCGGGCGCGAGGGCACCGAGGTCGCGGCGCTCTACACCACGCTCGCCGAGCACGGCTCGGTGCGCCACTTCGCCACCGTGGTGCGCGGCGAGTTCGGCGCGCTCGACGAGGTCGAGGTCGCGGCGGTCTCGGTGCCGGGGGGCGAGCGGCCGTGCTTCGGCTTCACCCTGCGCACCCTGCCCCGCCGCGTCGCCGCCGCGGCGCCGGGCGGGCGCGAATTGCCGCGCTCGGTCGAGCACATGACCGAGCTCGTCGGGCGGGTCTCGATGAAGGCGCTGGTGCGCGAGACCACCGACCTGATCGAGCGCCTGTGCATCGAGGCGGCGCTTCGCATCACCCACGACAACCGCGCCTCGGCGGCCGAGATGCTGGGCCTCAGCCGGCAGGGCTTCTACGCCAAGATGCGCCGCTACGGCCTCGGCGACCTCGACGGATCGGAAGAGGCGGAGGACGGCGCGGAGTGACGCGGGCGGCCGGGGCCGGTCCCGCGGGTCATCTCACGCCGAGATGACCCGAAGCGTCCGATAGGATCGCGCACGAATTCGCGACAGGGCGGTCACGAGTGTAAAGCTCGCTTGACACTCTCCCGCGTCCGTCCCACCCTCTCGGCATGACGACCGAGCCCCTGACCAAGCCCCTGATCGCGCCCCCGGCGGGACCGGTGCCGCGGGCGATTCTCGAACTGCTCAAGCCGATCACGTGGTTCGCCCCGATGTGGGCCTTCGCCTGCGGGGTGGTCTCATCGGGCGGCCCGGTCCAAGGACGCTGGCCGGTCGTCGTCGCCGGCATCCTGCTCGCCGGGCCCCTCGTCTGCGCCACCAGCCAGGCGGCGAACGACTGGTTCGACCGGCACGTCGACGCCATCAACGAGCCGCAGCGCCCGATCCCGTCGGGCCGCATCCCCGGCCGCTGGGGCCTGTACGTGGCGCTAGCCTGGACGCTCCTGTCGCTCGCGGTCGCCGCCCTGCTCGGGCCGTTCGTGCTCGGTGCCGCCGTCTTCGGGCTCGCCCTCGCCTGGCTCTACAGCGCGCCGCCAGTGCGGCTGAAGCGCGACGGCTGGTGGGGCAACGCGGCGTGCGGCCTCTGCTACGAGGGTCTGCCCTGGTTCACCGGCGCCGCCGTGATGGGGAGCGCGCTGCCGGACGGGCGGATCATCGCGCTCGCCCTCCTCTACAGCCTCGGGGCGCATGGCATCATGACGCTCAACGACTTCAAGTCGATGGAGGGCGACCGGCGCACGGGCATCCGCTCGCTCCCGGTCCAGCTCGGCGCCGCCCGCGCCGCCCGCCTCGCCTGCCTGGTCATGGCGGCGCCGCAGGCCGTGGTGGTGGCCCTGCTGCTCTCCTGGGGCGCGCCCTGGCACGCCGCCCTCGTTGCCGCCTTGCTCGCCGGCCAGGGCCTGCTGATGCGCCGCTTCCTCGGCGATCCGCACGCCCACGCCGCCTGGTACAACGGCACCGGCACGCTGCTCTACGTCCTCGGCATGCTCACCGCGGCGCTCGCCCTGCACGGGGGCCTCGCATGAGCGGCCAGAGCTCCTTCGGCTGGGGCACCATCGTGCGCCTCGGCCTCGTTCAGACCGCGCTCGGCGCCATCGTGGTGCTCATCACCTCGACCCTCAACCGCGTGATGGTGGTGGAGCTGGCCCTGCCCGCCGCCCTGCCCGGCGGCCTGGTGGCCCTGCACTACGCGGTGCAGGTCCTGCGCCCGCGCTGGGGCTACGGCTCGGATCTCGGGCGGCGCCGCACGCCCTGGATCGTCGGCGGCATGGCCCTCCTGGCGCTCGGCGGCGCGGGTGCCGCCCTCGGCACGGCGCTCGTCGCCGGTCATCCGGCGGCGGGCTTCTGCCTTCTCGTGGTGTCCTTCCTCGCCGTCGGCATCGGGGTCGGGGCGGCCGGCACCTCGCTCCTGGTGCTGCTCTCCACCGGCGTCGCGCCGCACCGCCGGGGTGCCGCGGCGACGATCGTGTGGATCATGATGATCGCCGGCTTCGTCGTCACCGCGCCGACCGCCGGGCACCTGCTCGATCCGTTCTCCGGCTCCCGCCTCGTCGCGGTGTCGAGCGGCGTGTCGCTGATCGCCTTCCTGGTGGCGCTGGCGGCCCTGTGGGGCGTCGAGCCGGCGCGGGCTCCCGCTCCCGCCGAGGCCCCGTCGGCACGGCCCTTCGCCAAGGTGCTCGCCGAGGTCTGGGCCGAGCCGGAAGCGCGCCGTTTCACGGTGTTCGTCTTCCTGGCGATGCTCGCCTACAGCGCGCAGGAACTGATCCTCGAACCCTTCGCCGGCCTCGTCTTCGCCCTGTCGCCGGGCGCCACCACCAAGCTCTCGGGTCTCCAGAACGGCGGCGTGCTCGCCGGCATGGTCTTCGTCGCCTTCGTCACCGCCAACGGAAGCAGGGCCTTCGCGTCCCTGCGGCTGTGGACCGTCACCGGCTGCCTCGGCTCGGCCGCCGCGCTCGCGGCCATCGCGGCCTGCGGCTATGCCGGGCCCGACGTTCCGCTGCGGACATGCGTCGTCGGGCTCGGCCTGTTCAACGGCATCTTCGCGGTGGCGGCGATCGGCCAGATGATGGCGCTCGCCGGCAGCGGCGGCGCCCCCGACGGCGAGAGCCGCCACGGCACGCGCATGGGGGTGTGGGGCGCCGCGCAAGGCATCGCCTTCGGGCTCGGCGGCTTCCTCGGTGCGGCGGGGGTGGACCTCGCCCGGCTCGCCTTCGGCACCGTGGTGCCGGCCTACGCGGCGGTGTTCGTCACGGAGGCGGCGCTGTTCCTGGTCGCCGCGGGGCTGGCCTGGCGGATCGGTCGGCCGGAGCGGGATGCGCGGGCGGTGGTGCTGTCGGTGCGGCACGCGATCTAAAAATAATTCCGGCCGGAACCGGCCCGGACAACCCGGAGGCACGGCCATGGACGAGGGTATCGTCGACGCGGTGGTGGTGGGAGGGGGACCGGCCGGGGCGACGGCGGCCACCGATCTCGCGCGGCTCGGGCGCCGGGTCGTGCTGCTCGACCGGGCCGGGCGCATCAAGCCCTGCGGCGGCGCGATCCCGCCCCGCCTGATCCGCGACTTCGCCATTCCCGACGACCTGCTGGTGGCCCGGATCCGCTCCGCCCGCATGGTCTCGCCCCGGGACCGCGCGGTCGACATGCCGGTCGGCGAGGGCTTCGTCGGCATGGTCGATCGCGGGCCGTTCGACGAGTGGCTGCGGGTGCGCGCGGCGCTCGCCGGCGCCGAGCGGGTCACCGGCACCTACCTGCGCCTCACGCGGCCGGGCGACGGCTCGGTCACGGTCCACTATAGGGGCGCGGAGGGCGGCGAGCAGACGATCCGCACTCGCCTCGTCATCGGGGCGGACGGCGCCAACTCGGCGGTCGGGCGCCAGGAGATCCCGGCTCACGCCCGAATGCGGCAGGTCTTCGCCTACCACGAGATCGTGCGCACGCCGCCCGCCGGCGGCGCCGTCGAGGCGACGCGCTGCGACGTCTACTACCAGGGCGTCCTCTCGCCGGACTTCTACGCCTGGATCTTCCCGCACGGCGACACGCTCAGCATCGGCACCGGCAGCGCCCGTAAAGGGTTCTCGCTGCGCGGCGCAGTCGGGCGGCTTCGCGCCGCGACCGGGCTCGACCTCGGCGAGACCCTTCGCCGCGAGGGCGCGCCGCTGCCGCTCAAGCCGCTCGCCCGCTTCGACAACGGCCGCGACGTGCTGCTCACCGGCGACGCCGCCGGCCTCGTCGCCCCGGCCTCGGGCGAGGGCATCTACTACGCGATGTTCGGCGGGCGGCTCGCCGCCGAGGCCGCGCACGACTTCCTCGCCACCGGCAACGCCCGGGCGCTGGCGCAGGCGCGGCGCCGCTTCCTCAAGACCCATGGACGGGTGTTCTGGATCCTGCGGCTGATGCAGGGCGTCTGGTACCGCAACGACGGCTTGCGCGAGCGCTTCGTCAGCATCTGCCGCGACCCCGACGTGCAGTCGCTCACCTGGGACGCCTACATGAACAAGGAGCTGGTGCGCGCCAAGCCCGCGGCACATGCGCGGATCTTCTTCAAGGACCTCGCCCACCTGTTCCGCTGGGTTTCGCCGTGATCGAGGCACTCGGGGGGCGCTGGGGCCCGATCCTGGTGGCGGCTCTCTCGGCCATCGTGGTGGCGGGCGCGGGCGCCTGGCTCACGACTCTCGGCCCCTGGTACCGCAGCCTGCAGGTGCCGTCCTGGAAGCCGCCCGACTGGGCGTTCGGCCCGGTCTGGACCACGATCTTCACGCTGGCCGCCATCGCCGGGGTGCTGGCGTGGAACGCGGCGCCGGAGGGGTCCGAGCGGTTCTGGCTGCTGACGGCCTTCGCGGTGAACGGGATCCTCAACATCGCCTGGAGCGGCGTGTTCTTCCGGCTGCAGCGGCCGGACTGGGCGCTGGTCGAGGTGGTGGCCCTGTGGCTCTCGGTGGCGGTGCTGATCCTGGTGGTCGGGCGGCAGACCGGCCTCGGGGCGCTGCTCCTCGTGCCCTACTTCGTCTGGGTCGGCATCGCCGCGACGCTCAACTGGTCGATCGTGCGGCTGAACGGGCCGTTCTGATCCGCCTCACGCAGCATCCGCCGCGTTCGGCGCAGATCCGATCGGTCCAGTACCGGACCCATTGCTCGGATCGCGAAAAATTCGATCGTTTGAGTCCGGATTACCGCAGATGCGACATCGTGAACCGTGGGGCGATTTCGGCGACCGCCACCCTATGTCCCGTGTTTGCAGAACTGGACTCCCTCGTCTGCTGGGTGATCTCCCCGATCGACTGCGCATCCTCGACGCGGTCAGGAGGATTGACGCGTGACGGACTTCCTCGCCAGCCGCCACATCGTCGACGCCGCGCTGCTGATCGTCGCCGCGGAGGCGGTCTGGCTCGTCCTGCGCCGCCGCCGGGGCGGGCCGGGACGGGGGGCGCTCCTCGTCAATCTCGCCTCGGGCGCCTGCCTGATGGTGGCCCTGCGCGCCGTGCTCGCGGGCGCATCCGGATTCTGGCTCGCCGCCGCCCTCGCGGGGGCGGGCGCCGCCCATGTCGCCGATCTCTGGCTGCGGCTGCGCTCCGCCGCCCACTAACTCCCGGAGGACCCGTCAATGCGCCGCCAGCCCGTCACCCGTCGTCGCACGCTCACCGCCCTGCTCGGTTCCGGCGCGCTCGCCCTCGCGGCCGGCACGGCGCTGGCCCAACCCGCCTCCTCCGACCTCGTCGAGAAGGGCCGCTATCTCGCGACGGCCGGCGACTGCGTCGCCTGCCACACCGCGCCGGGAGGCAAGCCCTATGCGGGCGGCCTCTACATCAACTTCCCGGGCGGCATCGGCAAGCTCGCGACGCCGAACATCACCCCGGACAAGGAGACCGGCATCGGCAACTGGAGCGACGACGACTTCAAAAAGGCGATGCACCAGGGCATCACCAAGAACGGCAGCTACCTCTACCCGGCTTTCCCGTTCCCCTGGTACACCCGCCTGTCCGACGAGGATGTCGGGGCGATCAAGGCCTACCTGTTCTCGCTCGAGCCGGTGAACGCGCCGCGCAAACCCACCGACATCGCCTTCCCGTTCAGCATCCGCGAGGGGCTGCTCGCCTGGCGCCTCGCCTTCTTCACGGAGGGCCGCTTCAAGCCCGACCCGAAGGCGAGCGAGGAGGTCAATCGCGGCGCCTACCTCGTCGAGGGCCCGGGCCATTGCGGCGCCTGCCATAACGGCAGCAAGCTCGTCGGCGCCTCGCAGTGGAGCGGCTACCTCGAGGGCGGCACGATCGACGGCTGGTACGCCCCGAACCTGTCGGGCGACGACAACCAGGGCCTCGGCAAGTGGAGCGAGGACCAGCTCACGACCTACCTCAAGACCGGCGCCGCCCCGGGCCGCGCCGGCGTCGTCGCCGGGCCGATGCGCCAGGTGATCGAGGAGAGCCTGAGCAAGATGTCCGATTCGGACGTGCGCGCCATCGCGGTCTACCTCAAGACGCTGGCGCCCAAGCCGACCTACACGCCCGACGTGAAGTCCGACTTCAAGTCGGCCTCCGCGGCGCCGGGTGCCGACACCTACCTCAACCGCTGCGTCGCCTGCCACCGGCCGGACGGCCAGGGCATGCCGGGCGCGATCCCGCCGCTCGCCGGCAACGGCGCGGTGCTGGCCAAGGGCCCGGAGACGGTGATCCGGGTGATCCTCGGCGGCCTCGACGCCAAGGGCGAGTACGCGGCGATGCCGGCGGTCGGCGTCGGCATGACCGACGCGGAGATCGCCAACGTCACGAACTACGTTCGCCAGACCTTCGGCAACCAGGCCCCGCCGACCGCCGAGCCCGGCCAGGTCGCGTCCCTGCGCAAGGAGACCCAGACGATGCTCGCCGGCAACGCGCCCTGCGAGACCGTCTCGAACCCGACCCTCGCCGAGGCGCTGAAAACGACGGATGCGGCGGGCCAGCTCAAGGACTTGAAGGCCGAGCAGATGCTGCCCCGCGTCGCCACCCTGCTCCCGGCTTTGCGCCAGGCCGCCCCGCAGGCGAGCTCGGCCGAACTCGTCAACGGGTTGACCGCCACCTTCTGCCAAGTCGCCGACCACAACAATACCGGGCTCGACTGGCCGACGACGATCGGCAGCTTCTCGGGCGTGGTCTACGGGCAGCTGAAGAGCCCGAGCCGGGCCGAGAAGTAAGCGGCACGAGGGGGGGGATGGGTCTTCCCCATCCCTCCACGCTCCGTCGTCGGTCCTCGCATAAGGGGGGCGGCCGTAGCGTGGCGTGCCCGATCGGGATGCAGTTGGCCGATGGAGCATTCCCTGTCCGTCATCCCGAGGCTCGACGAAGTCGAGAATCCGGGATCCATGACCGCCGGCGATCCAGTCAGAGGCGGAACGGATCCACGTCGTTCGTCGACCGCGGCGGCTTCGGACCCCGAATTCCGGTGAGCGGCCCCGGGACGACATCGAGGATTTCACCTCGGTCCGCTTACTCCTGTCGGGCTCCCGCGCGACCGTCGCTCGCGACGATCATCCGCCGAGCCGCACCGCCACCTCGTTGCGCCGCAGGAAGGGGAGCGCGAAGGGCGGGTCGTAGCCCATGAAGAAGGGCGGCGCGGCCGGAGCCTTGCCGGCGGCCCGCAGCACCTCGGCCAGGACGCGCTCCTGCTCGGCCCGGGCCTCCGGCGTGATGCGGCCGGAGAACCGGAGCGCCGCGATCCGCTCCGCCGGCACCTCGACGAGGCGAACGCCGGGCTCGGTCGGCGGCGGCGCGCCGGCGGCCGCGACCGCGTGCGGGAGGAAGAACCGCATCGTGCCGCTCGTCCCCTGCTCCACCGGCACCGTCATGGCGATGCGCCGGCCGCCGGCCTCGACGGGTGCGGTCATGGCGATGCGGTCGCCGGCCCGGTTCGCCCCGGTGATGTAGCGGAACAACCGTCCGAACGCCTCGCCGTCGCCCTGGCCGCGCGCGTCGGTCTCGACCGCCACGCGCGGCTCGTAGGCCCGGATCTCGACGCCGCGGTCGAGCCGCTCGACCACCGCGTAG
This sequence comes from Methylobacterium sp. Gmos1, assembly GCF_053764715.1. Lineage (NCBI taxonomy): Bacteria > Pseudomonadati > Pseudomonadota > Alphaproteobacteria > Hyphomicrobiales > Methylobacteriaceae > Methylobacterium > Methylobacterium sp. Gmos1. Next base: position 85,675 of record NZ_JBSNCC010000009.1, on the reverse strand, counting down.
CGGGGCTGGTCGTAGAACGAGCGGATTCCGAACACGCCCAGCACCGATTCGACCAGCGTGACGGCGTAATAGAGAATCTTGTCCATGGCGCTTCAGAGCGGGAGCGGGTGGTGGATCAGCACGACGGCGCGCCCGACATGGTCGCCGCTCGCGATCTCGCGGGTGATGAACTGCGCCACGTCCGCCCGGGCGATCAGCCCGTTCTTCCACGCGGACGGCCGGTCGAGCACCTGGTAGCGCCCGGTCGCGGGCCCGCCGGTGAGCACGCCGGGGCGGACGAAGGTCCAGTCGAGGGTGCTGCGGCGGATGCGCATCTCCTGCGCGTCCTTGTCGTCGTAGGCGCGGCCGAAGACGAGGCGGAACGGCAGCCGTTGCAGCGGGCCGATCGCCGCGCGGCTGTCGCCGGTGCCGAAGCCGGTGACCGCCACCAGCCGGCGCACGCCCGCCTGCTCCATCGCCGGGACGAGGACGTTGGTGGCGTCCGAGAACAGCCGCACCGGCCCGAACAGGTCGCGGAACGGCACGCCGAGGGCCTGCACCACCGCGTCGACCCCGTCGAGGGCGCCGGCAATGTCGGGCGTCGAGAGGGCGTCGCCGGGGAAGCGTTCGAGATTGGGATCGGAGAGTTCGATCTTGCCCGCCGAGCGGGCGAAGGCACGCACCCGGTGCCCCGTGGCGAGCGCCGCCTTCACCGTCTCCAGGCCGATGCCCTGGCTGGCGCCGATGACGAGGAGATGGGCCATGGATGCGTCCTGGGTGCGCGTGGGGAGCGATCGACCCTAGGAAGCGTTCGGGCGCGCGATGGTTGCTGGCGCAGGGGCAGATTCCGCCATGGGCGCAGCCGTTGCGGCGATAGGCCCCGGCTATCAGGCGCAGGGGAATGCCCAGTCCGCGTCGCCCCGGTGATCCCGCTCACGACCTCGTCCGGAGGTGCGCAGGGCTCTCCGGGGAAAGGCAAGAACGCGGGTTTCCCCCTCCCCCCCGACGGAACTCGGGCATGCCCGAGTTCCGCATCCACTTGCCCAAGTCGGGCATGCCCGACTTGGGTCGGGGGAGGGTGGCCTACGGAGTAGGCCGGGAGAGGGGCACCGCGACGCTGATCCAGAAAGCGCCCTTCATCAAGGTCGCGACCTCTCCGGAGGCGGCGTCCCCTCTCCCGACCCCCTTTCGGGGGCCACCCTCCCCCGCAGAGGGGGGAGGGGGAAACCTACGCCATTTCTTTTTCCCGGACAGCCCTGCGCACATCAGGATGAGGTCGCGAGTAGGATGGGAGAGATGTTCGAGCCGGCGGTCAGGCAATTGATGTCTTTGAATGCAAGTCTACGGGCCGTGCAGGCAAGCGACGATCGAGGTGGAACTCGACATCGCTCTCTCGGTGCCGCTCCCCTGCAAGGCCTGCCCGGCGTTGTCAGCCGGGCAGGCGTCGCAACCTCACACCCGCGCCTCCTCGAAGGCCCGCACCCACTCGGCGCAGATCCCCGAGCGCACGATGTCGTCGAGGCCGAACTCGACGATCGGCACCGGCATCATCCGGCTCTTGACCAGGTGGATCACCGTGCGCAGGCCCGAGGTCTCGCGCAGGTCGGTCTGGGACACGTCGCCGTTGATGATGACCTGGGTGTCGTCGCCGATCCGGGTCAGGAACATCTTGATCTCGGCGGGGGTGGTGTTCTGCGCCTCGTCGAGGATCACCAGGCAGTTCTTGAAGGTGCGGCCGCGCATCACCTCGAAGGGGACCACCTCGATGTCGCCGGCCTTGACGGCGATCTCGAAGGCGCCCTCGCCCATGCGCTCCTTCATGGTCTCGGTGAGGGGGGCGACCCAGGGGGCGATCTTGTCCTCGAGGGTGCCGGGGAAGAAGCCGAGGGAGCGGCCGGAGGGCACGTTCGGCCGGGTGATGACCACCTTGGCGACCCGGCGCTGGCGCAGCAGGTCGGCGGCGCGGGTGCCGGCGATGTAGGTCTTGCCGGTCCCGGCGGGGCCGAGGACGATGACTTGCGGGTGGGACCCGAGGGCTTCCAGATACTCGGCCTGTCGGGCCGTCATCGGCTGGATCGGTGGTGGATTACGCTCTTCCTCGAACCGGGTGCGGTGCACGCGGATCGGGCGGTCATCAACCAGTTCAAGTCGTGCGCGTCGTCTCTTCACGGATCAACACTCCCACTGGACTTGCGGTGCCGATATTGGTGTGCCCTCTCGTGTCCCTGAACTCCTATGTTCTTGTAACGACTCAAAGCCTCGCGGGCGGCAACGGTTCCGGTCGGGGTTGACGCAGGCGGTGGACAAGTCCGCCTGTTTCACCCGACAAGGTAAGCAGACGATGATGAACGAGCAATTGTCGCGCCGCACCATGCCCCTGCGAAACCGGCGGGGACGTGGAAGGCGCGACGAATTGTGATGAAAACCACACAGAGGTGGAGGGGCCATCGGCCGAAGGGGTGAGGGCGACATCGTGAGGGGGGACGTCGGCGCGGGCCGCGCGGGCCCGCTCGCCGGATGAGGTCGCCACCTGATCGCCGCTCCCGGTTGGCCCGCGAAAAACCGCTTCAGCCCGGCTGGACGAAGCTGTCGAGGACCATCTTCCGGCCGGCCTTGTCGAAGTCAACGGTGAGCTTGTTGCCGTCGACGGCCGCCACCGAGCCCGGTCCGAATTTGGTGTGGAAGATGCGCGCGCCCGGCTCGAAGGCCGAGGGCGTGCCGGTGGATTTCGCCACCAGCGTGCCCTCGATCTGCTGCGGCCCGCGCCGACCGGGTGCCGTCCCCCGCCCTCCCCCGCCGAAGCGGTCCTGACTGGCGGTCTGGGCCTGCGCCCGCTGCCAGCCGGGGGTGGAGTAGGACGAGCCGAAGGCCGGGGCCTGGCGGTCGAAGCGCGAGGGGCCCTGGGAGAAGGTTGCCGGCGCGTCGAGCACCAGGACGCTCGCCTCGGGCAATTCGTCGATGAAGCGGCTCGGCACGGTCGAGGACCACAGGCCGTGGATGCGCCGGTTGACCGCGAACGAGATCTTGGCGCGCTTGCGCGCCCGGGTCAGGCCGACATGGGCCAGCCGCCGCTCCTCCTCCAGGCCCGCCCGCCCGCTCTCGTCGAGGGCGCGCTGGTTGGGAATCAGGCCGTTCTCCCAGCCGGGCAGGAACACGGTGTCGAATTCCAGGCCCTTGGCCGCGTGCAGCGTCATCAGGCTGACCCGGTCGCCGCCCTCGGCCTCGTTGGCGTCCATCACGAGGGAGACGTGCTCGAGGAAGCCGGCGAGGTCCGGGAATTCCTCCATCGAGCGCACCAGCTCCTTCAGGTTCTCCAAGCGCCCAGCGGCGTCGGCGGTGCGCTCCTTCTGCCACATCTCGGTGTAGCCGGATTCCTCCAGGATCGTCTGCGCCACCTCGGTGTGCGGCTGGTCCTCCAAGAGCTTGGCCCAGCGGGAAAAGCTCTGGCACAGGGCGCGGACGGTCGAGCGGGGCTTGGGCTTCAGCTCCTCGGTCTCGCTCATCATGCGCGCCGCCTGGAGCAGCGGCACCTTGGCGCGGCGGGCGAGCCCGTGCAGCGCCTGGAGCGTCGCGTCGCCGAGGCCGCGCTTCGGCGTATTGAAGATCCGCTCGAAGGCGAGGTCGTCGGAGCCGTTGGCGACGATGCGCAGATACGCCAGCGCGTCGCGGATCTCGGCCCGCTCGTAGAAGCGCGGACCGCCCACCACCCGGTAGGGCAGGCCGAGCTGGACGAAGCGGTCCTCGATCTCGCGCATCTGCGCCGAGATCCGCACCAGCACGGCGATCTCGGAGAGCTTGTGGCCCTTGGCCTGGAGGCTCTCGATCTCCTCGCAGACGAGGCGCGCCTCCTCCTCCGAATCCCAGGCGCCGGTGACCGTGACCTTCTCGCCCTCCGGGCTGTCGGTGCGCAGGGTCTTGCCGAGGCGCCCCTCGTTGTGGGCGATCAGCACCGAGGCGGCGGCGAGGATGTGGCCGGTCGAGCGGTAGTTGTTCTCCAGCCGCACCACCAGGGCACCGGGGAAATCGTGCTCGAAGCGCAGGATGTTGTCGACCTCGGCGCCGCGCCAGCCGTAGATCGACTGGTCGTCGTCGCCGACGCAGGCGACGTTGCGGTGGCCTTGCGCGAGCAGGCGCAGCCAGAGGTACTGGGCAACGTTGGTGTCCTGGTACTCGTCGACCAGGATGTAGCGGAAGCGCTGCTGGTAGTTCGCCAGCACGTCCGGATTCTCGCGCCACAGCTTCAGGCACAGCAGCAAGAGGTCGCCGAAATCGACCGCGTTGAGGGATTTCAGCCGCTCCTGGTAGGCGGCGTAGAGCGCGCCCCCCTTGCCGAAGCCGAAGGCCGAGGCCTCGCCCGCCGGCACCTGCTCAGGAGAGAGGCCGCGGTTCTTCCAGCCGTCGATGGTGCCGGCGAGGCTGCGGGCGGGCCAGCGCTTCTCGTCGAGGTCGGCCGCGGCGATCACCTGCTTCAGGAGCCGCAGCTGGTCGTCGGTGCCGAGGATCGTGAAGTCGGAGCGCAGGCCCACCAGTTCGGCGTGGCGGCGCAGGATCTTGGTGCCGATGGCGTGGAAGGTGCCGAGCCACGGCATCCCCTCCCCGGCCGGGCCGATCAGCGCGCCGATGCGCTCCTTCATCTCCCGGGCGGCCTTGTTGGTGAAGGTCACCGACAGGATGTCGAAGGGCCGGGCGCGGCCGGTGGCGATCAGGTGGGCGATGCGGGTGGTCAGCACCCGCGTCTTGCCGGTGCCGGCACCGGCGAGCACCAGCACCGGCCCGTCCGTCGCCTCGACGGCGCGGCGCTGCTCGGGGTTGAGCCCCGTGAGGTAGGACGCGTCCTGGGGCACCACGGCGGCGCGGGCGCGGGCGGAGATCGAGGTGGGGGCGGTCCCGACCGGGATGTCGCGAGTCATGCCCGCATCACTGGACCAAAACGCGAACGGCGTCGAGGGCGGCGGGCGCATACGTCTCGGGGACGGGGCCGGAACCTTGCGAGAGCCACGGCGTCGTCCCCGCGACCAACGGCTCCCACAGGGAAAGGACCCCGATGCGCGCCCACGCTCTCCTCATCCTCGCGCTCGCCGCGGCGCCGCTGCCGGCGCTGGCGCAGAACCAGGTACCCGCCAACCGCTCGCAGCAGGCCGTCGAGGGCATCAACCGCTCGATCTCGTCCGGCGCCGAGACGCGGGGTATCCAGCAGCAGAACCGGTTCGAGACCAACCAGCTCCAGGGCCAGATCCGCAGCCAGCAGGTCACGCCGCCGCCGGCGCCGGTACCGATCGTCCCGCGGCGCTGAACCTCAGTGCCGGACGCGGGCGCCGGCGGCCGCGAAGGCGATCGCCTCCGGGCGCGGGTGGCCGCGGGCCGGGATGCCGATCACCCGGCCGAGGTCGTCGGGCCGCGGCAGCCGGGCATGCGAGCCGAGCATGACCGAGAGGTTGGCCTGGATGTCCTCCGGGAACGGTGCCACGCGCCGCGTCATCGGATCGACGTGGAGGGCGAGGTTCTCGGAGGTGGCGGCGACCCAGCCCTCGGTGGCGTGGCGGATCTCGGAGTAGAAGTGGATCCGCTTCTCGTCGAAGGCGATGAGTTGCAGCGTCACCCGCACGGGATCGTCGAGCATCAGCTCGCGGCGGTAGCGCACGTGGACCTCGGCCGCGAAGGTCGTGCCGCGCCCGGTCTCCATGTAGTCGGGCCCGAGGCCGACGACGCCGAACGCCTCGTCCACCGCCCGGTCGAACAGGACGTGGTAGTAGGCCATGTTGAGGTGGCCGTTGTAGTCGATCCAGCCCGGCTCGATCGCCATCGTGGACGACACGAACGGCGCGAAGAAGAAGACCGAGGCGGGACGGTCGTCAGCCATTGTGGGGCTCCCGGTGAGCGCGGGCGGGATGACAAGGGCGCCCTGGCACGTACCACGTCGGGAGGAGGGATGCATCCCCGGATGTGTTGCACATTGGGGCAAGGTGGCGGCCGTCCAGCGCACTTCTCCGTGACCGGGCGCCCGGATATGCCGGCCGGGACACGGCTGCTAGAGTGACCGGCAAAAGGCCGGGCCGCCCGGCCGCCAGAACCCCGCCCGGGAGATCCGCCATGAACGCCCAGAGCCCCACCCCGTCGCGCCAGCGCCCGAGCCCGGAGACGGTGGACGCCGTGATCCGCGAGCTGATGGCGCAGTTCGGCAACCGCGTCGTCACCTCGCAGGCGGTGCGCGAGCAGCATGGCAGCACCCTGACCTGGGTCGCCAACCAGCCGCCGGACGCGGTGGTCTATGCCGAGAGCACCGAGGACGTGCAGGCGATCGTGCGCGTCTGCGCCGCCCACAAGATGCCGGTCATCGCCTTCGGCACCGGCACCTCGCTCGAGGGCCACGTCAACGCGCCGTTCGGCGGCATCTCGATCGACATGACCAGCATGAACAAGGTGCTGGCGGTCCATGCCGAGGACCTCGACTGCGTGGTCCAGCCCGGCGTGACCCGCAAGGCGGTGAACGAGCACCTGCGCGACCAGGGCCTGTTCTTCCCGATCGATCCGGGCGCCGACGCGTCCCTCGGCGGCATGGCGGCGACGCGGGCGTCGGGCACCAACGCGGTGCGCTACGGCACGATGAAGGACAACGTCCTGTCGCTCACCGCCGTGATGCCGAACGGCGACGTCGTCCGCACCAGCCCGCGCGCCCGCAAGACCTCGGCCGGCTACGACCTGACCCGGCTGATGGTGGGCTCGGAGGGCACCTTCGGCATCATTACCGAACTGACCCTCAAGCTCGCCGGCATCCCGGAGGCGATCTCGGCCGGCGTCTGCCCGTTCCCGAGCATCAAGGCGGCCTGCGACGCGGTCATCGTGACGATCCAGTCCGGCCTGCCGGTGGCGCGGATCGAACTCCTCGACGAGGTCCAGGTTGCGGCCTGCAACGCCTACTCGAAGCTGACGCTGCCCGAGACCCCGCTGCTGCTGGTCGAGTTCCACGGTTCCGACGCCAGCGTGCGCGAGCAGGCCGAGCGCTTCGGCGAGATCGCCGCCGAATTCGAGGGCGGTCCCTACGAGTGGGCGACCAAGGCGGAGGACCGCACGCGCCTGTGGCAGGCCCGCCACGACGTGTACTGGGCCGCGGTCGGCATGCGGCCGGGCGCGCGGGTCATCGCCACCGACGTCTGCGTGCCGATCTCGCGGCTCGCCGAATGCGTCGACGAGACCAAGCGCGACATCGTCGAGAGCGGCATCACCGCGCCGATCGCCGGGCATGTCGGCGACGGCAACTTCCACACCTCGCCGCTCGTGATGATGGACGATCCCGACGAGATCGCCCGGGTCACCGGCTTCATCGAGCGCCTGGTCGCCCGGGCCATCGCCATGGAGGGCACCTGCACCGGCGAGCACGGCATCGGCCAGAAGAAGATGCGCTTCATGGAGCTGGAGCACGGGCCGGAGGCGCTGAATCTGATGCGGACGCTCAAGCGGGCGATCGATCCGGACAACATCATGAACCCGGGGAAGGTCGTGGTGGTTTAGGTCACGCGTCCTTCCTGGAGCGAAGCGGCTTCGTCGGCGTTTGCGCCGGCTATTGAGCCGCTTCGCGGCGCTTCTTGTGCTGGATCCCGGATCTCCTTCCGCTTCGCTACAGTCGTCTTCGCTACAGTCGTCCGGGAAAAGGGCGGGTGTGATTCAGTTGGTTTGCTCAGCTGTTGAGATCGACCGAGAGGTCGCGCCAGTCGGGATTCATGGCTTCGATCAGCCCGATCTTCCAGGCGCGGCGCCATTTCTTGAGCGCATATTCGCGGTGGCGGGCGTCGGTGATGAGTTCGTACCGCTCGTACCAGACCAAGTCCAATATACCGTATCGAGTCGTGAATCCGGGCGTGTAGGCCTGCTGATGCTCATAGATGCGCCGGCACAGATCGACCGTCGATCCGAGATAGAGCGTACCGTTGCGCCCGCTCGCCAGCATGTAGACGAAGCCGCCCTTCGCCATGCGCACACCGCCCTTTCCCGGACGACTGCAGCGTAAGCGGAAGGAGATCCGCGATCCAGCACAAGAAGTGCCGCGAAGCGGCTCAACATGCCAGCATAAACGCTGACACCGCCGCCTCGCACCCGAAATGAACAAATCCTACGGCAACACCACCACCTTCGTCCCCACCTTCACGCGATCATACAGGTCGATCACGTCCCGGTTGGTCATGCGAATGCAGCCCGAGGACACCGCAGCCCCGATCGTCTCCGGCTCGTTCGAGCCGTGGATGCGGTAGAGCGACGAGCCGAGGTAGAGCGCGCGCGCGCCCAGCGGGTTGTCGTTGCCGCCGGCCATGTAGCGCGGCAGGTCGGGGCGGCGCTTGATCATCTGCTCGGGCGGGCGCCAGGACGGCCACTCCTTCTTCATCGTCACCGTCTTGGTGCCGGCCCAGGAGAAGCCCTCGCGGCCGACGCCGACGCCGTACTGCACGGCCTCCTGGTTCGGCAGGATGTAGTAGAGCCGGCGCTGGCTGGTGGAGATCACCACCGTGCCGGGCTTGTAGGGGCTGTTCCAGCCGATGGTCTGGCGCGGCACGCCCTGCTGGCGGAACACCGTCAGGAAGTCGGCGATCGGCCCACGCTCGAGCAGGCCGATGGCCTGGGCCGGCGCGGCCAGGGCCAGCAGGGCGGTCATCGCCAGGATCGGCTTCACGAGGCGCCGCGGCGCGGTCAGACGGGTCATCGTCCCCTCCCGTTCGAATGATCGTCGAACGGGTTGGCCGTCGGGCTGTGGCCATAACATGGCGGAAACAAACGCGGGGCGGCCCGTGGTGCATGCGCGCCACAGGCCGTCGCGTCCCGCACCCGGGGATGCGGGGGTGCAGGGCTACTCCGCCGCCTGGCGCAGGGGCACGAAGCCGATCGGCTGGCGCTGCGGGCCCTCCTGCTTGAGGGTGCGCAGCATCGTCTCGTAATCCTGCTCCATCTCGGGCGTCACCGAGGCGCGAGTCTCGCGCAACGCCGCGTCGAAGTGGCCTTGTGTCACCCGCTCGCTCGCCAGGTTCTCGCGGAGCGCCATCAGGCCGGCCCGGCGGGTCAGGTCCTCGAGGTCGGCGCCGGTGAAGCGGGTGGTGCGCTCGGCGAGCCCGTCGAGGTCGACGTCGTCGGCAAGCGGCATCGCACGGGTGTGGATGCCGAGGATATGGCGCCGCCCGGCGATGCTCGGCACCGGCACGTAGACCAGTTCGTCGAAGCGGCCGGGGCGCAGCAAAGCCGGGTCGACGAGGTTCGGCCGGTTGGTCGCGGCCATCACCACCACGCCCTGCAACTCCTCCAGGCCGTCCATCTCGGCGAGGATGGTGTTGACCACCCGCTCGGTCACGGCCGGCTCGCCGAGGCCGCCGCCGCGCACCGGGGCGAGCGAATCGATCTCGTCGATGAAGATGACGGTCGGGGCAACCTGGCGGGCGCGGGCGAACAGGCGCGAGACCTGCTGCTCGGATTCACCGTACCACTTCGAGAGCAGGTCGGAGGACTTGGTGGCGACGAAGTTCGCCTGCGCCTCCCGGGCCACCGCCTTGGCGAGCAGGGTCTTGCCGGTACCGGGGGGCCCGAACAGCAGGAAACCCTTGGCCGGGCGGATGCCGATGCGGCGGAACGCCTCCGGGTTGCGCAACGGCAGCTCGACGCCCTCGCGCAGCTTGGTCTGCACCTCGCCGAGGCCCCCGACATCGTCCCAGGTGACGTTCGGGACCTGGATCATGATCTCGCGCAGCGCCGAGGGCTGCACGCGCTTCAGGGCGTTCAGGAAGTCGTCGCGGCAGACCTGGAGCTGCTCCAGGATCTCGTGCGGGATCCCCTCCTTGAGGTTGATCTGCGGCAGCACGCGGCGCAGCGCGTCCATCGCCGCCTCGCGGGCGAGCGCCGAGAGGTCGGCGCCGACGAAGCCGTAGGTGGTGCGGGCGATCTCGTCGAGATCGACGTTGTCGCCGAGGGGCATGCCGCGGGTGTGGATGGTCAGGACCTCGCGCCGGCCCGGCTCGTCGGGCACGCCGATGATGATCTCGCGGTCGAAGCGGCCGGGGCGGCGCAGGGCCTCGTCGATGGCGTCGCGCCGGTTGGTGGCGCCGATCACCACGATGTTCTGGCGCGGTTCGAGGCCGTCCATCAGCGTCAGCAGCTGCGCCACGATGCGCCGCTCGACCTCGCCGCGCACCTCCTCGCGCTTGGGCGCGATCGAGTCGATCTCGTCGATGAAGATGATGGCGGGCGCGTTGCGCTGGGCCTCGGAAAAAATCTGGCGCAGGCGCTGCTCGGATTCGCCGTACTGGCTACCCATGATCTCCGGGCCGGCGATGTGGAAGAACTGCGCCTCGGTCTCGTTGGCGACGGCGCGCGCCAGCAGCGTCTTGCCGGTGCCGGGAGGCCCGTAGAGCAGCACGCCCTTCGGCGGGTCGATGCCGAGGCGCTGGAACAGCTCGGGGTGGCGCAACGGCAGCTCCACCATCTCCCGCACCTGGTCGACGGTGTTCCCCAAGCCTCCGATGTCGTCGTAGGTGACGTCGGCCCGCCGCACCTCCTTCGGCTCCTCGTAGAGCGGGCGCAGCTCGACCTCGGTCTCGGCGGTGACCTGGACGATGCCGCGGGCCGGCTGGGTCGAGACCACGACGAGGCGGATCTCCTGGAGGCCGTAGGCCGGCAGGCTGAGCATCTGGCGCAGCTCCTCGGGCACCTCCTCGCGCTTGAAGCGCGAGGGCACCGAGGTCGAGATCACGTCGCCGGCGACCAGCGGCCGGCGGTAGAAGGTACGGCGCAGGGCCTCGCCCGAGCCTTGCAGGCGCAGGTTCTTCTGGGCCGGGGCCAGCACCACCCGGGTCGCCGGGCGCACCTCGGCCTTGCGGAGCTCGACGTGGTCGCCGGAGCCGACCCCGGCATTGACCCGCTGGAGGCCGTCGAGCCGGATGATGCTCAGGCCCTCGTCCTCCTGGCCGAGCGCGATGGCGAGCGCGGTGGTGTGGCGCTTGCCGATGATCTCGATCGGCTGGCCCTCCTGGAGGCCGAGGGTCTGCAAGACCGCCGCGCTGACCCGGGCGACGCCCCGGCCCACATCCTCCGCCCGCGCATTCGCGACCTGCGCCTTCGCGCCGCCTGCTTCGTCCGCCATCGACGTTCCCTCCATGCGGGAGCGGAACCGGACCCGCCGGAGGTTTTTGGCCACCGGCGGAGCGCGAACGGGCAACGGCCCGGCCCCAACACGATCCGGCGCCGCCACGGCGCCGTCGGCGGGGCAACGCCGGCCCTGTCGAAATGTTGCGGTTGCGTCGGGCGCGAACGACCCGGGGCGCGGGGCGCCCCAAGGCGGAGCCCCCCGTCGCCGGTCCCGATATTGAGCCCGCTCCCTCCGCGCGGCCTGCGTGCCGGAGGGACGATGCCCCGGTCGTATTTCTGCGTCACGTGTCCTGGAAATGACGTAGTAATTCAGAGGATTTCACGTTCGTTTCTCGCGACTTTAACGCGATAAAAATCTTTTTTGACTAATATATCGATGTGTCCGGAGACAAACTCCGGCAACTTTCCGAACGAATGCAAGCCTGGCGGATGGATCGTTCGATCCAAGACATGATGTCGGCCCGCCCTGCCGGTCAAAGCCCGGATGCCTGACCCACGGATGTGACCCGCACATTCCTGCCCACGTGAAGCACTGGAAGCCCCAGCCGTGACAAGCCTCCTGACCAACACCGCCGCGCTGACGGCGCTGACCACCCTCAAGAGCATCAACGACCAGCTCGACACGACCAGCAACCGCGTCTCGACCGGCCAGCGCGTCTCGTCCGCCTCCGACAACGCCGCCTACTGGTCGATCGCCACCACGGTCCGCACCGACAACGCCTCCCTCGGCGCCGTCAAGGACTCCCTCGGCCTCGGCTCCTCGTCGGTCGACACAGCCTATAACGGCCTCAACAGCATCCTCGACGACCTGCAGAACATGCGCGCCAAGCTGCAGACGGCGATGACCCCGGGCGTCGACCGCTCGAAGGTCCAGGTCGAGATCGCCGCGATCCAGTCGAAGATGAAGGCGACGGCCGATTCCTCGAACTCGAGCGGCCAGAACTGGCTCTCGGTCAACTCCTCGGCCAGCAACAGCGCCTACCAGGCGACCCAGAACGTGGTCGGGGGCTTTGCCCGCTCGTCGAACGGCACGATCACCTTCTCGGAGATCGCCGTGAACGTGCAGAGCATCAAGCTCTACGACGCCAACTCGACCAGCGTCACCACCGCCGCCACCAACGCCCAGGTGCTCGCCTCGACCTCGCTCACCGGCACGGCCGGGTTCGGCTCGGGCTCCGGCACGGCGGATTTCTCGGGGCCCAACGAGGTCTCGCTCTCCGTCTCGGTGGGGGGGCAGTCCGGCACGCTGACGCTCAACGCCGCCTCCCTGAAATCGGCCGCCAAGGACCTGACCAACGTCACCACCGACGAGTTCATCGCCGCCCTCAACAATCAGATCGCCGCCAACGGCAACCTTGCCGGCAAGGTCACGGCGGGCCTCGACTCGGCCGGCCGGCTCAACTTCACCACCACCGGCACCGGCGCGGCCACGACGCTCAACGTGCAGCTCGCCAACCCGTCGGCGGGAAAGAAGGTGATCGACATCGGCTTCGGCACGGTGACGGCGGGCGCCCAGCAGGCGATCGTGACCGGCACGGCGTTCAGCAACATCGACCTGTCGTCGGGCTCGAAGGCGATCACGATCAGCGACGGCACGACGTCGAAGACGATCACCCTCAACGCGGCGAGCTTCACGGCGCTCGGCGGCGCGGCGACCTCGTCGAGCAACACGTCGGTGAACGGCGCCGACGTGGCGGCGATGCTCAACGCGACCCTGAGTGCGGCGACCGCCAGCACGGTCTCGGCCTCGTTCGCCGGCGGCAAGCTGACGCTGACCAACTCGTCCTCGACCGCCTCGATCATCGTGAGCGCCGCGGACGCCTCGTTCGGCCTGGCGAACGCGACCACCAACGCAGTCGCCGGCGGCACCGTGGTCGCCCGCAACGCCGCGGGCACCGATGCCGGCACCACCCAGGCGCAGGGCATCCTCGACACCTCGGTCGGCACCTATTCCAGCGGCGGCTCGTACTCGGTTGCCAACCTCGACATCTCGCAGCTGACGGGCACGAGCGGCGACCAGGATCTGCAGAGCATCATCACTGCGGTCGACAAGGCGATCGGCAAGGTGACGGATGCCGGCACGAAGCTCGGCGCCAACAAGACGCAGATCGACGGCCAGTCGACCTTCGTCGACACGCTGATGAAGGCGAACGACCGCACGATCGGCATCCTGGTGGACGCGGACGTGGAGGAGGAATCGACGAAGCTGAAGGCGTTGCAGACGCAGCAGCAGCTGGCGGTGCAGGCGCTGTCGATCGCCAACTCGTCGAGCCAGAACATCCTCTCGCTCTTCCGCTGAGCCGGAGGACGGCGGCGGGCGCCTCGTCGCGCCCGCCAGCCGCGGCGCAGGCTCTCATACGATTTCCGATCGATTGCTTCGCAATGCGGAAATCGGCTTCGCTCAGGCGCTGCGCGGGCTGGTGATACGATTTCCGGAAGGAATCTTCCGGAAATCGTATCAGCCGCGCAACGTCAGGGTGCCGAGATCCCCCATCCCCCCTTCGGGCAAAAGGCCGCGCAGGGTGGCGGTGAGGGCGAAGCCGGTGGCCGTGCGCTCGATCTCGTAGAGGTGGTAGCCGGCGCAGTGCTTGAGCGCGCCGCCGCGGGCGGAGGCCGAAGGGGCGCCGATCACCGGCACCCGTCGCCCGTCCGGTGCCATCAGGAAGGCGACCGAGCCGACGTGGTTGTGGCCGTGCAGCACGAGGTCGGCGCCGACGCGGCCGATCATCGCCTCGAAGGCGTGGGCGTCGGTGAGGTTGCGCCCCGCCTTGGCGCCGCCGACATGGGGCGGATGGTGGATCATCACCACCCGGCACGGCCGCTCGGGCTCGGCGGCGAGCGCCGACAGCATCCGCTCGGCGGCCCGGATCTGGTCGGTGCCGAGGCGCCCGCTCGCCACGAAGGGCGCGGTCGGAATCGCCGAGGACAGACCGACCAGCGCCAGCGGCCCGCGCCGGCGCAGGTAGGGAAACACCTTGTCGCGGCCGGCATCGTCCCGGGTCCAGGGCCCCACCGCATCGAGGAGCCCTTTGAGCGAGCCGCGCACGTAGGCGTCGTGGTTGCCGGGCACGAAGCTGACGAAGCCCGGCTCGCCCAGGCCCTCCATGAAGACGCGGGCGGTCTCCCACTCGCTCGGCAGGCCGATGTTGCACAGGTCGCCGGTGCAGGCGACGTGATCGGGCGCGGCTGCGCGCAGGTCGGCCACCAGGGCGGCCAGGATCTCCATGTCGTGGGTGAGCTTGCGGCCGCGGCTCCAGTTGACCCATCCGGTGGCGCGCTTGCTCATCAGCTGGCGCAGGCGCGGGCGGGAGAGCGGGCCGACATGCGGATCGGTGAGGTGGGCGAGGCGGAACGTCATCGAGGGCAGGAACACATGAGAGGGGATCGGGTCCGTTGCGCCGGGGTCATGATGCAGGGCTTCCCCTAGCAGCGGACCGGGCCCTCACGCATCCCCTTCCGGCTCGTGACAGACCACGCAGAGCTTGTTGCCGTCGGGATCGCGGAAGTACGCGCCGTAATAGGCCGGGTGATAATGCGGCCGCAGGCCCGGCGCTCCCTCGCAGGTGCCGCCCGCCGCCAGCGCCAGGGCGTGGCAGCGCGCGACGCTCGCCCGCGAGCGGGCGGTCAGCGCCGTCATCGGCCCGTTGCCCGGGTTCGGCGCCTCGCCGTTCCACGGCCGGCTGACGATCAGCAGCGGCCGGTCAGCGTCCCGCGGCATCCAGCCGGCCCAGCCGTTCTCCGGCTCGTGGAAGCGGAGCTTCAGGCCCAGCTCCTCGAAGATCGGGGCGTAGAAGGCGAAGGCGCGGGCGAGGTCGGCGGTGCCGAGGCAGACATGCGAGATGACGCTCATGACCGTCGGGTCGCTCCCTCGCACTCTCAGATGGCGGCGTACATCCGCCCCGGGTTGAACAGCCCGGCGGGGTCGTGCGCGGCCTTGAGGCCGGCGGTGATCCGCATCAGGGGCTCGGACAGCGGCTCGAAGACCGGCACCGTCGCCCGCACGGCATCGGGCGCCCGCACCAGCGTCGCGTGGCCGGCGCCGCCGAGCGCGGCGCGCACCTCGCTCGCGCCCGCGTCGCCGGTCGCCGGCGTCGCGAGCCAGATCAGCCCGCCGCCCCAGTCGTAGAACCAGCGCGCCGGCCTGGCCGCCGCGACGGCGGCCGCGACCGCAGGACCGCGGTTCGGCGCAGTCGAGAGGCGCCACACCGCCTCGTCGCCGCCGGCGAACGGCAGGACGTCGCGCACGGCGCGCCACAGGGCGGAGGCGGGCTCGCCCTCCAGCGTATCCGGCTTGCCGACGCGACGCAGCAGGCGCGTCAGCTCGCCGAGGCGGTAGTCGATCGAGGCGGAGAAGCCCTCGATGCGCAGGAGCGTGCGGGCCGGCCCGTCGATGCCCTCCGGCAGGTGGGCCGCGCCCGTGATCTCGAACGGCGAGCCGAGGGCGAGGCTCATCGCCTCGACGGCGCGGGCGTCGTCGAGGCCGGCGAGCACCAGGGTGGCGGTGCGCTCGGGCACGGGCAGCACCTTGAAGGTGACCTCGGTGAGGAAGCCGAGAGTCCCCCAGGACCCGGCCATCAGCTTCACGAGGTCGAGCCCGGTGACGTTCTTCATCACCCGCCCGCCGGACTTCACCGCCTCGCCGCGGCCGTTGACGAAGCGCACGCCGATCAGGCTGTCGCGGGCCGCCCCCCCGGCGATGCGCCGCGGCCCCGAGATGTTGCCGGCGGCGACCGCGCCGATCGTCGGCTCGCCGGAGGTGCCGAGGAGCGCGCGGTGGTCCATCGGCTCGAAGGGCAGCATCTGGCCGCCCTCGGCGAGCCGCGCCTCGACCTCGGCGAGCGGCGTGCCGGCCCAGGCCGCGATGACGAGCTCGGCCGGCTCGTGGAGGGTGATGCCGGTGAGGCCCGCCGCCGAGAGCGTGGCCTCGTCCTGCGCCGGCCGGCCGATCCCCGCCCTTGTACCGCCGCCGACGAGCCGCAGCCGCTCGCGCCGCGCCGCCGCCTCGCCGATCACGGCGGCGGCCTCCGCCTCGCTCTTGGGCTGGTAGATGCTCATCGCGGGCTCGCTCGGGCAAAGGACCGCGCCGGGTTGCGCGGGGATCGGGGCGCGGATCATTGCGGGCAACCGGGGCGGGTTGCAAGCGGGCGTGGTGGCGCCAGGTCGGGGCGGGATCGCGCCGACGAGGCTGTGGCCGCATCCTCAAGCGGGCTCCAACCGAATGCCCTCTCGCGCGAGCACGTATCCGATCGTGTTTGGCACATCCCAGACCGCGTCGAGATCGCCCCGCGTCGCCGTCAGCACGTCCGCCCGCACCCCGCTGTCGCGCTGGAGGCGCCAGCCGAAGACCGGATCGAGCAGGGCATCGTCGGCATCGTCGGGGAGCACGACGAGCAGGTCCCAGTCGCTGTCGACCCGCGCCTCGCCCCGGGTGCGGCTGCCGAACAGCCAGATGTCGAGCGGCGCCGCATCGCGGACGATGCGGGAGACGAGCGGCTTCAGGGGCTCCGGGACATCGGCGCTGCGGGCAGTGTCGGTCATGCGATCCTCGGGAGCGATCGTGCGACGGCAGCCGATGGGCCGCAAGCCCTCTACTGCGCCGGAACGACCCGGCCGAACCGCGCCAGCACCGCCGTCCGCAGGCCCGCGATGTCGAAGCGCCAGACGAGCGCGCCGTAGACGAGGCCGCCGGCGGCGAGGCAGGCCGGCAGGGCGAGCCAGGGGGTCAGCCCGCGCAAGGGAAGGAGCGCGACCGTCATCGCCCCAGTGGCGAGCACCACGGCGAGCGGATCGCGCCAGGGCATCCGCAGGCGGTCCGGCCCGGTGAGGGCGCGAGTCCCGAGGAACAGCATGGCGGCGAGGAAGCCGAGGGATTGCGCAGCGGCGATGCCGTGGGGGCCGAAGGGACCGGCCAGCGCCAGCGCCGCGACGAGGTTGACCAGCGCCCCGATGCCCCCCGCCGCGACCAGCGGCAGGGTGCGGCGGCGGATCTGGAAGATCGGGTTGAGGGCGAAGTTCATCAGCGCCAGGGCGAGGAGGCCCGGCAGCAGCAGCAGCGTGTAGGTGACGAAGTGCCCGCGAAACGCCTCCGGCACCGCGATCGCCTCGAGCGCCGGGGCGAGCGCCCAGAACCCGGCGGCGCTCGGCAGGATCAGCGCCAGCACCACGGCGCCGTTGCGGGCGACCTGCTCCTCGCCGGCCGCGTGGCCGCGGGTCTCGGCGGCGAGCACGGCGATCTGGAACAGCAGCAGGTCGAGGGCGGCGCCGAGCGTGCTGAAGATCCGCCCGCCGATATCGGCCGCCAGCGAGAAGTAGCCGGCCTCGGCGAAGCCCGCCGCCCCCGCCACCGCCCAGCGGTTGGCGAAGGGCATCAGCTGGTAGACGAGGTTGGCGGCGACGATCGGCAGGCCGTAGCCCATGAACAGCCGCAGCGAGTCCTGCCGGCGGGCCGGCTCGTGGGCGATCGGCGGATCGGAGAAGGCGCGCCGCACGATGAGCGCGGCGAGGAACTGGCTCAGGCCGCCGGCGAGCATCACCGCGGCGGCGTCCGCGGTCGCCCAGGCGGTGCCGACCATCAGCGGCAGGGTCAGGGCGTTCTTGACGAGGACGAGGCGCAGGTAGAGCCCGCCGACGAAGCGGGCCCGGGCGAGCGCCGCCGCGTAGTCGAACAGGCCGAGCCCGATCGCGGCCGCCGCGGCCGCCGCGGCGAGCAGGGCCGGATCGCCGAGGAGGGGGCGGCCGGCCAGCGCGAGCAGCGCCGCGCCGAGGAGCCCGACCACGGTGGCGAGGTAGGCCCGGTCGAGCATGCCACGGATCCACGGCTCGGCCTGCCGGACGCGCTCGGAGTAGAACCGGGTCGCCGAGAGGCGCAGCCACTCGAACAGCAGCGTGTTGAGCGCCACCGCCCCGGCGGTGCCGAGGGCGAAGCGACCGAAATCCGCCGGCCCCAGGATCTGCGCGATCAGCAGACCGAGGGCCAGGTTCATGACCGCGTTGACCACGAAGGCCGCGATGACCGCCATTGGGGTGGGTGCTCGTTCGGGGGACCGGGAATGACGCGGCGCAGGAGGATCTGAAAAAAACGGTCTGAGTGTGAAGCACGTCTCCCCTCTCCCGTGTGGGAGAGGGGTCGGGGGTGAGGGTGGCGCGCTTCAGGACAGATCTTGGCCGTCCCACTGCCAGCACGACGCTCAGCGCCTTCTGCGGAAGCGCGCCACCCTCGCGCGATCTCCGATCGCCCTTACCCCTCTCCCACACCTTGCAGCGATACCGGGCAAGCCCGGCATCGCCTGGAGAGGGGATCCCGCGCTATAACCTGAAGTGTTGCTTCATCTTGGGATGTGAATGAAGTCTCACCCCGCGGCCCGCGTCGGCGCCACCACCCGCCCCTCCCGGCCCGCCACCTCCCGGTACACCCGCTCCAGCCCGTCGAGATGGCGCTCCAGGGTGAGGGGGTCGGCCCAGAACAGGTCGTAGGCCGTCCGCCCCATCCGCAGTGCCGTGGCGTCGTTGGCGAGATGGCCCATGGCGTCGGCGAGCGAGCGCGGGTCGTTGGAGCGGAACCACAGCCCGCTCTCGCCGTGGCGCACGGCCTCGCGGCCGGCGCAGACGTCGCTGACGAGGACCGGGGTGCCGAGCGCCAGCGATTCGAGCACCGTGAGGGGCTGGCCCTCGTACCAGACCGATGGGAAGACGAGGGCGCGCGCGCCGCGCAGGACCGCCTTCACCTGGTCGGGGCCCTGCCAGCCGAGGAAGAGCGCCTCGGGATGGCGCGCCTCCAGCTCGGCCCGGGCCGGGCCGTCGCCGGCGAAGACCGCCCGCACGCCGGCGAGCCGCGCCGCCTCGGCGAAGACGCCCGGGCCCTTCTCGGGCGAGATCCGGCCGACGAACACGAAGTCGCCCGGCGGGCCGGCTCGGTGGCCGAGCGGCTCGACGTCGACCGGGTTCGGCACGTCGTGGTAGCGCATCGCCGCGGGCAGGTGGGGCGCCAGCGCCTCCCGTTGCAGCCGGCTGATGGTGATCATCGCGTCGATGCCCTCGACGAGGCCGGTGCGGCGCATCAGCTCGTGGCGGGCGACGCGCATCAGCTTGCGCGCGTAGGTGCGCGAATCGCAATTATACGCCAGGCAGGCCGGTCCGTTCGGGGTCCGGTGGCAGGCGGCGGCGATTGGGTAATCGTAGAAGCCGCCGTTCGGGCAGGCGAGGTAGTATTCGTGCGCGGTGTAGACCACCGGCGCGGCCGTGCCCCGCAGGACCGGCCCGATCGAGGGCGACAGCGCCTTGGCCCAGGCGTGGACGTGGACCACCGTGTCGCGCGGGTCGGCCTCCCCGAGGAGGGCGCGAAGCCGATCGGCGGCGGGTCCGTTCCACAGCCACTGCATGCCGAAGCTCGCCAGCGAGCGGGCCTGCGTCACGTCGGTCTGGCCGAGCAGCACCGTGCGCACCCCGGCCTCGGCGAGGCGCGGATCGGCCGGGCCGACGGCGGCGAACAGCACCACCTCGTGGCCGCGGCGGGAAAGCCCGATCGCGCTCTCCAGCGAGACCTTGGCCTGGCCGCCGTTGATGTAGGCGTGGTCGGCGACGAGGACGATTCTCACGCCCGCCCCCCGCAGGATTGGCCAGTCCCCTCGTGCAGCATCGGTCGGGCTCCCCTCGGGCGCGGCAGATTCAGGGGTCGACGATGGATCGGACCCATTAGGAATCGCCTAAGCGCAGCGGCGCCGCCGGCCTTGCACCGTGCCCCTCCCCGGGCCATTCGGCTTAAGACCATGCGCTCCCCCTCCCCCGCCTCCGCCATCCTGCTCGCCGCCCTCGGCATCGGGCTCCTCTCGCTGATGGATGCCACCATCAAGGGCCTGTCCGACCGCTACGGCGTCACCGGCATCGCCTTCTCCCGCTACCTCGTCGGCACCGTCGTGATGGCGGGGGTGCTCGCCGTCCTCCGGCCCGGCTGGCCCTCGGCCGAGACCTGGCGCACCAACGGCCTGCGGGCGGTGCTGGTGGTCGTGACCGCCCTGTGCTTCTTCCACGGCCTATCGGTGCTGCCGCTCGCCGAGGCGCTGGCGCTCTCCTTCCTGAGCCCGATCTTCATCGCGCTGTTTGCCGCGCTGCTGCTGCGCGAGCGGGTGCGGCCGCCGGTCTGGGCCGGGCTCGTCGTGGGCTTTGCCGGGGTCGGGATCGTGGTCGCGGGCCAGGTCGGCACGCAGGCGCCGCGGGCGGCGGGCTCGGCCTGGGGCATCGCGGCGATCCTCGCCTCGGCGCTGACCTACGCGCTCTCGATGGTGCTCCTGCGCGCCCGCGCCCGGCACGACCCGGTGGTGACCATCGTGGCGATCCAGAATGCGGGTCCTGCCGCGATGCTGGCCGCCCCCGCCGCCTGGACCTGGAGCCCGGTCGCCGCGCCGGACTGGGCGCTCCTCGTCCTCGTCGGCGTGCTCGGCGTCGCCGGCCACCTCGTGCTCAGCCGCGCCTACGCCAAGGCCGAGGCCTCGCGCCTCGCCGCGATGGAATACACCGCGCTCCTGTGGGCGATCGGCCTCGGCTACGTCGCCTTCGGGGAGGTGCCCGGGGCAGCGACGCTGGCGGGCGCGGGGCTGATCCTGGCCGGATCGGCGCTCGCGGCGCGGCGGTGAGCGGGGTCGCCGCGCGGTAGAGCGCGGGACGCCCTCCCCTCCCGGGAAGGAAGCCGCCGCGGGCCGTGCCTACTTGCGGGCGATCACGTAGGCGAAGCTCGTGAAGGTGCGCCAGTCCCGCTTCCGGGCGACGTCGGTGAAGACGGCATCCACCTGCTTCAGCCCCGGGATCTTGGTGAAGTAGCTGTAGCCGTAGAACGGCAGCAGCACGACGTCGCGAAAGCCGATCTCGCGCAGGAACGGCACGATCGCCGCCTCGCTCCCGCGGCAGAGGTTGTAGTGCGCGGGAAACTTCGGGTTGTCGCCGTCGTCGCGGCGGTCGGGAAACAGGGCGTGGACCACGGCGCGCGACAGGCGCTCCGGCATCAGCTCGTTGATGACGAAGGGCGGTGCGAACAGCGTCGGGAAGAAGCTCAGCGCCGCCCCGCCCGGCGTCAGCAGCCCGTGGATGTTGCGCCACATCTGCGCCACGTCCTCGACGTGCTCCATCACCATCCGGCAATACGCGAAGTCGAAGCGATCCGATCCGATCGTCTCCAGCGTCGACGGCGAGGCGATGTCGCAGCAGAGCTTCGAGAATTCCGCCGGCGCGAGATCGAGCTCCTTCTGCGACAGGTCGTTCAGGGTGACCTGGATGCCGTGCTGGCCGAGCTCATCGGGCGTGAACAGCGGGTCGCGACCGCCGCCGATCTCGAGGTGACGGCGCAGGCCGTAGGCCTCCGTCATCGCCAGGATCATGCTCTTGTAATTGTCCCAGCTCCAGTTCCAGTCCGACGTGTAGCCGAGCGAGTCGGCGATGTCCCGGATGGATCGGTCCGGCACCGGCACCGAGCCGGCCTCGATGGCCGCGAGCTTATGAGGAAAATTCACGGGCGACCTCTTCACGATGAGCGCTGTTGTTCCGACCGATTGTTGACTTAGCAGGCATCGGTTTAAGAAGGCTGAAATTGGAATTTGCAGGATAGTTAATAAATTTATTTTGGATTTTCGACAAATCTCATAATTAATAATATTTTGCATCTGCCGCTGGAAAACCGATTTTAACCACGCCTACTCATATCGATGCTTACTTAATCACGTCAGATAAAAATATCTGTTGCAAATACTGAGATTAATCAGCATCGATCCGATCTGCAATAGCGACAATCGATCAGTCTCGTCGACGGCGACGGATCGGTCAGAACCATCCCTTCAGCTTGAAGTACACCGCGGGGATCAGGGCACTCGCGGCGATCACCGCGAGGCCGAAGGGATAGCCGAAGGTCCAGTCCAGCTCCGGCATGTGCTTGAAGTTCATGCCGTAGACCGAGGCCATCAGGGTCGGCGGGATGCCGATCACCGAGACCACGGTGAGCACCCGGAAGGTGTTGTTCTGCTCCATGTTGATGAGGCCGAGGGTGGCGTCGAGCAGGAACTGCACCGTCTCGGACAGCCGGGTCTCGAACTCGTCGAGCGAGGCGACGTCGAGGCGCAGGCTCTCGAAGCGGGCCTTCTCCTCGGGTCTCAGCCACGTCTCGGCCTCGCCGGCGACGTAAGGGAGGATGCGGCCCAGCCCGAGCAGCGAGGCGCGCAGCTTCGCCAGCGCCTTGCCGCGCCGGCCGATGGCGCGCAGCAGCCGCCGCAGGGCGAGGTCGCGGCGCTTGGGAGCCGAGGCCTCGGTGCGGCCATTCCCGTTGGCGCTGGTGTCGAAGGTGAAGATCCGGGTCGAGAGCGAATCGAGCTCGTCGCTCATCGTCTCGAGGATGTCGGCCATGCGGTCGATCAGTTCCTCGTGCAGCGCCAGGAAGGTCTCGACGCTGGAGGCCGGCCCGTCCCGCTCGGCCTGGCGCGCCTTCACGGTGTCGAAGGCGGCGAGCGGCTGGAACCGCACGGTGAGCAGCCGCTCCGGCGTCAGCACGAAGCCGAGCGGACGAAGCGTCAGGTCGTCGTCGCGGAACGAGACCATCGGGGTGCTGAGATAGAACGCGTCCCGGCGCCGGTTGAGGCGGCGCGAGTTCTGCACCTCGCTCAGCGCCCCGCGGGAGGGCACCCGCAGACCGGTCGCGGCTTCCGCCAGGGCCGTCTCGGCCTCGCTCGGATCCTCGAGGTCGAGCCAGGTGCCGTGGGCCGGCAGGGGATGGGCGGCGCAGGCCTGGCCCTCGGCGACGACCCCCTCGGAGCCGTGCAGCGTGATCATGGGGGTTGGGCTCCTGCTCGACGGGTCCGATGGTCCCTCACCCGTCCGATTGTGCCGCGCGAGACACACGCCAGCGCCTTGACTCGTTCGCGCGGCCCGATTATCTCCACGCCAGCCTTAGCACTCACCTCACGAGAGTGCTAATGCCCCGGTTGGCGGGCGGCTTCGGCGCCACACCAACCGCAATGCGTTCTGCGAAGCAAGAGGGCAGCACATGCAATTCCGTCCGCTGCACGACCGTGTCGTCGTCCGTCGCATCGATAGCGAGGAGAAGACCAAGGGCGGCATCATCATCCCGGATTCCGCCAAGGAGAAGCCGCAAGAGGGCGAGATCGTCGCCGTCGGCCCCGGCGCCCGCGACGAGTCCGGCAAGCTGAACCCGCTCGACGTCAAGGCCGGCGACCGCGTCCTGTTCGGCAAGTGGTCGGGCACCGAGGTCAAGATCGACGGCAAGGACCTCCTCATCATGAAGGAGTCCGACATCATGGGCGTGCTGGCGTAAGTCGCCACCCCCTGAACGGCTCTGCGAGCCCGACGGCGGCGCCCCTTCCGGGAGCTGACGCCGGACGGCTCTCCCCTGCAACACCGATCTACAGTGAGGAATCACCATGGCAGCGAAAGACGTTCGTTTCGCCTCCGACGCCCGCGAGAAGATGCTGCGCGGCGTCGACATCCTGGCGGATGCGGTGAAGGTCACGCTCGGCCCCAAGGGCCGCAACGTCGTGATCGAGAAGAGCTTCGGCGCGCCCCGGATCACCAAGGACGGCGTGACCGTTGCCAAGGAGATCGAGCTCGCCGACAAGTTCGAGAACATGGGCGCCCAGATGGTGCGCGAAGTGGCCTCGAAGACCAACGACATCGCGGGTGACGGCACCACCACCGCGACCGTGCTCGCCCAGGCGATCGTTCGCGAGGGCGCCAAGTACGTCGCCGCCGGCATGAACCCGATGGACCTGAAGCGCGGCATCGACCTCGCCACCCAGGCCGCCGTGAAGGACATCCAGAGCCGCGCCAAGAAGGTGTCGGCCTCGGAGGAGATCGCCCAGGTCGGCACGATCTCGGCCAACGGCGACAAGGACATCGGCGAGATGATCGCCCATGCCATGCAGAAGGTCGGCAACGAGGGCGTGATCACGGTCGAGGAGGCGAAGACCGCCGAGACCGAGCTCGACGTCGTCGAGGGCATGCAGTTCGACCGCGGCTACCTCTCCCCGTACTTCATCACGAATGCGGAGAAGATGATCGCCGAGCTCGAGGACCCCTACATCCTCATCCACGAGAAGAAGCTGTCGTCGCTCCAGGCGATGCTGCCGGTGCTCGAGGCCGTCGTCCAGACCGGCAAGCCGCTGCTGATCGTCGCCGAGGACATCGAGGGCGAGGCGCTCGCCACCCTCGTCGTCAACAAGCTGCGCGGCGGCCTGAAGGTCGCGGCCGTGAAGGCGCCGGGCTTCGGTGACCGTCGCAAGGCCATGCTCGAGGACATCGCGATCCTGACCCAGGGTCAGATGATCGCCGAGGACCTCGGCATCAAGCTCGAGAACGTGACCCTCCCGATGCTCGGCCGCGCCAAGCGCGTCCGCATCGAGAAGGAGAACACCACGATCATCGACGGCGCCGGCGAGAAGTCGGACATCGAGGCCCGCGTCCAGCAGATCAAGGCGCAGATCGAGGAGACCACCTCGGACTACGACCGCGAGAAGCTCCAGGAGCGTCTGGCCAAGCTCGCGGGCGGCGTCGCGGTGATCCGCGTCGGCGGCGCGACCGAGGTCGAGGTCAAGGAGAAGAAGGACCGCGTCGACGATGCCCTCCACGCCACCCGCGCGGCGGTCGAGGAAGGCATCGTTCCCGGCGGCGGCACCGCGCTCCTGCGCGCCAAGAAGGCCGTGGCCGGCCTGTCGAGCGACAACGCCGACGTCCAGGCCGGGATCAAGATCGTCCTCAAGGCGCTTGAGGCCCCGATCCGCCAGATCGCCAGCAACGCCGGCGTCGAGGGCTCGATCGTGGTCGGCAAGATCGGCGACAAGGGCGACTCGGAGACCTACGGCTTCAACGCCCAGACCGAAGAGTACGTCGACATGATCCAGGCCGGCATCGTCGACCCGGCCAAGGTCGTGCGCACCGCCCTGCAGGACGCCGCCTCGGTGGCTGGCCTGCTCGTGACGACCGAGGCGATGGTCGCCGACGCCCCGAAGAAGGACAGCCCTGCTCCGGCGATGCCGGGCGGCGGCATGGGCGGCATGGACTTCTAAGTCCGAGCCGACCAGTCTCAGAGAGACGGGAGGGGGTCGCCGAAAGGCGGCCCCTTTTCCGTTGGGGCGGCCAAGATCGTGTCCGGGCTTATCCGCTCCATGCCTCTGCGTCAGAATTGAGGTTGTCGGAGGGTGCGATGAGCGAGTTGCGACCGCGGGGCCTGACGGATGCCGGGTTCGCCGTCGCGGACGAGCGCACTCCTGCTCTACTCGGTGCTCCGGACTCTCCCCTCCCATCGCCTGAGGTACGGAGGCCGCCCTCGGAAATACCGAGCTTCGGACAGCTCCTGGGCTCGTCGGGGCTGCATGACGGGGATTTGCCGGAGCGCGACAAGACTCCGCTGCGAAACCCGGACTACTGATGTCCCGTCGATCGCAGCTGCCCCACGGGATCAGCAACGAAACGGCGTTGCCGACCAAGCCGGTCGCCTATGTCGCGCAGCAGTCGATCGCCGCTCGGGCAACGCTGGTCCTCTCGGACCGTGACCGGGCCGTCTTCTTCGACGTGCTCATCGATCCGCCCGGCCCGAATGATCGGCTGAAAGCGGCCTTTGCCGAGCATGCGCGCCGCGTGGAGCGGTGACGGCAGATGAGGCCCGCGAGGCTGTGTCTCAGAGCGAGCTTATTTGATCTCTACAGGTATCGAACACACTGCGTCATCCCGGGGCTCGCCGAAGGCGAGAACCCGGGATCCATAAACGCTGACGATGCAGGATGATGCGGAACGCCGCCCGTCCTTTTCTTCACCGTCAGCGGTTATGGATCCCGGGTTCCGCTGCGCGGCCCCGGGATGACGCAGTGAGGTGGCGACAACGACGCCAGATCGACTAGTGCGGCCAACCAAACAGGTTCCGGGGAGTTAGAGGTGTGGTATCGCCCGCCTCACCTTAGATCCAGCCTCCCCTGCCGCCCGCCGAGCGTCACCCCCTCATGGGCGAGCAGCCACTGCTTGCGGTGAAGCCCGCCGCCATAGCCGGTGAGAGCCGCATTCGCTCCAATGACACGGTGGCACGGCACCACGAGGCCGACCGGGTTGGCGCCGTTGGCGAGCCCGACCGCGCGCACCGCCTTGTCCCGCCCGAGGCGTTGCGCCAGGGCGCCGTAGCTCAGGGTGGTGCCCACCGGGATCGTTCGGAGCGCGGCCCAGACCTCGCGCTGGAAGGCGGTGCCGTTGTGGCGCACAGAGAGGCCTTCGATCGCCCGGAGGTCGCCGGCGAAGTAGGCCTCGATTGGCCGGCGCAGGGCGGGCGGCACGGTAGCGTCCCGCAGGGCGAAGGCGGTACCGTAATGCAGCCGCAGCAGGCGCCGCATCCGCGTCTCGTGGTCCGACCAGTCGAGGGCGCGTAAATGAGCGTCCTCGTCGAAGACCAGCAGCATCGTGCCGATCGGGGTCGGCAGGGTGCCGAGGAAAAAGGTCGTCGCCATGCCTCAGCTTAACGCCGGGGCGGGGCCGCCGTCAGCGCCGCGGCGGCCCGTCCACCGCTCAGTCGAGCCAGCCCTTCAGCTCCCGGGCGACGACGTGCTCGATTACCCGCATGCCCTCCGGTCCGTCGTTGAGGCAGGGCAGGTAGGCGAAATGCGTGCCGCCGCCATCCTCGAAATAGTGCCGGTTCTCGCCGTCGAGTTCTTCCAGCGTCTCCAGGCAGTCGGCGGTGAAGCCCGGCGCCACGATGGCGAGGCGCTTCACGCCTTTGGCCGCCAGCTCTTTCACGGTCTCGTCGGTATAGGGCTTCAGCCATTCCTCGTTGCCGAAGCGCGACTGGAAGGTCGTGCGCATCCGCTCGGGCGAGTAGCCCAGCGCCTCGCGGATGAGGCGACCGGTCTTCACGCACTGGCAATGGTAGGGGTCGCCCTTCATCAGGTAGGATTTCGGCACGCCGTGGAACGAGGTCAGGATCACCTCGGGCTCGAAGTCGAGGGCGGCGAGGTCGCGACGGATCGCGCTCGCCACCGCCTCGATGTAGACCGGGTCGTCGTGGTAGGGCGGCGAGACCCGCACCGTCGGCTGCCAGCGCATCTTCATCAAGGCGCGGAACGCCTGGTCGCAGGCGGTGGCCGAGGTCGCGGCGGCGTATTGCGGGTAGAGCGGCACCAGGAGGATGCGGTCGCAGCCCTGGTCGAGGAGCGCCTGGATGCGCTGGTCGACCTCGGGCTTGCCGTAGCGCATCGCCCAGTCGACCACGACCTTGTCGCCCATCGCCGCCTGGAGCTTCTCGGCCTGGCCGCGGGTGATGGTCTTGAGCGGGCCCTCGTCGCGCTCGTTGTTCCAGACCGAGGCGTAGTCGCGCCCCTTCGGCCCCGGGCGCTTGGTCAGGATGACGAGGTTGAGGAGCGGCCACCAGATCGCCCGCGGCACCTCGATCACCCGCCGGTCGGAGAGGAATTCCTTGAGGTAGCGGCGCATCGGCCAGTAGCTCGTGCCCTCCGGCGTGCCGAGATTCATCAGGAGCACGCCGATCCGGCCCCAGCGCACCGCCGGATGCTCGGCCGGCAGGGCTCCCGCTTGGCCGGCGGCGCCCGCCTGTCCGACGGGAGTGGCGCCGCGGGCAAGCGCGGCGTTCGGAGTCACCTCGTTCATGGTCGTCCGGTCTGCTGCTCGGCCCGGAGGGATGGCGCGCCCGGGCCCGTCTGTTTCGCGTCGGGTGGCCGTCTACATAGCGCAACGGCCGCCCGAACCAACGTGTCGTGACGCTGCACCGCGGTGCGCCGGCGACATCCAACGGTCAAGATGCCCGTGAGACAAGGACCGCTCGACTTCGGGCGCGATCGCCCGCCGGAGCCCCGCATGACCGCGCCCAGCCGCCGCCAGACCCTCGCCCTCGGCCTCGGGGCCGGCCTCGCCGGCCTGGCGGGGGGACAGGCCGCCGCGCGGGGACCCGACGTCGACTTCACCCTGGTCCTCATCAACGACATCTACCGGATGGGCGCGGTCGACGGCCGCGGCGGCTTCCCGAAGCTCGCGGCGGTGGTCAAGGCCGAACGGGCGCGCGGCCGGCCGGTCCTGGTCTGCCACGCCGGCGACACGCTCTCGCCCTCGCTGATGTCGGGCATCGACAAGGGACGCCACATCATCGAGCTCACCAACCTCATCAAGCCCGACGTGTTCGTGCCGGGCAACCACGAGTTCGATTTCGGGCAGGCGATCTACCTCGAGCGGATGAAGGCAGCGAACTTTCCGGTGTTCGCCGCCAACCTGCGCCGGCCGGACGGCACGCCGGTGCCGGGGACGAGCGATTCGACGATCCTCACCATCGGGGGGATCCGCCTCGGGGTGGTCGGCATCGCGCTGCCCGAGACGCCGGCGAAGTCCCAGTCGGGCGACTGGACCTTTGGGCCTGCGGTCGCAACGCTCGCCCGCGAGGCGACGGCCCTGCGGGCGGCGGGGGCGGAGATGGTGCTCGCCGTCTGCCACACCGACCGGGCGACCGACGAGGCCCTGGTGGCGAGCCGCCACGCCGACATCGTGCTCTCGGGCCACGACCACGACCTGGCCTTGCGCTACGACGGCCGTACCGCCTTCGCCGAATCCGGCCACGACGCCGAGTACGTCACCGCCATCGACGTGAAGGCGGAGGGCGCCGGCACGGCGCTGACCTGGAGCGCCGCCTTCCGCATCCACGACACCGCCGAGATCGAGCCGGACCCGGAGGTGCTGGCGGTGGTCGGGCGGCTGGAGGCCGACCTCGCCCGCGAGCTCGACGTAGCCCTCGGCCGGGTGACCAACGCCCTCGACACCCGCACCGAGGCCGTGCGCCGGAGCGAGACCGCCTTCGGCGATCTCGTCGCCGACGCCCTGCGCCACGCGGCGCAGGCCGAGATCGGCCTGATGAACGGCGGCGGCATCCGCGGCAACCGCACCTACCCGGCCGACAGCGAGCTGACCCGCCGCGACGTGCTGACCGAGCTGCCCTTCGGCAACACCTCGGTGCTGGTGCAGATCACCGGCGCGAAGGTGCTCGCCGCCCTGGAGAACGGGTTCTCGGAGATCGGCCGCTCGGCCGGGCGCTTCCCGCAGGTGTCGGGCATGGCCGTCACGGTCGATCCGGCCGCGCCTGTGGGCAAGCGGGTCGTCGCGGCGACGGTCGGCGAGGCGCCCCTCGATCCAGCCCGCACCTACCTGGTCGCGGCCAACAACTTCATGCTCTCCGGCGGCAACGATTACGGGATGCTGGCCGAGGGGCGGACCCTGGTCGGCGCCACCGACGGCACGCTCGTCGCCAACGTGGTGATGTCCTACATCCGGGCCAACGCGCCGTTGACGATCGCGACGGGGCGCCTGACCTTTCGCTGACCCCCTCGAGGTTCGATGCCGACAGACGACACCGTCGCGGGCGCGCTCGCCCGCTTCCGCGCCTCCGGGTCCCCCTGGCTGTCCCTGCCGTTCTTCCAGGACGGCAGCGCCGAGCGGGTGGCCGAGGCGGTCGACGCTCGGCGCGAGGCCGGCGCCCGGGTGCTGCCGGCGCCCGAGAACATCTTCAACGCGCTCACCCTCACGCCGCTCGACCGGGTGCGGGCGGTGATCCTCGGCCAGGACCCCTACCCGACGCCGGGCGACGCCCACGGCCTAGCCTTCTCGTACGTCGGCGGGCGCCGGCTGCCGGCCTCGCTGAAGGTGATCCTGGCCGAGATGGCGGAGGAGACCGGCTCCGCGGTGCCAAAGACCGGCGACCTCACCCCGTGGGCGCGCCAGGGCGTGCTGCTCCTCAACGCTGCGCTGACCGTCGAGGCCGGCAAGTCAGGCGCGCACATGAAGCTCGGCTGGTCGGCGCTGACCGACCAGGCGGTCTCGGCGGTCTCGGCGGAGCGCCCGGCGGTCGCCTTCCTGCTCTGGGGCGCGCCGGCCCGCCAGCGCGCCGCCCTGATCGACGGGACCAAGCATCTGGTGCTGGAGGCCGGCCACCCCTCCCCCCTCAACCGCAAGGCGGATTTCCGCGGCAGCCGGCCGTTCGGGCAGGCGAATGCCTGGCTGGAGGAGAAGGGGCTGGAGGGAATCGACTGGCGGTTGGCGTAGCGACTTACCCATAGTTCGCCGACAATCGCGAAACCGCACGCGTCATCACGGCGCTCATCGAGGCGGAGAGGACCGGATCGGTCGGGCCGGACGAATGTCGCCGTCACCCCTCCCCCGCCACGAAGGCCAGCGTCCGCCGATGCGCCTCCTCGTCCGAAAACTGCTCGGGCGGCGACTTCATCAGCCAGGCCGAGGGACCGACCAGCGCCCCGCCGATGCCGCGCTCGCGCGCGAGCGCGGCGCAGCGCACCGCGTCGATGACGATGCCGGCGGAGTTCGGCGAGTCCCACACCTCCAGCTTCAGTTCGAGGTTCAGCGGCACGCCGCCGAAGGCCGTGCCCTCCAGGCGGATATGCGCCCATTTGCGGTCGGTGAGCCACGGCACGAAGTCGCTCGGGCCTACGTGGATGTCGTCAGGCGGCAGCGCGGTCTCGAGCTGGCTCTGCACCGATTGCGTCTTCGAGATCTTCTTCGATTCGAGCCGCTCGCGCTCCAGCATGTTGCGGAAGTCGGCGTTGCCGCCGAAATTGAGCTGGTAGGTCCGGTCCAGCGTGACGCCGCGCTCGCGGAACAGGTGGGCGAGGGCCCGATGCACGATGGTGGCGCCGACCTGGCTCTTGATGTCGTCGCCGATGAGCGGCAGCCCGGCGGCCTCGAAGCGCCGGCGCCACTCGGGATGCGAGGCGATGAAGACCGGGATGCAGTTGACGAAGGCGCAGCCCGCCGCGAGCGCCGCCTCGGCGTAGAATTCGGTCGCCGCTTGCGAGCCGACCGGCAGGTAGGAGACCAGCACCTCGGCGCCCGCGCGCTTCAAGGAGGCCGCCACGTCCACCGGCCGGGCGGCCGATTCCGGCACGATCGCCTCGAGGTAGCGCCCGAGCCCGTCGAGGGTCGGCCCGCGCTCCACCATGACGCCGGTCGGCGCCACGTCCGCGAAGCGGGCGGTGTTGTTGGGGGGAGCGAGGATCGCCTCGGCGAGGTCGCGGCCGACCTTGTCCTTCGCGACGTCGAAGGCCGCCACCACGCTCACGTCCGCCACCCGGTAGCCGCCGAGATCGGGGCTCATCAGACCGGGGACCGACGCGCCGGGGCCGGCCTCGCGGTAATAGGTCAGGCCCTGCACGAACGAGGAGGCGCAGTTGCCGATTCCTGCGATCGCGACGCGCACGCTTCTCTGGCCCACCGCCCGCACTCCTCGTCACCGGTCGTCTCACCCTGCAAGTAGAACACTCTGCGGGAGTATCGACCCCGATCGAGCGTGGCCGTGGCGGGCAACCGCCCTTATGGTGCGCGGAACACGGGAGGAGCGCGCATGGAGATCTTCGACGGGCCGGAGGCCCTGAAGGCGGCGGTCGGGCAGGAGATCGGGGTCGGCGAGTGGGTGACCGTCGACCAGGCGATGATCGACCGCTTCGCCGAGGCGACCGACGACCACCAGTGGATCCACGTCGACCCGGAGCGGGCGGCACGCGAATCGCCCTACGGCGCCACGGTGGCGCACGGCTACCTCACCCTGTCGCTGGTGCCGCGCTTCATCGCCGGGGTGCGCCGGCTGGAGGGTTTGCGCCTCAGCCTGAATTACGGCCTCGACCGGGTGCGTTTTCCCGCGCCGGTGATCGTCAACGCCCGCCTGCGCGGCCGGGTGCGGGTGGCGGCGGCCCTCGACGTGCCGCCCCGGGGCCTGCGCACCACCTATGGGGTCACGGTGGAGATCGAGGGCGCCGAGAAGCCGGCCTGCCTCGCCGAGGCGGTGGTGCTGCATCACTGGTGAACCGCGAGGCCCCTCACGGATTGTCGGGGTGAGCAGCGAGGCCGTGAGCATGACCTTCGAGACGGAGCGGCGGGCGCTTCAGCGCGTGGTGGCGGTGGCGGGCATCGTGCCGGTGGCAGGCGGTCTCTACGGCGTCCTGTTCGGCCAGGCCGGCCTCGGCGGCGGCGCCTTCGACATCTCGACCGACAGCCACTTCCGCTACCTGTCGGGGCTGCTGCTCGGGATCGGCCTCCTGTTCTGGTCGACGATCCCCGGCATCGAGACCAAGACCTCGCTGTTCCGGTTCCTGACGATGATCGTGGTGCTGGGCGGCCTTGCCCGGCTGCTCGGCCTGTGGCTCACCGGGTTGCCGTCGCTCACCATGCTGGCGGCGCTCGGCATGGAGCTGGTGGTCACGCCGCTCCTGTGCCTGTGGCAGATCCGTGTGGCGAACCGGGCGGGGACGCCGGCGCCGTAGCCCCCGGTGGATGCTGGGAGGTCGTCAGCCCTCCGGCGCCACGGCCGTCACCTCGATCTCGACCTTCATCTCCGGCCGCAGCAGCCCCGCGACCACCACCAGGGTCGCGGCCGGGCGGATCTCCCGCAGCACCCGGCCGCAGACCGTCAGCACCGCCTCGGCGTCAGTGCGGTCGGTGACGTAGTAGGTCGCCCGCACCACCTGCTCCAGCGACGAGCCGGCCTCACCGAGCACGCCCGCGATGGTGCGCCAGCACGCCTCGGCCTGGGCGCCGGCCTCCTCCGGCATCGTCATCGCGGCGTAGTCGTAGCCGGTGGTGCCGGCGACGAACACGAAGCCGTCCTGCACCACCGCGCGGGAATAGCCGTAGTCGCGCTCGAAGCTCGAGCCGCCGTCGATCCGCCGCCGCATCCCTGGAAAGCCCTCCGATTCGTACCCGAGAGCATGACGCGTCAGCCGACCTCGCTCCAGCCTGAGAATCCCGCGAGCGGCTCCTGGTCGTAGGCCGCCATCAGCGCCCGCATGGCGCCCTCGTCGCGCAGGCGGTCCTCCGCCGCGAGGGCGGCCAGCCCCTCGAAGAAGCCCTCGCGGCGGAGCGCCGGGGTGAAGGTCAGGGTGAAGCGCACGGGTGCGTCGCCGCGATTGGCGAAGGCGTGCGGCTCGCCCGGGCGCACCAGCACAAAGTCGCCCGGCCCAGCCGTCACGTCGCGCTCGGCCAGCCGCAGGGTGAGCGCGCCCTCGTGCACCTCGAACGCCTCGGTGAGCCGGGCGTGGCGGTGCAGCCCGGCACCGGGCGAGCGCGGCGCCAGGGTCATGGCGTAGATGCCGACCGCGTCGTTCGTGGCGTCGCTGCGGGCGAGGTAGCGCACCTGCATCCCGCCGATCGTGACTCCGGTGCCGGGCTCGGGGGTTTTGTCCATGGCGGGGCTCCTGATGAATGCGAGCGCCCGGACAACGCCGGTTCAGGGCTTGAGGATGCTCACCGCAAGCAGGATCCCACCCAGCACGATCGCCGTCTGGAGCACGAAGAGGCAGGCCAGTGTCTTGGTGAGGTCGGCGCGGACGGCGGCAAGCTGCGCCCTCATCTCGGATCGCAGGAGGGATGCCGTTCGCGCGATGTCCGCATCGGTGGCAAGGTCCGCGCGCTGTGCCTGGAAAACGATGTCGGCGATGGTCTCGGCCTGATCGGGCGACAGCTTCGCGTCTTGCTGGAGGCTGCGCGTGAGCTTCGGCCGGTCGAAGGAGAGTGCGGTCATGGGGACGATCCCGGGCGGGCGATCCTGTCCCTGACGACGATAGCACCTTCGCTATCCTTCCCCTACGTAAAAAGCCCCGCCCGGATCGCTCCGGGCGGGGCTCGTCATGCTCTAACCCTTGAGTGCCTCGACCTTACTCGGCCGCGACCTTGTGGGCCTGCGAGCCGTCGGTGTAGGTCTCGGGCTTCAGGCGCTGGCCCGGGGCGGCGCGGCCCGGCAGCGGCGGCAGGGCCTTGGCCTTCTCGAGGTCGATGCCGGCGCCCTCCGCGACGCGGCGGCCGTAATCCTCGTCGGCGTGCCAGAAGTGCCAGACCATCCGGAGCTGGATCGCCTCAGGGCACTCCTTCATGTCGGCGACGAGGTTGGCGATCAGGTCCTCGCGCTCCCAATCCTCGAAGGAGCGGTAGCGCACGCCGGCCTGTGTGTAGTCGTCCTCGGTGCGGCTGGCCTGGTAGCGGCCGAGCTTGCCCTCGACCGGCTGGTGATACTCCTTCGCGGGCTTGGGCGCCTCGCGCAGGCCTTGGGCCAGGGTGCTCGGCTCGTAGTTGATGTGCTTGTTCTCGCCGACGCCGTCGACGTAGAACGTCATCTGGCCGTCGCGCTGGTTGGTCGCGGTCTTCACGCCCGGCGCCGGCGCGTTGATCGGCAGCTGCAGGTAGTTCGGGCCGACGCGGTAGCGCTGGGTGTCCGAGTAGGACAGGGTGCGCCCCTGGAGCATCTTGTCGTCCGAGAAGTCGATCCCGTCGACCAGCACGCCGGTGCCGAAGGCCGACTGCTCGACATCGGCGAAGAAGTTGTCCGGCACCCGGTCGAGCACCATGCGGCCGCACGGCAGCAGCGGGAACTGGTCCACCGGCCAGAGCTTCGTGTCGTCGAGCGGATCGAACGACAGGTGGTCGTTCGGGCCGTCCGGCATGATCTGCACCGCGAACTCCCACTCGGGGAAGTTGCCGGCGGCGATGTTGTCGTACAGGTCCTTGGTCGCGTGGCCGACGTCACGGCCCTGGATCTCGGCCGCCTGGGCCGAGGTCAGGTTGCGCACGCCCTGCTTCGGGATCCAGTGGAACTTGCACAGATGCGCCACGCCCTGGTCGTTGACCAGCTTGTAGGTGTTGACGCCCGAGCCCTCCATCTCGCGATAGTTGGCCGGGATGCCCCAGGGCGACTTCAGGTGGGTCACCATGTGGATCGACTCGGGGTGCGCCGCCACGAAGTCGAAGAAGCGCCAGGCCTCCTGGCGGTTGGTCACCGGGTCGGGCTTGAAGGCGTGGATCATGTCCGGGAACTTGATCGCGTCCCGGATGAAGAAGACCTTCAGGTTGTTGCCGACGAGGTCCCAGTTGCCGTCGACGGTCTTGAACTTCACGGCGAAGCCGCGCGGGTCGCGGGCGGTCTCAGGGCTCTCCTTGGCGCCGGCCACGGTCGAGAAGCGCACGAACATCGGCGTCTTCACGCCGGTCTCGTTGAGGACGCGGGCGCGGGTGTACTTGGAGGCCGGCTCGTCGCCGATCTTGCCGTAGGCCTCGAAGTAGCCGTGGGCGCCGGCGCCGCGGGCGTGCACCACGCGCTCGGGGATCCGCTCGCGGTCGAAATGGGTGATCTTCTCGATGAACTGGTAGTTCTCGAGGGTTGCCGGGCCACGCTCGCCGACCGTGCGCATGCTCTGATTGTCGCGGACCGGGTGGCCCTGGCGGGTCGTCAGGATCGGACGTTGGTCGCTCATGGGAACTCCTCTGGCGTGCAGGCGAGGCGTGCCGGGACCGGGACACCGCGCGAGGAACCGCTCACATAGGGGCTCGGTCGACGGACCGACACCCTGGAACTGCTCTCGCTCGAACCTATGACCGCCGCGTGACCCGAAAACAAATGCATCGTTGCGAAGTTCGTGATAGGCGCGGCCTATGAACGTCTCCGGCCTGTCCCTGCGCGACCTCGAATACGTCGTGGCCCTGGCCGAGGAGGGCCATTTCGGCCGCGCCGCCGAGCGCTGCGCCGTGAGCCAGCCGACCCTGAGCGTGCAGGTGCGCAAGCTGGAGGAGGCCTTGGGCCTCGTCCTGTTCGAGCGCTCGAACCGCCGGGTGCTGCTGACCCCGAGCGGCCAGGCGGTGGTGCGCCAGGCCCGCGCGGTGCTGGCGGAGGCGCGCGCCCTGCTGCTGCTCGCCCGCGAGGGGACCGGGCAGGGCCTGCGCGGCCGCCTCGTCCTCGCGGCGATACAGACGCTCGGCCCCTACCTGTTTCCGCAGGTACTGCGCGGGCTGCGCCAGGCATTCCCGCACCTGTCCCTGAGCTTGAGCGAGGGGCGCACGGCGGAGATCCTCGACGCGCTGCGCGAGGGCCGGGCCGACGCGGCGCTGATCTCCCTGCCGATTCCCGAGGCGGGGCTGACGGTCGCGACGCTCTTCGACGAGCCGTTCCTGCTCGCCTGCCCGGCCGAGCACGCCTTCGCGGACGGGGAGCCGCCGCAGCCCGGCGACCTCGCCGGGCCGGATCTCCTCCTCCTCGACGAGGGCAACTGCCTGCGCGACCAGGCGGTGGCGGCCTGCGGCGCCGGGCCGGCGAGCGGGCGCCACGCCACCAGCCTCGAGACCCTGCGCTCGATGGTGGCGGCGGGCGCCGGCTACACCCTGCTGCCGGCGCTCGCCGCCCCGCCCGGGCCCGACCCGACCGGGCTCACGGTCTGCCGCCGGTTCGGGCCGGACGGCCCGCGCCGCACCATCGCGCTGGCTTGGCGCGCCAGCGACCCGCGGGCGGACGGGCTCTGCGAGCTCGCCGGGTTCTTCCGCGCACATGCGCCGCACGCAACGCTGCCCCTCGGGCAGCCGGCCGGATCCGGGGCCGGCCGCGACACTGGCGCGATTCTCGTATAGCGACGGGACCGACGCCCGAGCCTGTTTTCTCCCGAAGACCCGAGCCTGTTTTTCCCAAAGCCCATGGACGCCATGAACCCCGCCTCGACGGATCGCCGTCGCTCGCTGTCCCGCGCGGCGGCCCTGTGGGCGGGCCTCGTCCTCTCCTCGGCGGCGCTCTCGGGCCTGTTCCACCTCGCGGGCTTTCCCGCCGCCCTGCTGCTGGGCCCGATGCTGGCGGCCATCGTGTTCGGGGTCCGCGGCGCGCCGATCCGGGTGCCGAAGCTCGGCTTCCAGGGCGCGCAGGCGCTGATCGGCTGCCTCGTCGCCCACTCGGTCAACGCCTCGATCGCCGCCACGCTGATGGAGGACGGGCTGCTGATCATGGCCGTCGTCGGCGTCACGGTGGTGGCGGCCGCCCTCACCGGCTGGGTGCTGACCCGCATCCGCCTGCTCCCCGGCACCACCGCGGCCTGGGGCTCGTCGCCCGGCGGCGCCTCGGCCATGGTGGCGATGGCGGAGGAGTTCGGCGCCGATCCGCGCCTCGTCGCCTTCATGCAGTACGTCCGGGTCGCCTGCGTGGCGCTCACCGCCTCGCTCGTCGCGCGCTTTCTCGCCGGCGACAGCGGCGCGGTCCCCGGCGCCGGCATGGATCCGGCGCCGCTCGCCGTCCTCGGCACGCTGGCGGTGGCGGGGATCGGGGCGTGGCTGGGCCTGCGCCTGCGCATTCCCGCCGGCGCACTGATCGGTCCGCTCGCCCTCGGGGCGACGCTCCACGCCACCGGGCTCGCCGGGATGGCGCTGCCGTCCTGGCTTTTGGCGCTCGCCTATGCGGGCATCGGCTGGACGGTGGGCCTGCGCTTCACCCCCGCCACCGTGCGGGCGACGCTGTTCGCGCTGCCCGGCGTGCTGGTGGCGACCTTCGGGCTGATCGGCCTGTGCGGCCTCTGGGCCTGGGGCCTGACCTTCCTCCTGCCGATCGACCTGCTCACCGCCTACCTCGCCACGAGCCCGGGCGGGCTCGATTCGGTGGCGATCATCGCGGTCGGGACGCATTCCGACGTGTCCTTCGTCCTCGCGGTGCAGACCCTGCGGCTCCTCGTCGTCATCATCACCGGCCCGCTGGTGGCGAAGTGGATCTCCCGGAGTGCCGGCAAGCCGCGCTGAGGCCGAACCGCACCAGTCAAGCTCGCATCCCGCAACGAAACCCGCTATCTCGTCGCCTCCGGCGAGTTTCCCTCGCCCCTGACCCAATGACCGCAGCCGTGCACGACTACATCAAGAAGATCCTCGGCGCCCGCGTCTACGACGTCGCCGTCGAGAGCCCGCTGGATCGGATGCCGCGCCTGTCGCGCCGCATCGGCGCCGAGGTGCTGCTCAAGCGCGAGGACCTCCAGCCGGTCTTCTCGTTCAAGATCCGGGGCGCCTACAACAAGATGGCCGGCCTCTCCCCGGAGGCCCTGGCCCGCGGGGTGATCTGCGCCTCGGCCGGCAACCACGCGCAAGGGGTGGCGCTCGCCGCCAACCGCCTCGGGATCCCGGCCGTCATCGTGATGCCGCGCACCACCCCGGCGATCAAGGTCGAGGGCGTGAAGTCCCGCGGCGGCCAGGTCGTGCTGCACGGCGACGCCTTCGACGAGGCCTACACCCACGCCAAGGGGCTCGAGGCCGAGCAGGGCCTGACCTTCATCCACCCCTACGACGATCCCGACGTGATCGCCGGCCAGGGCACGATCGGGCTCGAGATCCTGCGCCAGCACGGCGCCCCGATCGAGGCGGTGTTCGTGCCGGTCGGCGGCGGCGGCCTGGCGGCGGGGGTCGCCACCTTCATCAAGTTCATGCGCCCCGAGACTCGGGTCATCGGCGTCGAGCCGGCGGACGCCGCCAGCATGAAGGCGGCGATCGAGGCCGACGAGCGGGTGGTGCTCGACACGGTCGGCCTGTTCGCCGACGGCGTCGCGGTGCGCCAGGCCGGCGAGGAGACCTTCCGGCTCTGCCGCGAATACCTCGACGAGGTCATCACGGTCGACACCGACGCGATCTGCGCCGCGGTCAAGGACGTGTTCGACGACACGAGGGCGATGTCCGAGCCCTCCGGCGCGCTGGCGCTCGCGGGCCTCAAGGAATACGCCTCCCGCGGCAGCGTCACGGGGGCGGGCGCGCTCGTGGCGATCAACAGCGGCGCCAACCTCAACTTCGATCGGCTGCGCCACATCGCCGAGCGGGCCGAGATCGGCGAGCGCCGCGAGGCGCTGTTCGCCGTCACCATCCCGGAGCGGGCCGGCAGCTACCGCGCCTTCATCCGGGCGCTGGGGCGGCGCGCCATCACCGAGTTCAACTACCGCTACGCGCCGGGCGCCGACGCGCAGATCTTCGTCGGCGTCCAGCTCGCCGGCGGCCGGGCCGAGAAGGAGGCCCTGATCGCGGAGCTGCGCGGCCTCGGCTACCCGCTCGTCGACCTCACCGACAACGAGGTGGCGAAGCTCCACGTCCGCTACATGGTCGGCGGCCGGGTGCCGGGCCTCGCCGACGAGCGGCTCTTGCGCTTCGAGTTCCCGGAGCGCCCGGGCGCGCTCCTGAAATTCCTCGACAGCCTCGGCGTCGCCTGGAACATCTCGCTGTTCCACTACCGCAACCACGGCGCCGATCACGGCCGGGTGCTCGCCGGGATCCAGGTGCCGCCCCCCGAGCGCGACCGCTTCGCCGCGGCCCTGGCCGAGCTCGGCTACGAGCACCGCGACGAGACCGACAACGCCGCCTACCGGCTGTTCCTCGACGGCCAGCCGCGCGAGGTGCCGCGGACGGTGGCGCCGGCGGCGTGAGGCGGGCGGGAGCGGCGCGCTCTCCCCACCCGCGGCAGGGCTGTCCGGGCAAGTCCATGGCTCGGCGCGCAACCCTCCCCCCTCTGCGGGGGAGGGTGGACCCCGGAGGGGGCCGGGAGAGGGGACGCCGCTTCCGGAGTTGTCGCGACCTGCATGAA
This sequence comes from Methylobacterium sp. Gmos1, assembly GCF_053764715.1. Classification (NCBI taxonomy): domain Bacteria; kingdom Pseudomonadati; phylum Pseudomonadota; class Alphaproteobacteria; order Hyphomicrobiales; family Methylobacteriaceae; genus Methylobacterium; species Methylobacterium sp. Gmos1. The sequence continues at coordinate 46,203 of NZ_JBSNCC010000009.1, read as the reverse complement.
GGGCGCGAGCTGGATCCGCGTCGGGCTGCCCCTTTCCCGGCCTGCTTCGCAGGCCACCCTCCCCCGCAGAGGGGGGAGGGAAACGCCTCTCCTTTCCCCGGACAGCCCTGCCTCCGTGGGGGCCTGCCTCGGTGGAGAGCGAGGGGGAAGCCGCACTCCACCGGTTTCGGAACAATCCGAAGCAGCCCGGCACCCGTAACGACCACGCCGCACGGTCGACACGCTTTCGCGGCATGAGAGCCGCCTTGACGCCGCCCCGCCACAGGTTCACCTCTCCCGCCCGATGCCTCCGCTCCTCGCCCTGCCCTTCCCCGCCATCGACCCCGTCGCGGTCGCGATCGGGCCGTTGCAGATCAAGTGGTACGCCCTGGCCTACATCGTGGGCCTCGTGGGCGGCTGGTTCTACGCCAAGCGCCTGGTCTCGGTCCCCGCGCTGTGGGGCGCGGTGCGCCGGCCCACTGCCCTCGACATCGACGACCTGATCGTCTGGGTCGCGCTCGGCGTCGTGCTCGGCGGGCGCATCGGCTACGTCCTGTTCTACAACCTCGCCGCCTACCTCTCGCACCCGGCCGAGATCCTGGCGATCTGGCGCGGCGGCATGTCGTTCCATGGCGGCTTCCTCGGCGCGGTGCTGGCGCTGGTGCTGTTCGCCCGCCGCCGCAGCCTCAACACCTACGCGCTGCTCGACCTCGCCGCCGTGGTGGTGCCGATCGGGCTGTTCTTCGGCCGCATCGCCAACTTCGTGAACGGCGAGCTGTGGGGCCGGCCGGCGCCGGACTTCGCCTACGCCATCGTGTTCCCGAACGGCGGGCCGCTGCCGCGCCATCCGAGCCAGCTCTACGAGGCGGTCGCCGAGGGGCTGGTCCTGTTCATCCTGATGGCGATCGCGGTCCGGCGCGTCGGCTTCCGCCGCCCCGGGCTGCTCGGCGGCCTGTTCGTCGTCGGCTACGCCATCGCCCGCACCGCCTGCGAGTTCTTCCGCGAGCCCGACCCGCAGCTCGGCTTTCTGTTCGGCACCCATGTCGGGGCCCTCGGCGGCGGCATCACCATGGGAATGCTGCTCTGCGTGCCGATGCTGCTCGTCGGCGCGGTGTTCATCGTGCGGGCCTGGCGCGGCGACACCCGGCCGCGGGCGCGGATCGAGGCCGAATCCGGGCCCGAAGCCCCGGAAGCGAAGTCCGCGTGAGCGGGACGCCGCTCCTCGGCGAGCTGCGCCGCCTGATCGCGCTCGAGGGGCCGATCACCATCGAGCGCTATATGGCGCTCTGCCTCGGCCACCCGGTCCACGGCTATTACCGGACCCGCGATCCCCTGGGCGCCGCCGGCGACTTCACCACCGCGCCGGAGATCAGCCAGATCTTCGGCGAGCTCCTCGGCCTCTGGACGGCCGAGGTCTGGCACGGGCTCGGCCGCCCGGCCGCCTTTCGGTTGGTCGAGCTCGGCCCCGGCCGCGGCACGCTGATGGCGGACGCGCTGCGGGCGCTGCGCGCGGCAGCACCCGACTGCCTGGCGGCGGCCGACCTCCACCTCGTCGAGACGAGCCCGACCTTGCGCGCCGCGCAGAGGCGGGCGCTGCCGAACGCGACGCCGACCTGGCACGACGCGATCGACACCCTGCCGGGCGGCCCGGCGATCGTCCTCGCCAACGAGTTCTTCGACGCCCTGCCGGTGCGCCAGTACCAGCGCACCGAGCGCGGCTGGTGCGAGCGCCGGGTCGGCCTCGACGGCGACGCCCTCGCCTTCGGGTTGAGTCCGGACCCGACCCCGGAGATCACCAGCGAGGCGGCGCCCGGGGCGATCCTGACCCTTCCGGCCGTCGCCCTCGATCTCACCCGCCGCCTCGGCGACCGCCTCGCCCGCGAGGGCGGCGCGCTGCTCGCCATCGATTACGGCGACCTCTACGGCGGCACCGCCGACACGCTCCAGGCGGTGGCGCGCCACCGCTTCGCCGATCCGCTGGCGGCGCCGGGCGAGACCGACCTGACCGCTCAGGTGGATTTCGCCGCGCTCGCCCGTGCCGCCGCGGGCGCGGGCGCCGTGGTGCACGGACCGGTGACGCAGGCCGACTTCCTCCTGGCGCTCGGCCTCGCCCAGCGGGCCGAGCGGCTGGTCGCCCGGGCGAATCCGGTCCAGGCCGCCTCGGTCAAGGCCGGGGCCGACCGCCTGACCGACCGCAGCACCCGCGGCATGGGCAGCCTGTTCAAGGTGATGGGGCTCACGGGACCCGGCCAGGCGCCCCTTCCGGGCTTCTAGATTCGCGCTTTCGACACGATTGTCCGGCGATCCTGCGGGACGCCTTGCCCCAGGATCCTCCCGCGATGTTCATCGAAGCGCCCGAGCTGAGCCATGCCGAGATCCGCCACGCCTTCTTCACCCGGCAGGGCGGCGTGTCGGAGGGGCTCTACGCCTCCCTCAACGGCGGCCTCGGCTCCGGCGACGATCCTGCCCGGGTGCGGGAAAACCGCCGCCGCATGACGGCAGAGCTCTCGCTGCCGCCGGAGAACCTGGTCAGCCTCTACCAGGTTCATTCGGCGGACGCCGTGGTGGTCGAGGCGCCCTTCGCCGAGCGCCCCCGCGCCGACGCGATGGCGACCCGGGTGCCGGGTCTGGCCCTCGGCATCCTCACCGCCGATTGCGGGCCGATCCTGTTCGCCGATCCGGTCAACCGGGTGGTCGGCGCCGCCCATGCCGGGTGGAAGGGCGCGCTCACCGGGGTGATCGAGGCGACGCTCGCCGCCATGGAGTCCCTCGGCGCCGAGCGCAGCGGCATCGTGGCGGTGCTCGGGCCGACGATCGGGCGCGAAGCCTACGAGGTCGGCCCGGAATTCCGCGAGCGCTTCGAGGCGGCGGAGGCGGGCAACGCCCGCTACTTCGCCGCCAGCCCCGGGCGCGCCTCGCACAGCCTGTTCGACCTGCCTTCCTACATCGTCGCGCGGCTGGAGCGGGCGGGCATCGGCGAGGTGGCGAATCTGGGACTGTGCACCTACGCCGACCCCGACCGCTTCTTCAGCTACCGCCGCACCACCCACCGGGCCGAGGCCGATTACGGCCGTCTCGTCTCGGCCATCGCGGTGATCCCGTAGAGGGATCACGCGACCCCGTGAGGCGGCCACGCCGGCCGGATTCCTGCACTCCTCCGGCCTCGATAGGGCGCCGTTCGGGATTCGTTAGGATTGATCCGGCAAGCGTAGCAAAAAAATGATGTGCGCACGTGAACCTTGGCCATTGGTGCGCGTTGAAGGGGGTAAGGAAGCCAAGGGAATGCTCGCGATGAACAGCCGTTAAGGCCGCGGTGAAACCCACCAGCGTTGTCGCGAGGACACAGCTTTCCCGGAGCTACCGGGGTATGTCGGGGACACTGCTTCGGTTGACCGCCGACCCGCAAACGGGCGCCGTCACCGCCGCATAGTAGGAAGGACCAGTTCCATGAAGTCGCTTCTCAAGAGCGCTACCGCCCTCGCCGGCATCGTCGTCGCCGGTTCGGCCCTCGCCGCCGACCTGCCGCGCCGCGCCGCCCCGCCGCCGGTCTTCACGCCGGTGCCGGTCTTCACCTGGACGGGCTTCTACGCCGGTTTCAACGCTGGTTACGGCTTCAACACCGCTGACACCCGCGCCCCGACCGTCGTCGGCGTGCCGGCCGGCGCCAACGCCGCCAGCAGCGTGTTCATCACCGGCGCCGGCGCGCCCACCACCGGCGTGCTCGCCTTCGGCAACCGCAACAGCAACGACGGCTTCGTCGGCGGCGGCCAGATCGGCTACAACTACCAGTTCACCCCGGGCTCGGGCGTGGTCGTCGGCATCGAGGCCGACGCCCAGTACGTCGACTTCGGCCGTGACCGCAACCGCTACGCCTTCGCCACCGTGGCCGGCGGCGGCGTCGCCCCGGGCACCCTGGTGTTCAACCCGAACGGCATCTCGGGCCTGGACTTCTTCGGCACCGTGCGCGGCCGCCTCGGCTACGCCTGGGACCGCACCCTCGTGTACGCCACCGGCGGTTTCGCCTACGGCTCGGGCGGTGGTCGCGACTTCGGTCTGACCAACAGCTCGCGCGACGACTTCCAGACCGGCTGGACCGTCGGCGGCGGCGTCGAGTACGCTCTGCCCACCGACTCGTTCTTCAACTTCTTCCGTTCGTCGGCCGTGACCCTGAAGGTCGAGGGTCTGTACGTGAAGCTGGACCAGGGCAACCGCAACAACGGCGTGTTCGCCCAGACCGCCAACGGCACGCAGTACTCGGTGTTCTCGCCGGGCGTGGTGTCGGTCGGCCCGGCCAACCTGTACCGTCGCGAGACCGAGTTCGCGGTCGTCCGCGCCGGCCTGAACTACAAGTTCAACGGCTTCTAGTCGTCGCACTCCGTCACCCCGACGGAAGCGGAGCCCGGCCGAAAGGCCGGGCTCTTTCTTTATGTGCCAGGGCCTTTTCGACTTGGGAGAACGGTCCTACGGGACCCTTTCTACCCCGCCCGCAACCCTCCTCCCGAGGTGCCGCGTAGCGGCCTCGCAGGAGGCACCCAGAAATCTCCGAGAGCACCCGAGGCCTCCTTCAAGGTTCGTCGATCTTCAATCGACCAACACCTCCGGACAAGGTCGCAGGTGGGCTATGGCCTGTCGATCGATCAGGTATTTCCTTGTACGCCCGTCGGCACCTTCACGCTGAACTTCACCTCGCGCAGGGCGAAGTTCGAATGGATCTGCTGCACCGCCGGGCAGGAGAACACCGCCTCCTGCAAAAAGCGCTCGTAGTGCCGGGCGTCCCGCACCACGACCCGCAGCAGGTAATCGGCCTGGCCGGTGGTGGAGAAGCATTCCAGCACCTCGTCCCGGCGCCCGATCACGCGCTCGAACTCGGCCACGCCCTCGCGGTCGTGCTTGGCCAGCGTCACGTGGGCGAAGACGCACTGGCCGTGGCCGAGCGCCGCCGCGTCGACGAGGGCGACGTAGCCGCGGATGATCCCCCGCTCCTCCAGCGCCTTCAGCCGCCGCCAGGTCGGCGAGGTCGACAGCCCGATCCGCTGCGCGAGGTCTTGCACCGAGAGCCGGGCATCGTCCTGCAACGCGTCCAGGATCGCCCGCTCGAAGCGATCCAACGCGTCTTCCCGCTCAGGCATGAGCATGTCCCGTTTCGGCGTTTCCAGCCATCTTCGTACCTCCAGAAGCGGTGATACGAAAGCGAAGAGGCAGGTTTTACCTCCGCGGGCGGCATAGCCTTGCGGCGAGGAGACCCCGCCGATGCCCGAGCTCGACAGCGCCTACCGCCTCGACGACCGTTTCGACCGCGCGGCCGGCCGGGTCTACATGACCGGCACCCAGGCCCTGGTCCGCCTGCTCCTGTCGCAGGCCGCGATCGACCGCCGCGACGGGCTGAACACCGCCGGCCTCGTCTCGGGCTATCGCGGCTCGCCGCTCGGCGCCGTCGACCAGGAATTGTGGCGGGCGAAGGAGCGCCTGGCCGCCGCCGGCATCCGCTTCCAGCCCGGCATCAACGAGGACCTGGCGGCGGCCGCCCTCCTCGGCAGCCAGCGCGTCGCCCTCGATCCGGCCGCCACGGTCGAGGGCGTGTTCGGCCTCTGGTACGGCAAGGGCCCGGGCGTCGACCGCTCCGGCGACGCGCTCAAGCACGGCAACGCCTACGGCTCGTCGCGGAAGGGCGGCGTGCTCGTCGTCGCCGGCGACGACCATGGCTGCGTCTCCTCCTCGATGTCGCACCAGAGCGACCTCGCGCTCGCCGCCTGGCACATGCCGGTGATCCATCCGGCCGGAATCGCCGAGTACGAGGCTTTCGGCCTGTGGGGCTTTGCCGCGTCGCGCTTTTCCGGCGCCTGGGTCGGGTTCAAGGCGATCTCCGAGGTGGTGGAGGGCGCGGCCTCGGTCGATCTCGCGCCGCTGCCCTGCTTCGCGGCGCCCGATTTCGCGCCCCCGCCCGGCGGCCTGCACATCCGCTGGCCCGACCTGCCGAGCCTCGCCATCGAGGCGCGCGCGCTCCGGAAGCTCGATGCGGTCCGCGCTTTCGCCCGGGCCAATCCCCTCGACCGGCTGGTGGTGGCGCCCGAGCGCCCCCGCCTCCTCGTCGTCACCGTCGGCAAGGCCCACGGCGACGCGATGGAGGCGTTTCGCCTCCTCGGCCACGACCCGGATTCGCTCAAAGCCGCCGGCGTCGCGGTGATGAAGGTCGGCCTCGTCCATCCCCTCGACGTCGCGGGCCTCTCAGGGCTGGCAACGGGCGTCGGGACCGTGCTGGTGATCGAGGAGAAGGCGCCGCTGGTCGAGCGCCAGCTGCGCGAGGCGCTCTACGACCTCGCCGCTTCGCACCGCCCGCGCATCCTCGGCAAGCGCGACGCGGACGGCCGCCCCCTCGTCCCGGAGGTCGAGGAGCTGCGGCCCTCGCGCCTCGTCGGGATCCTGGGCGACGCCCTGCGCGGCCTCGGCCTCGCGGTCGCGGCGCCGGAGGCGCCCGCCCTCCCCGCGGCCTCCGGGCCGCTGCCGGTACGCACCCCGTATTTCTGCTCCGGCTGCCCCCACAACACCTCGACCCGGGTGCCGGAAGGCTCGCAAGGACGGGCCGGCATCGGCTGCCACTTCATGGCGAACTGGATGGAGCGCGACACCACCGGCATCGTGCCGATGGGGGCCGAGGGCGTCGACTGGATCGGCCAGGCGCCGTTCACCCGCCAAGCCCACGTGTTCCAGAATCTCGGCGACGGGACCTACTGCCATTCCGGCCACGCGGCGATCCGGCAGGCGGTCGCGAGCGGGGCGAACATCACCTACAAGATCCTCTACAACGACGCGGTGGCGATGACCGGCGGCCAGCCGGTCGACGGCGTGCTCACCGTGCCGCAGATCACCCGCCTGGTCTCGGCGGAAGGCGCGCGTCGGGTCGTGGTGGTGTCCGACGATCCCGCCCGGGTGGCGAAGGTGGCCGCCCGCGACCCCCTCGGTCCCGGCGTGACGGTGCATCACCGCGACGACCTCGACGCCGTGCAGCGGGACTTGCGCGAGACGAAAGGCGTCACCGTGCTGGTCTACGACCAGACCTGCGCCACCGAGGCGCGCCGGCGGCGCAAGCGCGGAAAAAGCCCGCAGGCCGCCCGGCGCGCGGTCATCAACCCGCTGGTCTGCGAGGGCTGCGGCGACTGCCAGCAGAAGTCGAACTGCCTCTCGGTCGTGCCGGTCGAGACCGAGTTCGGCCGGAAGCGCGCCATCGACCAGACCGGCTGCAACAGCGACCTCTCCTGCCTCAAAGGCTTCTGCCCGTCCTTCGTGACGCTGGAAGGGGCGACGCCCCGGCGCCGGTCCGGCGTCGCGGTCGCCCCCGAGACCGTCCTGGCGCGTACCGCCGCTCTGCCCGAGCCCGACACCGCGCTCGGCGCGGTCCCCTACGAGATCCTGGTCGCCGGCGTCGGCGGCACCGGCGTCGTGACGGTCGGCGCCCTCGTCACCATGGCGGCGCATCTCGAAGGACGCGGCGCCACCGTCCTCGACTTCATGGGCTTTGCCCAGAAGGGCGGGCAGGTTCTGTCCTTCGTGCGGCTCGCCAAAGATCCGGGCGCGCTCCACCAGGTGCGGATCGACCGCGGCCGGGCCGACGCGGTGCTGGCCTGCGACCTCGTGGTGGCGGCAAGTTCCGACGCGGCCGCGGTCATCGACCCCGCTCGCACCCGGATCGTCGCCAACACCCACGAGATCCCGACCGGCGCGACCCTGCGCGACCCGAATGCCCGCATCGACACCCGGATGCTGGAGGCCCTGCTCGCCCGGCGGGTCCGGACGGGAGCGCTGCGCAGCCTCGACGCGCAGGCGATGGCCGCGCGGCTGATCGGCGACGCGCAAGCCGCCAACGTGCTGCTGCTCGGCTTTGCCTGGCAGTGCGGGCTGGTGCCGGTCTCGCGCGAGGCCCTCGACCGGGCGGTGGCGCTGAACGGCGTCGCGGTGGCGGGCAACCGCCTGGCGCTCGCCTGGGGCCGGCTGCTTGCCGCCGATCCGGCCTTCGTCGATTCCCATCTCTCCCCAGAGCCCGCGCCGGCGCAGGACCTCGACACCCTGGTGGCGCGCCGGGCCGGGTACCTCGCGGCCTACCAGGACGACGCTTACGCCGCGCGCTACCGCGACCGGGTCGCGGCGGTGCGGGCCCGGGGCGGCGACGCGCTCGCCGAGGCGGTCGCCCGCTCCCTGTTCAAGCTGATGGCGATCAAGGACGAGTACGAGGTCGCCCGCCTCCAGTCCGATCCCGCCTTCCACGCCCGCCTCGCCGAGGAGTTCGAGGGGACAGGGTCCGGGGGCAAGCTGCGGCCGACCTTCCACCTGGCTCCCCCGTTCCTCGCCCGGACGCGGCCCGGCGAGACCGAGCCGCGCAAGATCGCCTTCGGACCGTGGCTGCTGCCGGTCTTGCGCGGGCTCGCGGCCCTGAAAGGCCTGCGCGGCCGACGCCTCGACCCCCTACGGCTGATCGCCGAGCGGCGGGAGGAGCGGGCGGTGCTGGCGGAGTACGAGGCCCAGATCGACGCCGCCCTCGCGCTGGTCGGCCGGGCCGATCCGGCGACCCTGCGCGACCTCCTCGCCGCACCTCAGGAGATCCGCGGCTTCGGCCCGGTCAAGGCGCGGGCGATCGCGGCCTGGCGCGCGCGGAGCGACGCGCTCATGGCAGCCGCCCGCGCCGGCAACGATTCCGGGGCGCCGCTGTCGCGGGCGGGGTAGGTCGGGCCTGCGTCGGCGGGCCGGATTGCGGCCGGGCGGGGCCTCGCGTAGGCGGGGGCTCAACCCGAGACCGCCACCGCCACAGGTTGCTCCACCATGCGCCGCCGCACCCGCTCCTTCGTCGGGGCGATCGTGATGATCGCCTTCGTGCTGATCTACGCGCCCCTCGCCATGGCGCTCGCCGACAGCCGCATCGCCCAGACGCCGCCGGTCGTGCAGTCGGTGCTCTACGCGATCCTCGGGCTCGCCTGGATCATCCCGCTGATGCCGCTGATCCGCTGGATGGAACGGCCCGACCGCGACCCGGCCTGACGCCGCGTCCCGGAATCGACCGGGACGCAGGCCGGCTTTTCGCCAAAAAGGGCTGCCAGACCGCCACGTCGCAGCCTTCTTGCCAGGCCCGCGCCCTTCCGCTTCGGCATCCCTCGACACCCCGCAAGGCAGCCCCAGGCCCATGCGCCACGCGCTCGCGCTCCTCTTCCTCATCGGTCCCCTCGCCGGTGCCGCCCTGGCGCAGGGCGCGCCGCGCTCCGTCGGCGATTGCGAGCGCATCAAGGGCGACCTCGCCTACAACCAGTGCCTGTCGCTGTTCGGCCCTGCCGCGAAGGGCGTCGCCGCCGCGGCCGCGGCGGTGTCGGCGGCGATCCCGCGCCTGCCGCTTCCTCCCGCCCTGGCCGAGGCGGTGGAGCCCGCCCCCCGCGGCCGCCGCGGCTGGACCCGGCGCCTGCGCGGCGGCCGGCAGAGCGCGAGCTTCGCGGTGGTCAGCGGCGGCGGCAGCCGCCACTACCGCCGCCGGCGCCACCGCTGACCATCACCCGACATTGAGGCGTCGGCCCCGGTTCCAGGCCAGGAACGGCACGCCCGAGAGGAGCGCGCGCAGGGCCGCGTCGGTCTGGAAGCAGCCATTGACCGAGACCCGCGGCAGGGCGTGCAGGTGCGCGGCGTGCGCCGGAAACAGGTGGCCGGGCCGGGTCGTCACGGCGGTGCGGTAGCCCGCCTCGCGGGCGAGCGCGAATTCCCGCGCGCCCGCCGAGCCCGGATCGCCGACCGGATAGGACAGATGCTCCGGCACCCGGCCGAGCAGGGCGCCGAGGCGCGCCCGCCCCTCGACGATCTCGCGCCTTGCGGCGTCGTCGTCGTGCTTGGCGAGCATCGGGTGGGACAGGGTGTGGGCGGCGAGCGTCACCGCCTCGTCCCGGGCGAGCTCCCGCAACTCGCCCGGCGACAGGCACAGCTCGCCGGCGATCGTTTCCGCATCGATCCCGGCCTCGCCGCACAGGCGCAAGGTGGCCGCGCGCAGAGCCTCCTCCGGCCCGGCCCGCAGGACGCGGTAGACGTGCGCGAAGGCGGCGGATTTCTGCGCCTCGTCCCGGGCGGGCCAATCGAGCCCGACCTCCGGCAGCCGCACCCGGTCAAGGACCTGGATCGCCCGCTCCAGCTCGATCCACCACAGCCGGCCGGTCCCGGTGGCGTAGTCGTGGGTGACGTAGAGCGTCCAGGGCGCGCCGTGGCGCCGCAGAATCGGGGCGGCGTGCTCCAGGTTGTCGCGGTAGCCGTCGTCGAAGGTCAGCACCGCGAAGGGCTTCCCCTCTTCCGTCAAGCGCCGGGGCAGGTCGGATAGCGGGACGATCGAGAAACCCCGCGCCCGCAGGGCGTCGAGCGTCCGGTCGAGGAAGGCCGGGGTGATGGCGAGCAGGCGGTTGGGCGCGTAGGCGCCGGGCGGCGGCTCGTCGGGCCGGACGTGATGGAAGGTCAGGATCACGCCGCGGCCGCGTGCGGCGGGGGCGAGCCAGCGGTCGGCTCCCGTCGCCGCGATGGTGGCGAAGCCGGCATGGAACAGGCGGTGGCGCGTGACGGCAGAGAGCATGACCGAAGCATGGCGGCGATCGGCCAAAGCTTCGTTACGGCGTTTGCGGATTCTGCACGCTTGCCGGGTTACCCCTCGTCCCGACGGTCGAGGGTCGGGCGATGAGCGGCACGATGCAACTCGCGGCGGAAGGAGCGGCGGCCGGACCGGCGCCGTCGCTCGCCCTGACGCCCGAGACCTTTTCCGGCCTCGCAGCGGCCGAGGCGCCCTGGCGGACGCTCGAGACGACGCCGGGCGCCGTGATGACGCCCTACCAGCGCTTCGACTGGGTGGCGGCCTGCGCCCGCCTGCTGCCGGTGGGCGCACGACCCTGCCCGGTGCTGCTGCGCGATCCCGCCGGGCGCGCTATCGCGCTGCTGCCGCTGTTCGTGCATCGCGAGGCCGGCATCCGCGTCGCCCGGGTGATCGGCGGCCGGCATGCGAACTACCACATGCCGCTCTTTTCCGGCCCGGAGGCGATGGCCCTGCCGGCCGAGGCCTATGTCGAGGCCCTGCGCCGCGCCGGCGCCGAGGCGGGGATCGACGTGGTCCACCTGCCCGACCAGCCGCGCCTGTGGAACGGCGCGCCGAACCCGCTGGCGCGCGGCACCCCCTCGCCGAGCGACGCCTACGGCCTGGCGCTGGAGGCCGATCCCGACGCGGTGCTCAAGCGCGTGATGAGCGGCGACGCGCGGCGCAAGCTGCGCCAGAAGGAGAAGTGGCTGGTTGCCGCGCACGGCCCCGTCGCGCACCGGGTCGCGGCCGACGAGGCCGAGGGCGACGAGATCCTCTCGGCCTACCTCGCCCAGAAGGCGGTGCGCTTCGCGCAGGGCGGGATCCGCGATCCCTTCGCCGATCCGGCGGCGCGCGACTTCCTCAAGGCCGCGCACCGGGCCGGCGCCCTGGAGCTGCATGCCCTGCGCACGGACAACGGGCGCATCCTCGCCACCTTCGTGGGCGCGGTCGACGCCACGCGCTTCAGCGGCATGCTGACCTCGTTCGATCCCGACCCGGCGCTCGCCCGCTTCAGCCCCGGCGACCTGCTGCTCCAGGCGCTGATCCGCGACCAGGCCCTGCGCGGCCGCACCGCCCTCGATCTCGGCGTCGGCGAGGCGCGCTACAAGGCGAGCGTCTGCGACGAGACGATCGGCCTCGTCGACGCGGTGATCCCGGTGAGCCTGCGCGGCCGGGCCTACGGCGCCGCGGCCGGGGCAGGCGCGCGCCTGAAGCGGCGGATCAAGCGCGACCCGCGGCTCTGGGCCCTGGTCGGGCGGCTGCGCAAGGCGGTGGCGCGGCCGGCCTGACGAGATCGGGAGTTCTCCGGCGCTCGACGTCGTGCGACCGGCGGACGGGGCGTGCGTCACCCCCCCATCATCCGCACTTCCGGCGCCGCCTCCTCCGCGAGGCCTCGCGCGCCCTCGGCGATGAGCCGCGTGACGAGGTCGGCGTAATCCGCCCGCGTCAGCCCGGCGCCGGGCCGGAACCAGAGGTAGTGCCAGTTGACCATGCCGAAGAACGACATGGTCACGGGCTTCAGCAGCGCCGTGCCGGCGAGGTGCGGCGCCACCCCGGCGATCGCCTCGGAGAACAGGCGCACCAGTTCGAGCTCGCTCGCCTTCAGCTCCGCCTGCCGCTCAGGTGAGAGCAGGCCGAGATGGTTGATCTGCACCTTGTGCTGGGCGTCGGCGTCCCGGTAGGCCTCGAGCAGCGCGCCGGCGAGGCTGCGCAGGCGCGGCTCGGGGGGCAGCCCCGGGCGGTCGGCGGCTTCGACGGCCTCCAGCAGCTCTTCGAGGTGCAGCCGGATCACGTCGAACAGGATCTCGTCCTTGTCGCGATAGTAGTGGTAGAGGTTCGCCTTCGAGACGCCGCAGGCCTCGGCGATCCGGCTCATCGAGGCGCGGTCGTAGCCGTGGGCGGCGAACAGCTCGGCCGAGCGATCGAGGATCGCCCGGCGCTTGTCGTCGTAGTCGCTGGCGCGGGTGCGGGCCATGGGGTTTCGTCGCTACCAATCTTGTCGCTATTCTCGGGGACGCCGGTCGATGACACGGCGGGCCTTGCCGAGGGAGCGCTCGATGCCCTCCGGCGCCACCACCTCCACCGTCGCGGTGATGCCGATCGTGTCTTTGACCGCCTGGCACAGCCGCTCGGCCGCCGCCTCGCGCAAGTCGGCGATGTCGGCCTCCGGCCGCGCCTCGACGCGGATCGTCATGGTGTCGAGCCGGCCCTCGCGGGCCAGCACCACCTGGTAATGGGCCGAGAGCGCCGGGATCGTCAGGATCTTCTCCTCGATCTGGCTCGGGAAGACGTTGACCCCGCGCACGATCATCATGTCGTCGGAGCGCCCGGTGATCTTCTCCATCCGCCGCATCGCCCGGGCGGTGCCGGGAAGCAGCCGGGTCAGGTCGCGGGTGCGGTAGCGGATCACCGGCATCGCCTGCTTGGTGAGCGAGGTGAAGACCAGTTCCCCCTCCTCCCCGTCCGGCAGCACCGCGCCGGTGCGCGGGTCGACGATCTCCGGGTAGAAGTGGTCCTCCCAGACGTGCAGGCCGTCCTTGGTCTCGACGCACTCGCTCGCCACCCCGGGCCCCATCACCTCGGACAGGCCGTAGATGTCGACGGCGTGGAGGTCGAACGCCTCCTCGATTTCCTGGCGCATCGCGTTGGTCCAGGGCTCGGCGCCGAAGATGCCGACCTTGAGCGAGGAGGCGCGCGGGTCGAGCCCCTGGCGGCGGAACTCGTCGAGGATCGCCAGCATGTAGGACGGCGTCACCATGATGATGTCGGGACGGAAATCCTGGATCAGCTGGACCTGGCGCTCGGTCATCCCGCCCGACATCGGGATCACGGTGCAGCCGAGCCGCTCGGCGCCGTAATGCGCGCCCAAGCCCCCGGTGAACAGCCCGTAGCCGTAGGCGACGTGGATCAGCATTCCGGGCCGCCCGCCCGCGGCGCGGATCGAGCGCGCCACCACGTCGGCCCAGACATCGAGGTCGGCCTTGGTGTAGCCGACCACCGTCGGCTTGCCGGTGGTGCCCGACGAGGCGTGGATGCGCGCCACCTCCTCGCGCGGCACCGCGAACATCCCGAAGGGATAGTTCGCCCTGAGATCCGCCTTGGCGGTGAAGGGGAAGCGGGCGAGGTCGGGGAGATCCGAGAAGTCGCTCGGGTGTACGCCCGCGGCGTCGAAGGCGGCGCGGTAATGGGGTACGTTGGCGTAGGCGTGGTGCAGGGTCTCGCGCAGCTTCTCGCGCTGCCAGGCGGCGAGTTCGTCCCGCGAGGCGGTCTCGAACCGGTCGAGCTCGGCGGCCTCCGGCACCATGCGGGCGAGCTTGCGGGGGGCGATCTGGAGCATGGCGTCTTCTCCCTGAGTATTTTTATGAAGTTCAGCCTGAGATCATCGACGGACCTGACATTCTCCACGTCATCCCGGGGCTCGCCACAGGCGAGAACCGGGGATCCATAACCACTGACGTTGAAGAAAGAAGCGAATTGCGTCCCGCCTCATCCTGCCACCTCGGCGGCTATGGATCCCGGGTTCCGCTGCGCGGCCCCGGGATGACGCGGAGGGTGGAAAGGTCGTTGATTGGATCAATCGGAAGCCGATCCCCCCTCCCCCGCCAGCACACTCCCCGGCACCGTCCGCGAATGCCCGCGGAACTCCGCGACCACCTGCCCTTCCGCATCCGTCACCGTCACGTCATAGATCCCGGAGCGTCCCTCGCGCACCCGCTCGACGGCACGCGCCGTCAGCACCTCGCCGCGCTTGCCCGGCCGCAGGAACGTCACCGCGCAGTGTTGCGCCACCGCCCGCTGATCGTAGGCGTTGCACGCGAAGGCGAAGGCCGAATCGGCGAGCGCGAAGATGAAGCCGCCGTGGCAGGAGCCGTGGCCGTTCACCATGTCGTCGCGCACCCGCATCGACAGCACCGCCTCGCCCGGCCCAGCATGGTCGAGGGACATGCCGAGCCCCTGGCTCGCCCGGTCCTCCGCCCACATCGCCGCGGCGCAGGCGCGCGCCGTCTCCTCCGGGCTCACCGGGAGCGCCCGGTGAAGCGGGCCGGGCGCTTCTCCAGGAAGGCCGCCACGCCCTCGCGGTAATCCGGCGAGCGCCCGGCCTCCCCTTGCAGGTCGCGCTCGACGGCGAGCTGCGCGTCGAGGTCGTTCGTCTCCGAGGCGTCGAGCGCCCGGCGGATGAGAGCGAGGCCATAGGTCGGCGCCTGCGCCAGCTGCGCGGCGAGCCGATGCGCCTCCGCCATCAGCTCGGCGTCGTCGATCACCCGCCAGATCATGCCCCAGGATTCCGCCTGCTCGGCGGTGATCGGCTCGGCGAGGAGCGCCATGCCGCGGGCGCGGGCCCGGCCGGCGAGGCGCGGCAGGAGCCAGGTGCCGCCGGCATCCGGGATCAGCCCGAGCTTGGCGAAGGCCTGGAGGAACTTCGCCGAGCGCGCCGCCAGCACGAGGTCGCCGTGGAAGGCGAGGCTGGCGCCGGCGCCTGCCGCCACGCCGTTGACGGCGCAGATCAGCGGCATCGGCAGGTCGCGGATCTGTTGCACCAGCGGGTTGTAGAACGCCTCCAGCGTGCGCGAGAGGTCGGGCTCGACGTCGGGTGCGAAGTTGCGGGCGGCGAGATCCTGGCCGGCGCAGAAGCCGCGGCCGGCCCCGGTGAGGATCAGCGCCCGGCAGTCCGGATCGGCGGATGCCGCGCTCAACGCCTCGCGCAGGGCCAGGTGCAGCGGCTCGTTGAAGGCGTTGAGCCGGTCGGGCCGGTTGAGCACCAGCACGCGGTAGCCCGCATGATGCTCCGTCAGCACGAGAGTCTCGCCGTTCGCCTCGTCCATGGTGCGTCCTCCCCGTCGCGCCTGTATCGGGGATCCCCGCCGGCGCGATCTATTGACCAACCGGACGGTAAATTATAAAGCTGTGCGGGCG
Organism: Methylobacterium sp. Gmos1; assembly: GCF_053764715.1. Classification (NCBI taxonomy): domain Bacteria; kingdom Pseudomonadati; phylum Pseudomonadota; class Alphaproteobacteria; order Hyphomicrobiales; family Methylobacteriaceae; genus Methylobacterium; species Methylobacterium sp. Gmos1. Next base: position 30,734 of record NZ_JBSNCC010000009.1, on the reverse strand, counting down.
AAGTCAAACGCGCGTGCCGTTAGCCGAACGCCAGGGTGGACGGACAGCGCGCGGGGCTGCAAAGCACGAACGGGCGGGCTCGCAGAGGCCCGTGACGCCGGCGACCGGATTCCAACCGGCGCGGCCCGATAGCGGGAGGACACCACCATGAGGCGCATCGTCTGGGCGCTCGCCCTCGCCGGTACCGCTTTGGCCGGCACCGTGCTGGCCGGGCCCGTGCTGGCGCAGCCGATCAAGATCGGCGTCACCATCGCCAAGACCGGCCCGGCGGCCTCGCTCGGCATCCCGCAGGCCAACACCGTGACGCTACTGCCGACCGAGATCGGCGGCCAGAAGGTCGAGTGGATCGTCCTCGACGACGCGACCGACACCACCAAGGGCGTCGCCAACGCGCGCAAGCTCGCGAGCGACGATCACGTCGATGCCATCGTCGGCTCCTCGGTGACCCCGGTCTCGCTGGCGCTGATCGAGGTCGCGGCCGAGGCCAAGGTGCCGCTGATCAGCCTCGCCGCCTCCTCCAAGATCGTCGCCCCGATGGACGACAAGCGCCGCTGGGTGTTCAAGGCGCCGCAGAACGACGGCCTGATGGCCCAGGCGATCGCCGACCACATGGCGAAGGCCGGCGTGAAGTCGGTCGGCTTCATCGGCTTCAACGACGCCTACGGCGACGGCTGGCTTGCGGAGATCACCCCCCGGCTCGAGGCCAAGGGCATCAAGCTCGCCGCCACAGAGCGCTACGCCCGCACCGACACCAGCGTCACCGGTCAGGTGCTGAAGGTGATGGCGGCGCGGCCCGACGCGGTGCTGATCGCCGGCTCCGGCACCCCCGCGGCGCTGCCGCAGAAGACGCTCAAGGAGCGCGGCTACGCCGGCAAGTACTACCAGACCCACGGGGTCGCCAACGCCGACTTCCTGCGCGTCGGCGGCAAGGACCTCGAGGGCACAGTGCTGCCGGCCGGCCCGCTGCTGGTCGCCGAGCAGCTGCCGGAGTCGAACCCGGTGCGCAAGGTCGCCCTCGACTACACCAAGGCCTACGAGACGAAGTTCGGGGCGGGCTCGCTCGCGACCTTCGGCGGCCACGCCTACGACGCCGAGGTGCTGCTGGCGAACGCGATCCCCGTCGCGCTCAAGACCGCCAAGCCCGGCACGCCGGAGTTCCGGTCGGCATTGCGCGACGCGATCGAGGGATTGAAGGAGGTCGTCTATACCAACGGCGTCGTCACCATGACCCCGACCGACCATGTCGGCCAGGACGACCGCGCCCGCGTGATGGTGACGATCGAGAACGGCAAGTGGAAGCTGTTGTCGGCGACGAATTGATGGTGGAGCCGCTACCATGATCCGTTCGAGAACTCAGTAAAGCGCGGGATCCCCTCTCCAGGCGATGCCGGGCTTGCCCGGTATCGCTGCAAGATGTGGGAGAGGGGTAGGGGCGATCGAAGATCGCGCAGGGTGGCGCGCTTCCGCGTCAGGCTCCGAGCGTCGAGCTGCGCAGCTCAACGGTTCAGGATTCTGCGGAAACCGAGCCACCCTCACCCCTAACCCCTCTCCCACACGGGAGAGGGGGACGCGCCCTAGATGTTTTCGGGCGGATCAAGCGGAAGCCACGCGAGGTCGCTGCGCGCCTTCTGTCGCGCGCAGGACCAATTCAAAGAAAAACATCCCCGAAAACGCCCCGAGCCATCCCCCGTGGACGCCACGATCCTCCTTCTCCTCGTCCAGGACGGCATCGTGAACGGCGCGATCTACGCGCTGATCGCCCTGTCGCTGGTCCTGGTCTTCACCGTCACGCGGGTGATCCTGATCCCGCAGGGCGAGTTCGTCGCCTACGGCGCGCTGACGCTCGCGAGCCTGGAGGCCGGGACCCTGCCGGGCACCGTGCCGCTGCTCCTGGGGCTCGGCGTCCTCGCCTTCCTGGCCGATTGCGCCGAGGCGCGCCCGACGATGAGCGGGCGCGTGCTCGCACGCCTGGCGCTGCGCGACCTCGCCCTGCCGGCGCTCGTCGCGCTCGCCGCGTGGTTTCTGGCGCCGACGAAGCCTGGCCTCGTCGTCGAGATCCTGCTGACGCTCGCCATCGTGACGCCGATGGGCGGCTTCCTGCACGCGGTGGCGTTCCGGCCGCTCGCCCATGCCTCGGTGCTGGTGCTCCTGATCGCCTCGGTCGGCGTGCACCTGGCGCTGACCGGCCTCGGCCTCGTCTTCTTCGGCGCGGAGGGCTCGCGCACCCCGCCCCTGTCGGAGGCCTCGTTCCCGGCCGGTCCCCTGCTGGTGAGCGGGCAGTCTTTGTGGATGATCGGGCTGACGCTGGCGATCATCATCGCCCTGTGGCTGTTCTTCTCGCGCACGCTCCTCGGCAAGGCGCTGGTCGCGACGGCCGTCAACCGCCTCGGCGCCCGGCTGATGGGCATCGCGCCCTCCCTCGCCGGGCGGCTCAGCTTCTCGGTCGCGGCCTTCATCGGGGCCTTGTCGGGGGTGCTGATCGCGCCGCTCACCACCGTCTACTACGACACCGGCTTCCTCATCGGCCTGAAAGGCTTCGTCGCGGCGATCATCGGCGGGCTCGCGAGCTATCCGGCGGCGGCGGCCGCGGCGATCCTCGTCGGCATCATCGAATCCGTCGCCTCGTTCGAGGCCAGCGCCTTCAAGGAGGTGATCGTGTTCATGGCGATCATCCCGGTCCTGCTCTGGCGCTCCCTGCGCTCGGCCCCGGTGGAGGACGAGGAATGACCATGCCCGCCCGCATCACGCCGACCGGCCTGCTCGCCGGCCTTGCCGCGCTCGTCGTCGTCGCCCTGCCCTTCCTGCCCGGCGTGCCGCCGTTCTGGCTCACGCTCCTCACCTATGCGGGCCTCTCGGCCATCGTGGTCACCGGGCTCGTGGTGCTCACCGGGGTCGCCGGCATCACTTCCTTCGGGCAGGCGATGTTCGTCGGCATCAGCGCCTACGCCACGGCGCTCCTGACCACGCAAGGGGGCCTCTCGCCCTGGCTGTCCCTGCCGGTGGCGCTGCTCCTGTCGGCGGCGGCCGCCTGGGTCATCGGCGCGATCACGCTCCGGCTGTCGGGCCACTACCTGCCGCTCGGCACGATCGCCTGGAACATCTCGTTCTTCTACGTGCTCGGCAACACCGACGTGCTCGGCCGCTACGACGGCCTCACCGGCCTGCCGCCGATCGCGATCCTCGGTCATCCGATTCTCGGCGGGGGTGAGGCCCTGCTCCTCACCTGGGCCTTCCTGGGTTTGAGCCTGTGGCTCACCCACCGGCTGCTGCGCTCGCGCACCGGCCGGGCGATCCGGGCGCTCAAAGGGGGGGTCGTCGCGGCGGAATCCTTCGGGGTCGACACCGCGCGGGTGAAGATCGTCGCCTTCGTCTATGCGGCGATGCTGGCGGCCCTGTCGGGCTGGCTCTACGCCCACATCCAGCGCGCCATCAACCCGACGCCGTTCGGCATCAACGCCGGCATCGAGTACCTGCTGATGGCGGTGATCGGCGGCGCCGGCTCGATCGGCGGCGGCGTGTTCGGCGCCGTGCTGGTGACGGTGCTGAAGGACCAGCTCCAGAACGTGCTGCCGCTGGTCTTCGGCGCTGAAGGAAACTTCGAGGCGATCGTGTTCGGGGTCCTCTTGGTGCTGATGCTCCAGCGCGCGCCCGACGGCCTCTGGCCGCTGATCGTGCGCCGCACCACCGCCGCGCCGCCCGACCGCGGACGGGCGAGCGAGCCCCTGGCGCCCCGCCCGGCCGCCACCGCCGGCACGGTGCTGCTCGAGGCCGCGAATCTCAGGAAAACCTTCGGCGGCCTCGTCGCCGTCAACGACATCGGCTTCCAGGTCGCGGCCGGCGAGGTGGTGGCGCTGATCGGGCCCAATGGCGCGGGCAAGAGCACCACCTTCAACCTGGTGACGGGCGTCGCACGCCTCACCGCCGGCGCGGTGCGCCTCGCCGGCCGCGACGTCGCCGGCCTGCCGGCGCGGCGCATCGCCCGGCTCGGCTGCGCCCGCACCTTCCAGCACGTCAAGCTCGTCGCCGGCATGTCGGTGATCGAGAACGTGGCGCTCGGTGCCCACCTGCGCGGCGCGGCCGGGCCGGTCCGTGGGGCGCTCGGCCTCGACGCGGCGGAGGAAGCCGCGCTCTTCGCCGAGGCCGACCGACAGCTCGCCCGGGTGGGATTGTCGGCCTGCCGCGACCTGCCGGCGGGCAGCCTGGCGCTCGGTCAGCAGCGCGTCGTCGAGATCGCCCGGGCGCTCTGCCTCGGGCCGCAACTCCTCCTCCTCGACGAGCCGGCCGCGGGCCTGCGCCACCAGGAGAAGCAGGGCTTGAGCGACCTCCTGCGGCGCCTGCGCCAGGAGGGCTTGGGGATCCTGCTCGTCGAGCACGACATGGATTTCGTGATGGGGCTCGCCGACCGGCTGGTGGTGATGAATTTCGGCGCCAAGCTGTGCGAGGGCGCCCCCGCCACGGTGCGCCGCGACCCCGCGGTGGTCGAGGCCTATCTGGGGAGCGCCGCATGACGCACGCCATGCTCGAGGCCGACAACCTCTCCGTCGCCTACGGCAAGGTCGAGGCGGTGCGCGGCGTGTCGCTCAGCGTCCCGCCCGGGCGGCTCGTCACGGTCCTGGGCGCCAACGGCGCCGGCAAGACGACGCTGCTCAATGCCCTGATGGGCGTGCTGCCGGCCCGCGGCCGCCTCCTGTTCGAGGGGCGCGACCTGACGCGGCTGCCGGTCGAGGCGCGGGTCGCGCAGGGCCTGAGCCTGATCCCCGAGCGGCGCGAGCTGTTCTCGACCATGAGCGTCGAGGACAACCTGAAGCTCGGCGCCTTTCGGTTCCGCAACACCGGCGGCGGCGGCGACCTCGCGGAGATGTACCGGCTGTTTCCCCGCCTCGCCGAGCGCCGGCGCCAGCATGCCGGCACGCTGTCGGGGGGCGAGCGCCAGATGCTCGCGATGGCCCGCGCGCTCATGGGCCGCCCGCGCCTCCTGATGCTCGACGAGCCGAGCCTCGGGCTTGCCCCGCTCATCGTCGCCGAGGTGATGCGCACGGTGGCGCGCCTGCGCGACGAGGGGGTGGCGATCCTGCTCGTCGAGCAGAACGCCCGCGCGGCGCTCCAGATCGCCGATCACGGCTACGTTCTCGACGGCGGCAGCGTGGTGCTCCAGGGCGACAGCCGCACCCTCCAGGGCGACGCGCGGGTGGTCGAGACCTATCTCGGCAGCCTCTCGGTCGACGAGGCGCCCGTGAGCCGCGCCGCATCCGGGCACTAAGCGTCTCTCACGAAACTCCCGCTGCGCTGGCGCCGCCCCATCGAGCGACGCCGGTGACCGGGAGTTTCGTGAGGTGCACTGAGCTCGATCCTGGCCGATCAGGCTGCGGTGCAGAGGGCATGAGCCCGAGGCGGAGCGAAGTGAGGTTTCGTTCCGTGCCGCCGGCGGCGGGACCTCGCGTCAGAGCACCTTCCGGTACTGGATGAAGCCCGGCCGGTCGGCCAGCGTGTCGTACAGGGCCCGCGCGGTGACGTTGGCTTCCTGGGTCAGCCAGTACACCCGGCTCGCCCCGGCCTCGCGCGCCGCGGCGTAGACCGCCTCGATCAGCGCCCGCCCCGCCCCCTGCCCGCGGGCGGCCTTCGCGGTGAACAGGTCCTGGAGGTAGCAGTACGGCCCGGCGGTCCAGGTCGAGCGGTGGAAGATGTAGTGGACGAGACCGATCACCGCGCCGTCCTCCTGCTCGGCCACGAGGGCGTGCATCGGCTCCGACGCGTCGTGCAGGCGGGCCCAGGTGAGGTCTGTGACCTCGGGCGGAACCGTGGCGCCGTAGAAGGCGAGGTAGCCCTGCCAGAGCGGGTCCCAGGCGGCGCGCTCGTCGGGGCGCAGCGGGCGAATCGTGTGGGTCGGCATCCGGCGTCCTGTCGACGAGAATCGCCGGCAGGGTCGCGGGGAACGATCCCGGGATCAAGAGGGGCCGCGCAGGCGAACCGCGCGGCCCGTCTCCGAAAGAAGCCTACTTCAGGTGGAACTTGTCGAAGTCGCGGTGCTCGGCCTCGATCCGGCGCACGGTGCCGGTATGCGAGCGGTAGACCACCGTCTCGGTGCGGATCGTGCTGCGGCCGAACTTCACGCCCTTGACGAGCGCCCCGTCGGTCACGCCGGTCATCGCCACGACGACGTCGCCGCGGGCGAGGTCTTCGAGGGAGTAGAGGCGGTTCGGGTCGGAGACGCCCATCTTGGCGGCGCGGTCGCGCTTCTCCTCGGTGTCGAGGATCAGGCGGCCCTGCATCTGGCCGCCGATGCAGCGCAGCGCACCGGCCGCGAGCACGCCCTCGGGGGCGGCGCCGATGCCGAGATAGATGTCGATGCCGGTTTCCTCCGGCATGGTGGTGAAGATCACGCCGGCGACGTCGCCGTCGGAGATCAGGCGCACGCCCGCGCCCGTCCGGCGGATCGCCGCGATCAGGTCGGTGTGGCGCGGCCGGTCGAGGACGAGCGCGGTGATCTCAGAGGGCGGTACGCCCTTGGCCTTGGCGAGCGCGTGGATGTTCTCCTCCGGGCTCGCGTCGAGGTGCACGGTGCCGGCCGGGTAGCCCGGGCCGATGGCGATCTTGTGCATGTAGACGTCAGGGGCGGCGAGCAGCGTGCCGCCCTCGGCCATCGCCATCACGGCGACGGAGCCCGGCATGTCCTTGGCGCACAGCGTCGTGCCCTCGAGGGGATCGACCGCGATGTCGACCTTCGGGCCGGAGCCGTTGCCGAGGGTCTCGCCGATGAACAGCATCGGGGCCTCGTCGCGCTCGCCCTCGCCGATCACGACCGTGCCGTCGATCGGCAGGCGGTTCAGCTCGCGGCGCATCGCGTCGACGGCGGCCTGGTCGGCGGCCTTCTCGTTGCCCTGGCCGCGCAGGCGCGCGGCGGCGACGGCGGCGCGCTCGGTGACGCGCACCAGCTCGAGGGTCAGGATGCGCTCGATGACCTGGCTCGGCCCCGGCTTCTTGGCGTCCGACATGCGTTGGTGATCCTCGTGCTGATCTGTCGGGCCGGGTCTTAGAGGAGAAACCGGCGCCGCTGAACTGAAATTCGTCAATCGGCCGCGGAGGCAGCGGTGGATTGCACGGGAATGTTTGTCCCCTCAACCCGCCGCTGTGGCCGGCGACCGGCCGGCCCTACTCGCGCTCGATGCGGATCAGCTGCGGCGGCTCGGAGAGGAGGCCGTCCGCCGCCATCGCGTCGAGGCTCTCGCGGATCGCGGCCTCGGTCGCCGCGTAGGTGATGAGTACCAGCGGCACCGGCAGGCCGGAGCGGCCGTGGCGGTCGCGCGCCGCGGCGCTCTCGGAGCGGTGCTGGAGGATGCTCTCGAGCGAGATCTCGCGCTCGGCCATCTTGGTGGCGACGCCGGCGGCGACGCCGGGGCGGTCGTGGACGGTGAGCCGGATGTAGTAGCCGCCCTCGTGGCGCTGCATCTCGGCCCGCACCGGGGCGGTCAGCGCCGCAACCGGCCGGCCGAAGGCCGGGGGCGTGCGGCCGGCCGCCACGTCGGCGATGTCGGCGACCACCGCCGAGGCGGTGGCCTCGCCGCCGGCGCCGGGGCCGATCAGGGTGAGCTCGCGCAAGGCGTCGGTGTCGATGGTGACGGCGTTCGTCACGCCCATCACCTGGGCGATGGCCGAGGATTTCGGCACCATCGTCGGGTGGACCCGCTGCTCGATGCCGGCCGCCGTCGCCTCGGCGACGCCGAGGAGCTTGATCCGGTAGCCGAGCTCGTCGGCCATGCGCAGGTCGAGCGGGGTGATCGCCGAGATGCCCTCGACCGAGACGCCCTCGGCGTCGAGCTCGGTGCCGAAGGCGAGGCTCGTCAGGATCGCGAGCTTGTGGGCGGTGTCGAAGCCCTCGACGTCGAAGGTCGGGTCGGCCTCGGCGTAGCCCAGCGCCTGCGCGTCCTTGAGGCAGGCCTCGAAGGTCAGGCCCTCCAGCTCCATCCGGCTCAGGATGTAGTTGCAGGTGCCGTTGAGGATTCCGTAGACCCGCGAGATCCGGTTGCCGGCGAGCGCCTCGCGCAGGGCCTTGACCACCGGGATGCCGCCGGCAGCCGAGGCCTCGAAGGCGAGCGCGACGCCGGCAGATTCCGCCGCGCGGGCCAGCGCCGGTCCGTGCTTGGCGAGCAGCGCCTTGTTGGCGGTCACCACGTGCTTGCCCGAAGCGAGCGCCGCCTCGACGGTCTCGCGGGCCTTGCCCTCGGACCCCCCGATCAGCTCGACCACGCAATCGACATCGCCCGAGCGGGCGAGCGCGACGGGATCGTCGAACCAGGTCACGCCCTGAAGGTCGAGGCCGCGGTCGCGGGTGCGGTCGCGGGCGGCGACGGCGGTGACCCGGACCGGCCGCCCGGCGGTGGCGCTGATCGCATCGGTGCGGCGCGCGACCATGCGGACGACGGAGGCTCCGACGGTGCCGAGACCGGCGATGCCGAGGCGGAGGGCTTGAGTCATGGCGAACAATCCGGGCAGTCAGGCGCCGGGCCCGAATGTCGCGGCCCCGCAGCGGGGCCCTTCTGCAACGGTTTCCGGACCCGTGCAAGGAAGGCGGCATCTGGGTCAAGCAGCCGGACCATGCGCGACGCAGGTCTGTCCGGGGAAAGGGGAAACGCGGGAGCCCTCCTCTCCCCGCGGGCGGGGAGAGGCCTGAGCTCCGAAGGGGCTCAGGAAGCCCGCAGGGCGAGGGTGAGGGGGTGTTCCCGGACGAGCCTCACGCGTCGAGACCCCCTCACCCACGCTCCGGCTTCGCCTCCGCTCACTTCATCGACGACAAGGTCGATGAAGTCCTCTCCCCGCCCGCGGGGAGAGGGGATTTCCTGCGCCTATTCCTTGTCCCCGGGTGGCCCTGCGCCCGGCGGGCCGCCCGCACCAGGCCGTAGAGCACGCAGGCGTTCAAGAGGTGCCAGAGCCAGTGAGTGCCGAAGGGTACGATCGGGCAGAGCGCGGCATCGAGCGTACGCGCCGCGAGCGAGGTCAGGAACAGCGCCCCGATCCCAATCAAGGCGGCGCCCTCGCGCCGGCCGAAGCGGAGCGAGGCGAACCCGACGCCGAACAGCGCGAGAGCCGCGGGGGCGTAGGCGACCGAGCCGTTGGTGAGGTCCCCGAGCGGCCGCCCGGCGAGGTCCGACAGGACGGGCTCGAAGAATGCCGCCGCCACCGCGAAGGCGAGGGTGCCGGCGAGCGCAGAGAGGGCGGAGAGCCCGAGGAAGCGCCGCAGCGCGAGGAAGAAGTAGGCGTGGATGAACAGCGCGATCGGGATCACGTCGGCGAGCGCCGACCACTGCACCGCCAGGGTGTGGAACAGCGCGCTGCCGACCCCGATGACGCCGATCAGCCAGGCGAAGCCGTCGGCGACCGGGTCCGGCGACCGGCCGCGCCGCAGGAGCAGGCTTGCCGCGACCACGAAGGCGGCGTTCGAGGCCGCGTTCAGGGGCTCGGCCCACAGCTCCGGCCCGGTGCGCTCGCAATAGTCGCGCACCGGATCCCACCAATCGAAGGCCACTCCGTCCGTCCCCAACCCGCCGCCGTACCGCGACTTGCCAGCGCGGCGCGAAACCCCGATGACGAGGGCCGCACGAGTGCGGTTCACGAGCGGCGCGGGACGCGATGCGGATCACCACCTGGAACGTCAACTCGATCAAGCAGCGTTTAGCCCACCTCCTGGCCTTCCTGGCCGAGGCGCAGCCCGACGTGGTCTGCCTCCAGGAGCTGAAATGCGTCGACGACGCGTTTCCCCGCACGGAGATCGAGGAGGCCGGCTACGTGGTGGCGACCCACGGGCAGAAGGCGTTCAACGGCGTCGCGCTGCTCGCCCGCCGGCCGCTGCCGCTTCAGGAGATCCGCCGCGGCCTGCCGGGCGACGCCGCCGACGAGCAGGCGCGCTACATCGAGGCGCTGATCCCGACCGCGACCGTGCCTGTGCGGGTGGCCTCGATCTACCTGCCGAACGGCAATCCCGTCGGCACGCCGAAATACGACTACAAGCTCGCCTTCATGCGCCGGCTCCAGGCCCACGCCGTCGGCTTGCGGGCACGCGAAGAGGTGCTGGTGCTCGCCGGCGACTACAACGTGATTCCCGAGCCCGAGGACGTCGCTGATCCGGCGGCCTGGGTGAACGACGCGCTGTTCCTGCCCCAGACCCGGGCGGCGTTCCGCTCCCTCATCAACGAGGGCTTCACCGACGGCCTTCGCGCCTGCGACGGCAGGCCCGGCGTCTACAGCTTCTGGGACTACCAGGCCGGCTCATGGCCCAGGAACCAGGGCATCCGGATCGACCACCTGCTTCTGTCGCCGCAAGCCCTCGACCGCCTGGTCTCGGCCTCGGTGCAGAAGCATCTGCGCGGCCTCGAAAAACCCTCCGACCACGTGCCGGTGACGGTGGAGCTGGATCTCGGCTGATCAGGCCGCATTCGGCCGCAGGTAGTCGGCCTGGAACTCGGCCACGGCCTGGAGGCCGGGCAGGTCGAGGATGTCGACCCGCCGGCCGCCGACCTCGACCAGCCGCATCAGGCGCAGCTGGCGCAGCACCCGGTTGACGTGGACGTTCGACAGGCCGGTCGTGTCGGCGAGGTCCTGCTGCGTCAGGGCGAGATCGTAGCCGCCCTTCGTCGCCCAGCCGACGACGCGCAGCCGCTCGTGCAGCTCGCACAGGAGATGCGCCACCCGCTCGATCGCCGAGCGGCAGCCGATGTTCATCACCCATTCGCGGGTCGTCTCCTCCTCGGCGAGCTTGGCGTGGCGCAGGGCACGGGCGATGCCGGGATGACGCTCGACAAGGCCGGCCAACGCCTCCCGGGGAATCCGGGCGACCCGGCAGGCCCCGAGGGTGCCGACGCTGTGGTTGATCCGGCTCAGATGCGCGAAATCGGGGTCGCACAGGTCCCCGGGCACGAGGAAGCCGGTGATCTGGCGCGCGCCGCTCGGGCGGTGGCGGTAGCGGCAGGCGATGCCCTCCAGGACCAGGACGGCGCCGTCGGGCGCGGCCCCCTCGACCAGGAGGTCGTGGCGCCCCTCGACCCGCTGCCCGCAGGAGCCGAGGCCGGCGAGCGCCGCCTGCTCCTCCGCATCGAGGGGGAGATAGGCCGAGAGCTTGCGCACCACCGGGTGGAGCAGGTGCCCGCCCGCGGACGGCGCGGCGGAATGGTGCATCGCGGGCGTCGTGCCGAGTGTCGTCGCAGTCGAGATCATGGTCGCGCCTCTCGGGCGAGCTGGCCGAGCACCAGGACGAGGTCCCGGTGCCAGGCCGGCTTGGTCAGTCGGGGCGCGGCGCGCAGCTCGGCGCAGGAAGCGGCGTCGCACTCGTCGTCGGCATGAACCAGGAACGGGACGCCGCTCTCCCGCAGCGCCCGGGCGAGGCGGCTGCCGTCGCCGTCCCGGAGCGGGAGGTCGAGGATGGCGAGGTCGGGCGCATCCCGGGCCATCCAGGCCAGGGCCTCGTCCTGGCTCTTGAGCGGTCCGGCGACACGGTAACCGGCCTCCGCCAGCGCGTCGCCGACCGCGAGGCCGACCATCGGATCCTCCGCGATCAGCAGAACCGTCGGATGGTGTTCGCCCCGCCGCAAACCCGGTCCCTCCAATTCCGACCCGCGGATGCGCGTCGTTGCGAAGAGTTATAGGGGCAGGTTGCCGCAGCCGTAAGAGATCCGCGTGGTTCGGTGTTGTATCGTACAATCACGCGGTCCGACACAGGTTCCGAAATCAGCGCAAACATCGATGTTGCGAGCGATGAATATCAAATGACAATCCGCATATCATTTGTTATAATCATATGACATGTCCATGTACCGATTTGAATTATTTTGGCCCGCCGAACAACCGACGACGTGGTTTCCCGTTGGGGCTCATGGACCCGCCATCGATCGCAAGGAGGGAGCTGTGCCGCAGCATGAGACGACATTGCGCAACCGCCTCCTGCGGGCCATGGCGCCCGAGGATCTCGCCCTGGTGCGGCCGTCTCTCCGACCCGTCGCGCTCCAGCTGCGCGACGTGGTGATCGCCCCGGACGCTCCGGTGGACACCCTGCTGTTCCTCGAGACCGGCATGGTCTCGATCTCGACCGCCCACGACGAGCGCCGGATCGAGGTCGGGCTCGTCGGCAGCGAGGGCCTGGTCGGCGCGGTGCCGGTCGCGCTCGACGGCGTGACCACGCCGCACATCTACTTCGTTCAGCTCTCCGGCGAGGCCTTGAGCATCGACCGCGAGGCCTTCTGCGCCGCGCTCGCCGAGAGCGCGGGCTTGCGCCGGCTCGTCCTGCGCTACGTCCACACCCTGATCGTCCAGATCACCCAGACCACCTACGCCCACGCGTCCTTGAGCCTCGAGAGCCGCCTCGCCCGCTGGCTCCTGATGTGCCACGACCGCACGGAGGGCGACGAACTGGTGCTCACGCACGACTTCCTGTCGATGATGCTCGGGGTGCAGCGGGCGGGGGTGACGCTGGCGATCCAGAACCTGGAGGGCGCCGGCCGTATCCGGGCCCGGCGCCGGCGCATCGAGGTGCTCGACCGCGGCAAGCTCCTGGCGCTGACGAACGGCAGCTACGGCACGCCGGAAGCCGAGTACGCCCGCCTGATCGAGGGCGCCTGATGCCACGCTACTTCTTCCATCTCCGGCACGGCCCCGGCCCCGAGGGCCTCGCGGTGGACCAAGAGGGCGACGCGCTGGCCGGCCCGGACGCGGCGCGCGCCCACGCGCTCGCGGTCGCCCGCGACCTGATCGCCCGGGCGCGGCTCGACGCGGTGCGGGACTGGTTCACCTGCACCTTCGAGGTGACGGACGAGGACGGTCGCCCGGTGATGCGCGTGGCGTTCTCCGACACGGTCACGGAGAAGGACGGCGACCAGGGCGATTGATCCTGGGGTCGAGCCGCCCCCGCGCGGGATCGTCGATCCCAAGGCCCTTCCCCAAAAGACCCCTCTCCCAGACGGGAGAGGGGCGACGCGCCCTACCCTGATTCGATCGTTCTGATCGAAGGCGGACTACGCGCTGCGCGCGCGGCCGCGCTTGGCGGTCTTCGCCTCGGCCGACTTCACCTCGGCGGCCGGCGCCTTCACGACCGCGTCGGAGGCGGCGCGCTTGGCGGCCGCCGCGACGTTGCGGCCGCGGCCGAGACCGATGCTCTTCGCCAGCTCGGAGCGCTGGGCGGCGTAGTTGGCGGCGACCATCGGATAGTCGTGCGGCAGGCCCCACTTGCGGCGGTACTCCTCGGGGGTGAGCCCGCGGGTCGACAGGTGGCGCTTGAGCGACTTGTACTGGCGGCCGTCCTCGAGGCTGATCAGGTAGTCCGGGGTCACCGTCTTCTTGATCGGCATCAGCGGAACCGGCTTCTCCACTTCCTTTGCGGCCGGCTGGCCGAGGCCGAGGAAGGCGGTGTGCACGGTGCCGATCAGGCCGGCCAGGTCGGCGGCCGGGACGGAGTTGTTGGCGACGTAGGCCGATACGACGTCGGCGGTGAGGGCGACGAAATCGACCTCCTGGACCAGATCTTCTTGTGACACGGACAATCATCCTAACTTACGCGCCCGCAACGCGGGCATAGCCGCGATATCGGGCAGCGCGGCGCGGTTTCAACCCATCCTCGTGCGTTGACCCCCGAATTTCCCACAGATGCTTTTGATAATCGGGCAGGCTTGCCGTCGCGCCACAGAGTCAGGACGGCCAGCGTGATTCACCCAAGCCTTGCGCATCCGGCAGGCTACTCGGACGCCTACTCTGCGACGAAGGTCGGAGAGGCGCTCGGCATGCGGCATGATGAGCAAAAAAGGCTCAAGCGACGGCGCCTCACCGACGCGAAACTTGACACCGCCCTTTTCCTGGCGCCGATTTTGCACTAACGCCGGGGCCCGACCGGCGAGCCCGCATGCCCTTCAACTCCCTGCCGTTCCTGCTGCTGTTCCTGCCGGTGGCGCTCGGGCTGCACGCACTCTGCGTCGCCCGCCGGCCGGGCTGGCGCGTCGCCTGGCTTGCCGGCCTCTCCTTCGCCTTCTACGGCTGGTGGGATTGGCGCTTCGTGCCGCTGCTCGCGGGCTCGATCGCCCTCAACTGGCTCGCCGGGGAGGCGTGGCGCCGCGGCCGGCGCGCCGACGTCCTCACCCTGGCGATCGTCCTCGATCTCGGGCTGCTCGGCGTCTTCAAGTATCTCGGCTTCTTCGCCGGGCTGGCGGATGCCGTCACCGGTGCGAGCGTACCGCTGGTCTCGCTGGCGCTGCCGCTCGGCATCTCGTTCTTCACCTTCCAGCACATCGCCTACCTGGTCGACCTGCGGCGCGGCAAGGCGGAGCCGATGGGGCTCGCGGAATACGCTGTCTACGTCGCGTTCTTCCCCCGGGTGATCGCCGGCCCCCTGGTGCGGCCGTCCGAGATCGTCGGCCAGCTGCGCGCGCCCGAGCCCGATTCCGCCGACCGGGCCGCCCGCGGCCTGATGCTGCTGACGGCAGGTCTCACGAAGAAGGTCTTTCTCGGCGACGGGCTCGGAACTTACGTCGATCCGATCTGGAGCGCGGCCGCCGCCGGCGGCCAGCTGGACTTCGCCGCTGCGATGCAGGCGACGATCGGCTACGCGCTCCAGCTCTACTTCGACTTCTCGGGCTACACCGACATGGCGCTCGGTCTCGCGCTGCTGTTCGGGATCGTGCTGCCGGAGAATTTTCGCGCGCCCTACCGGGCGGCCTCGATCCAGGATTTCTGGCGGCGCTGGCACATCACCCTGTCGCTGTTCCTGCGCGACTACCTCTACATCCCGTTCGGCGGCAGCCGGCACGGGCTGCCGCGCCAGCTCCTGGCGCTCTTCGCCACCATGGCGCTCGGCGGGCTGTGGCACGGGGCGGGGCTCACCTTCGTCGCCTGGGGTGCGGCGCACGGGATCGCGCTCGGCCTGCACGTGCTGTGGCGCCGCGCCGGCCTGCGGCTCCCGGAGGCGGCGGGATGGCTTGCCACCTTCGCCTTCGTCTGCCTCGCCTGGGTGCTGTTTCGCGCCCCCGACTTCGCCACCGCGCTCGCGGTCTATCGCGGGCTCCTCGGCCTCGGCACGGATGCGGGCGGCAGCACCGCATTCTGGCCGCTGGCCGCCGGCGCCGCGGCTCTGGCGGCTCTCGGCCCCACTGCCCGCGAGGCGGTGGAGCGGCTGATCCCGAAGCCTCTCGCGGCGGCCGCGACCGCCCTGCTCCTGGCGGCGATCCTGCTCCAGGTCGGCAACGACGCCAACCAGGCCTTCATCTATGCCCGCTTCTGAGGCCCCGTATCGCGAGACCGAGGCCCGCCGCTTCCTGGTTCTCACGGCGGCGTTCCTGGCCCTCCTCGTCGCCGGGGTCGCCGGGCGGGTGATCTGGTTCGACGCCTACTGGATCTTTCGCCAGGACCCGCCCTGGCGGGCCGCGACCGACGGCAACAGCCGCCTCCTCGACCGGCAGACCCGCCGGGCCAAGGTGCTCCAGGCGCTCACGCGCCCCTACGACCTCGCGCTGATCGGCTCCTCGACGGTCTATCACGGCCTCGATCCCGCCGACGTCACGAGCGTGCCGGCGGGGCGGGTATTCAATGCCGGGATCTCGGCGATCATCGCCACCGAGCTGCCGGTGATCGCCGCGGTGGTGGCCTCCCGCGCGCCGGCGCGGGCGACGCTCGGCCTCGACTACTACATGTTCTCGCGGCCCAGCGTGCCGGTCCATCTCGACGACGCGCTGGCGACCCCGAGCGGCCGGCTCTCCGCCCTGATGGGCAGCGTGCTCGGCCGCTACGCGCTCGCCGACAGCCGGCTCGCGGCGGTCGAGGGTGGCGACGATCCGGGCGCCTGGACCGAGGGAGGCTACCGCATCACCCCACCCCTGCCGGCGGCGCTGACGCTGGAGAACGACGCCACGCGCCGGCGCACCACCGCACCGTTCCGGCCTGAGACCCTGGCGGGCCTCGACCTCGCGCTGGAGCGGTTGTCGGGCACCGACCTGATGGTCTACCTCTCGCCGGTGAGCGACGCGCAGCGCCGGGTGCTCGCCGATCTCGGGCTCGCCGACGATTTCTCGCGCTGGCGCGAGGCGGTGATGGGTCTTTGCGCCGCCCGCGGGCGGCCGGTCCTCGACCTCACCGGCCTCGGTGATCCCTATCCGTTCGATCCCGCCGCCGGCTCGACCCCCGCCTGGCTCGACAACCTGCACTACACGCCGCTGATCGGCCGGCAGGTGCTGGAGCGGCTGGGCCTGCGGGGGACGGCGGGGCGGTGAGCGGCGCCCGCCCCCCTGCCCCACCTTTGAAACCCTCCGGCCTGCGCCGCCACCGCGCCCTCGTCGCCCGCCTCGCCGCCGGCCCGGCGCCCGACGCGGTGATCCTCGGCGATTCCCTCGCCGCCGGCTGGCCCGGGCCGGATCTCGACCGCGCGACCGGCCGGCCCACCCTCAATCTCGGCGTCCCCGGCGACCGGGTGCAGACGACCCGCTGGCGCCTCGCCGCGATGGCGGCTTTCGCCATCAGGCCACACCTCGCGATCGTGATGGTCGGCACCAACAGCTTCGCGGACGGCGACAACCCCGAGACCATCACCGCCGGCCTTGCCGCCCTGCTGGCGTCCCTGCGCGCCGCCTGGGCCCCACCGACGCTCGTGCTCGCGACCCTGCCGTGGCGCGCGAGCCCGCCCGGTCGCAGCGAGGCCGACCGTCTCGCGTTCAACACCGCCATCGCGGACCTCGCCCGAGCCGAGGCCCTGCTCCTCCTCGATTGCGACGCGGCGCTTGGTCCCGATCCCGCCACTGGCCTCGAGGCCGACCGGCTCCATCTCAACGCCCACGGCTACGCCGCGCTCGGTGCCGCCCTCGGATCCCTGCTGCGCACCGGCTGAGTGTCTCTCACGAAACTCCCGGTCACCGGCGTCGCGCGATGGGGCGGCGCCAGCGCAGCGGGAGTTTCGTGAGGTGCACGGAATCGCTCGCCGCCGTCATCGGATCGTCACGAGAGCGGCCGACACGCAGGCCATTCCCCGACAGGACAGGAGCCCCGCCCGATGGACTTCCACCGCCGCTTCACGGTGCTGATGTGCACGCCGGCCTTCGATCCGGACGACCTGGAGGGCGTGCGCGTCAACCAGATCGTTGCGGCGGTCGAGCATCGCGGCTTCGAGGTAGTGCGGGCCCGGCGGGTCGAGGACGCGGCGATCGCGGTGCAGACGGATGCGGCCGTCGGCTGCCTGGTGGTGGACTGGGGCAAGCGCGGCCTCGACGGCAAGGCGGCGGCGCTCATCGACATGATGCGCAAGCGCGGCCTCGAGATGCCGATCGTCATCATGGTCCGGCGCAAGCGCCTGGAAGACATCCCGGTCGAACTCCTCGACTTCATCGACGGCTACATCTTCCTCGCGGAGGAAACGCCCGAATTCATCGCCCGCGGCCTCGTCAGCCGGGTGACGCAGTACGCCGAGACCCTGAAGACCCCGTTCTTCGGCGCGCTGGTCGACTACGCCGAGAAGGGCAACCAGCTCTGGACCTGCCCGGGCCACAACGGCGGCATCTTCTACAACCGCTCGCCGATCGGCCGCATCTTCGTCGAGCACTTAGGCGAGGCGATCTTTCGCGACGACCTCGACAACTCGGTCCTCGACCTCGGCGACCTCCTGACCCACGAGGGTCCCGCGCTCAAGGCGCAGAAGGAGGCCGCCCAGATCTTCGGGGCGGAGAAGACCTACTTCGTGCTCAACGGCACCTCGGCCTCGAACAAGATCGTGCTGTCCTCGCTCGTCGCCGAGGACGACCTGGTGCTGTTCGACCGCAACAACCACAAGGCGGCGCATCACGGCGCGCTGTTCCTCGGCGGCGGCATCCCGATCTTCCTAGAGACCGACCGCAACGCCTACGGGCTGATCGGCCCGATCTTCCACGAGGCGCTGGACGAGGACAAGATCCGCCAGAAGATCCGCACCAACCCGCTGGTCAAGGACCGCGAGGCGTGGCGCCGCGAGCGCCCGTTCCGCGTCGCCGTCATCGAGCAGTGCACCTATGACGGCACGATCTACGACGCCCGCGAGATCGTCGCGAGAATCGGCCACCTCTGCGACTACATCCTGTTCGACGAGGCCTGGGCCGGCTTCATGAAGTTCCACCCGCTGTTCCAGGGCCGCTACGCCATGGGACTGACGGGACTGGACGAGACCTCGCCCGGCATCATCGCGACGCAATCGACCCACAAGCAGCTCGCGAGCTTCTCCCAAGCCTCGCAGATCCACACCAAGGACGGCCACATCCGCGGCCAGACCCGGCGTGTCGAGCACAGGCGCCTCAACGAGAGCTTCCTCGTCCACGCCTCGACCTCGCCGTTCTACCCCCTCTTCGCCTCCCTCGACGTCGGCGCCCAGATGATGAAGGGGCGCTCGGGCATGATCTTGTGGGACGACACGATCCGCCTCGGCATCGAGTGGCGCAAGAAGGTGCGGGCGATCCGCAAGGAGTTCGAGGAGAACGAGCGCGACCCCAAGCGCCGCTGGTTCTTCGACCCCTTCGTGCCCGACATGGCGACGGGCGCGGGCGGCGCCGAGGTGCCGTGGGAGAGCCTGCCGACCGACGAGCTCGCCTCCGACCCGCGCCACTGGGAGCTGAAGCCGGGGGCCGGCTGGCACGGCTTCACCCACGTCGCGTCGGGCTACGCCATTACCGACCCGAACAAGCTCACGGTGCTCACCCCCGGCTTCGACCGGCGTACGGGCGAATATGCCGAGCACGGCGTGCCGGCCCCGATCGTCGCCCAGTACCTGCGCGAGAACCGCATCGTCGCGGAGAAGAACGACCTCAACTCGCTGCTCTTCCTGCTGACGCCCGGCGTCGAATCGTCGAAGGCCGGCACGCTGATCTCGGGCCTCGTCGCCTTCAAGCGCCTGCACGACGACAACGTGCTGCTCGAGGAGGCGATGCCGGAATTCGTCCGGCGCCGGCCGCAGCGCTACGGCGGCGTGCGCCTGCGCGACCTCTGCGCCGATTACCACGACTTCCACCGGCGATCGGGCACGTCGGCCCTCCAGCGCAAGCAGTTCATGCCCGAGCACCTGCCCGAGATGGTGATGCCGCCGAAGGCCGCGGCGCAGATGCTGACGCGCAACAACGTCGACTTCGTGCCGATCGCCGAGGCCGAGGGGCGAATCGCCACGACGCTGATGCTGGTCTATCCGCCCGGCATCGGCACGGTGCTGCCGGGCGAGCGGTTGGATGAGCGGGCCAAGCCCATGCTCGACTACTTCAAGATGTTCGAGGCCGCCGCCAACCTGTTTCCGGGCTTCGAGGCCGAGATCCAGGGCGTCTACCGCCAGGTCGAGCCGGACGGGCGCATCCGCTTCTACACCTACGTGCTGCGGGAGGGCCGCTGATGGACACGGTCGCGGGCCAGCCCGGGATCGTGATCCGGCCGTCGACCGACGCGGACGTGGCGGCGATGATCGAGATCTACGAGCACCACATCCGCCACGGCGTCGGCGATACCGGCGACTTCGAGGAGGACCGGCTGGTGCCGGACGACCTCAAGCGCCGGCGCAAGAACATGCGCTCGAAGCGCCTGCCCCACCTCGTGGCCGAGCGTCACGGGGTGGTGGCGGGCTACGCCTACGCGGTGCCGTTCCGCAAGCGGCCGGCCTACCGCTACACCCTCAAGCACTCGATCTACGTCCATGCCGGCCACCTGCATGCCGGCATCGGCCGGCGCCTGCTGCCGGCGCTGATCGAGGCCTGCGCGGCGGGCGGCTACCGCCAGATGATCGGCTACATCGACGCCGAGAACGAGGCCAGCTTGCGCCTGCACGAGGCCTGCGGCTTCACGCGCGTCGGCCACCTGCCGGCCGTGGCCTACCGCCACGGCCGCTGGGCCGACAGCGTGATGGTGCAGTGCCCGCTCGGCACGGGGTCGTCGGACCAGCCCTCGACCTGGCGGCAGGAGGCGGTGGCGCAAGGTGCGAGGGCGCCGTTGCCGCTGGGGTGAAGGCGGAGTTGGTCTTGTGAGTTTCGCAAGCAGTCCGATGTAGAGCGCTTCCCCTCTCCCAGACGGGAGAGGGGATCCCGCGCTTTACTCCCACGGCGTCAGATGGGCCAAATTCACGCTACCCCGGCACCACCGGCGTCTTCCCTGCCGGCAGCCCGGCCAGCACCGACTCGTCGATGTTCAGGTGCGCCCGCACCAGCGCGTGCGGCGTCAGCTTCATCCACTGGTTCAGCGACACGTCGGCGTAGAGCGGGCTGCGGAATAGCTCCAGGAAGCGCAGCGGCGTCGACCCGGTATTCTCGATGTAATGCCCCATGGCGAAGGGCACGTAGCCGACGTCGCCGGCCTGGTAGTCGAAGGTGCGGGCCTTCGATTCCGAGCCGAACACCGTCATCCGGCCCTGGCCCGAGAGGTAGTACTGCCACTCGTCGCCGTTCGGGTGCCAGTGCAGCTCGCGCAGGCCGCCGGGCTCCAGCTCGACGAGGGCCGCCGCGATGGTCTTCGAGGCCGGAAAGACCTTCGAATCGGTGATGCGGACGCTGCCGCTCTTCGTCCGGATCGGGTCCTGCGCCAGCATCCGGTGGCTGAACGTGTCCGGCACCGGGCCGGCGCCGCCCATCCGGTCGCCGGCGAGCGGCCCGGGCATCGGCGCCGGGAAGATGTAGAGCTCCTTCTCGGGGATCCGGGCCAGGGCCTCCTCGGGCACCCCGAAGTTCTTCGCCAGGATGTCGCGCGGGGTGTGGGCGAGCCAGTCGGTGATGAGGAAGGTCGAATCCTCGGAGAAGTGCCCATCGTCGAAGACGAGCAGGAACTCGCAGCCGTCGACATCGCTCTCCAGCCCCTGGATCGAGTGCGGGATGCCCGACGGGAAGTACCAGAGATCACCCTCGCCGACGTCGTCGACGAAGGTGCGGCCCATCTGGTCGACGGCGGTGATGCGGGCGCGGCCCTTCAGCATGTAGGACCACTCGGCCTCCTTGTGCCAGTGCATCTCGCGGGCGACGCCGGCCTTGAGGCGCATGTTGACGCCCGCCATCGCGGTCGAGATCGGCAGCTCGCGCACCGTGGTCTGGCGCGCCCAGCCGCCCTCCTCCAGGCGCATGTGGCTGTCGGTGAACGACCATTTGAGGTTCGGCATCGTGCCGTGGTCGGTCTTCGGCGGGCGCGTGGTGAACGGCTCCTCGGCCTGGCGCGCCGGGTTCGTCGGGCCGATGATGTCCGCCCCGTCCTTGCCGCGGATCGGCGTCGGGCCCGACGGAGCCGGTCCTGACGGAGTCTGCGCGCTGGCGGCGGTGCCGACGAGGCCGGCGGCCGCGGCGGCCAGGGTATCGCGACGGGAGATGAGCGGCATGGGCGGTCTCCACCTTTAGGCGGGGACAAGCCCTCACGGCCCCGCATGGCGCCCGACAATGCTCCGCCCGGCGACGGGTTCCGCTCGGTCACCGACGCCGGATGACGCGGGACCGGCGGCCTCCCATCACTCCGCCGGCTGGTGGCGGCCTGCCTCCCCGTCCGGCCGGCTCGCCGGCAGGCGGCCGCGGCGCAGCGACAGCACGAGCCGCGTCGCCCCGGTCCCGAGGCGGTCCATGTAGAGGTAGAGCACCGGCGTGATGAACAGGGTGAGGAGCTGGGACACCAGAAGCCCGCCCACCACCGCGACGCCGAGGGGCTGGCGCAGTTCTGCGCTCGCCCCGTGGCCGATGGCGATCGGCAGGGTGCCCATCACGGCCGCCGCCGTCGTCATCATGATCGGGCGGAAGCGAAGCGCACAGGCCTCGCGGATCGCCGCCGCGGGCGTCCAGCCCTGCTCGCGCTGGAGCACCAGGGCGACGTCGATCATCATGATGGCGTTCTTCTTCACGATGCCGATCAGCATCAGCACGCCGATGATCGCGATCACCGAGAGGTCCATCCCGTAGAGCTGGAGTGCGCCCAGCGCCCCGATCGCCGCCGCCGGCAGGCCGGTGAGGATGGTGAGCGGGTGGATGAAGCTCTCGTAGAGGATGCCGAGCACGAGGTAGATGGTGATGACGGCCGCCGCCAGGAGCAGACCCTGGTTGGCCAGCGCGTCCTGGAACACCTGGGCGGTGCCGGCGAACGTCGTGGTGATGGTGCCCGGTACCCCGAGCGTGTCCTTGATCTCGGCGATGCGGTTGACCGCCTGGCCGAGCGCCACGCCGGGGGCGAGGTCGAACGAGATCGTCACCGCCGGCAGGAGGCCGAGCTGGTTGATCGAGAGCGGGCCCGGCACCCGCGTCACGCTCGCCACCGCCGAGAGCGGCACCAGCTTGCCACTGGCGGAGCGCAGGCGGATGTCGTCGAGCCGGTCGGCGGTCCAGTTCAGGCGCGGGTCGAACTCGGTGATGACCTGGTAGCTGTCGGCGGTGCCGTAGATGGTCGAGACCTGGCGGGTGCCGAAGCCGGTGTAGAGCGTCTGGCGGATCTGGTCGGAGGTGATGCCCAGCGCCTGCGCCTTGTCGGTATCGACCGTGACCTTGGCCTGGAGCGCAGCGTTCTGGAGGTCGCTGGTGACGCCCGCGAAGGTGGCGCGGTCGCGGGCCAAGGCCTCGGTCAGCCGCTCGGACCAGCGCTCGAGATCGGGCCGGTTCAGGCCCTGCACCACGTACTGGTACTGGCTCTTCGACTGGCGCCCGCCGAGGCGCAGGTTCTGCACCGGCGTGATGAACGAGGTCAGGCCCGGCACCGCGGCGAGATCACGGCGCAACTCCGCGATGGTTTTGGCAAGCGGCGGGCGCTGGTCGCGGTCCTTCAGTTCGACGAAGAACGAGCCCTGGTTGAGGGTGCCGGAGAAGCCGTTCGAGCCCGCCCGGCTCACCACGTGCGCCACCGCCGGGTGGCGGGCGAGGATCACCTCGGCCTCGTGCTGGAGGGTGCTCATCGCGTCGAAGGACACGTCCTGGCCGGCTTCCGACGCGATCTGGAGCTGGCCGATATCCTCTGAGGGGAAGAAGCCCTTGGGGATCACCACGAACATCCAGGCGGTGAGCGCCACACTGGCGAAGAACACCATCAGAACCGCGAAGGGCCAGCGCAGGCAGAGATCGACCCCGCGCTCGTAGGCGCCCTGCATTCGGGCGAAGCCGCGCTCGAACAGGTTCTTCTTCTGGCCATGGCCGGCGGCATCGGCCGGCAGGCGGGCGGCGAGCATCGGGGTCAGCGTGATGGAGATCACCGCCGAGGCGACGATCGCGATCGTCACCACGATGGCGAACTCGTTGAAGATGCGCCCGACGACGCCGCCCATCAGCAGGACGGGGATGAACACCGCGATCAGCGAGATGGTGATCGACAGGATGGTGAAGCCGATCTCGCCCGCGCCCTTCAGCGCCGCCTCGAACGGCTTCATCCCCTCCTCGACGTGCCGGACGATGTTTTCCAGCATCACGATCGCGTCGTCGACGACGAGGCCGACCGCGAGGGTGAGGCCGAGCAGCGAGATGTTGTCGATCGAGTAGCCGAGCAGGTACATCGCCCCGAAGGTGGCGATGATCGAGATCGGCACCGCGATCGACGGGATCAGCGTCGCGGCGAGCCGCCCGAGGAACAGGTAGATCACCGCGACGACGAGCACGATGGTGAGCGCCAGCGTGAACTGCACGTCGTGCACCGCCTCGCGGATCGAGACCGAGCGGTCGTTGACGACGTCGATGGTGCCGCTCGCGCCCAGCTGCTCCTGGAACTTCGGCAGCATCGCGCGCACCCGGTCGACCACGTCGACGGTGTTGGCGTCGGGCTGGCGCTGGACGGCGAGCACCAGGCCGCGGGTGCCGTCCTTCCACGAGGCGATGCGGTTGTTCTCGACCGAGTCGATGACGCGGGCGACCTCGCCGAGGCGCACCGGCCGGCCGTTGCGCACCGCCACGATCACGTCGCGGAACGCGTCGGCGTTCATCAGCTGGGTGTTGGTCTGGATGGTGAGGTTCTGGCCCCTGCCCTCGACCACGCCGACCGGGGTCGAGGTGTTGGCGTTCTGGATCGCCGCCTGGACCTCGTCGACGCCGATGCCGCGGGCGGCGAG
Source organism: Methylobacterium sp. Gmos1 (assembly GCF_053764715.1). Classification (NCBI taxonomy): domain Bacteria; kingdom Pseudomonadati; phylum Pseudomonadota; class Alphaproteobacteria; order Hyphomicrobiales; family Methylobacteriaceae; genus Methylobacterium; species Methylobacterium sp. Gmos1. Next base: position 6,739 of record NZ_JBSNCC010000009.1, on the reverse strand, counting down.
CACGTTGGGATCGAGCTGGACCCGGACGGCGAACTTCTGGCTGCCGAAGACCAGCACCTGGCCCACGCCCGTGATGGTGGAGAGCGAGGGCGAGATCACCGTCTGGGCGAAGGCGTCGAGCGTCGGCAGCGGCGTCGTCTCGCTCGACAGAGCGAGCAGGATCACCGGCGCGTCGGCGGGGTTGAGCTTGCGGAAGCTCGGCGGGATGGTCAGTTCGATCGGCAGCCGGCGCAGGGTCCGGGTGATCGCCGCCTGCACGTCGGCGGCGGCCTGGTCGATGTTTCGCGTCAGCTCGAACTCGACCGTGATCGAGGTGAAGCCCTGGTAGTTCGTCGCCGAGATCGTGGCGATCGACGGGATCGTGGAGAACTCCTTGATCAACGGCGTCGCGACGGACGCCGCCATCGATTCCGGCGAGGCGCCGGGCAGCTGCGCGGTGACCGAGATGGTCGGAAAATCCACGGTCGGCAGCGCCGCCACCGGCAGGAAGCGGTAGGCGAACAGTCCCGACAGCGTCAGGGCGATCGAGAGCAGGATCGTGGCGACGGGCCTGCGGATGAACGGGGCCGAGAGGTTCATGGGGTCACTCGATCCGGCTTGCGGTGCCGGGCGCGGCGGCTTGTGCCTCGGTCGTGTCCTGCGGGCGCTCGCTGACGGGAAGGCCGGGGCGGACCCGGAACTGGCCCTCGACCACCACCCGCTCGCCGCTCTTCAGCCCCTGGGCCAGGGCGGCGCGGCCGTCGCGGGAGGCCAGCACCTCGACGGCGCGGCGCTCGACCGTGCGGTCGGGGCGCACGACCCAGACGAAGCTGCCCTCCTGCCCCGGCTGCACCGCGGCCTGTGGCACCGTGACGGTCCCGGGCCGCGAGCCGAGATCGACCTCGATCCGGACGTACTGGCCGGGCCACAGCCGGTCGTCCTCGTTCGGGAACAGGGCCCAGGCGGTGACGGTGCCCGACGCCTGGTCGACGGCCGAATCGACGAAGGAGAGCCGCCCGGTCGCCAGCACCGCCTCGCCGCCGCTGGGATAGACCCGGACCGGCGCGGTCCCGGTCCGCGCCAGCGCCGAGCGCAACCCGTCGAGGTCGCGCTCGGGGAGAGAGAAGGTGGCGCGAAGCGGCCGCATCTGCGTGATGGTGACGAGGCCGGTGCCGGCCGATTCGTTGCCCTTCACGAGGTTGCCGGTAGTGACGAGCACCTTGCCGAGGCGACCCGAGATCGGCGCCCGCACGGTGGTGTAGTCGAGGCGGACCCTGTCAGCCTCGATCGCGGCCTGCGACGCCGCGACGTTCGCCGCCGCGACCTTGGCCTCGGCGGTGGCGACGTCGAACTGCGCCTGCGAGGCCGACGAGCGCGAGAGCAGTTCGCCGACGCGGCGGACGTCGTTCTGGGTGCGGACCTGGGTCGCCTGGTCGCGGGCGAGCGCCGCCTCGTCGCGGGCGAGCTGGGCACGGATCTCGCGGTCGTCGAGGCGGTAGAGCACGTCGCCGGCCTTGACCACCTGGCCGTCGCGGGCGAGCTGCTCGGTGACGACCCCGTCGATGCGCGGACGCAGGGTCACGCTCGCCATCGGCTCGACCCAGCCCACCGCCGAGCGGGTGAGCGCGAGGTCGGTGACGCCGGCCGCCACCGTGGTCACGACCGGGCGGGAGGCGGCGGGATTGACCGGGCTTGGGGGCGCGGGCGGCACGTAGGCGACCGGCAGGTGCTCCGGCAGGTGCCGGGCGAGGTCCGCCGGCAGCGCCCCCCGGGCCGTGCTCCAGGCCGCTCGCGTGTCGCCGCCGTGGCGCTGCACGAGCCATCCCGCCCCGGCCGCCGCGGCGACCAGGAGGACGAGGAGGAGGCGGATCATCGTTGGGCTCCGAGGGGTGACGCCGGCGGCACGCCGAGTCCGTCGAGGAAGAAATCGGCGACCGCCGCCGAGGCGGGTGGGCGCCGGCCGGTGCCGTGCACCGCCATGCGGATGCCGCCGAGGATCATCAGCACGGCGAGGTCGATGTCGGGCACGCGCAGCTCGCCCGCCGCGACGCCGGCGCGCAGGAGGTCGGCCAGCGCGCCGCGCAACCCGTCGAAGCCCTCGCGCAGGACCCGCCGGCTGCGCTCGCCGAACGCGGCGCCGCGTCCCTCGATCGCGGTCAGCGCCGGCGAGAGGGCGCCGACCCGCTCCAGCACCAGCCCGACGGCGGCGCGCAGGCGCGCGGGCGCGTCGATGCCCCGGATCGCCCCGATCGCGTCGCGCAACTCGGCGAGCGTCCAGGCGAGGCCGGCGATGAACAGGGCTTCCTTGGTGGGGAAGTAGCGGTACAGCGTCGGCTTCGCGACGCCGGCCTCGGCCGCGACCGCGTCCATGTGCACGGCGGCGTAGGGCAACCCCGAGAACAGCCCCATCCCCGCCTCGAGGATGCGACGGCGGCGCTTCGGGTCGAGCGCGCGCTCGGCGGGACGGCGATCGAGATGGCGACGATCGACGGGCTGGACGGCGTCGCTCATGAAGGCCTAACTGAACTGACCGGTTCAGTTAGCGGTGCAGCGTGTCCGGCTGGCAAGCGTTGGTTTCTGCGACATAGAACCGCAACATGACGGGAGTGGTTAGGTCGAGCACGCGACGGCCGGACGTCGCGGTACCACGCCGGTGTCGAGGCGAGAGCGGGACGATCCGGCTCATTCCCCTCCCCTCTCGTTCAGCGGGCAGCCTTCGCGGCCCCGTGCGAGGTCGGACCCGCTCGTCACCACGATCAATGCAGCAGATGGTCGGGTCGGTAATCTTTGCGCAACCGGACGATCTGCGTCCGTGAGCGCGCAGGCGGTCGTGGCGGCGGCGAGAGACCCGAAGAAGACCCGGAGATTGTTTCGCGCGACCTTGAGGATGCTCTCGCCGCCATGGGCGCCGCACGGCACGGGAACGATGACGTGCCTGCGCGTGCCGCGGCCGAACACCACGAAATCCACATCCCGGTCTTCCGGCGCCGCCGACGGCCGGGAATGCCTGTTGGCGGCACCGAATCCGGCACCTAGAGCACTTCACGATCGCGTTGCAATCGCGAAGCTCTCTAAGTCTTTGTTTTATCGCATTTTCTCCGACGAACCGGTAGCCACTTCGTCGGAAAATGCTCTAGAACAGATGGAACGCGTGCGGGGCGAACAGCCCGACCGCCAGCATGGCGATGCCGGCCACGCCGAGCGCCCCGCCCGCGAAGGCGAGCGCCGCGATGCCGGTGATGACCTGGGCCGAGGCGAGCACGATGCCGATCTGGAAGGCGGCCGAGCCCAGTTCGTAATGGTGGTAGCGGGCGAGCGAGAGGTCGCGCTTCTCCTCGGCCTTCTTGGCCTTGGCGGCGAGCTCCTTGCGGCCGTCGCCGGAGGCCGGGTCGGATTCCCAGCGCGCCATGGTCTTGGCCCACTCCTCGACCTGCTTCTTCACCGCGTCGGGCGACGCGCCGGGATCGAGGGCGACCTCTTCGCTCGCGGTCTTCAGCACCGTGGCGCGGATCGTGCGGGCCTGGAAATAGGCCCACTGGTTGGCGGATTCGACGTTGGCGCCGAGCGCGTCGGTCTGGGCGCTCTTCGCCAGGGTCTCGCCCAGGGCGAGGAAGAGCGCCAGCACCGAGATCAGAAGCGCGACCTTCTTGTTGGAGGCGTCGACCGCCCCGTGACCACCCGACATCGTCGTCTCCCCTCAACCGGCCATGACCGACGCAACCAGGCGCCCGGTCTGGCGAAACCCTGCGACAGGACGAAGAACAGCCGTGCCGCGCGGATCAGCGGCGAATCGGCGGCACCCGCGCCTTCATAGCCGGGCCGCGGGGCCGCGCCAGCCCCCGCTTGCAGCGAGGAAGCAGACCGGGCAGGCCTCTCGCCACGGCCCCGCTCAAGGGCCGATCCGGAGAGACGCCCCCATGTCGCCTGCCCGCCTCCTCGTCCCGCTGCTGGCCTGCCTGCCGCTCGCCCTCCCCGCCCGGGCCGCGGGCCCGGACTGGCCCGACACCTATCTCTCCCGCGTCGAGGCGACGGCGGTGATGCAGAGCCTCAACGCCGCCCTGCTCGCGAGCCGCAGCGCCACCGCGACGCTGGAGGGCTGGTGCGCGACCCACCGCATGGCCGAGGTGCCGCGCCTCGCCGCCCTGGTGGACCGCACCCTCGACCGGCCGGCGAGCCCGGAGACGCGCAAGCGCCTCGCCGTCGGGCCCGAGGAGCCCCTGCGCTACCGCCGGCTGCGCCTCGCCTGCGGCGACCACGTGCTGTCGGAGGCCGACAACTGGTACGTGCCCTCGCGCCTGACCCCGGAGATGAACCGGCTCCTGGAGACGACCGAGACGCCGTTCGGCCGGGCCGTGTCGCCCCTCGGCATCACCCGCCAGACGGTCGGCGCCGAGCCGCACTGGCAGCCCCTGCCCGAGGGCTGGGACCAGGCCGCGCCGCCGGCTTCCGCCTGCGGCACGCTCGGCGTGCCCGAGCACCTGTTCAGCCACCGCGCGGTGGTGTTCACCGCCGAGCGGCAGCCGATCTCGGAAGTTGTCGAGACCTATACCCGGGAGGTCCTGAACTTCACCCGCGCGCCCCGCCCGGCCGATCCCGCCTGCGCCAAGCCCTGACAGGAAGGGAGACGGGCGCCAGACCTGCGGGCAGCGGACTTGCATGGGCGGCAGGAACCGGGATGCTCCTGGTCTGTATCCTCAGACCGGACCGGACGGAGGCCGCCCCGCACGGATGGACACCACCCTCACCCTGCTCGACCTCTGCGGCGCAGTCGCGCTGCTGCTCTGGGGCATCCACATGGTGCAGACCGGGGTGCAGCGCGCCCTCGGGCCGCACCTGCGCCGCCTGCTCGGGGTGGCGCTCGGCAACCGGGTGAAGGCGCTGGCGGCGGGCCTCGGCGTCACGGCGCTCCTCCAGAGCAGCACCGCCACCGGCCTGATGGTCGCCTCCTTCGCCGGCGCCGGGCTGGTGGCCCTGGTGCCGGCGCTCGCCGTGATGCTCGGCGCCAACATCGGCACCACGCTCATCGTCCAGGTCCTGTCCTTCGACGTCGCCCGGGTGGCACCGGTCCTGGTGCTCATCGGCGTGATCCTGTTTCGCCGCGGCGCCGACCCGCGCACCCGCGACATCGGCCGGGCGGCGATCGGCCTCGGGCTGATGCTGATGGCGCTCTCGCGCCTCGTCGAGGTGATCACCCCCTACGAGGACGTGCCGGCCCTGCGGGTGCTGCTCGGCGCCGTCGCGACCGACCGGCTGATCGCCCTGATGCTCGGCGCGGTGCTCACCTGGGCCGCGCATTCGAGCGTCGCGACCGTGCTGCTGGTGATGTCGTTCACGCAAGCCGGCGTGCTGCCGCTCGAGGCCGGGATGGCCCTGGTGCTCGGGGCCAATCTCGGCTCGGCCCTCAACCCGGTGCTGGAGGGCGCACGCGAGGGCGAGGCGGCGGGGCGCCAGGTGGCGCTCGGCAACCTCCTGACCCGGGCGCTCGGCTGCGCCGCCGCCCTGCCCTGCCTCGGGCTGATCGGGCCGCTCCTCGTGACCTGGCAGCCCGACCTGTCGCGGGCGGTGGCCGACTTCCACACCGCCTTCAACCTCGCGCTGGCGCTCGTCGTCCTGCCGCTCCTCGATCCCTTCGCGGCCCTGCTGCGCCGGCTGCTGCCGGAGCGGATCGACGCCCACGATCCCGGCCGGCCGATCCACCTCGACGAGGCCGCCCTGGAGACGCCGCCGGTGGCGCTCGGAGCCGCCGGCCGCGAGGCCCTGCGCATGGCCGACGTGCTCGCCGAGATGACGGGCGGCGCCGGCGAGGCGCTGACCGGCGGCGACCGCGCCAAGCTGGCGCAGATCCGCCGGATGGACGACACCCTCGACCGGCTCAACGCGGCCATCAAGGCCTACCTCGTCCGCCTCGACCCCGAGGCCCTGAGCGAGGACGACGAGCGCCGGGTCGCGGGGCTGCTGGCCTTCACCACCCACCTGGAGCATGCCGGCGACATCCTCTCGCGCAACGTGATGACCCACGCGGCCAAGCGCCTGAAGCGGGGCTTGACCTTCTCGTCCGAGGGCAAGGCGGAGGTGGAGGCGCTGCTGGCGCGGCTCCAGGCGAACTTGAGCGCGGCGGGCGCCGCCTTCCTGACCGAGGACCCCCGCGCCGCCCGGCGGCTCGCCGACGAGAAGGCGATCTTCCGCGACCTCGAAGCGAGGGCGACCGAGGCCCATTTCCGCCGCCTGCGCGCCGCCGGCCCCGGCCCCGGACCGGCCGAGGCCACGGCGCTCTATCCCGACCTCGTGCGCGACCTGAAGCGGGTCAACGACCATCTGGTGGCGGGGGCGGCCTATCCGATCCTGGAGACGCGCGGCGCCCTGCGGGCGAGTCGGCTTGAGGAGCCTTGAAGGCTCGATGGGGAGGGCGGCGTCCAGCTCGGCGAAGGACTGTATTTTCCCCCTTTCGACGGTCGCCAGCTCCGGCGGCGCATGTCCGTCAGCCAACGCCGCGCACGGGGTACGTCGGGATTCAGCTCCGACACGTCGATGCCGGGCATACTGAGATAGAGATCTCCAGCCACGAGTTTTGGGCAGACATCACGCTGCGTCCGCCAGACGTGTCTCAAAGGTAGCTCCAAGCCATAACGAGCGCCTTAGAGCGCCTAACAGAACCGGTCGATCTGGTGGATGGTGATGAGGCTGGCCTGGAGGAACGTGAAGGCTTCGTAGATGTCGGCGCGGCGTTCGTAGCGGACGGGCAATCGGCGGGCTCGGTTGA
>NZ_JBSNCC010000008.1:0-248291 GCF_053764715.1 Methylobacterium sp. Gmos1 | reverse complement strand
TACAATCCAGTTCGACGCCACTCCGCCCTCGGCTACCGCTCGCCGATCCGCTACGAGAAGGAGATGCTGACGGACCCATCGCCCGCAAGCTGATCACCACTCCACGAAAGCGGGTGAACATCAGACTTCCTCGTAGGATCGTAGCAGGAACCATCACGATGAGCATCATCCATCACCGGCTTGCGAAGCTGGAGGTCGCTGCCGCGCTTCATTCCCAGCCACATCGCGTGGCCCAGCGCTTCATCATTCAGGGACCACCCGATATGTCTCACGGCGACGCCGTGGCATTCCTGCGCGAGCAGGGGCACCAGATCTGCGACCAAGACCTCAACATCATCTGGTGCGTTATAAGTGCGTATGAGGGTAGTCCTGTGGATCTTCCCCTTGAAGATCTGACAATCCACCAGTCATAATGGTCTGAAACTGATAAATTCTGCGCACGAGTATCGGAGCACCTGTTCCCATCCTTTAGTTTCAGAGGTTGTGGTGGCGAAGCCGTGGACGTTCAGCAAAGGCCAGAGCGTCAATCCGAAGGGAAGGCCTAAAGGTGATCACCACAAGACGACGGTGCCAATGGAAGCTCTATTAGCGAGAGAAGCTGAAGGGCTGGCCCGTCGAGCTATCGAACTCGCCCAGTACGGTAATACCATTTCCGTGTGATTTGATCAGCTTAGCTGTGAACCGGTAGGCGGGTTGGGGCATTGCCAGGGCATGCTGTTTGTCGAGGGAGGCGGCGATGGCCGGCCCGGTGGCACACCTGAGGGTGTCGGAGTTGGAGAAGCGCTTGACCGCGTGCCGTGATGCGCGCACCGCCCTCCAAACTCAGGCGATCTGGCTTTTGGCCAAGGGTCACAGTTTCGCACAAGCCGCCGCGGCCACCGCGTTCAGCGAGCGCTGGGTGCGCCGTCTCTGCGACCGCTACAACGCCGAGGGCGTTGAGGCGCTGGGCGATCGGCGCCGCCACAACGGAGTCGCTGCCAGCCTCCTGACGCCAGACGTCCTCGACCGCTTGCGCCAGCGCCTGGCCGAGCCGCCGGCGGACGGGGGCGTCTGGACGAGCCGCAAGGTGGCCGACGTCCTGGCCCAGGAACTGGGGCGCGAGCAGGTGGGGGTGCAGCGCGGCTGGGAGGCGCTCAAGGCTCTGGGCTGGTCGCTGCAACGGCCACGCCCGCGCAACCCACGCGCGGCCACGCCCGAAGCCGCGCAGGCTTTTAAAAAAAGTTGGCGCAGGCCGTCGACGAGGAGGACGCCCGTGAGCCGCGCCTGCCGGTCGTCGTCTATGCCAGCGACGAGCATCGTCTCGGGCTGAAGCCGGTCACGCGCCGGGTCTGGGCGCCGGCGGGAGAGCGGCTTGTGGCGCTGGGCCATCACCGCTTCAAGTGGCTGCACGTCACCGCCTTCGTGGCGCCGGAAACCGGCGAGACGGTGTGGTACCTCTCCAACGGCCTGTCCAAACTGTTCTTCGAGCGGCTTGTGGCTGAGTTTGCCCGCGAGGTCGGAGCGGGTACGCGCTGCCGGGTACTGGTGGGTGCTCGACAATGCCGGCTGGCACACACAGCCCAATCTGAGCGTGCCCGAGGGCGTACGCCTGGTGTACCTGCCGCCCTACACGCCCGAACTGCAGCCGGCCGAGACGTTGTGGCCGCTGGTCGATGAGCCGGTGGTCAATCGGCACGTCGCCAACCTGGACGAGCTCGAACGCGTGGTCGAGCAACGCTGCGCGACCTTGAGCGACCAGGCCGACGTCATCCGCTAACGCACAAGCTTCCGCTGGTTGCCCAAAACCGCCAAGCCAAAACTCAGGCTGGCTAAATCAAGCGGAAACCGTATCAGACGTGTCGAGGCTAGAGCCCTCAAATCGCGACGGTGATCCGAAGTCTGCGATCGATCGCGAGCTGATCACACGGATCAATGCGATGCGGCTTACAAACGTGTAAGCACAAGATCAATGACAGGCGACGTAGGCTGCTTCTGAAAAATGTACGCATTCGAGACGGGGCGGCATTTATTTATGTTTTCCAAGCGAAAATCACAACCTATAAAAACTAGCATGATAAACGACTGATCGAGGTACGGCCGTTTGGTGGCTAGAATCGAGCCAGCGCCGTCGAACGGACCCGTTCGACGGCGCTGTGGTTTTGATCAGATCGCAAGTTCGCTACACGACCGATTGCATGTTCGGGCTATGGACTGGTAGATTATGAATAAGCGGTTTATATCGAATATTATCCGATATTTCATTCAAGGCCGACAAACTCTAGTCAACCTCTCTCAACCGGCGCTCCTGGCGTGAGATCAGCACGTTGATGTCGGCGATGTCGGCGTTCGACAGCGCCGAAGCCGGCTTTCGGGCGGTCGCCGACGCGATGGCGCCCCGCTTGGCCAAGATATGCTTCCTGATTGCCAGACCGTGGCCCGGTTGCTGCTCGTACCGGGCGAGAGGCAGATACGCATCGAAGATGTCTCGTGCCCTTTCCGCATCGCCCGCCGCGAAGTTCTTGCAGACCTCGATCATCATCTCCGGATAGCCGAAGCCCGTCATCGCGCCGTCGGCGCCTCGCGCGAGTTCTTCCGTGAGGAAGAGGCCGCCATTGCCGGCAAGGATCGAAATACGGCGGGATCCGGCTGCGCTCGCCTTGCGCAAGGCCGTGATCTTCGCGAGCCCCGGCCAGTCCTCGTGCTTCAGCATCACACAGGTGGGGTGGTTCTCGACGATCCTCAGGATGACGTTGGGCGATATCTGCACCGTGGTGGAGAGAGGGAAGTCCTGGAGGACGAACGGCGTGTCAGGTCCGAGCGTGTCCGCGACCATGCCGTAGTAGGAGACGATCTGATCGTCCGTCCGCACCGTCGACGGGGGCGCCACCATCACGCCGGATGCGCCGTCGCCCATGACGCTCGCGCTCAGTTCCCCCATCGCGGCGAAGCCCGGGGCCGAGACCCCGACGACGACCGGCACGCGGCCGTCGACGCGGGCCAGCACCCTGCGGACGAAAGTGCGCGATTCCTCCGCGGTCAGCTTCGGCGCCTCACCCATCATCCCGAGGATGGTCAGCCCCGAGGCCCCCTTGTCCAGGTAGAAATCCACCATCCGGTCGGTGCTGGGCAGGTCGAGCGCGCCATTCTCCTCGAACGGGGTCACCGCAATGACATAGACGCCCTTGGCGGCTTCGGTCAGAAGCGACATCAGTTTGCTCCTCTTGCAAGATCGGTGGTCGTGCGGGTCCTCGGCAGCAACTTGCCGGGATTCAGTCGTCCGCGCGGGTCGAGCAGAGCCTTGATCGACGCCATGAGGTCGAGTTCGATCGGGGACTTGCAGCGTTCCATCTCGGAGACGCGAAGCTGACCAATGCCGTGCTCCGCGCTGATCGAGCCGCGCTGGCGGCGCGTCTCGTCGTGGACCAGCCGGGTAAGGGCCGGCATCTCGGCCGTCCACTGTCCCTTGTCGAGATCGACGGGGGGCAGCAGGTTGTAGTGGAGGTTGCCGTCGCCGAGATGCCCGAACACGATAGGGCGCACGCCGGGCAGTGCGGCCTTCACCCCGGCATCGGCCAGTGACACGAACGCGCCTAGGGCGGCGGTCGGCACCGAGACGTCGTGTTTCGCCGCCATCCCCTCTCGCACGAGAGCCTCGGAGACGCCTTCGCGGATGCGCCAGAAGGCCTTCGATTGCGTGCCGTCCTGCGCAAGCGCCCCATCCAGCACCAGGCCCGACTCGATCGTGCTCGCCAGGACCTCCTCCAGGCGCCCGATCAGCGCCGCCTCGTCGTCGGTGTCGGACAACTCCATCAGGACGGCGGCGGGCGGCAGGACGTCGAGCGGTAGGCGCGCGCCCGGCACGTGCTTGAGGATCAACGCGAGCGTGTCGCCAGTCATGAACTCGAACGCCGTCAGGCGGTCGCCGCCCCTGGCTCTCACGATGGAGAGAAGGGCGAGCGCCGCATCGACGTCCTGGACCGCCACGAAGGCGGTCGCGTGGGCGCGCGGCACTGGAAACAGCTTCAGCACCGCGCCGGTGATGACGCCGAGGGTGCCTTCAGAGCCGATGAACAGGTCGCGCAGCGCATAGCCGGTGTTGTCCTTGCGCAGGGCCGTCAAGCCGTCCCACACCCGCCCGTCGGACAGAACGACCTCCAGCCCGAGCGTCAGTTCGCGCATCGTCCCGTAGCGCAGGACGGCGACGCCGCCGGCATTGCCCGCCAGGTTGCCGCCGATCGTGCAGCTTCCCTCGGCGCCGAGGCTCAAGGGAAAGAAGCGGTCGGCCGCGCTCGCGGCGCTGTGGACGTTCGCCAGGACGACGCCGGCATCGACCGTGATGGTGTTTCCGACCGAGTCGACCGCTCTCACGCGGTTCATCCGGGCCAGGGAGAGCACCACGGCCTCCCCCGTCCGGTCAGGCGTCGCGCCGCCCGAGAGGCTGGTATTGCCCCCCTGGGGTACGACCGGAACGTCCCGTTCGGCGCACAACGCCATGATGGCGGACACCTCGTCGACCGATCTCGGCCGCACGACGGCGAGGGCGCTCCCCCGGTACTTGCCGAGCCAGTCGCTGAGGAATGGTGCCTGCTCCTCCCCGAGTATGACATTGTGCTCGCCGACGATGGCAGCGAGCCGCGCGATCACATCGCTCACGGATTGTCTCCCTTGGATTGTATTCCGCGACAGCAGGCACAGGACGACGCAGCCGACGATGCATCGGCCGTCCCTGCGCGCAATGTCGCCACGTCAGACGATTTTTATTCTGTGACAGGCGTCGCTTCGGTCGCAGCACGAGATCGATTTCGATCAAGGAGCACCCTTGCCCAATCATTCCGGGCGATTCGCTCGGCAGAATTCGGTTGGCTGACCAACACGTCTCACGCCGAGACCATGACTGTGCCGCATATTGCTAGCGGGAACCCCGGGGTCTCGTCTCAGGTCTCACGATGTGCGGGGTCTATCACAGCAGCTCGGCCCCGAAGTTTCGGCGGGGGTCCATGTCGGCGACGAGCCGGCCGGTCGGCTCGGCCGCCCAACCGCCCCGGCGACCGAGCCACCGACCGGATCCGGGGGCGGCCTTGCAGGCGCCGTCGGCGATGATCTCCTCGCCGCGACGCAGGACCCGCTCCGGCCAGCCGCGGACGACCGTGCCGGCAAAGGGGGTGAACCCCGTGCGGTCGTGCATCAGGTCGTCGCTGATCGTGACGGTCCGCTCCGGATCCCAGATGGCGATGTCCGCATCGTAGCCCGGGAGCAGGGCGCCCTTTCCCGGCAGGTTGTAGATGGAGGCCGGCGCGGTGGCGGTCAGCTGGACGAAGCTCTCGAGCCCCCTTCCCTCGAATTCGGGCCGGCCGCGGGACACGAGCGCGTCGAAGAGCAGCGGCAGCCGCGTCTCGAGACCGGGCATGCCGTTCGCGATCTGCTTGAAGGTCGGGTTCGGGCCGGCCGCGAGCTTTCCGGTCTCGTCGAGGCGGTAGGGCGCATGATCGGAGGTGACGGTCTGGAGGTCGCCGAGCGCCAGCGCCTGCCAGAGCGCGGCCTGGTCCGCCGCCTCGCGCGTCGGCGGCGAGCACATCCACTTCGCCCCCTCGATGCCGGGTCGGTCGAGATCGTCCTTCGTCATGAACAGGTACTGCGGGCAGGTCTCGGCGAAGACCTTCAGCCCGCGCCCGCGGGCCTGGCGGATGACGGCCGCGCCCTCCGCCGTCGAAACGTGGAAGACCATGATCGGCTGATCGAGCAGCTCGGCCGCGGCGATGAGCCGGTTGATGGCCTCAGCCTCCGATCCGCGGGGATGGCTGATCGCGTGATATTTTGGCGCCGTGTACCCCTTCTCGACCAGCCGTTTCCCCATCCAGGCGATCATCCCGTGGTTCTCGGCATGGACGCAGACCAGGGCGCGGTTCTGGCGCGCGGTAAGAAGCAGGTCGAGCAACGGCTCGTCATCGACCTTGATGAGGTCATAGGTCATGAAGACCTTGATCGAGGCGTGCCCCTCTCGGATCAGGGCCGGCAGGTCGGTTTCGATAGTCTTGCGATCGGGACTGGCGACGATCAGGTGGAAGGCGTAGTCGATCAGGGCGCCGCGCCGGCCCAACGCCGCATAGTCGTCGACAACCTTGCACAGGTCGAGTCCTCGGTGCTGCGCGGCGAAGGCGATCAGCGTCGTGTTGCCGCCGAAGGCGGCAGAGGTCGTGGCGCTCTCGAAGGTGTCGGCATTCAGCAGACCGTTGGCGGAGACCTGCTCGACATGGGCATGGGTGTCGATGCCGCCGGGTAGGACGAACTTGCCGGTGGCGTCGATCTCTCCGGCACCGGCCGGCAACCCGAGGCCAACCGCCGCGATCCGGCCATCCTTGACGGCGACGTCGGCCGGGAAGGAGGCGGTGGCGGTCCCGACGGTGCCGCCGCGGATGACAAGGTCGTAATCGGACATCATTGTTCCCCCTTCCTCAGGACACCGACACGGTTCCGACGGCCATGGCGACGGCAGCCTGAGTCGGGTCGATCACCGGCACGCCGAGCGCGTCTTCCAGCGGGCGGCGGTGGCGGGCCATGCCGGCGCACCCCATGACGATGACGCCGGCGCCATCGCGTTCCTTCAGCTGGGTGCCGACCTCGATCATCCGGGCCAGCGTCCCCTCGCCGGACGCGCTCTCGGCGACCGACATCTCGAGCGGACGTTCGCCGACCAGGCGGTCGACCAGGCCCATCTGGCGCAGGTAGCGGATGTGGCGCGGGATCGAGGCCGACTTGATCGCGATCACGCCGAACCGGTCGGCGCGCGTCAGGGCAGTCAGCACGCCACATTCGGCGATGCCGAAGACGGGCTTCGCCGTTCCCTCGCGCGCCACATGCAATCCGGGATCGGAGTAGCACGCGATCACGAAGGCATCGACGTCGATGGCGGCCTCGATCCGGCGGCGCAGCGGCAGGGCGACGCCGTCGACATGCGCCTGCGTCTCGATTCCGGGGGGGCCTTCCGGCAGGCTCTCGCACACGATCTCCGGTCCTTGCGCGAAGGACAGCGGCAGCAGGGCCTGGCGCAACCCCTCGGTCACGACCTTGTTGGAATTTGGGTTGATCACGAGGATCCGGCGACGGCTCGACATCGTCACTTCTTTCATTGGAATGCGTTCACGGATGGAGGCGTTCAGCCGATCTCGCGCGACACCCAATCCGCGAGGATCGTGCAGGCCGCCAGGAAATCGTCGGTCTTCATGGCCTCGTCCGGGTTGTGGCTGCCGTGCTCGTTGCGCACAAACAGCATCGCGATCGGGATGCCGGCCGCCGCGAAGGCCGCCGCATCGTGCGAGGCCGGGCTGCCGAGCGGCATCGTGCGGATTTTCAGGCGCTCGGCACCGTCCGCGAGGGCGGAGGAGATCGCGGGATCGATCGGTCCAACGGCTGCGCTCGCCCGCGTTCCCAGTTCGAAGCGCACGTTCCGACGCGCCTCGATCTCGCCGATCCGGGCCAGCATGGCCGCCTCGAGCCGCGCGAGCACGTCGGGATCGTAGGCGCGCATGTCGAGGCTGAAAAGGAAGCTGCCGGGCACGGTTGTGAGCCCATGCATCGCCGGGTCGGTGTGGAAGCGGCCGAAGGTGATCGCCATCGGGATGCCGGCCTTCTCCTCGCGGGCCCACAGGTCATCGAGCGACGCAGCAAGATCGACCGCCGCCATGGCGGCATCGCGCCGGAAGCGGCGCGGCGTGCCGACGTGATCGTGGCGGCCGACTACGCGCGCATCGGGGTAGCGGATATTGCCCGGCACGCCGGTGCAGATCGCGACGGGAATAGCGGATTCGACCAGGGTGGCGGCCTGCTCGATATGGACCTCGACGAAGGCCCGGATGGTGGCCGGATCGAGATGGCGTGAACCGGCACGGATCGCCTCCGGATTACCACCCGCCCCCGCGATGTGATCGGCGAGGGACCGGTCGCCGTCGATGCGCCGCGCCGCGAGCGCCGCGGTCGGCAGCGTGCCGAGGGCCGAGCGGCTTCCGATGTAGGAGACCTGGAACCAGACGCTCTCCTCCGCACGGATGCCCATCACGGTGAGGTCGTAGCGCGGCGTGATGCCGAGCCGCCTCAAAACCTCGATGGCGACGAGACCCGCCACGACCCCGGCGGCCCCGTCGTAGTTCCCGCCATGCGGGACGCTGTCGAGATGGGAGCCGATCACCAGGCGCGGTGCCGTCCGGTCACGGCCCGGCAGCGTGACGTAGGTGTTCGCCGCAAGGTCCCGCTCTACCAGGAGGCCGCGGGCTCGGCCATGCTCGGTCAGGAGGCGATGGGCGAAGTCCTCGCCGGGACCATATGTGTCGCGGGTGATTCCGGGATGGCCGTTGGTGGCCAGGGCGAGGGCGTTGAAGAACTCCTCGACGAGCCCTTGCTGCGCCTGGACCGCCGCGACGAGGTCCGAGTCGGCAGGGGCAGCCCGGGGGATCGATGATCGTGTGGATGGCATCGTGACTTCCAGGTTGCGGCCGGAGCCCTCCGACCCGTCGTGGCTCGTACGGATGGCGACGATCATTTCGCCGAGGTGTTCTCCAGCCGGCTCACGAGGCGCACGACGGGCCAGAGCAGGACGATGTAGATGAGGGCGGCGAGGACCAAGGGAGAATTGTTGAAGGTCAGGGATCGCGCCATGTCAGCCGAGTAGAGCATCTCCTGCAGGGACACCACGCTCGCGAGCGACGTCAGCTTCACGACCTCGACCGTGTTGGAGATCAAGTCCGGCAGGACGTTTCGCAACGCCTGGGGCAGGACGACCCAGGTGAATGTCTGGTCGGCGCGAAGCCCGGTCGACCGCGCCGCCTCCCATTGCCCGTTGGGGACGCTCTCGATTCCGGCCCGGATGACCTCGCCGTAATACGCCGCGTTGTTGAGGAAGAACGCGATCGAGACGGCGACCAGGGGCGACAGCTTGAGCCCGAGGAACGGCAAGCCGGAATATATCAAGATCAGCAGGACGAGGGGCGGGAGCGCCCGCATGAGGTCGACCATGAGCGCCAGCCCCCGGCGCAGGATGGCGCTGCGGGCCATGCTGCCGATCGCTACCAGGATCCCGCCCAGGATCCCAAGTGGGATGACCAGCACGCAGATCAGTAGCGTGGTCTTCAGGCCCTGCAGGATCAGCGGCAGGGCCTTTGCCATGATGTCGAGGTTGAAGAATTGCTGCGCGAGGATGTCCATCAGTGGCGCCTCCAGGCGAACCGCCCCTCGACCCAGCGGCCGAAGCCGATGATCGGGATGAAGAGGACGAGATAGGCGACGGCGCCCATCATGAGTGGCGTCGCATTCCCCGAGAACGAGACGGCGGTCGTGGCCTGATTGATGATCTCGGACACGCCGATGACGGTTCCGAGCGCCGTGTTCTTGATGATCGAGATGGTTCTGTTGGTCAGCGGCGGAATGGTGAGCCGCAAAGCCTGGGGCAGGACGACGTAGAGCAGGGCCTGGATTTCCGTCAGCCCGGTCGATCGCGCGGCCTCGCGCTGCCCCTTCTTGACGGAGATGAGACCCGCCCAGACGATCTCTTCGACGAAGGCCATTAGCACCGCGGACAGCACGAGCCAGATGACGGCGAAGCCCGGGATGTCGATGCCGACGCTCGGCAGGCCGAAATACACCAGGAGGACGAGGACGAGGGGCGGGACGGCCCGAGCGATATCGACGAAGACCAGCAGCGGCCACTTGATCCAGCGGCCGCCGATCCAGCGAAGGACCGCGAGGCCGATCCCCGCGTTGATCCCTGTAACGACGACGAGCGCCGCGATCTCCAGCGTGACCACCGCGCCCGTGAGGATCGCGGGCCAGGTCGCCAGGATCTGCTGGGGATTGAAGAAGGTATCGATGAAGCGATCCATCGGTGATCCTTCAGCGATCTTCGTTTGAGACGAAGGCGCGCGTGCGCGGCAGGGCGTCCGGCCCGAAGATCTGGCTTGGCGGCCCCTGCTCGACGACGACCCCGCCCTCCATGAAGACCACCCGGTCGGCCGCCTCGCGGGCGAACCGCATCTCGTGGCTCACGACCAGCATGGTCATGCCCGCTTCTCGCATGCTACGCATCGTCGCGAGCACGCTGCCTACCAGCTCCGGGTCGAGCGCGGAGGTCGGCTCGTCGAAGAGCATCATCTTCGGCTCCAGCGCCAAGCTCCGGGCGATCGCGACGCGCTGCTGCTGCCCGCCGGAGAGCTCGGCGGGGTAGGCGCCGGCCTTGTGCGCCAGGCCCACGCGCTCGAGCGCCGCCATGGCGATCGCCTTCGAGTCTGACCGCGACTTCCCCAGCACCTTGCGCAGCGCGAGCGTCACGTTCGACAGGGCGGTCATGTGCGGGTAGAGATTGAAGGACTGGAACACCATCCCGATGCGCCGCCTCAGGGCGTTCACGTCGAGCGCTGGATCCAGCACCTCCGACCCGCCGAACCGGATCGAGCCGCTCGTCGCCTCCTCGAGGCGGTTGCAGCAGCGCAGCAGCGTGCTCTTGCCGGAGCCGGACGGCCCGATCAGGAAGACGAGTTCGCCCGGAGCGACATCAACGTTGATGCGCCTAAGAACCTCGAGGCTCCCGAACCTCTTCGACACGTCGCGAATCCGCAGGAGCGGCTCGTCGCGAGAAGGCTCGGCTGCAGGACCGGAATCGCGGATCGGGCGGAACGGCTCGACGGTCTGCATGTCAGCCTCGGCACGCCGCAGCGTGGGGAGCCGGATCGTAGTTCGGCATGCCTGGAACACCGTAGCCAGGGTCGACCGTGACGGCGACCGCGTCGGCCGCGGGCTTGACGCCGAACCACTTCTCGTGAAGCGCCGCGATGGTGCCGTCGGCCTTCAGGCATTCGAGGGCTTGGTCGAGATCCTTGCGCAGCGCGACCTCGTCCTTCCGCAGGGCGATCGACCAGACGAGACCGGTCTTATGCAGCAGCGAGAGCTGGATCTGAGGGTTGTTCTTCGCGGCCCATTGCAGGACGGTGCTGCCGGCGACGTTGGCGAAGGCCCGGTTCGCCAGCACGGCCTGGACGGCATCGGTCTGAGTTCCGTACGACTCGACCTTCCAGCCGAACTTCTCGGCCATCTCGCGGGCCCAGCTGTCGTATGACGATCCCTTGTTCACCGCGACGACCTTGCCGCGAAGGTCCTCGAGCTTCGTGACCGGGGGCGTGCCCTTCTTCGTCACGAACTGGAAATCGCTGTTCAGATAGCCTTCGGTGAACAGGAGGTTCTCGGCACGCTCCTTGTTCACCGTCACGGGGGCGACGAGAAAGTCGTAGGTGCCGGCCTGGAGTGCCGGGATAAGACCGGAGAACTGGGCGGTGTCGACCGTGACCGGCCGTCCCAGCATCTTACCCAGGGCTTCCGCCAGATCGACGTTGAAGCCCTCGATCCCGCCCGACAGCTTCGGCATCGCATGCGGCGCGAACGTCCCGTCGACGGCCGTTTTCAGAGGGGTCTGGGCCACCGCAGCGTGTGCGGCCAGCATCGCGAACCCGGCGGCTGCCAGCAGGCTTCTCATCGCAACTCTCCGTGATGTCTCTCACGATGATTGAGCCGCGATTCCGAGTTCGTGCAACCACCCCACTATAAAGAAACTTGCGTTTCTATAGCCCTTGGCTATAGTCGGCTAAATTCAAGGCATGTGCTGATAAAATGCTCAATCTGCGGCAGCTCCAAATTTTTCGTGAGTTGATACAATGTCAGACGACTGTATCGGTTGCGCAAAGCCTTGGATTATCCCAGCCAACAGTCAGCAATGCGATTAAGCACATGGAGAGCCAGCTCGGATTCACGCTTTTCGAGCGGAGCGGGAACCGGCTGGTGCCGACACAGGAAGCGATGGATATTTATCGGGACAGCGAACCGATATTTAAGATGATGCTGTCGTTCTCCAGAAGACTTGCCGATGTCCGCGATACTCGGGTCGGATCCTTGCGCCTGCTTGCGACGCCCCCGATCGCGAATGCCGTCGTTCCGTCAGCGCTGAGGAGCTTCAAGAGCACGCGCCCGGATGTCAGCGTGTCCTTCGACGTCCATCGCACCGAGGGGGTGATCGACGGCGTCGAGAGCGGCCGTGCCGACCTTGGGGTTTCACTCGAGCCCTACGTGCGGCCAGGCCTAGAATTCGAGTTGATCGGGACCGGGCAGATGGTGTGCGCCTTCCAGCCCGGGCATCCGATCGGCGCAAATCAGGATATATCCGAGGATAGGATCAGGTCGCATCCGCTCATCTGCTACGAGGCGGATACCCGTTTCGGCTCTCTTCTCCGAAGAGAATTTTTCAACGAGCCTCCCTCAGAAGGCTCCATCGAGGTTCGATACTCGTATACGGCTTGCCTGCTGGCGGAGGCCGGGCTCGGCGTCGCGCTGGTCGACTCGTTCACGAGCATCCATGGCAACCGGTACAAGATCGACGTCCGGCCGCTGCGCCCCAGCGTCAGTGTCGATGCCTACGTGATCTATCAGAAGTCCCGTGCTCCGAAGCGGCTGGTTCGCGCGTTCATCGATCAGCTCAAACTGGCGATCGCGGAGCTGTCATGAGGTCGTGAGCGAGAGGCGCGGCGGCGCGCGCGACGACCGGTCCTTCGGATCCCCCGATCGGATCCGGGCCGGCATCCGCACCGTCGTCGGCACGGCGCGGATACGCGGGCGACACCGCTGCCGAGCATGCCCGACGGCCTCATATCATGCGGTCTGGCCGGGCCTTGGGACACCGGCACTCCCATCAAAGGCTGGCGATCAATCCACCATCGACACGAATGACGGTTCCCGTGAGATAGGCCGCCCGCTCGCTCGCCAGGAAGGCGACGGCATCGGCATATTCCTCCGGGCGGCCGTAGCGGCCTAGTGGAATGGAGGCGGTGCTTTCCTGGGTAACGGCGTCGACGCCGCGGCCTTCGCGCTTGGCCTTCTGCTCGTCGAGGAACCAAATCCGGTCGGTGGCGATGCGGCCGGGAAGGATGATGTTCGCGGTGATCCCATGTTGGCCGACCTCGCGTGCCAGCGTTTTCGACCAGCCCACGAGCGAGAGTCGCAGGGCGTTCGAGATGCCGAGGTTCGGGATTGGAGAGACGACCCCCGACGACGTGCTGGTGATGATGCGGCCCCACTTGCGCTCCCGCATGCCGGGCAGGACCCGGTCGGTGAGCGCGATCACCGACAGGACCATGGCCTGGAAATGCTTCGCCCAGAGCTCGGACGGCTGGCCGGAGGCCGGGGTGGGCGGCGGGCCGCCGGTGTTGTTGACCAGGATGTCGACAGGGCCGAGGCTGTTCTCGATGCGGGCGATGTTGGCCTCGATGACGGAGAGATCCGCCAGATCCCATTGGATGGCTAAGGCCTCGCTGCGGGCGGCCGTTACCGCGTCGCACGAGCGTTCGAGCGCCGCGCGATCAACGTCCGCGACCGCGACCTTGACGCCCTCGCGTGCCAAGCCGAGCGCGATGGCGCTCCCGAGCCCACCGCCGCCGCCGAGCACCAGCGCGGTCCTGCCCGAAATCCCGAGATCCATGTGATGACCCTTCGCGTGTTGATGAATCGTCGTCCGGGCCGCCGGCGGCGACCGGATCGAGGCCAGCCAGGAGGTCAGGCTGGACCGTTCTCCGGATGATGGGTTCGGCGGCGACCGACCTTCGACAAGCCTAGCGTAGGAACGCGCAGGTCGAAGGCGCAGCCCGTCATGGCGCCGTCGGCCCCACACTCCGTTTCAGCATCGAGGACGAGGCCGTCGTCGTGACGCAATTCTCTCGAGGCCTGCCACTTGCGAGGAGGACGGGCGTGGGGACAACGGGATAGACGCCTGACGCGCGGCCTCCGGGTTCCACCGCCTCACCTCCTGGATCGCTGGTCCGGAATAAGGCCGTCGTGATCGGGAGGAAATCCAGGTGTTGCCAACTTCAGGCGAAGGAAATTCCTACATGCCGGGGGATCGCCTACGAGGCAGGGATGAACACACGCTACCTGAGAGCCCTCTGCTTGGTATCCGAGCATGGATCCATTGCCGCCGCTGCCCGCGAACTGGGACTTGCCCATACCTCGCTCGCAGAGCAGATCAGATCCCTCGAGTCCGATCTTTCCGCCAAGCTCGTTGAAAGACGAGGCCAGCGCATGGTTCTGACGAGCGCGGGTCAAGCGATTCTGGGGGCGGCCAGGCAGATCGTCTCGCAGACCGACGATATGCGCCACCTGGCACAAGGCGGCCGCCCAGCCGGCAGACTGCGTGTCGGGTCCATCTCGACCGCTCTCACCACCCTGATTCCGGCAGCACTGCAAGTGTTGGCGAAGAGCTTCCCGGATATTGATCTGACGGTGATTCCGGGAACGTCGATAAGTCTCTTCCGGATGATCGAGAACAGCGAGATCGATTGCGCTCTGGTGGTCCAAGCACCCTTTCGATTGCCCAAGAGCATGAATTGGATGCCTATGCGGGACGAACCGCTTGCGCTTGTGACCCAGTCCACAGCCGCCGGCGCCGACATCAAGACCATTCTTGAGAACTCGCGATTCATCCGCATGGACCGTCGATCGTGGACCGGCCAGCTCGTAGAGGCATTCCTGTCCAGCCGGAATATCATGATTAATGAGCTTTTCGAACTCGATGCTCCTGAAACGATCGTCATCCTCGTCTCCCGCGGGTTGGGTGTCACTCTGCTGCCTGACTGGGGCATCGCTGCGCTCAACATTGGCGCTTTGCAGGTGACCCCGGTCGGACAGGGCAGCTTCAGAAGAACGATCGGACTGTTGAGTAGACCCGGCCCCTCGAAGGCGCTCGTAGACCACTTTCAGCAGGCGCTCACGGAGTCTGATTATTGACGTCGCGGAGCGGGGCGCGGTTTCCAGTCAATGGTTCGGGAGCGGGCGTTGTGCTGACCTCGATGGCTGGATCGAGAAGGCGGGTACCAGCTTTCTGGGATCCTTTGCGGCGGGGTTCGCGAAGGACAAGGCGGTTATCGGTGCGGCGCTGACGAAGCCGTGGTCGAACGAGCGGACTAAAGGCCAGATCACCCGCCTGAAGCTGTTGAAGCGCCAGATGTTCGACCCGTCTCGGCGATGTGCTCGAAGCGATGTTCGAGGATCACGGCGTAGCTGCCGTGGTGAGCCACTTGCCGCAGTGGGTGCCCGGCGGCTCAAGCTGTACGCGGGAATGCCGGGCCCTAACACATACGCGCGAGAGCGCATCTCAGCGTAGAGATGCCGAAATCTGGCCGATCTGGCTCATTTTTCAGAATATCACTCTGTCTTTGCCGGGTCGCGAGGACGAGTTGAGCTTGCGTGAAGCGCGTTGATCTGCTCATTTTCGAATAATATGCAGAGCTTTCGTCTGTATATGCTGCGCACTAGAATGGCTAAATTACGTATTTTAGTCGAATGTACGTGTGGGTTGCCATAGATCGCCTAGGATCAGCTTGCAGCTGATGCCGGAGGGCACGTGGATGTGGCCGGACATCCGAAGCCAGATCCCGAAATCGCGCACTTGCTGTGCTGGGCGAACCAGCGCTTAACTAAGCTATTGTGGGAACGCTCGTTTTTTTCTGCGGGATCGGCGGTTTTGACGACACTGCGCCACGCGGAGATAACCGCATGTGATGGTTACGGCGCTGGCTGTCAGGTGCGTGCGCCGTCACCGCAGCGAGGTCATACCGCCTTCTTGCGGCGCTCCGCCATCATGAGACCCCGAGCCACTGCCGCTTCCTTGATCTGGGCATCCAGCTCCCCTACCCTCACCGCGTTGATCAGGGCGTCGATGATCGCGGGCATTCGAGGGTAACACATCGCGACCTCTATCAGCAGAGCAGATCCCCGAGAGCTGAAGCTGTTGCGGTGGGCTCAGACTGCTAAGGACCGCCGGATCGACTCAACAGCGTCCCTTGAGCTGGTGAGCCACCGAACGCGCTGTACGACGCTCCGGCGCGTCAGGGTTGACCTCCCTGCCCTACACCGGGGCACAGGAGCAAACTGGCCTCCTGAATGCCGCTCGGTCGGAGCGGTCAACATATCCGAGCGTACACCGCTCACGGTAGTTGCGAAGGCCCGCAAGCCTCCGCTGCTGCTGCCCGCGTCGATCAGCGCAGAAGCTGAAGGATGCCTTGGCTCGCCTGGCTCGCCAGGGATAGCGAGGATACCGCGTGTGACTGCCGGGTCGCCAAGGCCTGCGAGTTCGCCGCCGCCTCGTTCATGTCGGCGTTCGTGAGGGTGACAACCGGCAGATCGGCGCCAAGCCCGGGCCGTCGCGCGACGTGCCTCGGATCATTGAGCGCTGGTCTTCCGTGCCCACAGGGCCTTCCCGAGCCGTGGCCAGAGCCGGCGCAGGAGGGCCATGTGCCGGAGTTTCCCTCAATCCACGACTTTGAGGTCGTTCACGTTCACGTCGCCATCATGGGTGGTGAAGCTCGGTACCCGGCCGTTCGATTGGGAGACGCCACTGATGCGGTGGTCGCCGCTATCGTAGGTGGTCAGCTTGCCGTCGGTCTCGACGAGGAGCCGCTGCTTATCGGGGAAGAACGCGTAGCGCATGTTGTTCTGGCCACCGCTGGTCGAGGGCTGGCCGAGCTCCTGCGGCCACCAGGGCTTCGAGCCCTTCATTGGCTCCATCGGCTTCATCGGTTCCATGGGTTTCATCGGTTCCATCGCGGTCGATCCTTTGGCGGGATGTCTGAAGCCAATGCTACCCTCGAAGCGTCGAAAGGTTTCCCATAAAACGAGGACGGCGAATTCTGTTGTTTAGCTTGTCGTTCGAGGACGTTGAGATAAGCGCCGTGATCGCTGCGGAAGCGGGTGAGCTGGGTTCGACCCTGCCTGCGGATGGTGAGGGACCCGCATTAGCGGAGCTGCTCGTTGTAAGCTTGAGGCTGTCGTGCTGGGCTCAGGATGCCCCAGGACCGACAGGGCGACGTAGCAGCTGCGCCCAAGCTGCTGGAGGCCTCTCAAACGCGCTGTACGATGCTCCTGGCGCTTCAGCGCCGGCTGCCCTACCGTTCTCTGGGCATCGTGAAATGGCCCTTGTGATGCTGCTTGCTGCGGGCCCTCGACATCTCCGTGTGTTCGCAGCTCATGGTATCAGCGAAGCTCCAAAAGGCTTTGCTGCTATCGTTCACGTCGATGAGCGCAGCAGCTGAAGGATGCCCTTGCCGGCCTGGCTCGCGAAAAACAGCGACTTCCTGCTATGACCTTCAAGAGCTTCATGGCGGTTGAGCGACTAGTCAACGTCAAGGCAGCGAATATTTACGTTAAACGGTAGCTCCCAAATTGTTATTGAGGACGACTATCCAGTCTTCCGTGTCGGCTATGCGCCACTTCCGGATTTCCCCACCCGAAATCCAGAACTGCGGACGCTCCAGGATGAAGCGGAATTCTCCTGCCTCCTTCTTAGCGTCCTACGCTTCTGGATCCCGGGCTCCGCTGCGCGGGCACGGAACAACATAGTGGATGTGAGGACTGTCGCTCAGGTCAAGCAGGCTCTCAGCGACCGGCGATCAAGCCACCGTCGACGTGCATGATTTCACCGGTCGAGAAGGCGGCATCTTCGAGGTAGAGCACGGCACGGACGATGTCGTCGACCGTGCCCACGCGGTTCATCGGGTGGAAGGCCGCCAGGGCTTCGGAGTTTGCCGGGTCGTGCATCGGCGTCATGATCACACCGGGCGCGACCGCGTTCGCCCGGATGCCCTGCCTCGCATATTCGATCGCGAGCGCGCGAGTGGCGGAGTTCAGGCCGCCCTTCGTCAGCATCGCGATGATGGCCGGGGCGCGCGAACTGGCGAATTCGGCGGTCGAGGCCGTGATTTGGATGAGGTGACCGCTGCCCTGCTTGAGCATCACCGGAACGACCTGCTGCGTCGTGAAGAAAAATCCGTCGAGGTTAGTCCGCAGCTTCAGCCGGTAGTCCTCCTCGGTGTAGTCGGTAAAGGGCTTGCCGATGAAGATGCCGGCGTTGTTCACGAGCGTGTCGATGCGGCCGAACCTCTCGAGGGCTGCAGCGACGACGAGCTTCCCGGTAGCGGGATCGCCGATGTCGCCGGCGACCGTCACGACGTCCGGATCGACTGAGGGCTTGATCTTGCGCGAGGTAGCGACCACGCCGTAGCCGCGGGCGCGGAAGCCTTGCACGATGCCATCGCCGAGCCCCTGGGAAGCGCCGGTGACGATCGCGACCTTTCTGATATTCGACATCGCTGAACCTCTTCCTGTCTGTTCGATGGCCAGCCTGTACGGCGCTGTCGCGGGCGAAAAAATTCGCTATTTTCGATCAATGGCTGATAAAAAACGCACAGAGATCGACTGGCAGGACGTGCGGATCTTTCTGGCCCTCGCGCGGCACGGCAGCTTGTCCGCCGCAGCCCGGACGTTGTCCGTGAACCACGGAACGATCGCGCGGAGGCTCCGCTCCCTTGAGGAGAGCGTGGGCGAAAAGCTCGTCGAGCGGCGGGCCGATGGCTACGTCCTGACGCCGGCCGGAGCGCAGGCTCTCGCAGCCGCGAGCGACATGGAGCAAGCAGCCCAGATCCTCGGTCGCGGCTTGATGGGTGGGGCGCCCAGCGGCTTGGTCCGCATCAACGCGCCGCCCGCCTTGTCGACCGGCTTTCTCACGGCGCGCCTTGCGACGGTGGTCTCGCGGCATTCGAAGATCGACATCGAACTGGCGGCCAACCACCGCTCGGTCAGCTTGGAGCGGCATGAGGCCGACATCGCCATCCGCTTCGGGAAGCCCGAAGATGGTGATGTGCTCGCACGACAGCTCGTGACCGTTGGGTACGGGTTCTATGGAACGGAGGACGCCTGCCGATCGGTCCAGGCGGGAGCGGATCCGGTCTTCATCGGGTTCGACGAAGCGGATGCCTATCTGCCCGAAGCGACCTGGATGGCGCGACACTTCCCGCGCGGGCGTCTCGCCTTTCGAGTGGCCGACCAATTCGCGCAGTCGATGGCCGCGAGATCGGGCGCCGGACTGGCGCTCCTGCCGCATTACATCGGCCGCAGCGACCCGCTCCTGAGGATCTGCGATCTGGGACTGCTGCCCGCGAGCAAGGACATTTTTCTGCTGACCCGCAGGCGCGACAGGGACGATCGAACGATTCGCGTCGTCGCGGATGAAATCCTTGCGATATTCAAACTAGATTCCAATTTATTTACCTAAATGTAATCCAGATAATGTCTTTGGATGGTATCGGCGGATAGATACAAATATAATCTTGGTGCAGGCGTATCAATCAGGCTCTCCAGGCACGTGCGGAGCAGCCGGATCGACCGATGTCGAAGGTGCGGGCTTACACCGGGTGCGAGCCCGCAAGCGCCGCCATCCCTTATGGCCGAATCGGCCGTGTCTCCGCTTCGATCGGCGGCTTCACGTCGTAGGAGATGCGTCCGGCGGGCAGGAAGAACAGGGCGATGAGCGCGCCGCCCTTGACCTCCGGATAGTGATGGCTGCCCGGCCCCGGCGCCGTCCAGCCGGCGTGGCACCAGCCGCTCGGCCCGGCGAGCACGGCCGTCTCGTCGAGCGGCACCACCATGTTCAGCTCGCCGTAGGGATGGCCGTGATAATCGCCGCGAAAGCTCGCCTGCGCATCGCCGGGCTCCTCGTCATGGTCGTCGATGACCATCCGGCCGTTCTGGCTGTCCATGTAGACGGCGGTGATGCTGAAGTTCAGCGTCCGCTCGGTCGGGTCGCACAGCCGGCTGCGGCGGTAGCGCCGCCCCCCGACCTCGATGTTGGCCGCCCAGCCCTCCTCGACCCCCTGCTTGATCAGCCGAGACAGATCCTCGTAGAGGGCGCTGCCGGGTCCGTAGGTCTCGTTGAGCCAGCGTTCCACATCGGGGCCCGCGGTCATATTCTTGACCTCGTCGAGGAAGGGGATGCTCCGCTCGATCAGCTGCTCGCGTCCGTCCATCTCACTCTCCCGTGTCACGCGCCGGCGGCGCCTCGAAACCGTGGAAGCTCGCGAAGGCCTCGACCGGTGCGCGCTCCATCACCCCGCGGCGCGAAGCCGCCGCGGTGTCGCAGAACCCGAGCGCCATGCCGCACACGACGATGTCCTGAGGCGCGATGGGCAGATGGCGGCGCAGCACGCGGTGGTACTTCGCCAGCGTCTCCTGCGGGCAGGTGTCGAGCCCGCGCACCTTGGCGGCGAGCATCACGTTCTGCAGGAACATGCCGAGATCGAGCCAGCTGCCCGTCTCCAGGCGGCGGTCGATCGTCACGATCAGGCCGACCGACGCACCGAAGAACTCATAGTTCCTGGCGGTCTGTGAAGCGCGTCCGGCTGCGTCGTCCTGGGCGATGCCGAGCGCACCATAGAACACCCGGCCGAATTCCTGCTTGCGACCCTGGTACCGGTCGGGAAGGTCCGGCGCGTAGTAGGTGTACTCCGAGGCGTGCTGCGCAGCCTCCCGCGCGTGCGTTGCCAGGATATCGGCGCAGATCCGGGCCTTCGCGGCGCCTGCCAGGGCGTGGACCCGCCAGGGCTGGGTGTTGGCACCACTCGGCGCGTGGCGTGCGGCCTCCAGGATGGCGCGGACGGTGTCGTGGGGGACGGGCCTGTCGATGAAGAAGCGGTTGGCGTAGCGGCCCTTCATCACGCCGTCGAACGCCTGGACGAGGTCGGGATCCGTCATGCTCACCCCCGCTTGACCAGCGGGCAGTTGCCGGCCGAGAGCGGCCGGAACGCCTCCTCGCCCGGGATCGTCTCCAGAAGCTTGTAGTAGTCGAAGCGGCCCTTGCTCTCGGACGGCGCCTTGACCTGCATCAGGTGGATGTCGCGCACGAGACGCCCGTCCTCGCGGATCCGGCCGTCGCGGGTCATGAAGTCGTTGACCGGCATCCGGCGCATCTGCGCCGCGACGGTCGGGCCGTCATCCGTGTTCGCGGCGGCCATCGCCTTGAGGTAGTGCGTGACCGCGCCGTAGGTGCCGGCATGGATCATCGTCGGCACCTTGTTGGTGCGCGCGACGAAGCGCTGCGACCAGGCCCGGGTCTCGTCGTTCAGGTCCCAGTAGAAGGCGGTGCTCAGGATCAACCCTTGCGCCGCAGCCAGACCGAGGCCGTGGATGTCGGCGATGAACACGAGCAGACCGGCCAGGGTCTGGCCCGATTGCACGATCCCGAACTCGGCCGCTTGCTTGAGCGCCAGGATGAGGTCGCCGCCCGCATCCGCCAGCCCGACGACCTGCGACCCCGACCCTTGCGCCTGCAGGAGGTAGGAGGAGAAGTCCTGGCTGCCGATCGGATGGCGCACCGAGCCGAGCACGCGACCGCCCGCCGCCTGGATCACCCGCCGACTGTCCTCCTCGAGCTGCGTGCCGAGCGCGTAGTCGGCCGTGACGAAGTACCAGGATTTCCCGCCGCGCCGGGTGACCGCCCGCGCGGTGCCCTGTGCGAGCGCGTAGGTGTCGTAGGTCCAGTGGATGCCGGTAGGCGAGCAGGCCTCTCCGGTGAGCCGCGAGGTCGCCGCCCCCGAGGCCAGGAAGATCCGTCCGCGCTCGCGGGTGATGTCCTGCACCGCGAGCGCGATGGCGGAGTTCGGCACGTCGACGATGACCTTGACGTCGTCCGCATCGAGCCAGCGGCGCGCGAGGGCTGCGCCGACATCCGTCTTGTTTTGGTGGTCGGCGGAGACCACCTCGATCGGACGCCCGAGGACGCGGCCACCGAAATCCTCGACAGCCATGCGCGCGGCGACGACCGAGCCGCTGCCGCCATTGTCCGCGTAGAGCGAGGACAGATCAGTGAGGACCCCGATCTTCACCGGTGGACCGCCCTGCGCGGCGGCCGGGGAGAGGGCGAGCCAGAGGCCCGTGAGGGCCAGCGATCCCCTCTTAAGAAGGCGTCGGGCATGGGCGAGTGCAACCGGCATGGCACGTTCCCTTCGAGGATGAGGAACGATGCCCGGCCGGGAGGCTCTTGCGGAAGTGCAAGTTCGCCAATCTCATTATGACTGCTATTCATCGCGCGGAACGAGGGGGGGGCGGGCATGGCGAGGAATGCCGGGACGCGGGCGAGCATCCTGAACCGGCTCGACCTGAACCTGATCCGGCTCTTCGACGCGGTGATGCGCGAGCGTCACGTCGCGCGGGCCGGCCAGTCCCTGGGCTTGAGCCAGTCGGCGGTGAGCCACGGCCTGCGCCGCCTGAGGACGCTGATCGGGGACGACCTCTTCGTGCGGACGGTGCAGGGCATGGAGCCGACCCCGCGCGCGCTGGCCATCGCTGTGCTGGTGCGCGACGCACTCACGGCGATCGAAGGCGCGATCGGCCCGCAATGCTTCGACCCGGCGAGCGCGACGCGGCAGTTCCGGCTCGCCGCGACCGATCACGTCACGGCCGTCGTCGCCCCTTCCCTGGTCGGGATCGTCGAGACCGAGGCGCCGCTGGCGTCCATCCTGATCCGGCCCGCGACGCGGATCGACCTCACCATGCAGGTCGATCTCGGCCAGATCGACATCGCCGTCGGCCTGTTCTCGCAGATCCCGCACCGCCTCCACGCCCGGACCCTGTTCGAGGACCGCGACGTCCTCGTCACCGCACCCGATCATCCGGACGCGGGAGGAGCGATTGACATCCGCACGCTGGCCCGCGACCCGCTGGTGGTCGTCACCGTCGGCGGGAGCGAGGACGGCGTGCCGGACGGACACCTCTCGGAGCGCGGCCTGACGCGGCAGACTGAGATGTTCGACCGCGATGCCCTCAACCAGGCGTTCAAGTCGGCGGGCCTGGTGCCCCGCCTCTCTGTCCTCCAGCCGCATTTCCTTGCGGTGCCGAGCCTCATCGCGCATTCGCGCCGCGTGGCGATCGTCCCGGCCTCGCTGGCGCGAGGCTTCGAGGCCGCCGGCGTGGCACGCGCATCCACGCCGCCCTGGAACCCGCGTCCGATGACCGTGCAGATGGTCTGGCACGAACGGTGGACGCAGGATCCGGCCCATACCTGGCTTCGAGAGGTCCTGTTCCGCGCCAGTCAAGGCGTTGCCGACATCGTCGGGGATGACCGGCACTGATCGCCGTAGACTTCCCTACGACGATGATGCGAAGCCGGGGTCGCCGACACGGGCCGACCCGCTC
The DNA here is from genome assembly GCF_053764715.1 of Methylobacterium sp. Gmos1. Taxonomy (NCBI): domain Bacteria; kingdom Pseudomonadati; phylum Pseudomonadota; class Alphaproteobacteria; order Hyphomicrobiales; family Methylobacteriaceae; genus Methylobacterium; species Methylobacterium sp. Gmos1. The sequence continues at coordinate 225,272 of NZ_JBSNCC010000008.1, read as the reverse complement.
GTGCCTGCGGCCGGTCCGCGGCGCGACAGCACCGATCTCCGGATGCTGTGGTCCGGCCGGCGGATCAGGCGTGGTTCCCGCATCCGCAACCCGGCGCATGCGTGCCGCCGGGCCAGCGGGACGCGCGGATCAGGCTGCAGAAGTTCCCTCGGCGGAAGCCCGGCTCCTTGTCGGCGATCACGTCAGCCTTCACGTTGCCACAGGTGGTGTCGGGCTTGTGCTTGATGCCGTCGTAGAAGGCCTGGATGATGTCTTCCTTGAAGCCCCGCGTGCGAGGATGGGTTGATACGACCGCCTCGCGCTCGGCGTCGGAATACTCGCCGTAGGTCAGGCCCAGCACGTCCATCTCGACGTCGGCCGTGACCAGGGCGACCACCGGGTGCATGTGGACCGGGATGCCGGGAGTGGTGTGGAGCGCGATCGCCGTCCAGACCGTATAAACGTCGGCCTACGGCACGCCGTGCGACTTCAGGAAGTCGCGGGCGGCGTTGGCACCGTCCACCTCGAAGCGCTCCGTCGCGCTGCTGTGATTGGGGCTCCCTTCTGGTCACGGCGAAGGGGTCAGCCCCCGATCCTCGTCCGCGGCCGTCCCGGAACCCACGGTACTGCCGAGGACTTGCCAGGGCCCGGGACGGCATCCTCCTCTCGACGCGTCGCGAGCCACCCCGGTCCAAGGCGGCGCCAAAGGACAGCCTCATGACCGACGCCGCGGACCAGCGCCTGACGATGCAGGACCCCCGCACGCAGTATCCGCAGCCGCCGTTCAAGCGGCAGCCGCAGGAGGCACCGGGCCTCGCCCAGGCCATGGACCCGAAGCCCGATCACGGCGAGACGAGCTACAGGGGCCACGGGCGCCTGACCGGCCGTAAGGCCCTGGTGACGGGCGCCGATTCCGGGATCGGGCGCGCGGCCGCCATCGCCTTCGCGCGTGAGGGCGCCGACGTGGCGCTCAGCTTCGTCGAGGCGGAGATGCCAGACGCCAAGGAGGTCGCCAGGCTGATCGAGGCCGAAGGCCGCAAGGCGGTGCTCCTGCCCGGAGACATCACCGAGAAGGCGTTCTGCGAGACGCTGGTCAGGAAGGCCGTGGCCGATCTCGGCGGCCTCGACATCCTGGTCAACAACGCCGGCAAGCAGACCAACCAGAAGGACATCGGCGACATCACCGACGAGCAGTTCGACCGGACGCTGAAGACCAACCTCTACGCCATGTTCTGGATCACCCGGGCAGCCCTGCGACACATGTCGGCAGGCGCCTCCATCATCAACACCGCCTCGGTCGTTGCCTACAACCCGCCTCAGATCCTGGTCGACTACGCGACCACGAAGGCCGGCATCGTGGCGTTCTCGAAGGCGCTGGCCAAGCAGCAGGTCGCGAAGGGCATCCGGGTCAACGCGGTGGCACCGGGCCCGTTCTGGACGGCGCTGCAACCCTCCGGCGGCCAGCCGCAGGAGAACGTCGAGAAGTTCGGCTCCGAGGTGCCGCTCGGCCGCCCCGGCCAGCCGGTGGAGCTCGCCCCGGTCTACGTGTTCCTGGCAAGCCAGGAGGCGAGCTACGTCACCGGCGAGGTCTACGGTGCCACTGGCGGCAACGGAACGGCGTAGCGCGCTCCTGCTGCCGTGGCAGGGCACCGGCGAACCCTTACGCCCGTCCGATCCAGCCACGCCACGTGAAGGCAGCGAAGAAGAGGTCGGCATCCCGGAAGCCGCCCGCCCGTAGCACGGCGGCATCCGTCTCGGGCGCGAGGGTGTGCAGGTGGGCCTCCACGGCCCTCCGCGCCTTCGCCGCCTGGTCGCGTCCGGCGCCGGAGGCGACGGCATAGGCCTCGTACCGCGCGATCCACCGCGAACGGCTGTCGTCCTGCGGGAAGCTTCCGTGCGCCGCGACGAACGGCGCGCCCGGTTTCAGCCGCCGGTGGATGGCGCGGACGGTATCCTCGCGCGCGGCCGGGTCGAGAAAGTGCAGGGTGAGCAAGCAGGTCGCCGCATCGAAGGGGCCGACGGGCGCGTCGTCGATGTAGCCCTCGACGAGGGTCACCCGATCCATCAGCGGCCCGAGCGTGCGTTCCGCCTGGCGGAGCATTTCGCCCGCCGGGTCGACGCCGACGAACGTCCAGCCGGGATGCGCTTCGGCCAGCGCCCGCAGTTCCAGTCCCCCTCCGGCTCCGAGCACCAGCACCTGCGCGTCGGCCGGTGCGTGCTCGGCCAGCAGGATACCGGTCATCCTGTGCAGGGCCTCGAATCCCGGTACGAAGCGGGGTGGCCCGTCGGCATACCGTGCGGCGGCCGTCGGGTCTGAGAAGGCAGCCACGAAGTTCATCGGTTCAAGCTGCGCGCTATGCGTCATCGGATAGGGCCTCCCGCCCGCACGGTCCGCGCTTGGCCAAGCGCGCGTGGAAATCGGCGCTGAGACGCGCCAGCGTGACGTCACCCAGACGCGAGAGCAGCAGGGCCTCGGCATCCCGGAAAGCACCCGCCAGGGCGGCGTTGACCGCTTGCTCGACGAGGCAGGCCGGGTCCTCGCTCCGGTGCCCCATCGCGAACACCTCCGGGGAGCCGAGCGCGACGTAGACGTCGTGGAGGGTCACCTGGTCGAGATCGCAAGCGATGGTCCAGCCGCCGCCATGCCCCTTCCCGGAGGCGACGAGCCCCAGGTCGCGCAGGCCCGCCATGGTTCGGCGCACCACGACCGGGTTGGTTCCCATCATCATGGCCAGCCGCTCGGACGTCACCGGTCCGTCGGCCTCCGCCATGTGGAGGAGGACGTGCAGCACGCCCGACAATCTGCCATCCCGTCTCATGAAACTTATAATGTTGCATGAGGCGGACCTCTGTCAACCGAGGCCGGACCGGGATGGTCGGAATGCCGCCCGCCGCCCTAGTTCAGGCTGGGACGTAGCCTGCACCCTGCCCGATCGCGAGGCATCCGCCATGATCACGCTCTACACCTGGTCGACACCGAACGGCCGCAAGATCCCGATCATGCTGAGGGAGTGCGGGCTTCCGTACACGGTCGTGCCGGTGAACATCGGCAAGGACGAGCAGTTCGCGCCCGAGTTCCTGAAGGTCTCGCCGAACAACAAGATCCCGGCCATCGTCGACGACGAGGCGGAGGGCGGTCCCGTGTCCGTGTTCGAGAGCGGGGCGATCCTCACCTACCTCGCCGAGAAGACCGGGCGTTTCCTCGCCCCATCCGGCCCGGCCCGCTACAAGGCCCTGGAATGGCTGCACTGGCAGGTCGGCGGCTTGGGCCCGATGCTGGGCCAGCTCGGCTTCTTCGCGGTACGTTCGGACGAGAAGGTGCCGCCGGCCATCAGGCGGTTCACCGACGAGGCCGACCGGCTGCTGCGGGTGATGGACAAGTGCCTGGGCGAAGGGCCGTACCTGGCAGGCTCGGACTACTCCATCGCCGACATCGCCTGCTACGCCTGGACGCTGGCGGCGGCGTCGTTCCTGAAGGAGCCACTCGCGGGCACGCTTGGCTCGGTGCCGAACGTGCACGCCTGGCTAGAGCGGGTCGGCGAGCGTCCGGCAGTCAAGCGCGGCATGGAGGTGCCCAGGAGCTGACGGCGGTAGGCCGGCTGCCCGGCCAGCCAAATCGACGTTGGCCTTGGTCCCCCCGAGGCGCGCTCAGCAAACAACGTCACGGTACCGCATCGCTTCCAGGTCGGCGATCAAGCCTGGCCCGGTCGGCTGCCATCCTAGCTGGGCTCGGGTCCATTCACTCGACGCCGACATGTCCGTGCCGACGAATGTGGCAAGCCACTCGAAATGCTGGTCCGCCGCCTCGAGAGACACGGACGCGGCCGGCACGTTCAGTCCCCGGCCGAGCGCCTCCGCGATGGCCTGTACCGGGACGCCTTCCTCGGCTACCGCGTGGTAGCGCGCACCCGCTTCCCGCCTCTCCAGGGCCAGCCGGTAAAGGCGAGCGACGTCGAGTACGGGAGCTGCCGACCAACGGTGCGTTCCGTCTCCGACATACGCCGAAACGCGCTTCCGGCGGGCCAGGTCGACGAGATAGGTGACGAGGCCTTGCTTGACCGTATCGTGCACTTGGGGGAGCCGCACCACAGACACGTTGACGCCCACCTCCAGCAGCGCGGCGCCCGCCAGCTCGGAGGCGACGCGAGGGTTCGGATGCTTGGCGTTGAAGACGTCCTCGGTCGCCGGCGAGCCCGGGGCGGGGCTACCGAAGCCGGTTCCGGAGGTGATGAGCAGGGGGTGATCCGAGCCTTTGAGGGGGGAGCCCAGGGCTTCGATGGCGCGCCGGTCCTTCTCGCAATTGGCGACGAAGTTCGTGAAGTCATGGTCGAAAGCGGTGTGGATCACGCCATCCGCCCGGGCAGCGCCGCTGCGCAGGCTTTCCAAGTCCTCCAGGTTCCCGAGGTGCGGCTCGGCCCCGGCGTCGCGCAGCGCCCTGGCTCCTCTTTCCGAGCGGGTCAGCCCGAGAACCTGATGGCCGGCGGCGAGGAGCTCGGGAATGATGGCCGAGCCGATGAAGCCGGTTGCCCCGGTGAGGAATACGCGCATGGGGTGCCTATTTGAAGTTGCGTGGAAGCTCATTGTCGCTCCCCCGCGCATCCTGTTAAAGTAGTGATGTTATCCGAGTATAATCGCTAACAGGATCGCTATGCCCTCCACCTCGGAGAACCTGCTCGGGGCCTACCTCCGTGACCGACGGACGAGGCTCGACCCGGCCGCCTTCGGGTTCTCCGGACGTCGCAGGACGCCGGGCCTACGCCGGGAGGAGGTCGCCCAGCGCTCGAACATCAGCGCGACTTGGTACACATGGCTGGAGCAGGGACGCGGCGGGGCCCCCTCGGCCGACGTGCTCAATCGGATCGCGTCCGGACTGATGCTGACGGAGCCGGAACGCGAGCACCTGTTCATGCTGGGGCTCGGTCGTCCGCCCGAGGTCCGCTACAAGCCGGTCGAAGGCGTGACGCCGCGCCTTCAGCGCCTCCTCGACACGCTTGAGGCGAGTCCCGCGCTGGTGAAGACCGCCACCTGGGACGTCGTCGCCTGGAACGCGGCCGCCGCCGTGGTGCTGACTGACTGGGATACGCTTCCGTTCCCCGAGCGCAACATCCTGCGACGGATGTTCGGCGACCCGCGGATGCGGAGTGCGCAGCACGACTGGGAAAGTGTAGCGCGCTTCGTGGTCAGCACATTCCGGGCCGATGCAGCGAGGGCCGGCGCTACCTCGGAGGTCGGCCGGCTGGTGGAGGAGCTCTGTCGTACTAGCCCGGAATTCGAGGCGCTCTGGCGGGAGAACGACGTCCGGGTCCACGGTGACGGGGTCAAGCGCCTGCAGCATCCGACACTGGGCGAGATCGAGCTGGAATACTCGGCCTTCGCGGTGGATGGACGGCCCGATCTCGGCATGCTCGTCTACAATCCGGTAGCAGTCACCGTTGCCGAGGAGATCCGCGCCCTGGTCACCGCACGCGCCGCCGGCCGACAGGGCGGAGGGTGAAGTCAGCTCCTGGGACGGACCAGGCCGCCAAGCCTCCGCGCGTCACGTCAGGCGTGATACGGTTGCACCCAAAGAGTGGGTGCGGCGCCGATCAGATGTCTGGCGAGCATCACTAGAGCTTTTTCCGACGAAGTGGATGCCAGTTCGCCGCAGAAAATGCGGCAAAATCAAAGGCCTAGAGCGCTTCGCGTTTGCAACGCGATCGTGAAGCGCTCTAGGCCGATGGCTGGCGTCCGAGGTCGGATGGTCCTCCGTTGTGGTGAGGGAGATTGCTGTGCCGGCCAGGGTAAACGTGCGACCCCGGCCTTGCTCCGACCGCCCATCGCACGGGTGAACCGCCGCCGCGATGCGCCGGGTTGCCGGAAAGGCGTGCGGATCCGCCGTCGCGCCGATCACGAGCGTGAGCAGATATCGTTTCGCCGTCGGTAACCGGGATCAGGCTGTCGGCGTCTCTCGTCTGTCGAAGAAGGGGCCGATCTGCGCCAGCACCTCGTCCGGCGCGTCCTCCGGTTGCAGGTGACCGCCTGATATCCCGCGGCCATCGACGTCGTCGGCCCAGCGGCGCCAGATCTCGACCGGGGACGGACGCCCGGGGAGCGCCTCGGCTTCCGGCCACAGCACCCGCACCGGGCAGGACAGCCGGTGTCCCGCGGCCCGGTCCGCCGCGTCGAGGGCGAGATCCTCGTCGAGGGCCGCCCGGTAATCCTCGCAGATCATGTGCCGCACGACGGGGTCGCGAAACGCACTCCGATAGGCCTCGCGGGCGGGCGCCTCGATGATGTCACGTCCGCCCGTCATCCGGTCCAGGGCGCGATCGAGGAAGGCGTCCGGATCGGCCGCGAGCAGGCGCTCGGGCAGGTCCGCCTCCTGGGCGAATAGGAACCAGTGGAAGTTCCGCGCGGCGAAGCAATGGTCGACGCCCGCCAGGGCATCGAGCGTCGGCACGACCGTGAGGGACGCAAAGGCTGTGACGCGGCCCGGGTGGTCGAAGGCGAGGCGGTAGCCGACCCGCGCCCCCCGATCGTGACCGACGAGGCCGAAGCAATCGTGGCCGAGCCTCCGCATCAGCGAGACGAGCGCATCCCCGACCCGCCGCTTGGTCCAGCGTGGGGCGGACCTCAGCGGCCGGCTGGCGCCGTAGCCCGGCAGGTCCGGGACGACGACCGTGTGGCGGGCCGCCAGGGCCGGAGCGACCTTGCGCCATGCGACATGGGTCTGCGGATAGCCGTGAAGCAGCAGCACCGGCGGCCCGTGACCGCCGATCGCACCAGCAAAGCGGACCTCGCCGGCCTCGACGTCGAGGCGGCGGAACTCGGGAAAGAAGGCGGGAGAGGTGTCGGCAGACGGACGCATCGGCGTGAGATCCTGCTCGGGAGCGCGACTGGGGGCCGGGGTCGGCGGGACGGCGCGAGCTACGGCACTGCCACTGGTCGCGGAGGTGCCGTTCGGCCGCCGGCGCTCAGCCGGCGGCGAAGGCGGCGAGCTCGCGGTTGAAACGTTCCGACCGCTCGTAGAAGGGAGCGTGAGCGACGCCCTCGTAGACGGAGAGGCGCGCGGCCGGGTTGAGGGCGAGCAGGCGGGTCGACATCTCGCGACGCACGTGCCGGTCCTCGTCGCCCCAGGTCGCCAACAGGCGCGGCACCGCGGCCCAGGCCTCGTCCAATCCCTCGTCGCCGATGCGTCCCACCGCCTGGTGCATCTCGCGCGGCACCATGGCGTTGAAGGCCAGCATGCGGCGGAACTCGGCTTCGGGCGGCGGCACGGCGAAGCAGGCCGACAGGAAGCTGGCAACGGCGTCGCAGCGCGTCGCCAGGTCGGGCGAGGCGAGCGGATCGCGATGCGCGAGGGCCGCGACGCCGAGAAGCTCGGGCGCCAGCTTCGTGACCGCCCCGACGACGTTGACCGCCGCGACGCGGTCGTTGCCGTAGCGCTGCAGGTAGTGACCGGCGATGAGCGCGCCGAGGGACCAGCCGACCACGATCGGGCGGCGAAAGCCGGCGGCCTCGATCACGGCGTGGAGATCGGCAGCCCAGAGCGCGGCATCCTCGTAGGCGGCGAGGCTGGCCGGCTTCGACGAGTTCCCGTGCCCGCGCAGATCGTAGGCCACGAGGTGACAGGTCTCCGCCAGGAGCCCTTCGGTCTGCCGCGACCAGCTGAGACAGCTCTGGCCGAGCCCGTGAACCAGGACGATCTCCGGACCGGACGGATTGCCGTGACGCTCCGCCACGATTTCGAGCCCGTCGACGGTGCGGACGGCGAAGCGCCCGCCGCTGGGTGAAGGGACCATCGTCGCCTCTTGTTTGTAGTGATCGCTAAACGATATCCGCTTGTGTGGTCTGGTCAAGGGGTCTTTAGTGATCGCTATGGAGAGAAAGGTTCGCGACGGGCGAAGGGGCCCGCGCAGCTTCGACCGGGACGGCGCCGTCGAGACGGCGATGCGCCTGTTCTGGCGACACGGTTACGAGGGCGTCTCGGTCGCGGATCTGACCACCGCGATCGGGATCGCGCCTCCGAGCCTCTACGCCGCCTTCGGCAGCAAGGCCGGGCTCTTCCGCGAGGCGGTCGACCGCTACGCGTTGCGCCCGGGCGCCCTCGACGGACTCGACGGGGCGAGGACCCTAGAGGAGGCGGTCGGCGGGCTCCTGCGGGCGGCCGTGCGGGCGGTCAGCGATCCGGACGGCGAGCGCGGCTGCATGGTCTCGTCCGGCCTGATTCAGTGCGCGGCCGAGCACGGCGACCTGGCGCGCGATCTCCTAGCTCGGCGGCGCGCGATGAGGGACGCCATCGCCCGGAGCCTCGCCCGCTGGATCGACCAGCCGGAGGCCGGCGCGATGGCGAGCTATCTCGCCACGGTGCTGCAGGGCTTCGCGGTGCAGGCCCGCGACGGCGCCGACCGCGCCGCGCTCGAGGGCATTGTCGCGCAAGTCATGGCCGGGATCGGAGCGCGTCCTTCACGGGACGGTGTGGCCGGTTCCGGCCCGCGCGGGCGGAAGGGCGCGCGCAGCAGCCGCCCCTCCGCGCAGGACTGAAGGCTGGCCGGCCCGACGCCATCCCCGGGGGAGACCGGCGTCGTCGGTCCCCTCCCGTCTGCGGGGATCAGCGGGTCGAGCCGATGGCGACCGTGCCCGTGGCGGCCGGGGCATGACCGGTCGTGCGCGCCTTGGTGGCCGCCGCCACGGCCGCGAGGGCGATCGGCACGGTCAGCACCAGGAAGATCTGGCCGAAGCTCCAGCCGCCGGCGAGGATGAGGCTCCCGACCGTGGCACCGAAGATCGCTCCGAAGCGGCCGATGCCGGTCATCACGCTCATCCCGGTGGCCCGCATCTCGGTCGGGTAGAACGCCGCCGCGAGCGCGGTCCAGCCCGTATTCGCCGAGTTGATGCAGAATCCCAGACCGAACAGCAGGGTCGTCAGAACGTGGCCGTCGGCCGGCGCCGCGCCGACCAGAAGGGCGAAGAGCCCGGCGCCGCACAGCATCCCAACGAGCGCCGCATGGTCCCCGAAACGGTCCATCCCCCACCCGATCGTGAGATTCCCGAGGGTCCCGCCGACCTGCATCATGGCGCCGATCACGGCCGCCTCCGACAGGCTGAACCCGGAATCCCGGACCATGATCGGCAGCCAGCTGTTGAGCCAGTAGACCGTCAGCAGGTTCATGAACAAGCCGACCCACAGCGCCAGCGTCGGCAGCCGGTTGGGCTGCGCGACGATAAGGGCGACCGCGTTCCGCCGCCTGCCGGCCGGCTCGGAGACGACGAAGACCGTCCGCTCGTCCGCGGCGCCAGGCGTGATGCGGTTGACGACGGCCACCAGGGCCGCACGGTGCTCGGGGCGCAGCACCAGGAACCGGATCGATTCCGGCAGGAGCCCGAAGCAGGCAATCCCGAGCAGGACCGGGAGGATCCCGCCGACCACGAACACGGACTGCCAGCCGTAATGGCCGACGAGCGCGGCACTGAGGAACCCGCCGCCGGCGGCACCGAGCGTGAGGCCGCTGTAGAGGAGCGACACGAACAGGGAGCGCCGCCGCTGCGGGGCGTATTCCGCCACGAGCGTCGCGGCATTCGGTTGCGCCGCTCCGAGGCCCAGCCCCGTCAGGAAGCGGAACAGGGCGAGTTCCCAGACACCGGTGCTCAGGGCCGAGACCAGGCTCATCGCGCCGAAGACCAGCATGGCGGCGATGATGACGCGTCGCCGCCCGAAGCGGTCGGCCGCGGGGCCGCCGGCAATCGCGCCCAGGGCCATGCCGAGCAGCCCGGCGACGAGAGCCGGTCCCAGGGCCTCGCGCGAGATGCCCCACGCGTGAGTGAGCGCGGGCGCGATGAAGCCGACGGCCGCGACGTCGAGCCCGTCGAGAACGAGCACGCCGAGGCACAGGGCGAAGACCCGCCACTGCAATCGCCCGACACGGCGCTGGTCGACGAAATCCTGGATGTCGATGCGAGCTGATGCCGCCATGACAGACTCTCCTCCCAATCTATTCTGAGAACCGGCGGGACCGGACCACCGCATGCGTGAGCACGCCGACCGAAGCGCCGTTGTGCCGTCGCCATCGGCGTGACGCGGGTCAGGCCGAAGGGAAGAGGCCGTCGGGCACCGGGATCTCGCGGCCCGTCGCGGCCGCCTCCTTGATCGCCAGCGTCACGGCGAGGGAGCGGGTCGCGTCCTCACCCGTGACGCGGGGCGTGGCAGCGCCCATCACGACGTCGAGGAAATGCGCGGCCTGAAGGGCGTAGACGTTGGCGCCGACCCGGCCCGCCTCGTGCACCTCCAGGGGATGATGCCACCCGGGCTCACCGCCGAAGCGGAAGCGCCGCAGCCGCGGGAGGGTCAGCGAGCCCTCGGTTCCCATGATGAAGTGCGTGTCGTCGCTCCCGCGGCCGATCAGTCCGGGACGATCCGCGATCAGGTCGAACTCGCCCGACACGAGGTCGTAGGACCAGGGTGACGCCACGCAGTCGGAGAGCGAGATCGTTCCGAGCGCCCCCGAGGCGAAGCGCAGCAGCACAACCGCGGTATCCTCGACCGGCAGGTGGCGGACACCCGACGAGGCGATGGCCTGGACGCTGACGATCTCGCCCAGGATGAAGCGCAACTGGTCGATCTCGTGGATCAGGTTGATCAGGATCGGACCACCGCCCTGCGGCTCGCGGTGCCACGGGATGTCGAAATACGTGTCGGGCTTGCGCGACGCGTACATCACCGTCACGGCCGTGACGCGCCCGATCTCGCCGCGGGCCACCTGACGGGCCGCATCCTGCACGACGGGATTGTAGCGGCGGTGATGGCCGACCAGGAGCGGCACACCCGCCTCGGCGGCGCGGCGCGTCAGGAGCGTGGCATCGGCGACATTCGCGGCGATGGGCTTCTCGACCAGGACTGGAACAGCCCGCGCGATGCATGCCGACGCGATCGCCAGATGGTCGTCGGTCGGGGCGGCCACCACCACGGCATCCGGCCGCCCAGCGTCGAGCATACCGTCGAGGTCGCTGTAATGCGTGATGCCGAGGCTCTTGGCCGTCGCCGCGGCCCCTTCGCCCGGGTCGACGGCCGACAGGACGATGGTCGGATCCGCGGTGCGCAGGACCCTGGCATGGGTTCGGCCGATCGCGCCGAGTCCGACGATGCCGATGTGAAGCGTGCGTGGCGTCCTCACGTGACGTTTCCCTCTCGATGACGGCGCTACAGCGGCCGGGCGTGGACCGAGGCAAGGGCCGGGTGGCGCGGCGCAAGCCCTGTCGGCGTGTCTCGGAGCCGTCTGCCGCCTCGCTGAGGCGCGGCAACCCGACCATAACGCAAGTTTCTATTTATGAACTGTTTCATAGGTAGAACTACCCGTCAAGATGGGCTCGGAAACCTGCCGTAAAGCGGTCCTGGAGGGGCGGGAACGATGGGGTCCACGTTTGGCGCGCCCGCCTCGTCACCCTGCCCGACGTCCTCGAATCAGAAGGGAGGCTCGCCGCTCGGTGGAACGGTCGTTTGCCGGGCTCCGGAGCATTGACAGGAGCGTCGGTGGTGATCATACACAGAAATAGTTCTTATATAAGAACTTGGAGACGAGCGGATGAGCGACGTCGAGCACGGGCCCGGGAGCGAGGCGACGGACCGCAGTCGGATCCGCGACCTCTTGCAGGACTGGGTCGTCTGGCGGGATGCGGGCGACTGGGAGCGGTTCCGCACGGTGTGGGACCCGGAGGGCCGCATGATGGCGACCTGGACGCAGGGCACCGCCGACGAATTCATTGCCATGAGCCAGGCGGGCTTCGCCAAGGGCGTCAATATCCTGCATTTTCTCGGCGGGATCTCGATCAATCTCGTAGGGGAACGCGCGATCTCACAGACGAAGATGACGATCTCGCAACGCGCCCAGGTCGAGGGCGTGCTGGTCGACGTCGTCTGTACCGGCCGCTTCTACGATTTCCTGCGCAAGCGGCAGGGGCGCTGGGGGATCGTCCTGCGTCAGCCGATCTACGAGAAGGATCGCATGGACCCGGTGACGCCAGGTGCCGTGCCGGTTCTCGATCACGCGCTGCTCGCGAGCTTTCCGGAAGGCTACCGCCACCTCGCCTACCTGCAGACGCGCATCGGCTATACGGTCAAGCGGAGCATGCCGGGGTTGTCCGGACCGGAGGTCGCGGCGCTCTACCGCCATGGTGAGGCTTGGCTGCGGGGCGAGCCGCTGGCGCTCTGACGCTCCCGCAGCCGAGGTGGCCTTCGAGGCGGGGGATCCGGGCACCCGCACGCACGATGCCAACCCCAGGCCGATCGTCCGATATTCTCGGAGGAAGGATCCGATGCCCTTGCTGTCGCTCGCGCATTTCACCGTGATCGATGCCGATCCGCTCGCCCTGATCGATGCCGCGGCCAATGCCGGGTTCGACGGGGTCGGCCTGCGGCTCGTCGCACCGCCCGGAGCGGCGCCCATCGTTCCAGTCGTCGGCAACGCGGCCCTGCAGCGCGCGATCCGGGAGCGGCTGCGGGCGCGCGCCGTCGCGCTCCGGGACGTCGAGGCGATCTGGATCACACCCGAGACCCGAATCGCGGACCTGGTGCCAAGTCTGGAAGTCGCTGCGGCGCTCGGCGCGGGTTCAGTCATCGTCTCGGGCAACGACTCCGACGCGTCGCGCCTGATCGACCATCTCGGGCAACTCTGCGAGGCGGCCGCCCGGTGCGGCCTGCGCGTCATGCTGGAATTCCTGCCCTACACGCAGGTCCGGACGCTCGGCGACGCCCACGCGCTGCTGACCCGGGTAAAGCCGGCCGATGCAGGCATCCTCGTCGACGCACTGCATTTGAGCCGGTCGGGGGGCAGCCCGTCCGATCTCGCCCGCTACGATCCCGGTCTGTTCAGCCTCGTCCATCTCTGCGACGCCCCGGCCGCGATCCCGGCGCCCGCGGCGCTGCGGGACGAGGCGCGGGGCGGCCGGCTGCTCCCAGGTGAAGGTGGGCTGCCGCTGATGGCCCTCCTCCAGGCCGTGCCGCCGGACGCCGTCATCGCCGTCGAGGCGCCATCGGCTGCCGCGGCCGGCCTTTCTCCCGCCGCGCGCGCGAGGGCGGCCTTCGCGGCCAGCCGGAGCCTGCTGGCCCATCTCAGCCGCTGAAAGACACGCAGCCTCGACGAGACCCGTCACCGCGCCGTCAGGCCGCGTCCTGCCGTAACTCACCCTGCACCGACTCGACGGCCCAGAGCAAAGCGGCGGCGATCTTCTTGCGCAGCTTGTCGTCGAAGCGGACGGACGGGACCGCGACGTTGATCGAGGCGATCACCTCGCCGGACCGGGACAGGATCGGGCGCGCGGCGCCGGTGATCCCGGGCGTCCACTCGTCGAACGAGAAGGCGACGCCCTGCCGCCTGATCTCGTGCAGCTGCTCGCGGAGCGCCTGCGCGGAGTGGATGGTGGTGGGGGTCGCCCGGACGAATGCCACCCGGCTCAGGTACTGCTCCTGCAGTTCCGGCGACAGGTAGGCGAGGATGACCTTTCCGCCGGAGGTGGCGTAGAGCGGAGCCACGTCGCCGAGCCGCATGTGCGACACCAGCCGCTGCGGGCCGAGCACCGTCGCCACCACCTCGGCCGTGTCGTCCTTGAGCACGTTCATCGCGCTCGATTCCGAGGTGCGGGCCGTCAATTCCGCGAGGACCGGCCCGGCGCACTCGACGAGATCCCGCGCCCGTCCGGCGCGGCGCGCCAACCTGGTGAAGGCGTCCCCGAGAGAGTAGCCCTTCGTGGTCGGCGAGTAGTCGAGCCAGCCGCGCCCGACGAGGTTCTTCAAGAGCTGCGTCAGGCTGCTCTTCGGGATGTCGAGCGCGGCCGCGATGTCCGTATGCGACATCTCGCGGCTGCCGGCGCCGAGCAGCTCGAACAAGGTCAGAACGCGGTCTGCAGATTTGACGGTCGCAGGTGTGTGATCGGCGTCGCGGCTCATCCTGTTCATATATCTGAATCCCGGAGGCACGAGCAACGGCGTGCCGCTGCGTCCGCCCACATCCAACTGATGCACCCGCAACGCCTGACCCGACGACCGTCTCGCGCAGGCCGCGACGCTCCGACCATCCTATCCACTACGGAGCTCCGGCGGCGGGCCGCTGCATCGCCCCGGTCCAGCGGTGGGTGAAGGCGTTGGCCTCGAAATCGGCGGCCACGAAGGCGATGAAGGACCGGACCTTGGCCGAGAGGTGCTTGCGGGTCGGGTAGGCGAAGTTGATGCGAAGCCGCGGCAGGTCCCAGTCGTCGAGGACCGGCACGAGGCGCCCGGCCATGATGTCGTCGTGGACGATATAGGTCGGTTGCACCAGGATGCCGTGGCCGTTCAGGGCCGCGGCGCGCAGGATCTGGCCGTCATTCGATTCGAGCAGGCCGTGGGCCGGCACCCGCACCGTCTCGGCCCCGCGGGTGAAGCCGAGTTCGTTCGGGTTGTTGGCATAGACGTAGAGCAGCAGGGCGTGCTGCGCGAGGTCGCGGGGGTGGAGCGGCACGCCCGCGCGCGCGAGGTACGACGGGGCGGCGGTGAGGATTCGGCGGGTCTCGGCTAGGCGTCGGATGGTGATCGCGCGGTCGGGCTCAAACTCGCGGGTGCGGATCGCGACGTCGATCCCGGCATCGACCAGGTCGACGTAGCGGTTCGAGACTTCCACGTGGACGCGAACGTTCGGGTAGAGGGCATGGTAGGCCGGCAGCCGCGGCGCGATGTGCAGGAGCGCGAAGGACAAGGAGGCGCTGACCCGGAGCAGGCCGCTCGGAGCGAGCGCCGCGCCAGTCAGTTCGGCCTCGCTGTCGGCCACGTCCGCCAGGATGCTGCGGGCGCGCACCAGGAGCTTGCCGCCCTCGTCGGTGAGCGAGAGGGTGCGGGTGCTGCGCCGCACCAGCAGCACGCCCAGGCGCTCCTCCAGGGCCGCGAGCGTGCGGCTCGCCGCAGCGATCGACAGGCCGCGGGCCTGCGCGGCGCCGCTGATGCTGCCGGTCTCGGCGACCGCCACGAAGAGGTCGAGCTGGCCGAGACGGTCCATTTTCTCCGATCCTGCAAAACTGATTCACGCGCAGGCCATCTTATGCCCCGGCAGCGGAAAACTTAAAAATTGGCCACGGGCGGCCGAGGCTGGCTGCGGATCGGGATGACGCCGGATGATCAAGCACATCGTGATGTGGCGGATGGCCGGTGCGTCGCCGGCCGAGAAGGCGGGCAATGCCGAACGGGTGCGCGCCGCCTTCGAGGGCCTGCGCGGCCGGATCCCCGGGCTCCGTCACCTGGAAATCGGCCTCGACCAGAGCCGGATCGACTATGCCTGCGACGTCGTCCTCTACACCGAGTTCGACAGCCCCGCGGCGCTCGACGCGTATCGCGATCACCCGGAGCACGGCCGGGTGCGGGCGGAGCTCGAGGGCTTGCGGATCAGCCGGTATCAGGTCGACTACGTGGTGGGGGCCTGACGATGGAGACGTTCCGCTTTCCCGGCCTGCCGACTCGCGTGGTGTTCGGGCATGGCACCCTCGCGGAGGTGCCGCGGGAGATGGAGGCCCTCGGGCGCTCCCGCGCGGTCGTGCTCTCGACGCCGCAGCAGCGGGGACAGGCCGAGGCGCTCGCCGGCCTGCTGGGACATCGCGCGGTCGGGGTGATCGCGGAGGCGGTGATGCACACGCCCGTCGCCGTGACCGAGGCTGCGGTGGCGCGGGTGCGGGCCCTCGATGCCGATTGCGTGGTCGCGGTCGGGGGCGGCTCGACGACGGGGCTCGGCAAGGCGATCGCGCTGCGCACCGACCTCGACCAGATCGTGGTGCCGACGACCTATGCGGGCTCGGAGATGACGCCGATCCTCGGCGAGACCCGCGACGGGGCCGAGCCGAGCCAGCGGGCCAAGACGACGCAGAAATCGAAAGAAATCCTGCCGGAGGTGGTGGTCTACGACGTCGACCTGACGCTCGGCCTGCCCGTGCGCCTCACGGCGACCTCGGGCCTGAATGCCATCGCGCACGCGGTCGAAGCGCTCTACGCCCAGGATCGCAACCCGATCGTCTCGCTGATGGCCGAGGAGGCGATCCGGGCCCTCTCCCGAGCCCTGCCGGTGATCGCGGCCGCGCCGCAGGACCGGGCGGCGCGGGCGGACGCGCTCTACGGCGCGTGGCTCGCCGGGGCCTGCCTCGGCACCGTCGGCATGGCCTTGCACCATAAGCTCTGCCACGTGCTCGGCGGCTCGTTCGATCTCCCGCATGCCGAGACCCACACGGTCGTGCTGCCCCACGCCGCCGCCTACAACGCCCCGGCCGCGCCGGAGGCCATGGCTCGCGTCGCCCGCGCGCTCGGGGCGGCGGACGGGCCGCAAGGCCTCTACGACCTCGCCGCCTCGCTTGGTGCGCCGACGACCCTGGAAGCGATCGGCATGCCGGAGGCGGGGCTCGACCGGGCGGCCAAGGCGGCGGTGGCGAACCCCTACTGGAACCCGCGGGCGCTGGAGCGGGGTGCGATCCGCCGGCTGCTCGACGACGCGTTCCACGGGCGCCGTCCGGACACGGCGGCGTAAAGATCATGGTCGAGCGCGGGACAGCGCCCGAGAGGCAACGCCCAAGAATGGGAGAAGCGTCGATGCGCGACTTCAACGAGCACACCATCACGCAGGCCGTGATCGATCGCTTCGCCGAGACGCCGGATCCGCGCCTGAAGGCGGTCCTGTCGAGCCTCGTGCGCCACCTGCACGACTTCGTGCGCGACACCGACCTGACCTTCGAGGAGTGGCAGGCCGGCATCGCCTTCCTGACCCGCACCGGGCAGACCTGCGACGCGCACCGGCAGGAATTCATCCTGCTCTCCGACACGCTCGGCGTCTCGATGCTCGTCGACGCCATCAACCATCGCATGCCGCAGGGCGCGACCGAGACCACGGTGCTCGGCCCCTTCTACGTCGAGGAGGCGCCCGAGCGGCCGAACGGCGCCGACATCGCCGGCCCGCTCGAGGGCACGCCGCTCCTCGTCACCGGCTCGGTCTCCTCCGCGGACGGACGGCCGCTCGCCGGCGCCACCGTCGACGTCTGGCACGCCGACGACGACGGCGCCTACGACGTGCAGCAGCTCGACGCGCTCGGCGGGCTCGCTGGTCGGGCGCGGTTCCGCACCGACGGGCAAGGCCGCTTCCACTTCTGGACCGTCATGCCGGCCTGGTACCCGATCCCCGCCGACGGGCCGGTCGGCGAGATGCTGAACGCCACCCACCGCCACCCGAACCGGCCGGCCCACGTGCACTTCATGATCGCGGCGCCCGGCCACGAGACGCTCATCACCCACGTCTTTTCCGCCGACAGCCCGTGGCTCGACTCGGACGCGGTGTTCGGGGTGAAGACCTCGCTGATCGCAGAATTCGCCGAGCACCCGGCCGGCCTTGCCCCGGACGGGCGGGCGATGGAGCGTCCCTTCCGCCACCTCTCCTACGATTTCGGCCTGAAGGCCGCCTGATCCGGCAACCGTCGACCGACAGGGGCCGACGCCCGGACGAAGACCCCGAGGAACGGGGCCGTCGCATCGATTTCACCAGGGAGGACACCACCATGAGCGAGGCAACGACCGGCGCTGTGAGCGCCGTCCCGGCCGAGGGCCGGGGAGGCTGGATCTCGGAACTCGGGCCGAAGGAGAAGCGGACGCTCGGCGCCTGCGTCGGCGGCTGGGCGCTCGACGCGATGGACGTCCAGCTCTACAGCTTCGTGATCCCGACGCTGATCGCCACCTGGGGCGTGACCCGAGCCGAGGCCGGGGCGCTCGGCACCGCGGCGCTCCTCACCTCCGCGATCGGCGGCTGGCTCGCGGGCTTCCTCGCCGACCGCTGGGGACGGGTGCGCACGCTGCAGATCGCGATCCTGTGGTTTGCCGGCTTTACCTTCCTGTCGGGCCTCGCGCAGAGCTTCGAGCAGCTCTTCGTCGCCCGCGCCCTGATGGGCCTCGGCTTCGGCGGCGAGTGGGCGGCGGGCGCGGTTTTGCTCGGCGAGACCATCCGGCCCGAGCATCGCGGCAAGGCGCTCGGCACCATGCAGTCGGGCTGGGCGCTCGGCTGGGGCGCGGCGGCCCTGCTCTACACCCTGTTCTTCTCGCTCCTGCCGCCCGAGACGGCGTGGCGCGCCCTGTTCTTCGTCGGCATCGCGCCGGCGATTCTGGTGTTCTTCCTGCGCCGCTACATCGAGGAGCCGGAGGTCTACCGCGAGTCGCAGGCGAGGATCGCCGAGACCGGCGACACGCCGTCCTTCTTCGAGATCTTCCAGCCACCGCTCCTGCGCATCACCTTCCTCGGCGCGCTGATGAGCACGGGAGCGCAGGGCGGCTACTTCGCGGTGACGACCTGGCTGCCGACCTTCCTGCGCACCGAGCGCGGTCTGTCGGTGATGAATTCCGGCGGCTACCTCGCGGTGCTGATCGTCGGCTCGTTCTTCGGCTACCTCGCGGGTGCCTACCTCGCCGACCGGATCGGACGGCGCGCCACCTTCCTGGTCTTCGCGATCGGGGCCGGCGTGGTGGTGACGACCTACACGATGGTGCCCTTCGGCGACGCCGCCATGCTGGTGCTCGGCTTCCCCCTGGGCTTCTTCGCGTCCGGCGTCTTCAGCGCCATGGGGGCGTTCTTCACCGAACAGTTCCCGACCCGGGTGCGCGGCGTCGGGCAGGGCTTCGCCTACAATTTCGGCCGGGCGATCGGGGCGGTGTTTCCGACGCTGGTCGGCGTGATGTCGACCACGATGCCGCTCGGCCAGGCGATCGGGCTGTTCGCGGCCGCGGCCTACGCCACCATGGCGGTCGCGGCGTTCCTCCTGCCCGAAACCAAGGGCAAGGCCCTGACGGCGTGACCAAGCAGGCTTGCGTTGAATGGCCAACGCAAGCCTGCTTGTTTTTTTGCTCGGTCGCAGATTCGTCTCGCAAAACCCGCCACCACTTTTGCGAAATCTGCTTGGGAGAGACCACATGCAGACCGGCTGGATCGGCCTCGGCAAACTCGGCGCGCCCATGGCGCGCCACCTCGTGGCAGCGGGACATCCCGTCCTCGCCCTCGACCGCGATCCCGGCCGGCTCGCCGCCGTGCCGGGGGCTGAGGCCGCCGGCCTCGACCGGATCGCGGCCTGCGGCGTCGTGATCACGAGCCTGCCCGACGACGCAAGCCTGCGCGTCGTCGCCCTCGGAACCGAGGGCCTCCTGTCCCGGATGGCGCGGGACGGCGTGCTGGTCGAGACCAGTACGGTCTCGCCGGAGACGAGCGCGGTGGTGCGCGAGGCCGCCGAGGCCCGGGGGGTGCTCTATCTCGCTGCCCCGGTCTCGGGCTCGACCGCGACCGCCGAGGCCGCCGCCCTCACCCTGTTCTGCTCCGGACCGGAGGCGGCCCTGGAGCGGGCCCGCCCGCTGCTCTCGACTTTCGCCAGCACCCTTCATGCCGTCGGCCAGGGGGAGGAGGCGCGCTTCCTCAAGCTCGCGATCAACCATTTCGTCGGCTCGACCGCGCAGGTCGCCGCCGAGGCGCTGACGCTCGCCCGCAAGGGCGGGGTCGCCTGGGAGACAATCCTGGCGGTGCTCGGATCCTCCGTCGCAGCCTCACCGCTGATCACCTACAAGCTCGATCCTCTGCGGCGGCGCGACTTCACGCCTGCCTTCTCGATCGCCCAGATGCTCAAGGACATGAGCCTCGCAGTGGCGGCGGGCGAGGCGACCGGCGTCGCGATGCCGGTGGCGGCCCTGGTGCGCGACCTCTACGCCGAGCAGACCGGCACCGACGTGCGCGACCTCGACTTTTTCGCCGCCCTGCTCGCCACCGAACGCCGCGCCGGCCTCGGCGAGCCTGCGTGACCGGGAGATTTCCTATGCCCCACTACGCCATCCACGCCCTCGATCACGCCGGCGCGCTCGAGCGGCGGCTCGTCCATTACGAGGCGCATAAGACCTATCTCGGCGGTCCGCTCCCGGTGCAGATCCTGGTGTCGGGCCCCCTCCTCGCCGAGGACGGCGAGACGATGATCGGCAGCCTCTTCATCGTCGAGGCGCCCGACCGGGCCGCGGTGGACGCCTTCCACGCCGCCGACCCGTTCCGGGCGGCGGGGATCTGGGCCCGGGTGGAGATCACGGCGTTCCGGATGCGCCAGGTTGCCTTGCCGCGCAGCTAGAGGGGCGGCCCCGTGCCCGTTCGGAGACGGGATTAGCGCCGTCCGAAGGGCCTGATTTTCACCGAGGATACGCAACGATGTCACTGGTTCTCCACACGGTCGTCTGCAGCACGCGCCCGGGCCGGGTCGGCCAGCCCGTCGCACGATGGTTCGACGACATCGCGCGGCAGGAGGGCAAGTTCGATGCAAGGCTCGTCGACCTGGCCGAGTTCAACCTGCCGATCTACGACGAACCGAAGCACCCCGTTCTACAGCAATACGAGCACGAACATACGAGGCGCTGGAGCGCGAGCGTCGACACGGCGGATGCCTTCGTCTTCGTCATGCCGGAATACAATTTCGGACCACCGCCAGCGCTTCTGAATGCACTGAACTACGTCTACAAGGAGTGGAACTACAAGCCTGCCGCCTTCGTCAGCTATGGCGGGATCTCGGGCGGATTGCGCGCCGTACAGCTTGCCAAGCAAACCCTGACGACGCTCAAGATGGCGCCCATCGTCGAGGCGGTCACGATCCAGATGGTCACCCAGCACGTGAAAGCCGAGCAGTTTTCACCGCTCGAGATCCACCAGACTTCCGCAAGGACCATGCTGGGCGAGCTCCACCGCTGGGCGCAGGCGCTCAAGCAGCTGCGCCAGCCCGTGGCGTAGCATCGATCATCACGAGACATTCACGAACGGGCCTCGCTGAAGGAGGCGCAAACAGCCGTGGCCCTCTCGCGGCACAGATGACGAAAATGCCGATGTGGTAACGCGACCGAGGAAGCCCAAGCCGAGCGAGGCGACCTCGCCTGTCATTGTGCGCAGTGCGAAATGCCCGGCATCAGGATGTGCACTTCGGCGTTGAGCCTCGTTCCCTCGCGTGCCACCGTCGTGATGCCCGAGCGGCTCCCTGCCAACGCGACAGGCCACCCAGACCGGGTTCCGTGACAGACACGTGCCCGGAACGGTATCCTGGCCGGTCGAGGCGGTCGCCCGACACGACCACCCCGATCCCCGGATCCTTCGCAGCCTTTCAAGCCGGCCCGTCGTGTTCGGCATGTCTCCGGAACACGCGGTCTTGAGCCGTTCGGCAATCGCGCTCACGGGGAGTTGGCGAAGACGCGCGTCGGCTCCTGATCACCAAGGCGTTTTTCGCGAAAGGCGATCGAACCCATCGCAGGCCTTTGCCGGATGCGCCGCCTCGCACGGCATGGTCTCCCAGCAGGGTGTTCAAGACGACGCCTGATGCGCCGTGACCAGGTCCAGACTGCGCCACTTCCGGAAGTTCGACTGGTGCTGCCGGAACAACCAATCCACATTCTGGAGCGGCCACTCGAAGTCGAATTCAAACAATACGCCCGGCAATTCAGGTAAAGGCGGCGTAAGAAGCCAGCTGCACTGACACGAACCAACGCAACCGACCCTCGTCGGACTCTCGATAGGCCCGCCTCTCGCTCGACAGACCGATAGCGGCAGCGACGAAGTATTCCGTCAGCGCGTCAACGAGGATTCGGGCGCGATGGAGTGACTGCAACCTGGTGACCGAGATCCTAAGACTGGGCGCCGGCAAGCCGCTCGTGCAGGTCGGGCGCCCGCTGGTGCGGACGTGAAGCCCGGCCGCATCGGCGACAGCTTGCCGATCCGGTGATTTGGAATAGGCTGATAAGAAAACGGTCCGATGCAGCTTTCGCCACGGACCGGGTCAGGGAGGATGGGCTGTGCACGATCAGACTGTGAAATCCGCCCGACGTGTGTTCGAGATCTTCGAGTGCTTCGCCGAGGCCCGGCACGGGCTGGCGCTCAAGGACATCATGGATCGGCTCGGCTACCCGGCCTCGAGCGCGTCGAGCATCCTCAAGAGCATGGTCACGCTCGGCTACCTCGACTATGACCGCGACACGCACGTCTACATGCCGACGTTGCGCATGCCGAATCTGGTCGACTGGATCGAACCGGCGCGGTTCGCGGGCAACAACGTCCTGCCGGCGATGCAGCGCATCCACGCGGTCACCGGCGAGACGGTCTGCCTCGGCACGCAGAGCGACCTCTATGCCCAGTACGTCCACAGCCTTTGCTCCGACCGGCCCGCGCCCTACCGGCAGAAGCCCTTCACGGTGCGCCCGCTGACCCGCAGCGGCCTCGGCTGGCTGCTGCTCAGCGCCCACTCGAACGACCGCATCGAGCATTTCGTCCGGCGGATCAACTACGACACCCTCGACCGCTCCGAGCGGGTGCGACTGCCCGACTTGATGGAGCGGATCAACAAGGTCCGGGCGGACGGCTACGTGTTCTCGCGCCACACGGTCGTCGTCGGGGGCGGCATGATCGGCATCCTGATACCGGACGCCCCTGACGGCCGCCGCCTCGCGATGAGTGTCCACGCACCGGTCGAGCGGCTGGAGGAGAAGCAGGACTTGATCGTCTCGGAGCTCCGCGCCGCCTTCCCGGCGGGGAGCGAGGCGAGCGCGGCGGTCCATTGAGTCTGTCGCGGGATGGGCGTGCAAGGGCGCCTTCTCGGAGGCTGCCTGACCGAGCGATACCACTCAGTCCCGTCAGCCCCACCCACGCCCTCATCCTGAGATGTCAGTCGCTCAGTGATCGACCAGCCTCTCAAGCAGAGTTTTCAAGAAGGTTCAGGTCGATCGGGAGCTCTCCTTTGAGGCTCACGGCGGCGCGATCTTGGATCGCCAGCACCCCAGGGAGGAGTCGTGAGTGGAATGCTTGTACCACGATCTTGACGGCATCCTAAGCGAACATCCGAGCTAATATCTACGCTCCAACGGCGCAACGGTGCATTTTTTCCATCCATGAAAATGCCGCACCTCGCTCGCAGCCCCGGGGCACAGCCCGTACAACATCTCCTGACAACGGCTCACGGGGCAGGTCGCAGCGGAGGGGTGCTTGAGCCAGTACACGCAGATCCTCGTCAGCCGGTCCGAGCGGGTCGCGACGATCGCGCTCAACCGGCCCGACCGGATGAACGCCTGGACGCCGACCATGGAGACCGAATTCCGCACGGCGCTCGAGGCGGCCGCCGCCGACGCAGAGGTGCGGGCGATCGTGCTGACCGGCGAGGGGCGAGCCTTCTGCGCCGGCGCCGACATGGATGCCCTGAAAGCCTCCTCTCTCGGGAGGGCTGCGGCGGCGACGCCTGAGAATCGCGGCCTGTCCGACCTCGAGCAGCGCTACAGCTACCTCCTCGGCATTCCAAAGCCGATCGTCGCAGCGATCAACGGCGCGGCGGCAGGCGTCGGCCTATGCCTCGCGCTCTACTGCGACCTGCGGTTCGTCGCCTCCGGCGCCAAGCTCATCACGGCCTTCGCGCGGCGCGGGCTCGCGGCCGAGCACGGCAGCGCCTGGCTGCTGCCACGCCTCGTCGGCCCGATGAACGCCGCCGATCTGCTGATGTCCGGCCGCGTGATCGAAGCCGCGGAAGCCGACCGGATCGGGCTCGCCCGCCAGCTGCCGGCTGATGGATTTCGCGGCGCTATCCAGCGTTACGCGTCCGACCTCGCGAATCTTACCTCGCCGCGCTCGGTCGGGATCATCAAGCGGCAATTGCAGGAAGCCTGGACGCAGCGCCTCGGCGAGGCGGTGCGCGCCTCCGAGGACGAGATCCGCCGCTGCCGCGACACCGAGGATTTTCGTGAGGGCGTCGCCCACTTCGTCGAGAAGCGGCCGCCCGCCTTCACCGGCCGCTAGGGCGGCGCGCAAGGATCTGTGGACCTGTTGCCGAACCCCATCCCTGAACTCTCCGGGAACCGCCAGCATGCTGCCCCTCGCCGGGATCAAGGTGGTCGAGATCGCCCAGAACATCGCCGGTCCCTATGCCGGCGAGATCCTCGCCATGCTTGGGGCCGACGTCCTGAAGATCGAGCGTCCGCAGGGCGGCGATGATGCCCGCGGCTGGGGCCCGCCCTTCGTCGACGGGATGGCGACCACGTTCCACACGGTGAACCGCAACAAGCGCGCCGTCACCCTGGACCTGAAGGATCCGGGCGGCATCGCCTGGCTGAAACGGCATCTCGCCGACTGCGACGTGCTGGTCCAGAACATGCGCCCGGGCAGCCTGGAGGAGCTCGGGCTCGGCGCCGACGCGCTGCGGGCTGAGAATCCGCGGCTGATCTACTGCTCGCTCTGGGCCTTCGGGCATACCGGGCCGATGCGGCTCCGGGGCGGCTACGAGCCGATGATCCAGGCCGCCGCCGGCATGTTCAGCGTCAACGGCCAGGAGGGGGGACCGCCGACCCGGGTCGGCATGCAGGTCCTCGATCTCGGCACCGGGCTGTGGGCCGCCCTCGGCACGCTGGCGGCGCTAATCGAGCGCGGCCGGACCGGGCGAGGCTGCATCGTCGATACCTCCCTCTACGAGACGGCGCTCGGCTGGCTCAGCGTCCACTTCGCCGGCTTCCTCGCGACTGGCGAGCACCCTGCCCGCCACGGCAGCGGCAACCCGCGCGTCGTCGTGTTCCAGTCCTTCGTCACAGCCGACGGCGAAGTCGTGATTGCGGCGGCGAACGACCGGCTGTTCGGGAAACTCGCCGCCGCGCTCGACCATCCCGAATGGGGCGCGGACGAGCGCTTCCGGACGAACGCGCTGCGTGTCGCCAACAAGGCCGCGATCGTGCCGCAGATCGCCCGGATCCTCCTCGACGACACCACCGCGGCCTGGGTCGAGCGGCTGGAGCGGGCGGGAATCCCCTGCGCGCCGATCAACGACCTGCACCAGGTCCGGGACGACCCGCACCTCGCGGCGCTCGACCTCCTGCGCCACCTGCCAGGCGTCGGCTTGAGCACGGTCGGGCTGCCCGTCAGCTTCGACCGGGTCCGCCCGCCGGTGCATCGCCGCGCCCCGCATCTCGGGGAGCACAACACCGAGTTCGGATTAGGAGCCGGCCACACCGACGCGGGCGCGAGCGCGCAAGGCTGGTGATCACGAGCCCGCCGGGCTACGCGGGCCGAACACAGTAGGACGAACGTCCGCCGAGGAGGAATCGATGGCGTGGACCAGGCGAGAGAGCGGGCGGAGGGGCGCGTGGCGGAGGCTGGCGGCGGGCGCGCTCGGCCTCGCCGCGGTCGCGCTCCAGGCCGCGGCGGTCCGCGCGGCCGACGCGCCGGCGGAGATCCGGATCGGCACGCTCTATGCCGGCTCCGGCGCCATGGCGAGCACCTCGATGCCGCTTCACGTCGCGCTCGAATGGTGGGCCGACGGGCTCAACAAGCAAGGCGGCGTCTTCGTCAAGGGCTTTAACAAGCGCGTCCCGATCCGGCTGGTCTCGTACGACGACCAGAGTTCCCCAGCGCTCGCCGGCAACCTCACCAACCAGCTTATCACCCAGGACAAGGTCGACATCCTGCTGGCCGATTCGACCTCGGTCATGACCGCTGCCTCGGTCCCGGTCGCCCGCGCCCACAAGATGCTTCTGTGGGACATCACCGGATCGAGCCCGAACTTCTTCAGCCCCGACAACCCCTACATCGTGCTGTTGGCGCTCGCGGCGACTGACCGGTACCCGAAGTCCGTCGCTGACTTCGTCAAGGAAATGCCAAAGCTCGGCATCAAGTCGGTCGCCCTGCTCTACGTGACGGCGGACTACACCGCCTTCCAGGCGACCGCCGTGCGCAAGGCGGTGAAGGAGACGCCGGAGCTCAAGCTCGTCTTCGACCGCGGCGTGCCGCAGGCCACGAGCGACTACACCGTCCTCGTCAACAACATGGCGGCGGCCAAACCCGACGCCGTGCTAGAATTCGGCTACCCGGCGAACGAGCTGTCGTTCCTACGCGCGCTCAGCGACAACGAGACGAAGTTCAAGTTCCTGTTCACTGGCTACGGCCTGACCGAGCAGAACCTGATCAGGAGCAACGGCCTTGCCGACCAGCTGCACTACAGCTTCGCGCTCGCCGGTCCCGGATCGTACGAGTTCAAGGTCAATTACGGCCTCAAGCGGCACGAGTTCGAGGAGGCCTACGAGCACTGGCTCAAGGAGAAGAGCGTCAAGGGTGTCGAGTTCGGCTACAACGCCATCGCCGGCTACCAGGCCGGACTGGTGATCGAGAAGGCGCTCGCGGCGGCCGAGAGCCTTGATCAGCTCGAACTGCGCCGCGCCGTGTTCACGCTCTCGGGCAACCTCGAGACCCTGTGCGGTCCCTTCGTCCTCGCCCCGGACGGGTCGCAGAGCGGCGAGATCGCTCCGCTCGGCCAGATCATGCCGCCCGCCGCCGGCGCGAAGGGCGCGGGGAAGGACGCGCTGGGCCTCAACATCGTCTGGCCGGCGGATCTCGCCACCGCCAAGCCCGTCTATCCGGCGCCGTAGTGCAGATGCTGACCTACGCTCTTCTGACCGGGCTGATCTTCGGGCTCTATTTCGGGCTCGTCGGCCTCGGGATGAACCTCGTCTTCGGCGTGATGCGCATCGTCAACCTCGCGCATGGCGACGTCCTGATGCTTGGCGCCTTCACGGCGTTCTGGCTGATGCGAGTCGCGGCGGTCTCGCCGGTCCTGACCGTGATCAGCAGCTTCGTGCTGTTCTTCGCGGTCGGCATCCCGGTCTACTACGCGCTGGTGCCGCGCCTGCAGCGCTCCCGCGAGCCGGAGATGCTGTCGCTCATCCTGTTCTTCGGCCTGTCGCAGGTGATCGAGGCGGTGATGAGCCTACTGTTCGGCAACAACGAGCGGTCGATCCCGAGCCGCATCCTCGGCGGGGGGCCCGTGCCAGTGCTCGGCCAGACGATCCCGTTCCCCTGGCTGTGCGCGGCGGCGGTCTCGGTCGGCCTGTTCTGCGCAACCTACCTCTACCTCTACCACACCCGCCTCGGGCGCCAGACCCGGGCGATCATGGCCCAGCGCGAGGAGGCGGTAACGATCGGCGTCGACGTCAACCGCGTCTCGGCCGTCGCCTTCGGGCTCGGCACCGGGCTCGCCGCGGTGGCGGGGGTGTTCGCGCCCTTCATGCTCGGGAGCTTCACGCCGTCGATTGGAGTGCCGATCGACCTCGTCTCGTTCGCGATCGTGGTGATCGGCTCCCTCGGCAACCCGATCGGCACGATCCTGGGCGGCGCCATCTACGGCGTCTGCCTGATGCTGATGCGGACCTATCTCAGCAGCTTCGCCGATCTCCTGCCGAACCTCATCCTGATCCTGGTCCTGCTGGTGCGGCCGACCGGCCTCCTCGGAAAGCGCGTGCGCCATGCGTGAGCGTCCGATCCACAGAGGCTTCGTGCGGGAGGTCAGCCTCGCGATCGTGCCGCTCCTGGCGCTGCTCGCGGTCCTGCCGCTCGCCTACGACAACCAGCTGCTCCTGCTCAACGTGGTGGTGTTCCTGATCCTGGCCCAGGGGCTGAACCTCACCTACGGCTTCTCGGGCTACCTGCCCTTCGGCTATGTCGGGTTCTTCGGGGCGGGGGCGTACGGTTTCGCCCTCGCGACCATGCATGCCGCGGCGCCGCCGCTGGTGGCGGCCCTGGCCGGTGGCCTAGCCGCCGGGCTGGCGGGCCTCCTCCTGGCTCCGCTCCTGCGGCTCCAGGGCGCCTATTTCGGCCTCGCCAGCCTGGCGGCCGCCGAGGCGCTGCGGCACTCCATCGCCAATCCCGACCTCGAGGCGCTGACGGGCGGGCCCTACGGCGTGCGCCTCGACGTGCCCTACGCGCCGCGCCTGACCTACGGGCTTGCCCTGGCGATCCTCGCCCTCACGCTCGGGGTGGTCGCCTTCCTGCGCCACTCGCGCTTCGGCCTGCGTCTGCGGGCGGCGCGCGACAACCCGGTCTCGGCCGCGACCGCGGGGATCGACGTGGTGCGCGGGCGCCTGACCGTCTGGCTCGTCAGCGCCGCCGCCGCCGGGCTGATCGGCGCCGTCTACGCCTGGAGCGCGCCGACCTTCTTTCCCGACGCGGTGTTCGACATCTCGTTCAGCATCTTCTCGATCGTGTTCACGCTGTTCGGCGGCGCCGGCACCCTGCTCGGCCCGGTGATTGGGGTCGCCGTCCTGTACGGCACCTACACGGCGATCGGCGTCTCGGCGCCGCAATACTTCCAGCTCATCTACGGACTATTGATCATGGCGCTGGTGATGTTCTTTCCCGATGGCCTCGCGGGCATCCGGATGCCGTGGCGGCGCCGCGATGACTGACGCCTCTCCCCTCCTCGAGGCCTCGGGCATCGTCAAGCGGTTCGGCGGCTTCACCGCGCTCGACGGCGTCGACCTCACGGTCCGGCGCGGCGAGATCGTCGGGCTG
The DNA here is from genome assembly GCF_053764715.1 of Methylobacterium sp. Gmos1. Classification (NCBI taxonomy): domain Bacteria; kingdom Pseudomonadati; phylum Pseudomonadota; class Alphaproteobacteria; order Hyphomicrobiales; family Methylobacteriaceae; genus Methylobacterium; species Methylobacterium sp. Gmos1. The sequence continues at coordinate 196,968 of NZ_JBSNCC010000008.1, read as the reverse complement.
ATCGGCCCGAACGGGTCGGGCAAGACGACGCTGATCAACGTGATCAGCGGCCTGCTGCCGGCCGAGGCCGGCACGATCCGCCTCGCCGGGGTCTCGCTCGTCGGGCTCGCGCCGCATCAGCGCAGCCTGGCCGGCGTGAACCGGACGTTCCAGGTGCCCAAGCCCTTCGCCTCACTCAGCGTGCGCGAGAACCTGGAGGTTGCCGCCCGCGACGGCGTCGACATCGACGCGGTCCTGGCGAGCGTCGAGCTCGACGCTCACGCGCGGCGGAGGGTGAGCGACCTCAACAGCGTGAGCCAGAAGCTGCTCGACCTCGCCCGCGCCCTGGTGACCCGCCCTGCCCTGCTCCTCGTCGACGAGCTCGCCTGCGGGTTGAACCCGGTCGAGCTCGACCGGGTCGCCGGGCGCCTGCGAGCGCTCGCCGCCGAGGGCATCGGCCTCGTGGTGGTCGAGCACCTGATGAGCTTCATCGACAGCATCACCGACCGGGTGGTCGTGATGAATGCCGGGCGGGAGATCTTCGGCGGGCGCCTGCGCGACGCGGTGCGCGATCCGCGAGTCGTCGAGGTGTTCCTCGGCGCGCCGGAGCCCGCCGCCGCATGACCGGGCTTCTCGCGACGCGCGGCCTCGAGACCGGCTACGGCACCATGCAGGTGCTCTGGGGCGTCGACATCGACGTCGGCGAGAGCGAGACCGTCGTGCTGCTCGGCTCGAACGGCGCCGGCAAGACCACGCTCATGAAATGCCTCCTCGGCCTGCTGCCGCTTCGCGGCGGCGAGATCCTGTTCCGGGGCGAGCCGATCGGGCGGCTGCCGACGCGGGCGCGGGTGCAGCGCGGCCTCGCCTTCATGTCCGAGCTCGGCGTCTTCCCCGACCTGACGGTAGAGGAGAACATCGACCTCGGCGCGCTGTTCACGCCGCGCACCCGGGCGCGGACCCGGGCGGCCGAGCTCTACGACCTGTTTCCGGTGCTGAAGGAGAAGCGGCGCCAGGCCGCCGGCGGCCTCTCGGGCGGCCAGCGCAAGATGCTCGGCATCGCTAAGGCGCTCGCGGGCGACCCGAAGCTGCTGGTCATGGACGAGCCTTCGGCCGGCCTGTCGCCGCTCTTCGTCGCGACCGTGATCCGCTCCCTCGCGGCGTGCCGTGCCGGCGGCCTGTCGCTGCTGATCGCGGAGCAGAACGTCAAGTTCCTCGAACTCGGCGACCGGGTCTTCACCCTGGAGGGCGGCCGCATTCGCTTTGGCGGCACGCCGGCCGAGATCCAGGCCGACGACGGCCTGCGCCGCGCCTATTTCGGGCTGGGACGGGACGACCGGGAGCAAGACCACTATGTTCGCACCTGATCTCCTCGCCGGCAAGCGCGCCCTCGTGACCGGTGGCGGCACCGGGCTCGGCCGCGCGATCGGGACGCGCTACCTCGCGCTCGGCGCCGACCTCGTCATCTGCGGACGGCGCAAGGAGGTGCTCGACGAGACGGCGGCGGCCCTGCGGGCCGCCCATCCGGACCGGCAGGTCGACGCGATTCCTTGCGACCTGCGCGACCCGGCCCGGGTCGAGGCGATGCTCGACGCGATCTGGCAGGAGCGCCCGCTCGACATCCTCGTCAACAACGCGGCGGCCAACTTCCTCGCCCAGAGCCACCGCCTGTCCACCCGCGCGCTCGACGCGGTGCTGGGCATCGTCCTGCACGGCAGCGCCTATTGCACCCTCGGCTGCGGGCGCCGCTGGATCGACGCCGGCCGGCCCGGCACGGTCCTGTCGATCCTGACCCTCTCCGCTCTCGGCGGCACGGCCTTTGCGGCGCCGTCGGCCATGGCCAAGGCGGGCGTCCTTGCCATGACGCGCAGCCTCGCGGTCGAGTGGGGCCGGCACGGCATCCGGCTGAACGCGGTCGCCCCCGGCGCCTTCCCGACGCCCGGCGCGGCGGCCGGGCTGCAGCCGCCGGGCCTCGAGAAACCGACGCCAGAGCGGACCATTCCCCTGGCGCGGGTCGGCGAGCACCGGGAGCTGGCCGAGGTCTGCGCCTTCCTGGTCTCCGATCTCGCCTCCTACGTCACCGGCGACTGCATGGTGGTGGATGGCGGCAAGCGCTGGCTATCGGGAGCGGCGCAGAGCGACACGCCCGCGCTCCTCGGCTTCGACGACGCGTGGTGGGACGGGCTGCGGGCGCGGTAACGCGAAGTCTGAGAGCCTGTTCGACTGCTCGACCCACTCTACACTCTTCGCAATCCCGTTCCGAGGTACCAGTCAATTAAGAATCGTCCAAGCTCGAAGGATAAATCCAAAACTCTCTAAACGATTCGGAGCCCTTCTTCGAGGATCACTTCGTTCGCGCCTCGGAGCCTGCTTGATCGGCATTGCATCATAAATAATTGAGATGATCTGGAATATCTCACCCGCTCACCTCATCCTGAGGTGAGCGGGTGAGATATCGCATCCTCACTGTCGGATTTCGGTAGTCAAATTGACTTAAACAGGTTCTCAGGATGCGTTCACGGATGGGATTGAAATTTCCCTCGCCAGGCTGGTCTCGCAACTCAAACCGACCCTGAGGTGCTGCGGAATCGGCGCCGAGGACGAGCCACCCTGTCCTAGAACGGGCACGCTCATCCCTCTCCCAGGCAAGGCTTTTCTCCGGTCCGCGTGCGTTTTCACGATCGCGAAAGCGCAAGGCCCGGCGCCGCGACGCTTGCCCGGCACACACCCGCGGGCCGATGGTCTGCCCCGGGGGACACGTCAGAGACCACGCCATGAGCGATCAGCTTGCGGACAGCGCCGAGCGCTTGTTCGCCTCCCAGGTCAGCAAGACCGTCCTGCAAGCCGCCGATGGCGGACACTGGCCGACGGCGCTCTGGGCGGCGGTCGAGGATGCCGGGTTCACGGCGGCCCTCCTCCCGGAGGAGAGCGGCGGGTTCGGCGCGAGCGCGGCTGAGGCTTTCGGGCTGGTCCGGGTCGCGGCGGCCCATGCCGCGCCCGTACCGCTGGCCGAGACGATGCTGGCGGGATGGCTCCTCGCCCGGGCCGGGCTGCCGGTGCCCGCCGGGATCCTGACGGTCGCGCCGGTGCGGCGCGACAGCCTCGCCCTGTCGAGGGCGGACGGGGGCTGGCGCCTCGCCGGGACGGCGGCGCGGGTACCGTGGGGCCGCCGGGCCGCCGCGATCGCCATAGTGGCGGAGGGGCCGGAGGGTCCTATGGTGGCGTGCGTCCCGGCCGGCGCCTTCACGGTCGCGGAGGGGCGCAACGTCGCCGAAGAACCTCGTGACGCGGTCTCCATCAACGCTCCGGTGACGGTGGGACGCGCCCCGGTCTCGCCCGCGCAGCTCCGGGCGGCCGGAGCCGCCTTGCGGACCTCGCAGATGGCCGGGGCCCTGTCGCGCATCCTCGCCGTCTGCGTCTCATACGTGCAAACCCGGGTGCAGTTCGGGCGTCCGATCGGGAAGTTCCAGGCGATCCAGCAGAGCATGGCGGTGCTCGCCGGTCAGGCCGCCGCTGCCGGCGCCGCGGCCGACCTGGCGGCCGACGCGTTCGCCGCCGGCCTCGACCCGTTCGTAGTCGGCGCCGCCAAGGCGCGCGCCGGGGAGGCCGCCTCGGTCGCTGCGGCCATCGCGCATCAGGTCCACGGCGCGATCGGCTTCACGCAGGAATACGAGCTTCACCACCTGACGCGCCGCCTGTGGGCGTGGCGGGACGAGTTCGGCAACGAGGCCGAGTGGAACGCCCTCGTCGGCCGCAGGGCCCTGGCAGCCGGCGCCGACGGACTCTGGTCCATGATCACGGAGGCCGCCTGACATGAGCGCCTCTCTGACGTCGCTGCTCGCGCCGGAATCGGTCGCCATCATCGGCGCCTCGCCCGAGCGCACCCGTATCCGCGGCGCCCTCCTCCATCTCCTGCGCGCCAACGGCTACGCTGGCCGGATCTACCCGATCAATCCGAGCTACCCCGAGATCGACGGCTTGCGCTGCTACCCGGACGTCGCGGCGATCGGCGCTCCCGTCGACCTCGCCCTGGTGGCGATCCCGGCCGGGGCCGTCCTGACCGCCCTCGAGCAATGCGCCGCGGCGGGAATCCGCAACGCCGTAGTCATCTCGTCGGGCTTCGCCGAGGATGCGGCGGCCGCACCCGACCTCCAGGGCCGGATCGCCGCGCTGGCGCGGCGGACCGGGATGCGGATCTGCGGCCCGAACGCGGAGGGCTTCCACAACGAGCCGGGGCGGGTGACGGCGACCTTCAGCCCTGCGGTCGAAGACCCGACGGTCGGCGGTCCGTCGGTCTCGTCCCGGCGCATCGGCGTGGTGGCGCAGAGCGGCGGCATCGGCTTTGCGCTCTACAACCGCGGGCGGGCGCTCGGCCTGTCGTTCTCGTCGATCGTGAGCACCGGGAACGAGGCCGACCTATCGGCGGCGGATTTCTTTCGCCACATGGCCGAGGATCCGGAGACCGGTGCCGTCCTCCTGTTCATTGAGAGCATCCGCGACCTTCCGACCTTCCGGGCCGCCGCCCGGGCGGCGGCCCGGAAGGCCAAGCCTGTGGTCGCCATCAAGGTCGGCGGCACGGAGGCTGGGAGCGCCGCTGCCGCCTCGCACACCGCCAGCATGACGGGGTGGCAGGCGGGCTACGAGGCGCTGTTTCGGCAGCTCGGCATCGTCGCGGCGAGCGATCTCGACGAGGCGCTCTCGGTGATGGCCGCGCTGATCACCAACCCGCCGGCGCGCGGCGACCGGGTCGCGATCCTGACCGTGTCGGGCGGCGCAGGGGCGCTCGCGGCCGACAGCCTGGGCCTCGCCGGCCTTCGGGTGGCGCCTCTCTCGGCGGCGACGCAGGCGCAGATCCGGGCGTTCATCCCGAGCTACGGCACGGCCCGCAACCCGGTCGACCTCACCGCCCAGGGCGCGCAGGGCGGCGGCACGTTGCGGGCGGCAAACCTCCTGCTCGAGGACGACGACATCGATATCATCGTGATCGTGACCTCGCTGGCGAACCCGCACCGCGTGCCCCTGGACGGGGCGGATCTGCGCGCCCTCGTCGTGGCGCAGCGCAAGCCCGTGCTCGTCCATTCCTACACCCTCCCCTCCCCGCTCGGCCTCGCCACGATGGCCGGGGCCGGCGTCGCGGTGATGCGTTCAATGAGTTTCCTGGCCGGCGCCGCCCGTGCCCTGGTGCAGATCGGCGCGGTCGGAGCCCGGCCGGGCGAGACCCTGCCGGGCGAAGGCTTGCGGACCCCCGCCCTGCCGGAAGAGGCCGCCGCCCTCCTCGACACCGTCGGGCCGCTGACCGAGCCGGCCGCGAAGGCGGTCCTGGCGGCCTGCGGGATCGCGACCGCCTCGTCGCGCCTGGTGCGAACCGAGGCCGAGCTCGACGGGGCGGCGGAGGCGGTCGGTTACCCGCTCGCCGTGAAGGTCGTCTCGCCCGGGATCGCCCACAAGACCGAGGCCGGCGGCGTCCGACTCGGGGTCGCCGGACCGGACGCGCTCCGGGAGGCCTATCGCGGCATCCTGGAGGCCGCGGCGCGGTACGCGCCGGAGGCCGTGATCGAGGGCGTCCTCCTCGAGCGCATGGCACCGGGGGGAGTGGAGGTGATCGTCAGCGTGGTGCGCGACCCAGCCGTCGGCCCCGTCGTCACCGTCGGAGCCGGCGGTACCCAGGCCGAGATCTGGCGCGACACCGTCCACCGGATCGCCCCGATCGATGAGGGCGAGGCGGCGGCGATGCTGGGCGATATGCGGAGCGCGCCCCTGCTCGCGGGCTTTCGCGGTGCGCCGCCCGCCGATGCGGCAGCGCTCGCCCGCCTCATCGCCGATCTGTCCCGGCTCGCGGTCGCGGCGCCCCGGATCGCGGAACTCGAGCTGAACCCGGTCATCGTGCATCCGGAGGGCGGCGGCTGCACCATCGCCGACGCCCTCCTTGTCGTCGCCCCGGCCTGACGCGAAGCCCCGCCGAGGACCGCCCCCGCTGCGACCCCAGGAACTCCGCCGACCCTAGGAACTCCGCCCATGCAGAACGCCCTCGCCTTCGCGCCCCCGCCCCCGCCCTCCGAGGCGACGGAGCGGCTTCGCGCCGAGGTCCGCGCCTTCGTGGCCGCCGAGCTCGGCGACCGGACGCCCCAGCAGCGGGCCGCCTCCTGGAGCGGGCGCGACCGCGCCTTCAGCCGCAAGATGGCGGAGCGGGGCTGGATCGGCATGACCTGGCCGAGGCGCTACGGGGGCCACGAGCGCTCGGCGCTCGAGCGCTACGTCGTCCTGGAGGAGATGCTCGCGGCCGGGGCGCCCGTCGGCTACCACTGGGTGGCCGACCGCCAGAGCGGGCCCAACCTCCTGCGCAACGGCACCGAGGAGCAGCGGGCCGCGATCCTGCCGCGCATCGCCGCCGGCGAGTGCTCGTTCTGCATCGGCATGAGCGAGCCCGATTCCGGATCCGACCTCGCGGCGGCCCGCACGCGGGCGCAGCGCGTCCAGGGCGGCTGGCTCGTCAACGGCACCAAGGTCTGGACCTCGGGGGCGCACGAGGCCGACTACATGATCCTGTTCTGCCGCACCGAGGCCAAGTCCGACGCCGACCGGCATGCCGGAGCGAGCCAGTTCCTCGTTGACATGGCGAAGGCCCGCGGCGCCGGAATGACGGTGCGCCCGATCATCGACATGCGCGGCGAGCACCACTTCAACGAGGTGGCGATCCAGGATCTGTTCCTGCCGGAGGACGCGATTCTCGGCCGGGAGGGCGACGGCTGGAAGCAGGTCACGGGCGAGCTCGCCTACGAGCGCAGCGGCCCCGACCGCTTCCTGTCGTCCTTCACGCTTCTCGCCGAGGCGGTGCGGGCGCTGGGCCCCGACGCGCCGGACCGCGCCGCGGTCGCGCTCGGGCGCCTGACGAGCCACATCGTCGCCTTGCGCCGGCTCTCCCGCTCCGTCGCCGGAATGCTCCAGGCGGGCGAGGACCCGGCGCTCCAGGCCGCCCTGGTCAAGGATCTCGGCAACGTGCTGGAGCAGGAGACCGTCGAGGTCATCCGCCTCGTCGCCGATGTCGAGCCGGAGGACGAGGCGGCCGAGGTGCTGCCCTCCGTCCTGGCGCACCTGGTCCTGACCGCGCCCTCGTTCTCGCTGCGCGGCGGCACGCGGGAAATTCTCCGGGGTATGATCGCGAGAGGTTTGGGTCTGCGATGAGCGATGTCCGTCTCGAGCAACAGGGTCACGTCGGGATCGCGGAGATCGACCGGCCGCCCAACAACTTCTTCGACAAGGAGCTGATCGGGGACCTTGCCGAGGCCTTCGACGGCTTCGTGGCCGCCGGCCTGCGGGCGATCGTCCTGTGCGCCGCCGGCAAGAACTTCTGTGCCGGGGCGAACTTCTCCCGCCCCGCCTCGGACACGGTCGGGACTGCGCAGGACCGCGGCACCGATCACCTCTACCGCCAGGCCGTCCGCCTGTTTCGCTGCCCGCTGCCGGTGATCGCGGCCGTGCAGGGCGCGGCGGTTGGGGGCGGGCTCGGCCTGTCGCTCGTCGGCGATTTCCGGGTGGCGTCCGAGGAATCGCGCTTCACGGCCAATTTCAGCCGACTCGGCTTCCATCCGGGCTTTGGGCTCAGCGTGACGCTGCCGCGCGTCGTAGGCACCCAGCAGGCGGCTCTGCTGTTCTACACCGGGCGGCGGATCATCGGGTCGCAGGCCCGCGACATCGGCCTCGTTGACCTGCTCGTCCCGACCGACGAGATCCGCCCCGCCGCCCTGGCGCTCGCCGAGGAGATCGCGGTCTCCTCGCCGATCGCCGTGCAGTCGACCCGTGCGACGCTCCGCGCCGGCCTTGCCGACGCGATCGCCGCGGCGACGGAGCACGAGCTGGCCGAGCAGCAGAAGCACTTCGCGACTGCCGACTTCAAGGAGGGCGTGCGCGCGATGGCGGAGCGCCGGGCCCCGGCCTTCACAGGGGCCTGAGCCCCAGGTGGCGGTGGCGGAGGCCGCAAGCCACCGCTTCCGTCCGCGATCCTGCTCCACCGCGGCCGGCGCCGTTCCCGGCATGATGTCGATCGGCCCGACGGTATTCCGGCGGCCGATGGCCTGCGCGATCATGGGCGGCGCGGTCGCGACGGCGCTGACGCCGGTCTTTCTGCCGGCGCTCTACGTCGCCTGGTTCCGGATCGCCGGGACGTCGCCGCGACCGCCGGCGGCGGCGCCGGTCGCGACGAAACGGCCGCTCACCCTTCGTCACCCCCGCGCGGATCGAGGCCGTGCAGGTTCTCGTGGTTGGCGCGCAGCGCGTGTCCCCACTTTGCGAGCCACCATCCGTACTGCTCGGGCCAAGCCTCGAAGTTTCCCGTGAGTCCGAAGTGCTCGGCCGCGTGATGCGCCCAGAACGGGTCGAACAGCATCTGGCGCGCCAGGAAGATCAGGTCCGCCTTGCCGTCCTGCAGGATGCGTTCGGCGAGGTCGGGCGTCCGAATCATGCCGACAGCTCCTGTGGCGATGCCCGATTCACGCCGGATCTGATCGGAGAAGGGAACCTGGTAGCCCGGGCCGCGCGCGAGGTTGGCGTTGGTCGAGCCGACGCGCAGGTTCCCACCGGTCGAGCAATCGACGAGATCGACGCCGAGCGCCTTGAGCTCGCGCGCGAAGACGACACTGTCCTCGATCTCCCAACCGCCTTCGATCCAGTCCGTCGCGGAGATGCGAACGAAGAGCGGCATCCCGACCGGGATCGCCGCTCGGACGGCTCGCGTCACCTCCAGGGGGAACCGCATTCGGTTCTCGCGCGCCCCGCCATACTCGTCCGTCCGGAAATTCGCGAGCGGTGAGAGGAAGGATTGCAGAAGGTAGCCGTGGGCCATGTGCAGTTCGACGAGGTCGAAGCCCGCCAGCACCGCCCGCCGGGCGGCCGCCACGAATGCGTCTCGGGTGCCGATGAGCCCGTCCTTGCTGAGCGGGACCGGATCAGAATAGCCGTCGGCGAACCGCACGTCCGAGGGACCCGTTGGCGTCCAGGTTTCCTCGCCCATTTCGATGTCGCGGTCCGTCAGGGGCCCGTTGCCACGGAAGGCCCGCTGCTGGCCCGACTTGCGGCCGCCATGGTTGATCTGGATTCCGGCGGCGGCTCCGTTCGCCTTGAGCACTTGCACGACCTGCCGCATCCCGTCGATCTGGCCATCGTGCCATAGACCCGGATCGCCGTTGGTGATCCGGCCGTGCCGGCTAACGGAGGTCTGCTCGACAATGACGAGCCCGGCCCCGCCCATGGCGAACTTGCCGTAATGGACGAGGTGAAAGGGCGTCACGCAGCCGTTCTCGGCCGAGTACATGCCCATCGGCGAGACGACGATTCGGTTCTTGAGCTCAAGACCTCGCAAGGAGACCTTCTCGAACAGTTTGACCATCTGAGCCTCGGTGTCATCGAGCCTGGGAACGAAGCGCGCGATGCCTGGCAGACAATCCCGCACGCGCAGCGAGAGCGGCCGTCTCACGCCGCCGCGACCGCGCCTCGGCGTAACCTTCGCAAGCCTCCTGCGTCCGGCCGCCCCAGAGGACGGGGACGGGTAGCGGGGCGCCTGGGCTCGGCCCCGGCGGCACCCGGCCTCCCGCCCATCGAGATCGCCGCCGCCGGCGGCGCGCCAAAGCGCGCTCGCCTGCAGCCGCGAGGATGGCCGACGTGTCGGGGCGGGCGCCGCGCGAAGGAGACAAGGAGAGCGCCCGGCATGGACGTCGTCACGCGGAGGCACGGGCGAGCGCGCCGGAATCGTGGAGCGCGCTGATCTCGCTCTCGGGCAGCCCGAGATACTCGCCGAGCACCTCGGCATTGTGCTGGCCGAGGCGGGCGGAGGGGACGTAGTCCGGCGCACCGGCACCGTGCAGGATCAGCGGCGTCCGGTGGACGAGGATCTCGCCGTATTCGGGGTGGTCGATCGCGCGCAGCATGCCGCGATCGTGGAGATGGCGATCCTGCGTCACCTCCAGGAGGTCGCGGACCGGGGCGCACGGCACCTTGTTGCGGCGGCAGGCCTGCGTGATTTCCTCCCGCGTGCGTGCGGCGGACCATCGGCCGATGATCTCGTCCGTCAGATCGATGTGCCGCAGGCGGTCGCGCACGGTGGCAAAGCGCGGATCGGCGATGAGATCTTCGCGGCCCATGGCCGTTGCCAGCCCGACCCAGTGAGATTCGTTGACGCTGATGATTGCCACGTAGCCGTCGGAGGCCGGGTAGACGTTGTAGGGCGCTTCGGCGAGACCGCCGTGGCGGTTGCCGGTGCGGGGAGCGGCGGCCTTGCGGTTGAAGACATCCGCGAGGTTCGAGGCCATCGCCGGGTAGCAGGCCTCGACCATCGCGACCTCAACGAGCTGTCCCCGGCCGCTCCTCTCGCGGCTGTAGAGCGCCGTCATGATCGCACCGTAGAGATGGATGCCCGTGAGGAAGTCCGAGATGGCGGGACCGGCCTTTACGGGCGGTCCGTCCGGGAAGCCGGTGACGCTCATCATTCCGGACACGGCCTGGATCGTCAGGTCCATGGCGAGGTTGTCGCGGTCCGGTCCCGACAGGCCGTAGCCCGTCGCCGACGCGTAGATGAGGCGCGGGTTGAGCGCGCTCAGCGCGTCGTAGCCGGCACCCAGCCGGTCGAGCACCCCGGGGGCATAGTTCTCCAGCAGCACATCCGCCTTCGCGGCGAGCGACCTCAAGAGCTCTACACCCTCCGGCGACTTCAGGTTGAGGCTGACGTTGCGCTTGTTGGCGTTGAGCATCGCGAAGGGGACGGCGTTGCCCTTGCTGATGAGCGCGCGATGGCGCACCGGCTCGCCGCGCGGAGGCTCGATCTTGATCACCGTCGCGCCGGCCTGCGCCAGCAGAAATCCCGCATAGGGCCCCTGGTAGACCTGACCGAGATCCAGGACCGTGATGCCTTCGAGCGGCAGCGTCTTCATGGGTATCGCCTTCGTCGATGCCGTCATGCCAAATCTGATGAATTGCTGCGCAATGTGGATTTCGGCTTCTCTCAGAAGCCGTAAAGGCGGGTTGGATTGTCGACTAGGATCTTGCGTCGAACAGCCTCGTCGGGAACACAGTCCCAGAAGAGGCGCAGCAGATCCTGGATGTCCGGGCGTGACTCGTCCGTGTGTCCGACATGCGGCCAGTCGCTGCCCCACACGACCTGGTCCGGCGCCGCCTCCACGATCGCTTGCATGAAGGGCGCGGTATCCCGGTAGGGCCGGCCCGTGCGGGTGTTGCGGTCGGCACCGGAGATCTTGACCCAGTAGCGACCGGTCTTCAGCCGCTCCGTGAAGGCGACGTAGTCGGGATGCCGATGACCCTTGTCGGCCATCGTCCGGCACATGTGATCGATCACGTAGGTCAGGGGCAGTCGCTCCAGGCCCTCGGCGGCTGCCGCCAGGTCCGAGCTCTCGATCCAGATCTGCGCGTGCCAGCCGCGCTCCGCGAGACGGGGGGCGAGTTCGACGAGGTCGTCGAAGCTTGTTCCCAGCGTCGAGACGGGCTTGCCGTCCTGGCGGATCATGGTGACGCGGACGGCCTTGAAACCCGCATCGGTCAGTTCGTCGAGCCGACGGTCGGAGACGTCCGGTCGCAGGATGGCGGTCGCCCGCAACCGGTCCGGGAAGCGGCGCAGCGCATCGAACGTGACCGCGTTGTCCTCCCCCGCTCCGACCGCATGCACGATCACGCCGCGCGTCACGCCGACCCGGTCCCATAGCGCGAAGGCGTCCTCGATCGTGAAGGGCCGAGCGGGCGTGAATCGTCCCTCCGAGCCGGCGGGGAAGCGCTCGAACGGTCCGTAGATGTGGAAGTGGCAGTCGCAACTGCCGTCGGGGAGACGGATCTGCGTATCGGTCATCGTGATGTCCTGGCGGTTTGCTGGTGATCCCTGGGAGCCGGACCGACCGCGCCGGATCCCGGGTGTGTCGAAGCGCTCGTCGCCCGCTGCCGCGCTGCATGCCTGTGCGGAGCACGGTGCACCCGCATGCGCTGCGCGATCGGGACGATGACGCGGCTCTCTGACGGTGCTTCGGCAACGCGGATCGGGCGTCGCGGCGAGCATGACACGTGTCGACCTTGCCCTCTCGAAGCGGATCCAGGACCGCAGAGGGACCGATCCATCACGACCTCTTCATCAGCGGGCACTTGCTCTCCGCGCGAGGAATGTTTGCATCCTCTCCGGAGATAGTTGATATAATTTCATAATAATCCCAGGGAAACTTCGACTCTTCAGGGCTCTTCACCCGAAGCAAATAGTAATCATGAATGTGCATCCCGTCTTCCCGCACATGCCCATTCTTCGAGAAAAAATCTTTGACTGGCAACGAATGGATCTTATCAAGAACTTTGGTGGTATCCGAGGTGCCGGCAGCTTGGACGGCCTTCAGGTAGTGCATCGTCGCCGAGTAGAGACCGGCCTGCACCATGGTCGGCATGCGTCCGATCTTCTCGAAAAACCGTTTGCCGAACCGGCGGGAATCGTCGTCACGGTCCCAGTAATACGCCTCCGACATGTAGAGGCCCTGCGCATTGGCGAGGCCGGCCGCGTGCGTGTCGGTGATCTGGAGGAGCAGGGCCGCCGCTTTCATCTTGCTGCTCTTGCCGAGGACGCCGAATTCATGCGCCTGCCGCAGGGCGGTGGAAACGTCGAGGCCGGTATTGGCCAGCCCGAGCACGCCCGCCCCGGAGTTCTGTGCCTGGATAAGGAAAGACGAGAAGTCGTTCGTGCCGAAGGGATGCCGGGCGGCGCCGAGCACATGCCCGCCGAGTTGCGTCACCACAGACCTAGCGTCGTTCTCGAGCGCATGGCCGAAGGCGTAGTCGGCCGCCAGAAAGAACCACTCTTTTCCGCCTTGCTCGACGAGAGCTTTCGTCGTGCTGCGGGCGAGAGCGTAAGTATTGTACGACCATTGGAAGCTGTTAGGTGAGCACTTCTCATTGGTGAGCGCCGATGTCCCAACCGAGGACGCGATCATAATCTTGTTCTTCTCGCGTGTGATCTCCGAGACGGCAAGCGCGACAGCCGAGTTGGAGAGATCCAGAACAACGTTGACGTTCTCGGTATCGTACCATTTGCGGGCAATGCCGGACCCAATATCCGGCTTGTTCTGGTGGTCGGCCGAGATCATTTCGATCGGCAGGCCGAGCAGCTTTCCGCCGAAATCCTGGATAGCCATCCTGACGACCTCGACCGATGCCGGGCCCGAGGCATCCGCGTATTGCCCGGACTGATCGTTCAGCACGCCGATCTTGACTGGCCTCGTCTGAGCCTGCGCGTGCGACGCCGTCAGGCCGGTCGCGATCAAGACAAACGCGATCAAAGCTTTCATCCTGCATCCTCCCCGGGATCGTTTTCTCGATGATTTGTTGTTTCTGAGCCTGAGTGAGGACCTGTCACGTGTCAATCAGTCTGACGAGATCTCCCGACCATGGATGTGATTTGCGTCGTTTTCAGCATCATGAAAAAACAAGGACATCGCATGTACGCTGTCTTTAGGAGCGCAATCCGGATTGCCGTGCCGGGCGTGAGTAGGGATGCTGCCGGGTCGCGCTCTTCCGCGCACTGCATCCCGCGGTTCATGCCGGCCCGCTCGTCGGTGAGTGGATGCAGGCTGCGTCCGTCGGCTTAGGCAGGAGACCCAATCAGTTCCAAAGAATGATGACGGCAGCCAGAGCAAGGGCCGAGGCGAAGTTGCGGTCGTGCTTGTCGGAGCGGGTGGCAATGCGACTGAAATCCGCGAGGTCGCAGAACACCCCCCGCACCGCCGGCGGTCACGATAGCGCCGCTTGTCGAGGCGGATCTCGCGCTTGCGGGCGCGGGTGCCGGGCATGACCACACCGATGCCCCGGCCAGCACGGCGGGCGCGGTCTTCACGGCATTGGCGTTGCCGGGCGGGAGGCGGATGACGCCCGGGCGGCGGACTATGTCGGCGAGGACGTGGATCCTGGTGGTCGCAACCGCGGGTGAGCCGGTCGGAGACGACAAGGTCGACCCCGGCGGCGGCTGCGACCAAGTAGTCTGCGTCCAGGGCGACGTCGCCCTCGTGGAGCACGCGCTCGACGAGGCAGCCCGGTGCTAATGACCGGCACGAAGGCGATCAGCAGCAGGCAGGCAAAGAGGCGGCCGAGGTAGCCCAGAATCGGCCGTACCGTCCGCTCGATCGGGACGCGAGCAATCAGGCAGGCGCCGTAGAGCCCTAGCTGTCTGGTTGTGAGACCTCCTTGGCGTCAGCAACAACCTTGAGCGCGCGATCCAGAGCGGCGGGATCGGCCATCTTGGCTGCCGTGCGAACCAGGGCAGGCTTGTCCTTCAGACGCTGGTGCAGGACCATCTCGGGCGAGAGACCTTTCAGGGCACGCTGTCGACGACCATTGTAGGCCACGTTGAAGCCCGCCAGCAGGATTTCCAGATCCTGATGGCTGTAGATGGTAATGCCGAGCACCTCACGTTGCACGCGACCGTTGAAGCGCTCAACCATGCCGTTGGTTTTCGGGGTGTAGGATCTGGTCTTGCGGTGCTCGATCGCGTGGCGCCGGCAAGCGGCTTCGAAGGCGTCGGCCGTGAAGCAGGATCCGCGATCAGTCAGCAGGTGCGTGACCCGGAACGGCAGAGCCGCGACGGCCTCATCCAGGAAGGTGGCAGCTGACGCCGTCGTCTCGTCGTCCTTGACCGCAAGATGAACGAAGCGTGAGGCATGATCGATGGCGACGTACAAGTAGGGTTTCCGAGTTGATCCGTCCTTGTCGTGCAACTTGGGCAAGTGCTTCACGTCCATATGCAGGAAGCCGACTTCGTACTCCTTGAACTCGCCGTCGGGTCTGCGGGACGGAGTTGCGGGCGGGAGGCGGTTGAGACCTGCGGCCTTGAGGATGCGGTAGACGGCGTCGCGGTTGAGGTGGGGCAGGAAGTGGGTGACCACGAAGGTGAGGTCGTCGAGAGGAAAGCCGGTTGAGCGACGCAGGGCGCAGACGATGGCGCGCTCCTCCTCGCTGGCCTTCCAGGGCAGGGTGTGGGGCCGGGCCGAGCGGTCCTGGCAGTCCGCGGGTCCGCGCTTGCGCCACTTGCGGATGGTCTCGGTGGAGACGCCATAGCGGCGGGCGAGGACGCCGGAGGGCTCGCGCGAGCGGGCGATGTCGGCGCGCACGGCGGGAGTGGTACGGGCGTTGGGGTGGATCGCGTGCATCAGCGCGCCCTCCGGGCGGAGGAGCGGTGTGTCGGCTCGAAGCGCCAGGCATGCTCCTCAATCGCCCAACGCGCCGCGTGCCAACAACGTTTCGCTACCAAACAGCTAGTCGATGTCAATGAAGTTGAAGCCGATCGCGGTCTGGCGCAGTTGCGCTTCGCCCGCTGCCGGGGCGGGGAGCGGCCCGCTCTCCAGGCGCATGACCTGGGGCGGGCCGAACTCGGTGACGACGACGCGGCGTTGGGCCGACATGTCGGGTGTCTCCTTCGGGACTGCTTTGCTCGTCCGGCCGGGCTCAACCCGCCGGGCGGCGCGGGATTGCGCTTGGGCGCGGATCGTGTCGGGTGGCGGCCCCTCAGCGCTCGGCCGGCGCGGCCGCGAGGTCCCGACCCGGGCTCGCCGCGTCGGGCCGCAGCGCCTCGAGGCTGCGGTTGCGGGTCTCAATGCCGAACAACCCGACGCAGACGGCCTGGAGCAGCAGGGCGCCGACCAGCATCGCCAGCACCGGTACGACCCCGCCCTCGGCGTAGAGCCAGACGACGCCTTGCGGGATGAAGATACCGGCGATCCGCCCCGCCGTGCTGGCGACGCCGGTGCCGCGCAGGCGGTACTCGGTCGGGAATAGCTCCGGGATGTAGGCGGCGATGCCGAGCGCCACCATCAGGTAAATGCAGGTAAACAGCCCGAAGCCGACGACGGTGGCCAGCGCCATCGAGGGCGCCAGCGTGTAGGCGATGCCGAGGAGCGCCGCGACGACCGACGCGACGGTAAGGCCGTTGCGCCGCCCGAGGCGCTCGGCGATCACCGCGCCGAGGCAGGCCCCGACCGGACCGCCGAGCGACATGAAGGTGGTGTAGCCGAGCGACGAGCCGACGCTGAGGCCCTGCTTGACCAGGAAAGTCGGCACCCAGGCGACGAAGCCGTAGATCGACACGTTGATCATCACATTAATGACGGTCGCCACCAGCGTGCGGCGGATCACCGGGCGGCCGAACAGCACCCCGAGGCCGGGGTCCCGCACCGGCCCTGCCACCGCGACCGGCTGCGGCGCCGGCAGGGTTCGGCCGTAGGAAGCCTCGATCCCCGTCAGCACCTGATCGGCCTCCTCGGTCCGGCCGACGGATTCGAGCCAGCGCGGGCTCTCCGGCATGCTCTTGCGGGCGTACCAGACGGCAAGCGCGCCGATGCCGGCGATCGCGAACATCATCCGCCAGCCGAAGGTCGGGATCACCAGGTAGCCGACCAGCGTCGCGGCGAAGAGCGCCGTGTTGGTGATGATCGACAGGTAGGCGGCCCAGCGCCCGCGCTGCGCCGGCGGGATGAACTCGCCGATCGTCGCATAGCCAATGACGATCTCGGCCCCGAGCCCCACGCCCATGAAGAAGCGCAGGACGATCAGCGTCCACATGTCGGGGGCGAAGACGGCGGCGAGCGAGGCGAGCCCGAAGATCATCAGGTTCGCCTGGTAGGTGAACCGGCGCCCGAACCGGTCGCCGAGGATCCCGGCCGAGAAGCTGCCGACCACCATCCCGATGAAGGTCGCCGACAGGAAGGCGGCGTTGAGCCGGAGGTCCGACCAGCCATCTTTGACGAGGGCGCCCAGGATGCCGCCCGCGAGGTAGATGTCGAAGCTGTCGAAGAACATCCCGGCGCCGATCAGCCACAGGATCCGGCGGTGGAAGCCAGAGATCGGCAGGCGGTCGAGGCGCGCCCCGGCCGAGATCGTTGACGCCATCGTCGGGTCCCCTTCCCTCTCCCGGCCGGGCTCTACCGCCCGGCTGGCGCCCATCGCGGGCGGATCGTTCGTCGTCAGGCCGTATGGTCAGGCCGCCAGGATCTCGGGCCAGGCCGAGACATGGGCGCCGTGGGCGGGCAGGCGCCGCTCCATCTCGCCCTCGAGCCAGAGGGTCGCGTCGCGCAAGGGCGCGAGCGCGATCCCGGTCGCAACCCGGTCGCGCTCCAGCATCGAGACGAGGTCCTCGGTCGCGATGTTGCCGGTGGCGCCCGGCGCGAACGGGCAGCCGCCGAGGCCGCCGAGACTCGCATCCAAGACCGTGACGCCCGAGCGGAGCGCCGCGTCGGCATTGGCGTAGCCGGTGTTGCGGGTGTTGTGGAAATGCGCTCGCATCGGCAGGCTTGGCACGGCCTGCGCCAGGGCGGCGAAGCGCTCCTCGACAATGGCGGGCGTCGCGACGCCGATCGTGTCGGCGAGCGAGATCTCGTCGACGCCAGCCTCGGCGAGCGCCCGGGCGATCTCGATCACCTGGGAAAGCGGCACGTCGCCCTCGAACGGGCAGCCGAAGGCGACCGCGATCGTCACCGACCGGAACAGGCCGGCCGCCTTCGCCCGCCCGGCGAGGCGGTCCCAGGCCTCGACGAGGCCGCGGGCCGTCGTCCCCTGGTTGCGGGCGGCCATCGTGTCGGTCGCCACCGCCACGAAGCTGATCTCGCGCAGGTTGGCGGCCAGCGCGCGCTCGAAGCCGCGCTCGTTGAGGACGAGGCCCGAGACGCTGAGGCCCGGTAGGTCGACGACCCGCGCCAGCACCGCCTCGGCATCGGCCATCTGCGGCACGCGCTTCGGGTTGACGAAGCTCGCCGCCTCGATCCGCTTCAGGCCCGCGGCCGCGAGCCTCCGGATCATCTCGACCTTGGTGTCGGTCGAGAGCAGCCGGTCCTGGTTCTGCAGCCCGTCACGGGGACCGACCTCGACGACGGTGAGGGAGGCGGGGCGCTGTGCGGTCATGTCATGTTTTCCTTTGCACACACTCCCCTTTCCCGAACGACGGGAGCGAAGCGGAAGGAGATCCGGAACAGGGGGGGGCTGACGACGGAACGTAAGCCCTCGCACTTTCGCGGGCTCACGCCGCGTCCCGCGCCGACCCGCCGATCACCTTGTCGGCGACGAGCCGGGCGAGGTCGGCCGGCGCGAGGCCGAGGAGCCCGCGGAAAATCTCGTCGTTGTGCTGGCCGAGTTCCGGGCCGGCGGTGACGACCCGACCGGGATTGGCCGAGAGGCGGGGTGCCACGTTCTGCATCTTGAGCGAGCCGAACAGCGGATGGGCGACGTCGACGATGGTCTTGCGCGCCTTGAAATGCGCGTCCTCCAGCATCTCGGGGGCGCGGTAGATATCGCCGCGGGGCACGCCCGCCTCATCGAGGATGCGGCCGAGTTCCTCGCGGTCGAGGGCCGCCGTCCAGGCGGCGATGAGGGCGTCGAGCTCAGCCTGGCGCTTGCCGCGCTCGGTATGGGTGGCGTAGCGCGGGTCGGCCGCGAGCTCGGGTTGGCCCATCGCGGCGGCGAGGCGCTTGAACACGCTGTCCTGGTTGGCGGCGATCAGCACGTAGACGCCGCTCTTCGTCGGGTAGACGTTTGAGGGGGCGATGTTGGGCAGGATCGCGCCAGTACGCTCGCGGATGTAGCCGGTCTTGTCGTACTCGGTGACGAGGTTCTCCATCACGGCGAGCACCGCCTCGTAGATCGCGCTGTCGACGATCTGGCCGCGGCCGGTCCGGGTTCGGGCGTGCAAAGCCATCAGCCCGCCGACGCAGGCGAAGGTAGCGGCCAGCGTGTCACCGATCGAGATGCCAGCCCGCGAGGGCGGGTTGGAGGGATCGCCCGCGACGTAGCGCATTCCGCCCATCGCCTCGCCGATTGCGCCGTAGCCGGCCTTCTGCGAGTAGGGCCCGCTCTGGCCGTAGCCGGAGACGCGGATCATGATGAGCCGCGGGTTGATCGCCGAGAGTTCGTCGTAGCCCAGGCCCCATTTCTCCATCGTACCGGGGCGGAAATTCTCGATCAGGATGTCCGACTGCGCGACGAGGCGCCGGATCAGGTCCTGGCCCGCCGATTCGCGGGCGTTGATCTCGATCGACTTCTTGTTGCGGGCGATGACCGGCCACCACAGCGACTGGCCGTGCGGCTTCTCGCGGCCCCATTCCCGCATCGGGTCGCCGGCACCCGGCTGCTCGATCTTGATCACCTCGGCGCCGAAATCGGCCATCAGCTGGCCGCAGAACGGCCCGGCGAGGAGCTGGCCCATCTCTAGGACGCGCAGGTCGGAGAGGGCTGGCGCAAGGGCAGGTTCCGTGGTCTGGCTCATCGGGCGTTCCTCTTGTTCGCCAGACCTTAATCTGGCAAATTTGTCTGGACAAGTGGTGAGCGCCGGCTTCGGAGGGAAATGTGTCCGGCAGGGCGATGGGAGTACGGGAGCCGGGCGCCGAGGAGGCGGGCCCGCTCAACGAGCGGATCGCCCGGGCGCTCCAGGAGGAGATCCGCGCCGGACTGCACCCTGTCGGCACGACCCTGCCGACCGAGACGGCCCTGTGCGCCCGCTTCGAGGCGAGCCGCTTCACCGTGCGCGAGGCCCTGCGCAAGCTGGTCGAGAAGGGGCTGGTCGAGCGCCGCCAGGGCGCCGGCTCGACGGTAATCGCGACGAGCGCGCAGCCGGGCTTCGCCCAGGTCTTCGACGACCTCGCTGACATGTTCGAGTACGCCCGCGACACCCACTTCGACGTCGCCACGCTCGGGATGATCCAGATCGACCCGGAGGTCGCCGGCTTCGTGCAGGCGCCGGTCGGCACGTCCTGGCTCAAGGCGGAGGGCGTGCGCTGGACCGCCGCGCGCGACGCGGCGATCTGCTTCGTCAGCGTCTACGTGCATGCCCGTTTCGCCCCCCTGCTCGCCGACCTGCGCGAGGTGGGAGGCGCGGTCTACGGCCTCGTCGAGGCGCGCTCGGGCGAGCTGATCGCCGAGGCCCTGCAGGAGATCACCGCCCGCCCGATGCCGCCCCCGGTCGCCCGCGCCCTCAAGCGCCCGCGCGGCAGCCCGGCGATGCGCTTCGTGCGCCGCTACTACGACGTCAGCGGCGGCATCATGCTGACCTCGGTGAACTGGCACCCGGGCGAGGAGTGCCGCTACACGACGCGGATCCGGCGGGGAGAGTGGCGGGCGTGAGGCTGCTCCCGATCGTGCGGGTCGTGCGAGGATAAAGCGCGGGCTCCCCCCGGCCCTCGTGCCCTGACGCCACCCCACATCGCCATTGACAGACCGGAAACGAAGGCTAACCTGTCTGGACAACTGCACCGATGCAGGATGGGGACGCCGCAAAGGCGCCCCGAGCCCTTCGCTCCAGCGGGGTGGCCAGGGAGGAATGGATGGGTCAGGCCCGCAAGCTGCGCGCGCTCCTCGCGCGCCCCGAGATGGTCGTGGCGCCCGGCGCCTATGACGGCATCACCGCGAAGTTCATCGCGCAGGCGGGCTTTCCGGCGGTCTACATGACCGGGGCGGGCACCGCCGCGGCCCTCGGTTACCCGGATTTCGGCCTCGTGACGATGAGCGAGATGGCGGCCAATGCCGGCAGCCTCGCCCGCGCCGTCGATGTGCCGGTCATCGCCGACGCCGATACCGGCTACGGCAACGAGCTGAACGTCACCCGCACGATCCAGGAATACGAGATGCGCGGCGTCGCCGGCCTGCACATCGAGGACCAGGTGAGCCCGAAGCGCTGCGGCCACCTCGACGGCAAGGAGATCGTGCCGCGCGAGGAGTTCGTGGCGAAGATCCGTGCCGCCGTGGCGGCCCGGCGCGACCCGGATTTCCTTGTCATCGCCCGGACCGATTCCCGCGCCGTCGCCGGCTTCGACGAGGCGGTGGCGCGCGCCAACCTCGCGCTTGCCGCCGGCGCCGACATGGCCTTCGTCGAGGCGACGCAGAGCCTCGACGAGATGCGGGCGGTGCCGGCTCAGGTGAAGGGTCCCTGCCTTCTCAACGTGGTGCGCGGCGGCAAGACCCCCGACATCGCCATGCCGGACGCGCAGGCGATGGGCTACCGGCTGGCGATCCTGCCGAGTCTCCTGTTCGGGGCCGCCATGGAGGCCTTCGACGCGGCCCTGACGACGCTGAGGGAGACCAACGCCCCGCCGAGCTCGGCCGGGGCGCCGGCGATCCGCGAGCGATTCCGCCGGCTGGGCGCCGACCAGTGGGAGGAGTTGCGGACGCGGTTCCGAGACGGCGAGCGCGACGCCCCCGCCGTCGCGGCCGAGTAGGCGCCGATATGGCCCGCACCCTCCTCGACAAGCTGTGGGACGCCCACGTCGTCGCCGATCTCGGCGACGGCTGGTCGCTCCTCCATATCGACCGCCACCTGCTGCACGACCTCTCGGGCACGGCCGGGCTCGACGCCCTGGCGGCGAGGGGATTGCGGGTGAGCAACCCGGAGCTCGCCTTCGCCACCGCCGACCACGCGGTGTCGAGCGCCCCCGGCCGGACCGGCGAGAGCTATGCCCCGGGGGCGCCGCTCTGGGCGGGCCTGCGAAGGCGCGCGTCGGAAGCTGGCCTGCACTATTTCGACCTCGGGCAAGTCGGCCAGGGCATCGTCCACGTGATGGGGCCGGAACTCGGCATCACCCTGCCGGGCGTCAGCCTGATCTGCGGCGACAGCCACACCTGCACCCATGGCGGGCTCGGCGCGCTCGCCTTCGGCGTCGGCTCGTCGGAGCTGACCCACGCGCTCGCCACCCAGACCCTGCGCCAGAAGAAGCCGAAAAGCCTGCGGGTGCGGTTCGAGGGCGCGATGGGCCAGGGCATCGCCCCCAAGGACCTGATCCTGCACCTGATCGGCCGGCTCGGTGCCGATGCCGGCACGGGCTACGCCGTCGAGTATGCCGGCTCGGCGATCCGGGGCCTCGGCGTCGCCGGCCGGATGACGGTCTGCAACCTCTCGATCGAGCTCGGCGCCAAGATCGGCTTCGTCGCGCCCGACGATACCACCTTCGCCTACGTCGAGGGCCGCCGCTTCGCCCCGAAGGGCGACGACCTCGCCCGGGCTGTCGCCCATTGGCGCACCCTCGCGAGCGATGCCGACGCGGCGTTCGACCGCGAGATCGTCATCGACGTCGCCGAGGTGACGCCGACGGTGACCTGGGGAACCAGCCCCGAGCACGCCATCGCCATCGACGCGGCGATCCCCGATCCGCAGGGAGCGCCGGATCCCGAGCGACGCGAGGCCTGGCGGGCGGCGCTCGACTACATGGGCCTCGAGCCGGGCCGGCCGCTCGCCGGTACCCCGGTCGACTGGGTGTTCATCGGCTCCTGCACCAATTCCCGGATCGAGGACCTGCGCGAGGCCGCCGCCCTCGCCCGCGGGCGCCACGTCGCGCCCGGCGTCACCGCCTGGGTGGTGCCGGGCTCAGAGCGTGTGAAGCGCGACGCCGAGGCCGAGGGGCTCGACCGGGTGTTCCGCGAGGCGGGCTTTGCCTGGCGCGAGCCGGGCTGCAGCCTCTGCGTTGCGGCGAACGGCGAGCGGGTGCCGCCGGGCGCGCGCGCCGTCTCAACCTCGAACCGCAACTTCGTCGGGCGCCAGGGCCCGGGCGCGCGCACCCACCTCGCCAGCCCCGCCATGGCGGTGGCGGCGGCGGTCACCGGCGCGATCACCGACGTGAGGCGTATCTGATGCAGCCCTTCACCGTCATCACCGGCCCTGCAGCGCCGTTCCTCGAGCCGAACGTCAACACCGACGTCATCATCCGCATCGAGCGCCTGACAGGGGTGCCGCGGGAGGATCTCGGCCGCTACGCCTTCGAGGCGCTGCGGCACGGGCAAGAGGGCGATCCCGCCTTCATCCTCGACACGCCGACCTTCCGGGGCGCGCCGATCCTGATCGCCGGGCGCAATTTCGGCTGCGGCTCGTCGCGCGAGGGCGCGGTCTGGGCGCTGATGGGACTGGGACTGCGGGCCGTCATCGCCGAGAGCTTCGGCGACATCTTCTTCAACAACTGCTTCCAGAACGGCGTGCTGCCGGTCGTGCTGCCGAAGGACGCGGTCGACCGGCTCGCCGCTGAGGCGACGGGCGGTACGGCCGTCACGGTCGACCTCGTCGCCGAGGAGGTGCGCGCGCCGTCCGGCGCGGTCGTTCCCTTCACGGTCGATCCGCAGCGCCGGCAGGCCCTGCGGGAGGGGCTCGACGAGATCGGCGTCACGCTGACGCGCGCGGACGAGATCGCCGCGTGGCAGGCGCGCGACCGCGCCGCACGGCCGTGGATCTGGGCCGCCGCCTGACGACGACTTCGGGATAGAGCTGGCGAGACGGGAGAGAAGCGATGGTCGTGAGAACCTTGCGGGCCGGTGCCTTGAGCCTGCTGCTTGCCGGCGCGGGCCTCGCCGGGGCGCCGGCCCGGGCCGAGACCATCACGGTCACGCATTGGGGCTCGGCCTTCTACGGCGCGCCCTACGCGGTGGCGCTCGAGAAGGGCTTCTTCAAGAAGCGCGGCCTCGACATCACCGGCTTCCTCACCTCGGCGGGCGGCGGCACCTCGGTGCGCAACACGCTGGCCGGCGAGGTGCCGTTCGGCGAGGTGGCGCTGCCGGCGGCGGTCCTGGCGATCCAGTCCGGCCAGCCGATCAAGATCATCAGCGGCGGCGTCGAGAGCGTCGAGGACATCCTCTGGATCACGCAGCCCGACGGCAAGGTTGGCTCGCTCGCCGACCTCAAGGGCAAGAAGGTCGCCTACACGGCGCCGGGTTCCGTCACCAACATGATCATTCTCAACTGCCTGCAGAAGGCGGGGCTGGAGCAGAAGGACCTGCAGCTCGTGGCCGCGGGCGATCTCGGGGCCAACCTGTCGGCGGTGCTCAACCGCGCGGTCGACGCCGCGATGTCGGGCGAGCCGCTGTGGTCGGGCAACCAGGGCAAGGTCAAGGCGGCGTTCTGGGCCAAGGATTGCATGAATCCGGCGCTCACCCAGACCGTAGGCATCACCACGGCCGAGTTCGCCAAGACCGGCGGTGACAAGCTGCGCGCCCTGATCGAGGCCCGGCGCGAGGGCGTCGCCTACATCAAGGCCCATCCGGACGAGGCGGCCGACATCGTCGCCAAGGCCTATAGCGGCGACCAGAAGGTGTTCCGCGAGGTGTTCAAGCACTTCGTCGGCTTCGAGTATTTTGGCGACGGCCGGCTGCACTACGACAACATGAACCGCATGCTCGACGGCATGAAGCTCGTCGGCCGCCTCAAGGGGCCGGTCGAATGGGGCCAGGTCGTCGACACGTCCTTCCTGCCGAAAGACCTCCAGGCCTCGCAGTAGGGAGCCGTCATGGCCGTCGTTGCCCTCAGCGCCGATCCCCGTGGGATGTCCGCCGAGACCCGCGAGATCCACGCCGCCCTGCGCGGGGTCGCCCGCGTCTACGGCCGGCTCGCTGCCCTCGGCCCCCTCGACCTCGACCTCGTCAAGGGCGAGTTCTTCTCGGTCGTCGGCCCGTCCGGCTGCGGCAAGTCCACCCTGCTCGACGTGCTGTCCGGGCTCGGACGGCCGAATGCCGGCAGCGTGACCTTCGAGGGCGCGCCGGTCGCCGGCGTGCCTGACGGGGTCGGCATCGTGTTCCAGGAGGACGCCTCGTTCCCCTGGCTCACCGTCCGCGACAACGTTGCCTTTGGGCTCAGGCGGGCCGGGACCGATCCGGCCGAGATCGCCCGCCGGGTCGATTACGCCCTCGGCTTCATGGGGCTGACCGACTTCGCGGGCGCCTATCCGGCGCAGCTCTCGGGCGGCATGCGCCAGCGGGTCTGCATCGCCCGCACTCTGGTGACGCAGCCGCGCCTGATCCTGCTCGACGAGCCGTTCGGGGCGCTCGACCAGCAGACGCGCCTGCTGATGGGCGACGAGCTCCTGCGGCTGTGGCGCGAGACCGGCGCCACGGTACTCCTCATCACCCACGCCCTCGACGAGGCGGCGTTGCTGTCCGACCGCATCGGCGTGATGTCGTCGCGGCCCGGCCGCTTCATCGAGATCGTCGAGACCGGCTGGCCGCGCGAGCGCGACAGCCGCATAGTCGCGGAGGAGCGCTTCGGCCACGTCACAGCCCGGCTGTGGTCGCACCTGCGCGAGGAATCGCTGAAGGCGATCGGCAAGAAGAGCGCCCCATGACGCGAGAGCGCGCCGTCACCCTGACCCGCATCGCCTGGATCGCCGGCTTCGTCGTGCTGCTCGAGGCGGTGTGCCGCCTGCACCTCGTCAACCCGCTCACCCTGATCCCGCCGAGCGAAATGGCCACGACCCTTTGGGGGATGCTCGCCTCCGGCGAGATCGCCGGCGACATCGCCCGCACCTTCTCCACCGTGGCGATCGCCGTGGTGCTGGCGGTGGCGATCGGTTTCGCCCTGGGCGTCGCGATCCACGCTCTGCCGCGGGTCCGGCAGGGCCTCGATCCGCTGCTGGCCTCGTACTACTCGATCCCGACCTTCGTCTTCTACCCGCTCTTCGTCGCCATCTTCGGGCTCAACAGCGTGCCGCTGATCGTGCTCGGCATGGCGTTCGGGGTGCCAGCGATGATCCTCGCCACCCTCAACGGGCTCGACCGGGTGCCGCGGGTGCTCATGCGCACCGCCCGATCCTACCGGCTCGGGCGGCTCGCCACCCTCGCCCACGTGGTGATGCCGAGCGCCCTGCCCTACCTGCTCACCGGCGTGAAGCTGGCACTCGCCTACGCCTTCATCGGCATCATCGCGGGCGAGTTCATCCTGGCCGATGCCGGGCTCGGCCACGCTATCGCCTATGCCTATGACGGCTTCGAGAACCGCACGATGTACGCTTTGATGCTGTTCGTGCTCGTGGTGGTCACGGGACTGAACATGACCCTGCACGCCTGGGAGGGCCGCCTGATGCGCCGGCGCGCGCGCGCATGAGCGGCTCCGCCGCGCTCCCCGCCACTGGCCCGCGCCGCCCGTGGCTTCTCGATGGGCTCGTCACCGTCGTCGTGCTGCTCGGCCTGTGGCAGGGGCTCCACGCCTATGCCGGCGAGGCGGCGATCGCGTCGCCGCTCGCGGCCTTCCGGCACCTGTCGGGCCTTCTCGCGAGTGCCGGCTTCTGGTCGCATGCCAGCGCCACGCTCACCGCCTTCGCGGGGGCGCTCGTGATCTCGGCGCTGCTGGGTATCGGGCTCGGGCTGATCTTGGGCCTGCGCCGCTTCGCCGGCGAGGTCGCCGAACCGATCCTGGCCGGCCTCTACTCGATCCCGAAGGTCACGCTGTACCCGGTGATCCTGCTGGTCTTCGGCCTCGGCCTCGGCGCCAAGGTGGCGTTCGGAGTGATCCACGGCGTGATCCCGATCACGCTGTTCACCTTGACGGCGGTGAAGGGCATCAACCCGGTGCTGATCCGCACCGCCCGGGCGATGCGTCTGAGCCAGGCCGCGACGATCCGCACGATTCTCGCCCCAGCCGTGCTGCCCGAGATCGTCACGGGCCTGCGGGTCGGGTTCTCGCTGACGCTCCTCGGGGTGCTGGTCGGCGAGATGTTCGCCTCGCAGACGGGTCTCGGCTTCCTGATCGTCAACGGCATCAGCCTGCACAACGTGCAGCAGACGACCGCGGTGATCCTGATGCTGGTGATCGTCGCGGTGGCGGCGAATGGCGTGCTGCTGTGGCTCGACCGCCGGTTCATCCATCGCGCCGTCTGAGCGCAGCGCCCGACCGCGCAGCCTCCCGGAACACCGATCCCTGGTCGTCACCATCTGCATACAGCTTCAGTAGGAACGGGTGGAGACTCAACAGCGTCGCCATGACCCATACCTCGCCATCACGATCCTGCATGTCAGCCGGATGCACCAGAGCGTGCATCAGCAGATCTCGCATATCGACGAGGAGATGGCGCTTCCTGCCCTTGATCTTCTTGCCCGCATCGTAGCGGACGGGTCGATCGTGCGCCCCCCTGTCTGCGCGTTCTTGATGCTTTGGCTGTCAATGACCGCTGCGGTAGGGCTGGCCTCACGTCCTGCCTGTTCGCGGCAGAGGACGTAGAGGGCGTGACGGATGCACAGGAGAGTTCCATTATAATTCCATAATTTAAATAAGCCATTCACCGTCTAACGAGGCAGAAGATATTTTAGAGTGGTGCGCCATTGGCACCCCGTGCCAAGGGCATGCATCAAGTCATTGACCACCTCGCGCAGATCAACCGTCCGTTTGTTTCCTCCGCGTCGGTTCGGCGAAAGAAGGGGGAGCAACAGGCGCCCATTCCTTCCGTCGAATAGGTGGGATAGCGAAGCTTGCTGCGGTCGTACCGCTGGCGGTTCTCAGGCATCCCCATCACTCCAGCATACGCCTGTCGGTATGAACAGCAAAGCACTCTAAAAAAAGCAACTTATTACCGGATAAAATTTAAAACATCAGACTCGGCTGCGGGCATTCTAAATAAAGATCCAATTTATATAATAATATGATAAAAATGGGTTCGATAACCTCAAACATTTTTGATTTGTCACATTTTTCGGGACGAACTGGTTTCCACTTCGTCGGAAAATGCTCGAGACTCACGAGTCGAACAGGGCTCAGGGTGCCCGATAGCGCGCCTCCCGGGCGTCCCAGGCCTCCTTGTCGACCGCCCTCTGGCGCTCCTCGAACGAGGCGAGGCGGTCGGCCACGCCGGCGAGCGAGCCGTCGCGCTTGAGCGCGCCGAGCACGTCGAAGGAGGCCTTGAGCGCCGCCTGGAGCGCCGCATTGGCGTAGAGGACGATCGAGAAGCCCATCCCGGCTAGCCGCTCGCGCCCGGGATCGGGCGTGCGCCCGCCGAACACGATGTTGGCGACCTGCGGCACCGGCAGGTCGCGGGCGATGCGCGCCAACTCCTCGACCGAGACCGGCGCCTCGACGAAGGTCGCGTCGGCCCCGGCCTCGACATAGGCCTGCGCCCGCGCGATCGCCCGGTCCAGGTCCTCCACCGCCCTCGCGTCGGTACGGGCGATGATCTGGAGGTCGCCGTCGCGCCGCGCATCGACCGCAGCCTTGATCTTCTGCACCATCTCGCCGGGCGGGATCACGTCCTTGCCGGTGAAGTGGCCGCATTTCTTCGGGAAGACCTGGTCCTCGATCTGGATGCCGGCGGCGCCCGCCCGCTCGAGCAGGCGCACGGTGCGCACCATGTTGACGGCGTTGCCGAAGCCGGTGTCGGCATCGACGATGATCGGCAGGGTCACGGCGTCCGCCACCGCCGCGACGGCGCTCGCCACCTCGGTGACGGTGGTGAGCCCGATATCCGGGGCGCCGAGATGCATGTTCGCGACGCCGGCGCCGGTCACGTAGACTGCCTCGAAGCCGAGATCCTCGATGACGCGGGCAAACAGCGCGTTGGCGGCGCCCGGCACGCTCACCGCCTCGCGGCGCGCCAGGATCGACTTCAGGGTCTCAGTGGCTCGCATCGTCTCGCCCGTCCTCATATCGGCGGGATCGCCCCCGCTCCGGGACGCGGGCCGGTCGCCGTGCGCCACCCCGCACCGGGAGGCTTCGCGAGCCGCCCTGGCCTGTCAATCGCGGCCGGAACGCGGCCCCCGTTCGCTCCGCGCATGCGGCAGCCGGCACGCCGGGTCGGCGTCGTTCCGTCACCAACCGGTCCCATCATCGATTGACAACCTACATCACCGATGCAACTTTGTACGGACATACATACAAATAGGGAGGAGCGCGGTGCCAGATGCCCGCCATTCCGCGTCGAAGGCGGATCCAACGGAGCCGCCCGGCGAGGGCCTGCTCTCCGGGCTCCGGGTGCTCACCTTCGAGCAGTTCGGCGCCGGCCCCTACGGCTCGATGTTCCTGGCCGATCTCGGCGCCGAGGTGATCAAGGTCGAGAATGCCGCGACCGGCGGTGACGCCTCGCGCCAGATGGGCCCGCACCTGCTGGGCGAGAACGACAGCCAGTATTTCCAGACCTTCAACCTCAACAAGAAGAGCGTCGCCCTCGACATCAAGAGCCCAGCCGGCCGGGAGGCCTTCCGGATGCTGGTGGCGAGCGCGGACGCGGTCATCAATAACTTGCGCGGCGACCAGCCGGGCAAGCTCGCGATCGACCATGCGAGCCTGAGGGACGTGAATCCGCGGATCGTCTGCCTGCACATTTCGGCCTACGGCCGCGATAACGCCCGCCGAGACTGGCCGGGCTACGATTTCCTGATGCAGGCCGAAGCCGGGCTGATGAGCCTGACCGGCGAGCCCGACGGGCCGCCCGCCCGAATGGGCGTGTCGATGATCGACTTTATGACCGGGATGACCGGAGTGACCGGGCTGCTGGCCGCGGTGATCCGGGCCCGCGCCACGGGGCGGGGCTGCGACGTCGATACCTGCCTGTTCGACGTCGCCCTGCACCAGCTCACCTATCCGGGCACCTGGCACCTCAACGAGGGTGAGGTGGCGACACGGCTGCCGCGAGGCTCGCACCTTGCCCGCACGCCGGTGCAAACCCTGCGCACCGCCGACGGCTGGATCTTCGTCGGCTGCATGATGGACAAGTTCTGGGATGCGCTCGTCGCCGGGCTCGGCCGCCCCGACTTGGCTGCCGATCCACGCTTCGCCACCGCGGGCGCCCGCCGGGACAACCGGGACGCGCTGACGGCCACCCTCGACGACGTCTTCGCGACGAAGCCGACGCAGGACTGGCTCGAGATCCTGTCCGGCCGCCTGCCGGTGGCGCCGGTCCACGACGTAGCGCAGGCCCTCGCCAACCCGTTCGTGGCCGAGACTGGCATGATCGCCCGGATCGACCATCCGGCGCGACCCGGCCTGCGGGTGCTCGCCAACCCCCTCAAGGTCGACGGGCAGCGGCCTGCGGCCGCCCCCTGCAGCCCGCTCGGCGCGGATACCCGCGGCATCCTCGGAACGGCGGCGGAGGCCGTGGCATGAAGCTCACCGGTCTAAAGGTTGTCGATCTCTCGGTGTTCCTGCCTGGGCCGTACCTGACCATGGTGCTGGCCGACCACGGTGCCGAGGTGATCAAGGTCGAGCCCCCCGGCGAGGGCGATCCCGGCCGCGCCATCGGCCCCTCGGACGGATCTTCGACGGTATTCTTCCGCAACGTCAACCGCGGCAAGCGCAGCATCGTCCTCGACCTCAAGTCAGACGAGGGCCGCGAGGCGCTGCTGGCCCTGTGCGCGGATGCCGACGTGTTCGTCGAGACCTTCCGGCCCGGCGTGGTGAAGCGCCTCGGCGTCGATTACGACGCGGTGCGGGCACGCAATCCCGGCATTGTCTACTGCGCGATCAGCGCCTTCGGGCAGACCGGGCCCTATGCCGGCGTGCCCGCCCACGACCTCGCCACCGAGGCGCTGGCGGGCTCAATCGGCATCACGCTCGGGCGCGACGACGCACCGGCGATCCCCGGCATCCCGGCCGCCGACATGCTGGCCTCGCTCCACGCGCTCTCGGGCGTGCTGATGGCGCTCCTGCGCCGGCAGCAGACGGGGCGGGGCGACTACATCGACGTCTCGATGCATGAGAGCGTCCTCGCCTCGATGCCGAACGTGCTCGGGCCGGCCTTGGCAGAGGACCGCCACGCCAACCCGAAGCACGAGCGCAGCATGGGCGGCTCGGCCTTCTACCAGGTCTACGAGACCGCCGATCACCGCCACGTCGTGCTCGGCGGCCAGGAGATCAAGTTCGTCCGTACCCTGCTCGGCAAGCTCGGCCGCCTCGACCTCGTGCCGCTCTGCGAAGCGGGCCCCGGGCCGCACCAGGCGCCGCTGATCGCCTATCTGCGCGAGGTCTTCCTCACCCGGAGCCAGGCCGAGTGGGTGGAGTGGTTCCGCCCGCTCGACGTGTGCTTTGCTCCCGTAAAGACCCTGCCGGAGGCGCTCTCCGACGAGCATGCGCTTGCCCGGGGCATGATCCTCACCGACGCGGCCGGGCGGCGCCACGTCGCCCCGGCGATCCGCTTCCGCGACGAGCCGCCGGAGCCGCGCCTGCGCGAGCCGGCTCTCGGTGAGCATACCGGCGCGGTCCTCTCCGGCCAGTCCGCGACCTGACATCCCCCACCGAGGACGACGACCCATGCCGAGCGCGACGATCAACGGACACCGGATGCACTACGAGGTCCACGGCACGGGCGAGCCCGTGATCCTGTCGGGCGGTTGGGGCACCTTCTGCCACGGGCAGGAGCGCCACCTGCCGCAAGGGCTCACCGAGCGCTACAGCGTGGTGATCTTCGACCATCGCGGCATCGGCGAGTCCGACGACGACCTCTCCGTTCCCGCCACCACCGCCCTCTACGCCGAGGACGTGATCGGGCTCTCCCAGCATCTCGGCATCGCGCAAGCCCACCTCGTCGGGCTGATCGGGATGGGCGCCTGCATCATGCAGGAGGTGGCGATCCGCCGGCCGGAGCTGGCCCGCTCGATGGTCAATACCGGCGCCTGGATCTCGGTCGACCGCTTCCTCGCCGACCAGTTGCAGATGCTCCTCGACGTCCACGCCGAATCCGGTTTCCTGACCTTCCAGAAGGTCGTCTCGCTGCTGTCCTTCGAGCCGGACTACTACGCCCGCACCATCGACCGGCTGCTCGGCGAGACCGGCGTCTGGAGCGAGCTCAACGGCCGCGTCCCGGCCCATGCCCGCCTGATCGAGGCCTGCCTGGCCCACGACGCCCGCGACCGGGCGGGCGCCATCCGGGCCCCGACGCTCGTCCAGCATGCCGGCCTCGACCAGGTGACGGGCCCCCGCACCACGAAGCCGATCGAGGCCGCGATCCCGAACGCCGAAGGGCTCGACATGCCGCTCGCCGCCCACGTCATTGCCGGCTCGAAGCGCAAGGCCGAGTTCGCCGACGCGCTGCTCGGGTTCCTCGCGCGGCATTGAGGCGAGGTCGAATGATGATTTCAATTGCCCATCTCACAATCTCATCACAGATTTTACCTCCATCATAGTCAAATACCCACATCATGGCCGACACACGTTCACGTCATAATGGAGCTTGCCGAAGGCGAGAAGCTGGGATTCATGACCGCTAACCTTCCAGGGTTCGAGCTGATCCGGTTCTTCTTCATCCTGCATCGTCGGCAGTTATGGCTCCCGGGTTCCGCTTCGCGGCCCCGGGATGACGAAGGAGGATCTCAGCACCGTCGCAGCATTCGTCGACGTCCCGGCACGAGGTCGTGAGCGACGATCAAGACGAGCCAGGCAGGCTCCAATTCCGATCCCGAACAACAACGGCCGCCAAAGGCCGCGTCACCAGGAGGAAACCTCATGGCCCAAATCGTCAATGCGGGGGCGCGGCTCGACCGGCTTCCGGTCTCGCGCTTCCACTGGCGGATGCTCTGGCTGATCGCCGCCGGCGGCTTCGTCGACGCCTTCGACGTCTACCTCGCCAGCAGCGTCGTGGCGGCGCTGGTCAAGGACGGCTTCGCCACCCTGCCGCAGGGCGCGCTGTTCGTCTCGAGCGGCTTCTTCGGCATGCTGATCGGCGCGGCCAGCTCCGGCTATCTCGGCGACCGATACGGAAGGCGCTTCTCCTACCAGACCAACCTGGCGATCTTCGGCCTCGCCTCGCTCGCCGCGTGCTTTGCCCCCAACATCACCGTGCTGACGCTCTGCCGCTTCGTGATGGGTATCGGGCTCGGGGCCGAGCTGGTGGTGGCGGCCGGGACCTTGTGCGAGTTCATTCCGCCCTCTCATCGCGGGCGCTGGGGCGCGCTGCTCGGCATGCTGATCAATGTCGGGCTGCCCGCGGCCAACGCCGCCGGCTACTTCCTGATTCCACAGTTCAGCTGGCGGGTGATGTTCGTGCTCGCTGGCATCGGCGCCTTCGGGGTCTGGATTCTGCGCAAGCAGATGCCGGAATCACCCCGCTGGCTCGAATCCCGCGGCCGGCTCGACGAGGCGGAAGCGGCGCTGGTGAAGATCGAGGCCGAGGTGGCGGCACAAGCCGGGGCGCTGCCGGCGGTGCCGGTCTTCCGCGACCTGCGCCAGCCCGAGATGTCAATGCGGGCCCTGTTCTCGCGGGCGCTCGGCGGGCGCACCTTCGTGGCGGCGCTCTCGCACGTCGCGATCAACATCGCGGTCTACGGCATGATCGCCTGGATCCCGACCTTCATGGTCAAGCAGGGCCTATCGGTGGTCCAGTCGCTCGGCTTCACAACCCTGATGACGGTCGGCGGGCCGTTCGGCGCCCTCGTTGGCTTCCTCCTGGCGGACCGCCTGCCGCGCAAGGCCTCGATGGTCGGCGCCTGCGCCGTCGTCGGGCTGTTCGCCCTCCTCTACCCGCAGATGACCGACCCGGCAGCAGTGACGGCGGTCGGGTTCGGGCTGGTCAGCGCGATCTACTTCCTCGTCGCGGTGGCGTTCTACTCCTACGGGCCGGAACTCTTCCCGACGGCGCTGCGCCTGCGCGGCGGGGGCTTCGCCAATGCCTGCGGCCGGTTGGCCTCGATCACCATGCCGTACGCGGTGGTCTGGCTGTTCACCGCCTTCGGCGTCTCGGGCGTCGTCGGGATGGTGGTGAGCGTGCTGGCGCTGCTCGCGGTCAGCGTCCTGCTCCTGCCGGTCGAGATGCGAGCAAGTTCCCTCGAGGAGGCCGAGAGCGAGGGCGCATCCGATCCCCTCCGCGGCCTCGTCCGCGGCAGGCTCGCCTGACCCTGCTCGCTCCAGAAAGGATCCTTGCCATGCATCCCTCCTACGTCGATCTCTTCACCCGTCGGGTCGCCATCGATCCGCGCCGCACCGCCCTCGTCCCGGTCGACCTGCAATACGCCTCCGGCAGCCGCGATCACGGCCTCGGCGCGCTGCTCGCCCGCGAGGGCCGGCTGCACGAGGCCGCCTACCGGTTCGACCGCGTCGACCAGGTAGTGGTGCCCAACACCCGCCGGCTCCTCGACGGCTTCCGGCAGGCGGGCGCCCGGGTCGTCCACGTCACACTCGGCTGCGAATTGCCCGACTTCTCCGACGCGCCGCCCAGCACCGCGGCGTTCTTCCGCGCCACCAACAACACCGTCGGCACCCGCGAGCACGAGATCGTCGACGCCCTCAAGCCGCTGCCGGGCGAACTCGTCATCAACAAGCGCACCCAGGGTGCCTTCGCGTCGACCGGCATCGAGGGCGTGCTGCGCTCGCTCGGCATCGACACGATCGTGGTGTCCGGCGTCTCGACCAACAACTGCGTCGAGACCACAGCGCGGGAGGCCTCGGACCGCGGCTTCGGGGTGGTGATGGTGTCGGACGCCACCGGAACCTGCAGCGAGGCGATGCAGGAGGCCACCTTGCGCGGCTTCTCGCGCCTGTGGGGCCGCGTCGCCGACACCGCGGAGGTGCTGCGCGAGATCGCCGCCGCGCCGGGCGCCCGCGCCGCGGCGTGAACCCGTCCCGGGGGCGCCCCGCCCCCGGGACGCGACGCCGGCCTCATGGAACCGGGGCGCCCGGCGGAGGCTTCGAGGCACATCGCCGGCGCACCCGCGCCGCCCAGCACGGAGATCCCATGCCTCAGCTCGCTCCTGCCGACGTCGCCATCCTGTTCGCCGACCTTCAGGACAGCATCGTCGGCCACGCCGCTACCGCCGATGAGGCCTCCATCCGCAACTCGGCCGGGGCGCTCGCCGGCGTCGCCCGCGACCTCGGCCTGCCGGCCTTCGCCTCGGTGGTGCCGTTCGGCACCGACGAACCCCGGCCGATCGCCGAGATCACCGCCGCCTTGCCGGACATCCCGATCTTCAAGCGCGGCGGCCCCGCGGTCTTCGCCCACGCTCCCAGTCGCGAGGCGCTGCTCGGCACCGGCCGGCGGGTGCTGGCGATCGCCGGGGTGGCGAGCGAGGTTGTGGTGCTCCATGCCGCCCTTGCGGCCCGGTCGGCGGGCCTCGACGTCCACGTGCTCCTCGACGCCGGCGGCGGCTTCTCGGACCGCACCGAGGCGGCGGCCCTGCGCGAGATCGAGGCGGCAGGCGGGATCACCAGCTCGGTCGCGAGCTTCGCCACTCGGCTTGCCGACACGTTCGACACGCGCGAGGGGCAGGCGGCGATGGGAGCGCTGGTGCGGTTGATGGGGTGAGGGGGCGTCCCTCGAGCCCCGTCGACTGAGACGTTCCCGGACCAGGATAAAGCGCTGGCTCGCTCTTCTCCCCGCGGGCGGGGAGAGGCCTGAGCTCCAGAGGGGCTCAGGGAGCACTGAGGGCGAGGGTGACGTGGTGTCTCCAAAGGAGCCACATCAGGCACCTCCCCTCACCCTCGGCTCGCGCCTCGCCGTATCTATTGAACAGGGATACTGCCCTCTCCCCGCAAAAGGGAGAGGAGTACGCGCCCCCTCGTCGCGCGCAGCCGAACGTCGTTGGGGTGGAACCTCAGCTCGCGACCCGCAGAACCACCACCCGCAGCGGCTGGCACAGGACGAACCCGCACTCCCCCCGCTCCGCCTGCGCGCGGAAATCCTCGCCAATCGCCCCGCGATCCGCACGCGCTGCGGCCTCGCGTCCGGGGTCGCCGGCGGTGACCCGGGCGAGGAAGGCGTCGAGATCCGCGAAGGTCTCGACCCGGTCGACGATTGTGTCCCGCTCGATCGCCATCACGCCGGCGGCCGCGCAGGCCGCGAGCGCCGCCGCCGCCTCAGCGCGGATCGCGGTTTCGTCCTCGACGCGGCGCATCGCCCGGAAGAAGCTGCCCTCGGCCAGGGGCTCGACCACCACGATGCCGCGGCCCGGGCCGGTGACACGGGCAGCTTCGCGCAAGGCCACGCCCATGCCGGTCCCGGGGACGTGGTGCAGGGAGTTGAGGAAGACCGCGCCGTCGAAGACGCCGTCGGCCCAGGGCAGCGCCTCGGCCGTGCCGGGGCGCAGGTCGGCCTCCAGCAGGCTCGCCCGCGCCCGCGCCAGGGCCGCCGCCGACGGATCGAGGCCCGCGACCGTGGCGCCGCGGGCGGCGAGGGCGCGGGCGAGTTCACCGGCGCCGCAACCGATATCGAGGAGGCGCCGGCCGGGGAGTGGCGCGAAGGCCTCGGCGATCAGGCCGAGGGCGGTGGTCATGCGACTTGAGCCAGGATCGCCTCGGCCTGGAGGAGGATCGGCCGGTCGACGAGCTTGCCGTCGACGACGATCGCCCCGGGGCCGGTGGCGCTAGCCTCCACCACCCGGCAGGCCCAGGCGATCTCGTCCTCGCTCGGCGACAGGCCGGCATTGATCACCGCGACCTGGGACGGGTGGATGCAGAGCTTCGCGCCGAAGCCGAAGCTGCGCGCGCGCGCCACGTCCTCGGCGAGCACGTCCTCGCGCTTCACCGCGACGGTGACGCCCTCGATGGGCGCCCGGAGCCCGGCCAGCACCGATTCGAGCACCAGCTGGCCACGCACGAAGTCGAGCTCGCGGCCCTGGCCGCGGATGCCGGTTTCGGTGCAGAAATCGACCGACCCGAAGGCGAGGCGATCCAGGCCCTCCGCTCCGGCGAGCGCCCGCAAGCCCGCGATGCCCCGCACCGTCTCGACCAAAGCGACGATCGTCCGCTCGGGCGCCAGGACCGCCCGCAGAGACCGGATCTGGTCTGGCTCTTCCGACTTCGGCAGCATCAGCCCGGCGAGGCCCGGCAGGCCGGCAAGCGCCGCGACGTCGTCGGAGTGCCAGGGCGTGCCGGTGGCGTTGACCCGCACCATGGCGGCGCCTGGCGCGGCGCGAGCAAGCCAGTCCGCCAGTGTGTCGCGCGCCACCGCCTTGGCCCCGGGCAGGACTGCGTCCTCGAGGTCGAGCACCACCCGGTCGGCGCCGCTCGCCAGCGCCTTGTCGAAGCGCTCCGGGCGGTCGCCGGGACAGAACAGGTAGCTGCGCTCACGCCTCATCGGTTTCCTCCTGCCTGGATCGGGCCGCCGGGCGCTCGCGCCGAAACACCGCCGAGTAGCTGAACCGCTCGGCCGGATGGACGCTGATCGCGACCTCGATCACCTCGGCCCTGCGGTTGAGGTAGAGCCGGCAGATCCACAGAGCCGGCGCGCCGGGCGCAGCGCCGAGGCGCTCGGCCTGGTCGGGCGTGAGCACCACCGCGCGGATTTGCTGCTGCACCTCCGCGACGCTCTCGCCGAACTGCTCCTCAAGGCGCACGTAGACCGGCACGGTCGAGCGCCCGCCGACATCGCGCACCGCGCGGAAGGCCGGGTGGATGTAGAGCTCGGTGACACAGAGCGGTGCCTCCGTCTCGCCCTCGCGGTAGCGCAGGCCCCGCATGTGCAGCCAGGACTGGCCGGCGGGCGCCTGGGCCAGCGCCGCGATGTCCTCGGCGAGCGGCGCCATCTCGACGTCGAGGATCTCCAGCACCGTCTCGGCGGTGTATTGCTGCAGGTCGTCGAGGCCCTGCATCACCTGCCGGTAGGCGGTGCGCGACTGCGCGCTCAGCACCCTCGTGCCGACCCCGGCCTGGCGGCTGACGAGGCCGAGTTCGACGAGGCGCTTGATCGCCTCGCGCACAGTGAAGCGGCTCGCACCGAACTGCTCGCACAGGGCGAACTCGGTCGGCATCAGGGCGCCGACCGGGTAGCGGCCCGATTCGATCTCGCTGATCAGGGTCTGGGCGAGCTGCAGGTAGCGGGGCTGCGGAGCGATGAGGGCCATGGGACTGGAGATAGGGGGGAGCGGGATGACCAGGGGTGAGGTCGCGATCATCACATATGATGGCGGTCGCGTCTGTCATCTTCCGGGTGGCGCTGGCGATGGTGGTGCAGGCGCGGGCCGGCGGGCTGACGCTTCGTCGCGAGCCACTCGCCTTTCCCGGACGGCCGAGGACAATGAACCGTCGAGGACGGCCCTGCATGCGTCACCTCTGTCCCATCCACGACCTCATCCTGAGGCGGAGGATGGGACAGACCTAGCCGAGAAACCGAATAGCCTCTGGAACATAACGGTACGAGATCCGGGAAACAGCGGGACCTTTCGAGGGCTCGTCCCCTCACTTCACCACCGCTCGCTCCCGCAATGCCCGGATCGCCTCGCCGGAGAAACCCGCCTGCTCTAGCACCGCATCGGTGTCCTGCCCGAGATCCGGCGCCGCCTTGACCGGGTGAGCCGCACCCGCGACCCGGACCGGGGAGGCGATGCCGCGGATCGCGCCGTGACGGGGATGGGCGAAATCGAGCACCCGCTCCTGCTCGTGGACGAAGCCGTTCTCGAGGGCCTCGCGCACGTCGTGGACCGGCGCCACCGGTACCGCGCCGCCGAGGAGCGTCATCCACTCGGCGGTGGTGCGGACCGAGAGCGCGGCGTCGATCGCCGCGTTGACCCGCGGCCGGTTGGCGAGGCGGGCCGCGAAGGTCGCGAAGTCGGGATCCTCCAGCCATTCCGGATGGTCGACGCGCTCGGCCAGGATCCGGAAGAACTTCTCCTTCTGGCACATGATGAAGATCCAGCCATCCCCGGTGCGGTAGAGCTGGCTCGGGGTGAGCGAGGGGTGGCTGGAACGGGGCTCGCGGGTCGTGACGACGCCCTTGTTGAGGTACCACGAGCCCACGTAGCAGAGGTTGTGCAGCGCGACGTCGAACAGGCTAACGTCGTAATCGCGCCCGCGCCCCGTGCGGCGCGCCTCAACGATGCCGGCGAGCAGCGCCATGGCGGCGGTGGTGCCGGTCATCAAGTCAATGATCGACAGGCCCATCCGAGCTGGCGGGCCGTCCGGCTCGCCGGTGACCGAGAGGTAGCCGGCCTCGGCCTGCATCAGGTAGTCGTAGCCGGGCCAGGCCGCCCGCGAGCCGGTGCGGCCATAGGCCGAGAGGTGGACGCAGACCAGCGCCGGGTTGACCGCGCCGAGGCTGTTGTAGTCGAGGCCGAGCCGTCCCGGCAGGTCGCCGCGTAGGTTGTTGAACACCGCATCCGCCCCCGCCGCCAGGGCGCGCAGGACCTCCCGGCCCTCCGGCGCCTTGAGGTTGAGGGCAAGCGAGCGCTTGTTGCGGTTGAAGGCCTCGTAGAAGTGGCTGTCGCCCGGCTCCAGGAAGTGCGGCCCGACATGGCGGCCGATATCGCCGCCATCCTGCAGGTTCTCGATCTTGACGATCTCGGCGCCAAGATCGGCAAGGTGCTGGGTGCCGAACGGCCCGGCGCCGTACTGCTCGACCGACAGCACCTTGAGGCCGGCGAGCGGCAGGGCGGGGGAAGGCGAGGCGGCGGCGTGCCCCCCGGCCTCCGGCGCGTGGTCGGGCTGGAGCGCCTGCGCCGTCCCAACCGCGAGATCGTCGTGCAGGGCGTCCATCAGATCGGGTTCCTCTCGACGAGCTGCTTGGCGATGATGATGCGCTGCATCTCGTTGGTGCCCTCGCCGATGACGAGGAGGGGGGCGTCGCGGTAGAGCCGCTCGACGTCGTACTCCTTCGAGTAGCCGTAGGCGCCGTGGATGCGCATCGCTTCCGTGGCGTTCTCGACCGCGGCCTCGGTGGCGAAGTACTTTGCCATGCCGGCCTCCATGTCGCAGCGCTCGCCCCGATCGAAGGCCTCGGCGGCGCGGTACGTCAGGAGGCGGGCGGCCTCGACCCGGGTCGCCATCTCACCGAGTTTGAGCTGGATCGCCTGGTGCTCGCAGATCGGCTTGCCGAAGGTCTTACGCACCTGTGAATACGCCACCGCCTCCTTGAGCGCCGCCTGGGCGACGCCGACGCCGCGGGCCGCGACGTTGATGCGGCCGAGCTCGAGCCCGCCGAGGATCTGCTGCAGGCCCCGCCCCTCCTGGCCGCCGACGACCCTGTCCACGGGCACGCGGTAATCCTGGAACGAGATCTCGCAGGTATCGATGCCCTTGTAGCCGAGCTTTGGCAGCTTGCGGCTGACCTCAAAGCCCGGGCCCTTCTCGGCAATGAGGAGGCTCATGCCCTTGTGGCGCGGGTTCGCCGCCGGATCGGTCTTCACC
This sequence comes from Methylobacterium sp. Gmos1, assembly GCF_053764715.1. Lineage (NCBI taxonomy): Bacteria > Pseudomonadati > Pseudomonadota > Alphaproteobacteria > Hyphomicrobiales > Methylobacteriaceae > Methylobacterium > Methylobacterium sp. Gmos1. The sequence goes on along the minus strand of NZ_JBSNCC010000008.1, from coordinate 157,220 downwards.
AGAAGGGCGAAGGTGTTGCCGTAATAGCTGTTGGTGATCCAGGTCTTGGTGCCGTTGACGACGTAATCGTCGCCGTCGCGCCGGGCGGTGGTGCGGATCGCCTGCAGGTCGGTACCGCAATCGGGCTCGGTCAGCGCGATGCCGCCGCGCAGCTCGCCGGTGGCGAAGCGGGGAAGGTAGGCTTCCTTCTGAGCCGTCGTCCCGTAGCGCTGCACCGCCATCGCCATGATGAGGTGCGAGTTGACGATGCCGCTGATCGACATCCACACCGCCGACATCCGCTCGATGATCTTCGCGTAGGTCGCGGTCGAGAGGCCCAAGCCCCCGTATTCCGGTTCGATCAGGCAGCCGAACAGGCCGAGCTCCTTCATCGCCTCGACCATGGCGGCCGGGTACTCGTCCCGGGCCTCGAGGTCGTGGACGTAGGGCTTCACCTCGGTGGCGAGGAAGCGGTCGACGGAATCGAGGATCAGGGCGTCCTCGTCGAGGTGGTCGGCAGGCGTCTTCATGTCCATGACGGCTATCCTTCTCGAGACGTTTCAGGCGGGGCGGCGCAGGCCGGCAGGGGCCGGCGCGGGAGCGGGCTCGACATCGGCCTCGTCGAGCGAGAGGCCGCCGGTCTCGACCCGCAGCAGCAGGATCGCCGCGCAGAGCAGCACCAGCATACAGGCGACCATGCCGAGCACCCCGGGCAGGCCGAAGCGGTCGAACAGGGCGACGACCAGGAACGGCGTCGCGATCGAGGTGGCGCGCCCGCACATGCCGGCGAATCCGGTGCCGCGCAGGCGCAGGTGGGTGGGGAACAGTTCCGGAATGTAGGCGTAGAGCCCGAGCGTCACGAGCGTGTAGATGCTGGTGACGAGGGAAAAGCCGACGACCGTGACCGCGATCGGCTCGCGCAAGGTGGCGTAGACCGAGCCGAGCGCCATGATGGCGAGGCAGGTGCCGACGAGCGAGCGCTGGCGCGAGACCCGGTCGCCGAGCGCCATGCCGACGAGGGCGCCGGCGACGCTGCCGAGCGACATCAGGGTGGTGAAGCCGAGCGAGCGCACCACGCTCATCCCCTGCCCGACCAGGAAGGTCGGCAGCCAGGCGACAAAGCCGTAGACCGCGACGTTGACCGCCATGCAGGTCAGCGCCGCTGCCGCCGTGCGCCCGGCCATGCCGGGACGGAACAGGGCGGTGAACGGCACCGCGGGCGCCTCCAGGCTGCGCACGGTCGCGACCGGCGGCAGGGTACGGCCGGAGCCGACCTCGGCTTCGATCGCCCGGAGCGTGCGCTCCGCCTCCTCGCGCCGCCCGACCGCCTCGAGCCAGCGGGGCGATTCCGGCATCTGCTTGCGCATCACCCAGATCGCCAGGGCGCCCAACCCCGCGATGGCGAACATCGCCCGCCAGCCGAGAGACGGGATGACGAGGTAGCCGATGCTGGTCGCGAGGAAGAGTCCGGAATTGGTGAGAATGCCGAGGATCGCGATCCAGCGGCCGCGATAGGCCGGGGGTATGAACTCGCAGAGCGTGCCGGCCGCCACCACCAGCTCGGCCCCGAGGCCGATGCCCATGATGAAGCGGCAGAGCGTCAGGATCTCGATATTGGGGGCAAAGCAAGCGGCGATCGAGGCGAGCCCGAACAGGCCGAGATTGAACTGGTAGGAGACCCGCCGTCCGTAGCGGTCGCCGAGATAGCCGGCGAGGCCGGCACCGCCGAGCATGCCGGCAAAGGTGACCGCCACGAAGGTGGCGTTCTGGGCCGGCGTCGAGAACCCCTCCTGCAGCATCGCCGCGATGACGCCGCCGGCGAGATAGATGTCGAAGGCATCGAGCGCCGCGCCCGCGCCGATCAGCCCGAGGATGCGCCAGTGGAACCGGGCGATCGGGAGCCGGTCGAGGCGCGCTCCCGCGTTCACGATAGGTGTTTGAGCCATGACGCAACGTCCTCCCTCGGACGAACCGGCCATACAGGCCTTATTTAATTCGATAATGACCTCGATACCTGTTCGAACAGTAGGAACGTGATCGCACTTTTTCGATCCGTCCCATCACGACCTCATCCTGAGGTGCGACCAAAGGGGGCTTCGAAGGAAGGCTCCAGAATTCCACGCGTTAACTGAAGCCGTCCTTCGAGGTCAGTCGACTTCCGATCGATTGACACCTCATGCTGAGGTGGGAGGGTGGGAGATCCTGTATTCCTTTAGGGATGCGGTGAGGAAGCTATCAGGCCTCGCCGACACCGTGGCCGCGCTTGGGCACCAGCGCGCTGCGGACGAAATCCATCACCGGCGTGCCGTCCTGCTTGAACGCCCGGGTCTTGACCGTGACGATCCCCTGGCTCGGCCGGGAGCGCGACTCGCGCGTCTCCAGCACCTCGGACTCGGCGTAGAGCGTGTCGCCCGGAAAGACCGGACCGGTGAGGTTAATCTCGCGCCAGCCGAGATTGGCAATCGCCTTGCCGCTGACGTCGGCGACCGTCATCCCGAGCACGATGGCGAGGCTGAGCCCGCTATTCACCAGCGGCTTCCCGAACTCACTCTTCTCGGCGAAGGCCCGGTCGCAGTGCATCGGGTGGAAGTTCATCGTCATCAGGGAGAAGTTGATGTTGTCGCTCTCCGTGATGGTGCGGCCGGGCCGGTGCTCGTAGACGTCGCCGATGGCGAAATCCTCGAGGTAGCGGCCGAATGGGGTGACGTGGCGGGTGCCGCCTTCGCGCATCGGATCCTCCCTCAATTGTACGGACAAACTCACAAAATGGGAGACCGGTGTCAAGGGTGGGCGTGGCGAGGGGATCCGGGCGGATGGCGGTCGAGCCAGGGCCCCCGATCGCTGCTGTGCAGCCCAGCGCTGGACGATGTCGTAGCCGCCCGTGAAGCCCTGCGCGCAAAACTCGCGATGGAGAACGGTGGCGCTGCGCTGACCCTCCTGCCAGCGCGCCTCGACGAAGGAGATGTAGGCTCGAACCGGCTCGGACTTGGGGCACGGCGGTAGGGCACGAACTGACCTGCCCGGATCCAGCGACGCACGGCGTTGCGCGAAGTCCCAAGAGGGCGGGCGATCTCCTTGGCCGGTTGACCTTCGCCGTGGAGCCTCACTTGGCGATAAAGATCAAACGCAGGACATGAGATAGGCGACGACATCTTTGAGCAGCAACCGCGCCAAGCACGGCGCGTAGAGCGGTCGATGGACGCGGCGCGGTCGACGCCCCTACCGGCTGACGCCGGAACCGTCGACGCGCTCGCGCTCCATGAGGTCCGCCTCGCGCCGCAGCGCTTCGGCCAGTTCCGTCTCTCGCGCCTGCACGCGGGTGGACAAAGCCGCGATGCTGAGCGCCGCCACTGGCCGGCCGGAAGCGTCCTTCACCTGTACGCCGATGGCACCCATCGTCTCAATCACACGGTCCAGGAGCATGACGTAGCCGCGCGCCCGAGAGGCTTGCACGGCGTCCCTGATCTCCGGAACCCGGAGCCGTGGATAAGGCCCGAGGCGCTCGGCGACGATGCCGAGGATCGCCTCGATCTCGCGGTCGGGCAGCCAAGCGAGGAGCGCCATCGATCCTGCCCCCACCCCGAGGGGGCGGCGGCTGCCGATATCGAGGTAGTTGGCTCGTATCGGATAAGAGCCGACCTCCCGGTCGATGCAGACCGCCTCGACGCCGCTGCGCACCGAGAGCAGCACGGTGTCGCCCGATATCTCGGCGAGGCGCATCAGGCTCGGCCGGGCGAGGGTCCGCAGGTCGTCGGACCGCCCGCTGCTCGCCGCGAGCGCGGTCAGTTCGGGGCCGGGGCGCCAGCGCCGCCCGTCGGACGTCCGGGCGGCGAAGCCCTCCTGAGCGAGCGTGTCGAGGATTCGCAGGGCCGTGACCTTGTTGAGCCCGGTCTCGGCCGTGATTTCGGTGAGCCGCCGCGGCGTTGCAGCGGCGAGCGCGCGCATCACCGCGCAGACCTTCTGTACGGCGTTGGGCTCGCCGGACGCCGATGGCGGGCCCGGCCGCTCGTCGGGCATGCGACCGCTCACGCCGCTTCCGCCCCACCGAGATAGATCCGACGCAGCAGGGCGCTGTCCTGCAGGTCGCCGGCATTCCCCTCCCCGGCAACCGCTCCGGCATCGAGGAGGTAACCATGGCTGGCGTGGCGCAGGGCCTTCTCGACGAGCTGCTCCACGAGGAGGATTGCCGTCCCGGCGCGGGCGAGACGGGCCGCCACCTCAAGGATGCGGTTGACCACGATCGGGGCGAGCCCCCCGGAGGGCTCGTCGAGGATCAGGAGGCGCGGACCGGCGACCAGGCCTTGCGCGACCGCCAGGATCTGCTGCTGGCCGCCGCTCAGGCGCGAGGCCTGCTGGTGGCGGCGCTCTGCCAGTTCGGGAAAGTCGGCATAGATGCGTTCCAGGATCTGCCGCGAGGCGCCGTCCCGTCCCGCATAGGTCCCGACGCGCAAATTGTCCTCGACGCTGAGCGTCGTGAAGACCCGGTGTCCTTCGAGCACCTGGACCAGGCCGGCACGCACGATGTCGCCCGGGCTCGCCCGGGTGATGTCGGCACCCGCGAACCGCACGCGGCCGCGCTGCTTGGGGATCAGCCCGGAGATGGCATGCAGGATCGTGCTCTTGCCCGCGCCGTTGCGCCCGAGCACGACCACGAACTCGCCCTCGTGCACGGTGAGGCTCACCCCGTGCACGACATGCGCCTTGCCGTAGGCGACGTGGAGATCCTCGACCTCCAGGAGGACCGCACCGGCACGGGACATCGTCAGGCTCCCAAGTAGACGCGCACCACCTCGACGTCGCGGCGGACCTCGTCGGGCCGACCGTGCTTGATCAGCCGGCCGCGGTCCAGGGCGGTGACGTGGTCGCAGACGCGGAACACGAAGTCGGTGTGATGCTCGACGAGGAGGATGCCGACGCCGCTCTCCCGGATCGCCCCCAGGATGGCGGCGAGATGTCCGATCTCAGCACCCGTCAGGCCCCCGGCTGGCTCGTCGAGGAGGAGGAAGCGCGGGCGCAACGCCAGCACCCGGGCGATCTCCAGGAAGCGCTGCTCGGCATGCTCCAGCCCGCCTGCCCGCCGATCGATCGCGTAGCCGAGCCCGAGCCCGTGGACAAGGTCCGCGGCGTGGGCGCGGATCGCGCGCTCCTCGCGGCGAGCAGCCGGCCAGGCGAGGGCCGCCGACAGGAAGCCCGATCGCACCTCGCGCCAGGCGCCGAGCATCGCGTTGTCGAGCACGCTGAGGGAGGGAAGCAGCCGCGGCTTCTGGAAGGTGCGGGCGATGCCGAGCCGCGGCCGGCTCTGGACGGAGCGACGGGCGAGCGAGGTACCGTCGAGTTGCACGTCCCCGTCGTCCGGGCGGTAGTAGCCGCACAGGAGGTTGAGGAGCGTGGTCTTGCCCGAGCCGTTGGGGCCGATCAGCCCGTGGATCTCCCCTGTGCGCAGGTCGAGGGTGACGGTATCGAGGGCGGTGACGCCGCCGAAGCGCTTGGTGATCGCCCGCGCGCTGAGGGCGTCCGAGGCTGGCGCTCTCACGGCAGGGCCTCTCTGGCGAGGGATGCCGGCGCGGGTGCACCTGGCTCGAGCGGTGCCGCATCCAGGGCGCGGCGCAGGCGGGTGAGGTCCGGCCGGACCTCGTGACTGCCGTGGGGCGTGGGCCGCAGGCGGACGGCGAGCGTGGCGACGAGGCGGCCGATGCCGTCAGGCACCAGCAGCACCACGACCAGGAGGGCGAGGCCGTAGAAGAAGTTGCCGAGCCGGGCGAGCGGCGCCACCATCTCGGGCAGGTCGGTTAGCATGGCGGTGCCGATCAGTGGTCCCAGGATGCTGCCGCGCCCACCGATGATGATGCAGACGAAGAAGAACAGGCCGATGTCGAACACGAACGTGTCCGGCGTGATGTAGGTCTGGAGCGCGGCAAACAGCGCGCCTGCGACCCCGGCGGTCACCCCGGAGAACACGAACACCGTGAGCTTGGCCCGGAACAGGTTGACGCCGACCGAGGCCGCCGCGACCTCGCTGTCGCGCACCGCGATCAGCGCGCGCCCCCACATCGACCGCGCGAGGTTCCAAGTCATGGCGGTGACAGCGGCCCCGAGCGTGAGGATCAGGCCGTACTGGCCCCGGGGCGTGTCGAAGGGCGCCGGGAAGCCAGGCACCGACAGGCCGGTGCCGCCGCCCGTGAGGCTGCTCCAGGCCAGGGACAGTTCGCCGACGATCAGCGCGAAGGCCATCGTCACCATGGCGAAGTAGAAGCCGGGCAGCCGCAGGGACGGCAGGCCGAGGAGGAGGCCGCCGAGGCCCCCGAGCCCTCCGCAGAGCGGCAGCGCCAGGAACGGGTCGAGGCCGAGGGTGCCGGCGAGGATCGCGAAGCCGTAAGCGCCGACTGCGAGAAGCCCGACATGCCCGATCGAGAGCTGGCCGGCGAAGCCGACCACGAGGTTGAGGCCCGCGACCAGCACCCAGTAGGCGCCGATCAGGGAGGCGAGGTGGACCTGATAGAGGTCGCCCGACCAAGCCGGCAGGGAGGCGACGGCGAGGATGGCGAGGATCGTCAGGCAGGCGCGGAGGGCAGGGTGAGACATCAGACCGGCCTCACCCGCTTGTTGCCGAGAAGCCCCTCGGGCCGCAGCAGCAGGACCAGCATCAGCAGCCCGACCGCGATGGTCTGCTGGTACTCGCCGCCAAACCAGTAGGTTGCGAAGGCTGAGAGCAGCCCGAGCCCGGCCCCGCCGATCAGCGCCCCGAGGTTGCTGCCGAGCCCCCCCACCGCGAGCGCGATGAACCCGTTGAGGGTCAGCGAGAGGCCGAGCGCGAAATACGCGAAGGTGAGCTGGCCGGCCGCGAAGCCGGCGAGCCCGCCGAGCGCACCGGCGAGCAGGTAGGAGGTCAGGCGCACCCGATCGGTCGGGATGCCGCGGGCACGGGCCGCGAACGCGTCCTCGGAGGTGGCCTGGAACAGCTTGCCCCAGAGGGTCATGTGGGTGAAGGCCTCGAGCCCCACCGTCATGGCGAGTACTGCGACTACCGGCAGCCAGTATTTCTGGTCGAGGAGGCCGGCGGAGAAGTCCTGCGGGATCACCCGCGGGAAGGGCCGCGGCTCGGTGCCCCACCACAGCCCGACCAACTGCTGCAGCATGGTGGCGAGCGCCAGGGTGGAGAGGAGCCAGAGATGCTCGTCGGAGCGGGCGAGAACCCGGCGCACGCCGACGATCTCGGTGACGGCGCCGGCCGCCGCCCCGGCCAGCACGGCGCCCGTGAGGCCGAGCACCCCGGGCAGCCCGAGGCCCGCGATGAGCCAGGCGCCGACCACCCCGCCCAACATGCAGAGGTGACCGGTCGTGACGCTCAGCACGCGCGAGGTCGAGTACATCACGTTGTAGGCGAGCGCCGTCGCCGCGTAGACGGCGCCGATGGCGAGGCCCGAGACGATCACGGCCAGCATGAGGTTGCTCCTTCGCGTCGCGCGATCACCGAGGGGCCGCCTCGTAGCAGCCGTCCCGGAACGAGGCCGCGATGTCGGCCACGATGTTCTTGTCCGGGAAACCGTTGTGGTCCTGCGGGCTCCAGCTGTAGCTGGCATAGACGCCGGGAAGGTCCCGGGTCGATTCGAGCACCGCCTTGATCTTCTGCGGATCGGTCGATCCGGCCTGCTTCACGGCGTGCTCGATGATCTTCACGGTGTCGTAGCCGAGGGCAACCCACCAGAAGGTGAAGTCGATGGTGCCGCCGAGCGCCGGCTTGATCTTGTCGATCAGGGCCTGGGTGCGTGGGGGCAGCTTGCCGTCGACGTAGGTCGTGCTCTGGTAGCCGGCCGCGAAGGCGTTCTGCCAGTAATCCGGCTTGTTGAGCAGGGCCTTGATCGGGAGCGCCATGATCGCGGGGTGGCCCACCACCGGCACGTCCCAGCCCATATCGCCGCGGGTGTTGAGGATCCGGGCCATCAGGCCGGTGGCGGCGGACCAGGGCATCACCACGTCGGCGCCCGCAGCTCGCGCCTTGGTCATCTCGTCGGTGAGGTCGGTCTTGTTGGGATCGATCAGAACCGAGTAGATCGGCTTGACCCCGGCCTGCTCCAGGAGCGCGGCCGCCGTCCTGGCGCTCGACGTGCCGTAGCCCGAGGTATCGCCGATCACCGCCACCTTCCGGCGCTTGAGCACGTCGAGGGCGTAGGCGTTGCCGCCCCCGATCCACTGCCGGTTGGTGTTGATGGCCCGGAAGGCCAGCGGGTACTTCTTCGGATCGGTGAGCTCGTCGATCGTCCCGATGACGATGTTGGGGATGCCGGCTCGGGCGACGATCGGCACGGTGGCGAGGGATTCGCCGGAATTCACCGGCCCGATAATGAACTGCACCTTGTCGCTGAACAGGAGCTGCTGGGCGAGGTTCACCGCCTTGGTGGGTTCGCCCGCGGTGTCGCGGGTGAGGAGTTCGAGGGGGCGGCCGTCGATGCCGCCGGCCGCGTTGATCTCCTTGATGGCGAATTGCACGCCCTGGTTCTCGGCGATGGCCGCCGAGGAGAGCGGCCCGGTGAGCGAGGAGAGCCATCCGATGCGGATCGGCTCCGCGGCCCGGCCGGGTCCGGACGAGAGCACGCCGAGGCAAGCGGCAAGCCCGCAGATCCACGCTGATGATCGCATTCCACACCTCCCCTGCTGGATCGGACCGGCTCATCGTCTTGGTCTTGGCGACCCAACCTTCCGCTTCAGGGGATGGTGGGTGCGTCTGGTCTCCTCTCGCCGGATGCCGGGAGAGGGCTGAGGGATCCTCAAGCGCGGTCCGCAAGCGGATTCGACGGGCGGAAGCGACGCCGCGGGGACGGGTGCTCCACGTTCCTCACACCTTGAGCGACCCGGTCACCGCGGGCGCCTCGGTCGGCGCCATCCGGCGGCCCCGCTCGTCTCCGGCCAGCACGGCATCTACCCGTGAGCGGCGCCGGCCGCGCCAGGCCAGGAACACTTGCGTGCCCACGAGCAGCACCGCCAGCGCCACGAAGGTCGCGCTGATCGGGCTGCCGACGAAAGTCCACGGATCGCCCCGCGAGAGCAGCAGGGCGCGACGGAAGTTCTCCTCCAGCCGCGGGCCGAGCACGAAGCCGAGCAGGACCGGGGCCGGGTGGAAGCCGAGCCTCATCAGCCCGTAGCCGATGATCCCGATCATCAGCGTCTGCAGCACACCGAACATCTCGTTGTTCGTGCTGTAGACGCCGACGCAGATGAAGAACAGGGCGCACGGATACAGGAAACGGAACGGGATCTGCAGCAACCGCACCCAGATCCCGATCAGCGGCACGTTCAGGAGGACGAGCAGGATGTTGCCGATCCAGAAGCTCGCGATGAGGCCCCAGAACACGTCCGGGTGCTCGGTCATGAGCTGCGGCCCCGGCGTGATGCCCTGGATGATCAGCGCGCCGAGGATCAGCGCCATCACGGCGTCGCCCGGGATGCCGAGGCTCATGGTTGGCACGAAGTCGCCCTGGACGGAGGAATGCGTCGAGGCCTCCGGGCTCGCCACGCCACCGATCGCGCCGCGGCCGAACCGCTCGGGATGGCGGCTCACCCGCTTCTCGGCCGCGTAGGCGATGAAGGATGCGATGGTCGGACCCGTCCCGGGGATCAGCGAGCACAGGCTGCCGACCAGGGTGCCGCGCAGGATCGGCAGGGCGGCCTCGCGCAGGTCGGCCCGGCTCGGGCGCATGTCGCGCATCCGCACCGTCACGCCCGACAGGTCGCCGACGGTGAGCCTGTTGATGCTCTTCAGGAACTCGGCGATGCCGAAGAACCCGAGTGCCACCGCCACGAGGTCGATGCCGTTGTAGAGCGACATTACCCCGAAGGTGAACCGACTCGTGCCGGTGTCGAGGTCGCTGCCGACGCAGCCGAGGATCAGCCCAACGAGCGTCATCGCCACGCCCTTCAGGGCCGAGCCCCGCGCCAGCGTCGCCCCGGCGAGAAGCCCGAGCAGCATCAGGGTGCTGATCTCGGCCGGGCCGAACTGGAAGGCGATGCGCACGAGGAGTGGTGCGAACAGGATCATCTGCACGATGCCGCAGGCGGCGCCGAAGAACGAGGCCAGCATCGTGATGCCCAGCGCCACGCCGCCGCGGCCCTGGCGCGTCATCGGGTAGCCGTCGAGGCAGGTCACCGCGTGAGAGGGGTGGCAAGGCAGGTTGAGCAGGATCGAACAGATCGCCCCGCCGTACTGCGCCCCGTAATAGATCCCCGCCAGCATCAGGATCGCGGCGACCGGCGGCATCCCGAAGGTGAGCGGCAGCAGGATCGAGATCGTCGCCATGATGCCCATCCCGGGCAGCACGCCGATGAGGTTGCCGATCAGCACGCCGACTAGGCTGAACAGGAAGTTGTGCGGCTGCAGCGCGATCGAGAAGCCGTGGATCAGGTTGGCGACGGTGCTGTCCATGACCCTATCCCCGCCAGAACGGCATCTGGAACTTCAGCGCCAGGGTGAAGACCAGCCCCGCCACCACCGTCATCGCGAGCGCTAGCACCAGCGCGGCGCGCGGGCTGCCTCTGCGGTCGCCGAGCGCCGAGACAAAGACGCAGGCGAAGGTCGCGGGCCCGAGGCCGAGATGCTCGCCGAGCACCATGAACAGCACGATCCCGAGCACGATGCAGAACCAGCCGCGCCAGTCCGGCCGGCCCCCCTCGTCCTCGTGCTCCGCCGCCTCCGGCGTCGCGGCGATCATGAGTCCGATCACGCCGAGCGCGCCGCCGACCAGCATCGGAAAGAGGCCGGGGCCGACCCGCGCCAAGGTGCCGAGGCCGAGGGCGCGGGCCTCCAGCACCGCCGCGAGGCCGAAGAGGAGCATCAGGCCGCCCGCGGCGTAACGGCGGGCGATGGACGCGGAGGCGTGCATGCTCAGTCCCGCCGGTTCAGGTGGTGGAGCACGGTGAGCGGCAGGATCGCGGCCATCACGCTACCTCCGGATGGTAGTTGCGCAGGAGGTTGGCGGCGCTCTCCGGCACCTCCATCTCGAAGCCAAGGATCGCCGCGGAGAGAGCCTTCCCGTAATTGTCGAGGCAGAGCGAGCGGGACACGCCGCCGCCGAGCGCCCCCTCGGCGACGAAGTTGAGCACGCCGAGCCGGTCGACCGCGTAGCGGGTGACCTTGCCCGTCACCATGCCGGCGTAGAACGCCTTGAAGCGCTCGGCCGTCAGCTGCTCCTTAAGGTAGGGGTAGAGGTCCGGCTCGTAGGCGATGACCGTGATGTTCGAGGTGTTGCCCTTGTCGCCGGAGCGGACGTGGGCCACGTGCTGCAGGGGCAGGCGCATGGGCTCTCAGCTCTCGAAGAAGGTGGTGACGGGGGAAAGCGCCTCGCGGGGAACGAGCGACGACCAGACGCCGATCACCTCGCGGGTGCGGTCCTGGTGCGGCACGCGCTTCCCGGTCATGCCGACGCCCGACACCGCCATGCCGTCGACCTCGCGGCCGACCTTGAGCGCCTCTTCGCGGGTCCGGGTGCGGGCGGCGACCCGCACGGCGATCTCGTAGGGCTCTGGGCCGGTGCGGGCCGCGCTGCCGCCGTGGATGGCGTTGAGACCGACGAAGTCGATGCGGATCTCCTCGGCCTGAAGGCCGACTATCCGGAATCGTTCCTCAAGGATGCGCTTGGCGAGCTCCGCCCGGCGCAAGGCTCCCGGCCCGGCGTAGAAGAACATGTCCTCGCCGACGAAGCCCTCCTGGCAGGCGATCGACACCTTGAGGGTCGGGGTGCGCGGCTTGCCGGAGATGCGCGACACCCGCACGCGGTCGTGGCCGACCTCATCGAGCTCGGTCGTGGTGAAGTCGACCACCACGTCCGGCGTGATGTAGTTCGCCGGGTCGTGCACCTCGTAGAACAGCTGTTCCTTCAGGGTCCGGACCGTGACGGCGCCGCCGGTCCCGGTGACCTTGGTGATGATCGCCGAGCCGTCGCTCTCGACCTCGGCGATCGGGAAGGCGAGGTCCCAGGGGTCCGGCACGTCTTTGAAGCCGGGATCGCAGAAGTAGCCGCCGGTGGCCTGCGCACCGCATTCGAGCACGTGCCCGATCCCGTTGCCGGGCCCCAGGCGGTCGTGGTCGAGGGGATCCCAGCCGAATTCGTGCATCATCGGTGCCATAAAGATCGACGGATCGGCGACGCGTCCGGTGACGACGATCTGCGCGCCCTCCCGCAGGGCCGCCACGATCGGCTCGGCGCCCATATAGGCCTCGGCCGAGACGATTGAGCCGGCGAGCGACGCGCTCGGCCGCCCGTCCTCCATCAGCGTGTCGGTGAGGTCGAGGACGCGGTCGGTGATCAGGCTGCCCGAGATCGCCGCGACCTTCGTGCCCTTCGGCGCCCCGCATTCGCGCAGCCAATGGACGATCCGCTCGGCCGCCCCCTCCGGGTTGATCCAGCCCTGGTTGCTGATGATCCGGGTGCCCCGCCGCAGGCAGCCGGGCAGCACCCGCTGCATCCGGTCATCGAGGTAGGTGTCATAGCCGGGAAAGCCCGGATCGCGGCGCTTGCGCACCTGCGCGGCGGAGATCGTCGCCTCCGCCATGGTCTCGAAGCAGAGATAGTCGAGGTCGCCCTGCTCGGCGTTGAGGCGCGCCGGCTCCAGCCGGTCTCCCCACCAGGCCGAGCCCGACCCGATCCGCAAGCCCGCCATCCCGTTCCCCCTGTGATCGATGGCGACGCCGGAATTATTTCATTCAACGGCGGCGCGGGATTTTCTACTGGAGTGATGCGTCTGAATTTCTACTCGACCGCGACGCCGGTCTGGGCGACGATCTCCGGCCACCGGGCGACCTCGTTGCTTACCATCTGCCCGAACGCGTCGGGGGCGGTGCCGCCCGGCGTCGCGCCGAGTTCGAGGAGGCGGGCCGTGGTCTCCGGCTCGGCCAGTACGGCGGCGATGCGCGATTGCAGCAGGTCGACGATCGGGCGCGGGGTCCCGGCGGGCGCGAGCAGCCCGAACCAGGCCGCGACCTCGTAGCCGGGCACCCCGGCCTCCGCCATGGTCGGCACGTCCGGAAGCCCGGGGAAGCGGGCGGCCGTCGTCACAGCGAGCGCCCGCAGCGTTCCGGCCCGCACGTGCCCGATCGCCGAGGGCAGGTTGTCGAACCCGAGCTTGACGTGGCCGGCGATGAGGTCGTTGAGCATCGGACCGCCGCCCCGATAGGGGACGTGGGTGAGCGGGATCCTGGCCATCAACTTGAGGAGCTCGCCGGACATGTGCGGCGAGCCGCCCGTCGAGGTCGAGCCGAAGGCCAGGCCCCCGGGCGTGGCACGGGCCAGCCGGATCAGCCCTGCGAGGTCGGCGACCCCGAGCAATGGGTTGGCCAGGAGCACGTTCGGCGTGGAGGCGACCACGGTGATCGGCGCGAAGTCGCGCACCGGGTCGTATGGCAGGCTGCGGAACACCGCGGCATTGATGCCATGGGTGTTGATGGTCGCCATCACCAGGGTGTAGCCGTCCGGCGCGCTGCCCGCGACGGCCTTCGTGCCGATGTTGCCCGAGGCGCCCGGCCGGTTGTCTACGATGGCGTGCTGGCCGAAGCGCTTGTCGAGCCGGTCGGCGACCAGGCGCGCCAGGATGTCGGTCGTCCCGCCGGGCGGGAACGGGACCACGATCCGGATGATCCGGTCCGGATAGGCGGCCCGCGCCGTCCCGAAGACGGTTAGCGACGCGAGCATGCCCAAGCACAGCCGACGGTCCACGGTGGCTCTCCGTGCGTTTCGCGAGTACGCCGCCCTTCGGGATGAGTTCCGTCATGCGAAACTCTTGCGGTCGCACTCGCCCTCCCTCACCCGCAGCAATCGATGTCGTTCCAGCGGACGTAACAGTGTTGACAGGGTCTAATCGGAAAGGCAACCATCTTCCGAACAGAGATCGCGCTGGAATTTCCGCGCGGCCCGCCCGGAGGATACCCGATGCTTCGTTCCGCACCATGGACCTACGGGCTCCGGCCTGTGCCGGTAACGGCCTGGTGAGCACCGTCGCGGGCGTCGGGCTGACGCCGTTCGGGCGCCGCGAGGGGCAATCCACGCTCGACCTGATGAGCATCGCGGCTGCCGATGCGCTGACGGATGCGGGGCTTGAGCGGGGCGACATCGACGGGCTGATCACCGGCTACTCGACCACCCACCCGCACCTGATGCTCTCGACCGTCTTTGCCGAGCATTTCGGGCTGCGCCCGACTTACGCGCACGCGGTGCAGCTCGGCGGCGCCACCGGCTTCGCGCTGGTGATGCTCGCCCACCTCCTGGTCGAGGCCGGGGCGGCGCGGCGGATCCTGGTGGTGGCGGGGGAGAACCGCCTCACAGGCCAGTCCCGCGACGCCGCGATCCAGACCCTCGCGCAGGTCGGGCATCCCGTCTTCGAGGTGCCGCTCGGCCCGACGATCCCCGCCTATTACGGCCTCGTCGCCGCCCGCTACGCGCACGAACACGGCGAGCAGGACCTCGCGGCGCTCGCGGTCTTGATGCGCGCCAACGCCGCCCGCACGCCGGGCGCCCACCTGCGCGATCCGATCACCGCGGAGGAGGTCCGGGCCTCGAAGCCCATCGCCTCGCCCCTGCGTCTTCTCGATTGCTGCCCGGTTTCGGATGGCGGTGCGGCCTTCGTGATCGCCCGGGATGAGGTGGGGCGGCGCGGGCCCCGCATCCGCGGGGCGGCCCAGGCCCATACCCATCAGCACGTCAGCGCCGCCGCCTCCCTCACCGCCTTCGGGGCGGGCGATTGCGCGGCCCGCGCGCTCGCCGCGGCGGGCGTCGGACTCCCCGACATCGGCTACGCGGCGATCTACGACAGCTTCACCATCACCCTGGCGATCCTTTTGGAGGAGATCGGCCTCGCGCCGCGGGGCGGGGCGGGGCGGCTCGCCGCCGAGGGGCATTTCGATCCCGTCGGCGTCATGCCGCTCAACACCCATGGCGGTCTCCTGAGCTACGGCCATTGCGGGGTCGGGGGCGCCATGGCGCACCTCGCCGAGACGGTGCGGCAGATGCGCGGCGAGGCGGGAGCCCGCCAGGTCCGGCCGCCGGCCCTGGCGCTGCTGCACGGCGACGGTGGCGTCCTGTCCTCTCACGTCACCCTCGTGCTGGAGAATGCCCGATGAGACCGAACCCTTCGGGTCGCGAGCCTGCGGACTGGACGCGGGGCGGCGAGGGCCTCGCATTCGCGCGCTGCCGCGCCTGCGGCGACGTCCAGTATTTCCGCCGTCCGTTCTGCCCTGCCTGCGGCGCCCGAGACCTGGCGGTGGCGCAGGCCTCCGGCCGCGGCCGGGTCTACGCGCTGACCACCGTGGCGCGGGCGCCGTCGCCGGAACTCGCAGCCCACGCGCCCTACGTCGTCGCGCTGATCGACGCCGAGGAGGGCTTCCGCTTCATGGCCCACGCGGCCGAGGGGCTGGCGATCGGCGCGCCCGTGCGCACCGCCTTCCGTACCTTCGGGGCCGGGAGCGTTCCCTATTGCCTGCCGCAGGAGCTCGAGTGATGGCGAATCTCGCAGCGGCCCTCGACCCGCGCAGCATCGCGGTGATCGGGGCCTCGGAGAACCCGGACAAGATCGGCGGGCGGCCGCTCCTCTACCTCTCGCAGTTCGGCTTTCGCGGCGAGGTCATCCCGGTCAACCCGCGGCGGGACGAGGTCCAGGGCCTGCGCGCGGTGCCGCGCCTCTCCGACCTCGCCCGGGCGCCGGACGTCGCCATCGTGGCGGTCCCGGGCGAGGCGGCGGTCGCAGCCCTCGACGAATGCGGCGCCATGGGCGTCACGGTCGCCATCATGATGGCCTCCGGCTTCGGTGAGACGGACTCCCCGCACGGCAAGGCGGCCGAGCGCGCCATGGTGGAGCGCGCCCGGGCCCGCGGCATGCGGGTGATCGGCCCCAACTCCCAGGGACTGGCGAATTTCGGCACGGGGGCGGTAGCGAGCTTCTCCAGCATGTTCCTGGAGGTTCCGCCGCTGGACGGCCCGGTCGGCATCGTCAGCCAGAGCGGGGCGATGAGCGTCGTGCCCTACGGGCTGCTGCGCGGGCGCGGCATCGGGGTGCGCCACACCCACGCCACCGGCAACGACGCCGATGTCACCGTCTGCGAACTCGCCGCCGCGGTGGCCGAGGATCGGGCGCTGAAGCTCCTCCTCCTCTACCTGGAGAGCATCCCGGACCCGCACCACCTCGCGCAGGCGGCGGAGGTCGCCCGCTCGCACGGATTGCCGATCGTCGCGCTGAAATCCGGCCGCACCGCAGCTGGGCAGGCCGCCGCGCAGTCCCACACTGGTGCACTCGCCAACGAGGACCGGGTGGTGGACGCCTTCTTGGAGCAGCACGGGATCTGGCGCGCGCGAGACACCGCCGACCTCGTCGAGGCGGCGGAGCTCTATCTCAAGGGCTGGCGGCCGGAGGGCCGCCGCATGGTGGCGATCAGCAATTCGGGCGCGACCTGCGTGATGGCGGCGGATGCCGCCTCGGCCGCCGGCCTCACCCTGGCGCCCCTGAGGGAGGACACGCAAGGAGAGCTCCGCAAGATCCTGCCGAGCTTCGCCTCGGTGCGGAACCCCGTCGACATCACGGCGGCGCTCATGACGAACAGCGCCCTGTTCAGCCAGATCCTGCCGGTGATCGCCCGCGACCCTTCGGCGGATGCCTTCCTTATCGGCGTGCCAGTGGCGGGCCGGGCCTACGACGTCGACACCTTCGGCCGCGACACCGCCGCCTTCGCGGCCGCGACCGGCAAGCCGGTGGTAATCGTCGCGCCGCAGGACCTCGTCGCCAAGCCCTTCCGCGAGCGCGGCCTGCCGGTCTTTTCCGGCGAGGGCGCAGCGGTGCGGGCGCTGCACCAGTTCATCGTCCATCACGAGCGGATGCAGGCGGCGGCCGGTCGCCCGATCGTCGCGGCGGTCGCGCCCATGTCCCCGTGTGCGCCCCGCCTCCTCGACGAGGCGCGGAGCCTGGCGCGCCTCGCACGGGCGGGGATTCCGGTCGTGCCGCACCGGCTTTGCCGCACGCCCGAGGAGGCGGTCGCGGCGGCGGCCGCCCTCGGCGGGCTCGTCGCCGTGAAAGGCTGCTCGCCGGACGTGGCGCACAAGAGCGAGCTCGGCCTCGTCCATCTCGGGCTCAGCGACGCCGCCTCCGTCGCGGCGGCCTTCGAGGCCTGCCGGGCAGGCCTCGAGCGGCACGGGAGTGCCTTCGCTGGCGTCATTGTCGCCGCCATGATGCGCGGGCGGCGCGAATTGATGCTGGGCGCCCACCGCGACGCCTTCTTCGGACCGGTCGTGGTGGTGGGCGACGGCGGCAAGTACGTCGAGGCGATGCCCGACGTCGCCCTCCTGCTGCCGCCCTTCGACGAGAACGACGTGCGCCGGGCGATCGGTCGCCTGCGCATTGCCCCGGTCGTCGCCGGCACGCGGGGCGAGCCACCGCTCGCCCTCGACCGCTACCTCACCGCCGCGGTCGCGGTCGGCCGGCTGATGACGGGCGACCGCCGCATCCTGAGTCTCGACGTGAACCCCATCGTGGTCGGCAGCGACCCGGACGACTGCGCGGCGCTCGACGCGGTCGTGTTCGAGAGCGACGAGGAGGACCACACGCCATGATCCGACGCCGAGACCTTGCCGCTTGCCTCGCCGGCGCCCTCGCACTGGCGCCGAGGGCTGCCCGTGGCGCCGCCTGGCCGGCGCGGCCAATCGGCGTCGTCGTACCCTATCCGCCCGGCGGCTCGACCGACATCACGGCCCGAATCGTCGGCGAACGGCTGTCCGTGGCCCTCGGCCAGCCTTTGGTGATCGACAACCGGCCGGGGGCAGGCGGCAACCTCGGCATGGATGTCGTCGCTCGCGCTGTGCCTGACGGCTACACGCTCGGCGTCGCCACGACGGCGCACGCCATCAACATGACGTTGTTCCGCAAGCTCAACTACGACACGCTCAAGAGCTTCGCCCCCGTTGCGCTCCTCACGGAGAACCCGCTCGTTCTGGTGGTGCCGGAGGCGGCGCCATGGCGCGACGTGCGCGCCCTCATCGCGGCGGCCAAGGAGAAGCCCGGCACCCTCAACTATGCCTCGTCGGGCGTCGGCCAGTCGACCCACCTTGCGGCCGAGCTCTTCGCCTCGATGGCGGGGATCAAGCTCACCCACATCCCCTATCGTGGCAGCGCGCCCGCGATCACCGACGTGATCGCAGGACGGGTCGATCTGATGTTCGACACCACCCAGTCCGTACTCTCGCACGTGGAGGGCGGACGGGTACGGGCGCTCGGCATCACCTCGGCGGAGCGGCTGCCGCGGGCCAAGGATATCCCGACCATCCGGGAAGCGGCCCTGCCCGACTACGTCGCCATTGCGTGGAACGGGCTGGTGGCGCCCAAGGGAACCCCCTCCGACATCGTCCAGCGCCTCAATGCCGAGACCGTCCGGGCATTGCAGGAGCCGGGGATCATCGCGAAGTTCGACGCACTCGGGGCGACCTCCCGCCCGCTCTCGACCGAGGCGTTCGGCACCTTCATGGCAAACGAGATCGCCAAGTGGGGCTCCGTCGTGAAGGAATCCGGAGCGACGCTCGACTGAAAGCAACACTTTCCTGCAAAGCCGGAGTTTTGCCAAGGCGAGTCGCACAGCGTCGAGAGCATTGACCATCCCTCGGCATCTCAGACACCTCTGATTGGCTCGCTGCGGATGGTGGAGGTGTTTGATAATGAAGGTCCGACGCTGATTCATGGGGCGCAACGCTAACGCTCTGCCTGACGCCACGAGCCATTCGACCGCCTCCGGAAGGCCGCCACACGAGCAGTCGCCGGACGAGCGGCGAATGCGCTTCCATTTCGCCCAGTGAACGATATTCTCAACTGTGAACGCCGACGAGCATACGGGACGATCCTGGGTGAGGGACGGCGGAAAGCGGGCGACATGAACCGAGCGGAGGAGCGGCCCTGGGCGATGGAGGTCGGTGGTGGGGGCGTCACGCAACCCGTGGCGATCGCGCGGGCGCTCGCGGCCGCCCTGAGGGCTGAAGGCGTCGAGGCGATCTTTCGCGCTGCGCCGGCTAGAGCGCTTAACGATTGCGTTGCAATCGCGAAGCTCTCTAGGTCTTTGATTGTGCCGCATTTTCTGCGGCGAACCGGTATCCACTTCGTCGGAAAATGCTCTAGTCCCTCTTCCGTCATCGACGACGTGCGCACACGCGTCGGCGAGTGCTTCGGCACGGTCGCGCGCGATACTGGGTTCCATCGGTCCGGGCTCCTCGACGTGGCGCAGCCTGCCCCCAACCGGTTGGACGGCGCGGTACTCAAGCCGGGGGTGCTGCGGATCGCGACGCTGTTTGAGGCAAGAATGGGCGTTAGTCGCGCCGTCCCGGACCGCCCCAGGAGTGCCCGATGAGCCAAACGGTCGATGCGGGTATGGAAACGTGGACGGACGATATCGCCACGCCGGGCCTCTCGCGCCGGATCGCGGCCCTGCTCGACCGCGACGGGAGTGAGGTCGCGCGGCGTACCGTCCTTCCCCGTGGCTGGCACGTCGGCCTTTTTCCCACCGGCCTGGCGCAATCGGCATTGCGGCCGGACGGCTATGCAGGGCCGGGGGTGGCGCTCCCGGATCTCGGCCTGCCCAGGGTCATGCTCGGTGGACGACGGGCGGCCTATGCGGGCGACATTTCCCTCGGGGCGACGGTCAGGCGACGCACCAAAATCGAGAGCATCGCGGAGAAGACCGGCCGTAACGGCCGGATCGCCGTCGTGGCGGTTCTCAACGTGCTCAGCGTCGCCGCGCGCGAGGTCGTCGCGGAGCACGAGGATTACGTTCTGCGCGAGGCGGCCCCGCCTGGCACAGACCCTGCCGCCCCGCCGCAGGACAGTCCTCCGCGGCCGTTCGACGTCGCGCGCACCATCACGCCCGACGAGACGCTGCTGTTCCGCTTCTGCGCCCTCACCTTCAACGCTCACCGCATCCATTACGACGCGCCCTACGCCATGGGTCGCGAAGGCTACCCGGCCCTCGTGGTCAACGGCGCCCTCACGGCGCTGCTCGTGCTGGAACTCGTCCGGGCGACCGCCGGACGGGAGCCCGCCGCCTTCGGCTACCGTACGCTCAGGCCACTCTATTGCGGGCGTCCGATGCACCTGAAGGCGCAGCGTGAGGCGGGCGAATGGCGGGCCTGGGCCGAGAACGAGGCCGGGGCGGTCGCGCTCGAGGCGACCTTCCGATGAGCGAGCCCTCCCCCGCCACCCGGCCGCTCGCCGGCATCCGGGTGATCGACCTCACGAGCGTCGTGGTCGGCCCGGCCTGCACGCTGCGGCTCGCCGATTTCGGTGCCGAGGTGATCAAGATCGAGCCTCCCGGCGGCGACATGCTCCGCTGCCTGGGCGGCCCCTCGCCCGGGGGGCGCCACGCCGGCTCGTACCTCCACCTGAACCGCGGCAAGCGCGCGCTTGGCCTCGACCTCAAAATGCCGGCCGCCCGCGCAGTGCTGGAGCGCCTGATCGCGACAAGCGACATCCTCGTCGCCAACATGCGCCCGGAGGCGTTGGCCCGGCTCGGCCTCGACGCGGAAGGCCTACGTGGTAGGTTCCCGCGGCTCGTTCACTGCACGATCACCGGCTTCGGCCCCGGCGGGCCCTATCGCGGTCGCCCGGCCTATGACAGCGTGGTGCAGGGCGTGTCGGGCATTGCCGGCCTCTCCGAGCGGCGCGACGGCCGCCCGCTCTACGCGCCGCTGCTCCTAGCCGACCACGTCACCGGCGAGATCGCCGCCTCGGCGATCCTCGCCGCCCTCTTCGCCCGTGAGCGGACGGGCGCGGGTGCGACGCTCGAAGTGCCGATGCACGAGACCATGGCGGCCTTCGTGCTTCACGAACATCTCGGCCCGCGGACCTTCGACCCGCCGCTCGGCCGGGCCGGCGATGCCCGCGTGCTCAATCCGGAGAACCGGCCCCTCGCCACGGCCGACGGCTGGATCAGTCTGACGGCCAATTCCGACGCGCAGGTCCACGCCTTCCTGCGAGCGGTCGGGCGGGCCGAACTGATCGACGATCCGCGGCTCGCCACCGTCACCGACCGGTTCCACAACGTCGACCTGTGGTTCCGCATCCGATCCGAGGCTCTGGCGGCGCGCACGACCGCCGAGTGGCTCGCGGTCTTCGCTCAGGCCGACGTGCCGGCCATGCCCTGCCACACGCTCGAGACGCTGGAGCGTGATCCCCACCTCGCCGCGGTTGGGCTGATCGGCACGGATGCGCACCCGACCGAGGGCACGGTGCGCACCATCCGGCCGACGATCCTGCACGACGGAGCGCCGGCCTCCGCCGGCCGGCCGGCGCCGCCGGCGGGCTACGACACCCGTGTCGTGCTTCACGCCCTCGGCCTGAGCGAAGCGGAGACCGACGCGCTGCTCGCCACCGGGGCCGCGTTCGAGACCGGAACCGGCTGAACACGCCACGGCCCGACGGCGAAAACGCCGCGGGCTTCGAGAGACAGGGAGGAGACGCCACGATGACAGGGTTACGATGGAGGGGCCTTTCGATAGGGCTCGCGGCTTCATGCCTCGCAGCCGGCCTCGCTCTCCCGGCACGGGCCGCCGACCAGGGCCCGGTCAGGATCGGGGTCCTCGTCGATCTGGAGGGCACCTACGCCGATATCGGGGGCCTGGGCGCCGTCGAGGCGGTGAGAATGGCGGTCGAGGATGTCGGTGGCAGCGTGCTCGGCCGGCCGATCGAGGTGGTCTCGGCCGGCGGGCAGAACAAGGCGGACGTCGCTGCCAACATCGCCCGGCAATGGTACGACTCAGGCGTCGACGTCATCACCGACCTGCCCTCCTCCGCGATGGCGCTCGCTGTGATGAACCTCGCCAACGAAAAGAAGAAGATCGCCCTCGTCACAAGCGCCGGCTCTTCCGACATCACCGGCAAGTTCTGTTCGCCCTATACGGCGCATTGGACCTGGGACACCTATGCCATGGCCAGGGGCACCGGCTCGAGCGTGGTGCGCCAAGGCGGTACCGACTGGTACTTCCTCACCGCCGACTACGTGTTCGGCCAAGCGCTGGAGCGCGATACCGCCGCAGTGGTGAAGGCGAGCGGCGGGCGCGTCCTCGGCGCGGTACGCGCGCCCCTCAACACGCAGGACTTCTCCTCCTTCCTGCTACAGGCGCAGGCCTCGAAGGCGAAGATCCTGGGTCTCGCCAATGGCGGCACCGACACGACGAATGCGATCAAGCAGGCGCGGGAATTTGGCCTCACCGACTCGATGCAGCTCGTCGCGCTTATTGCCTTCCTGAGCGACGTCCACTCCCTCGGCCTCAAGGTGGCGCAGGGCCTGCTGCTGACGGAAGCCTTCTACTGGGATCAGGACGAGGCGACGCGGGCGTGGTCGCGCCGGTTCTTCGCCCGGATGAAGCGCATGCCGAGCATGACCCAGGCCGGCGCCTATAGCGGCGCCTTGCACTACCTGAAGGCCGTGAAAGCGGTCGGCAGCAAGGACCCGGATGCCGTAATGGCGCAGATGCGTCGCACGCCGATCGAGGACTTCATGACCCATGGCGGCACGTTGCGCGCCGATGGTCGGGTGATCCGCGACATGTACCTCTTCCAGGCCAAGACCCCGGCGGAATCGACGGGCGAGTGGGACCTCTACAAGCTCGTACGCCGCATCCCCGGCGACGAGGCCTTCCGCCCGCTCGCCGAGGGCGGCTGCCCGCTGGTGCGCACAGCAAAGGAGACGCAACCGTGAAGCGCTTTGCCGTCACCGAATTCGGGCGCCCGCTCTGCATCCTGGTCGAGGACGATCCCGTGCCGTGCGGCAGCGAGGTGGTGATCGACGTAGAGCGCTGCGGCGTCTGCCACACCGATCTGCATCTGCGCGAAGGCCATTACGACCTTGGCGGCGGGCGGCGCCTTAGCCTCGCCGAGCGCGGGGTAAAGCCGCCCGTGACCCTCGGCCACGAGATTCTCGGCCGCATCGCCGCGGCGGGACCCGAGGCGGGCGACGTCGGGATCGGCCGGCGCGTCCTCGTCTTCCCATGGATCGGCTGCGGCCACTGCCACCGCTGCCTCTCAGGCGAGGAGAATCTGTGCGCCGCCGGGCGCTGCCTCGGCGTGCACCGGCCGGGCGGCTTCGCCGAGAAGGTCGTCGTACCGCATCCCCGTTACCTGATCGACGTCGAGGACCTTGAGCCGTCCTCCGCCGCGACACTGGCCTGTTCGGGGCTGACCGCCTTCTCCGCCCTGCGCAAGGTCGGTGTCGATCCCGGCCGGGACTGGTTGCTGCTGATTGGTGCGGGCGGCCTCGGGCAGAGCGCCCTGCGCCTCGCGCGGGCTCTCGGCCATACCCGCATCGCTGTCGCCGACACGGCGCCCGACAAGCGTGCACGGGCCTTGTCGCTCGGCGCCGACCTGGTCCTCGACCCTGTCGATCCAGGCGCACGTACGACCCTCCTCGGCCTCGAGAACGGGCTTGCGGCAGCGATCGATTTTGTCGGCAATGCCGAGACGGCGCGCTTCGCCCTCGATACCTTGCGGCGCGGCGGACGCTCGATCACGGTCGGCATGTTCGGCGGCGAGATCTCGCTGTCGCTGCCGCTCCTGCCTTTGCGCGCCCTGACGCTGACGGGCTCCTATGTCGGTAATCTCGGCGAGTTGCGCGACCTCGTCGACCTCGTGCGAAGGTACGGCCTGACCCTCGTCGAAACCGAGACGATCCCCCTCTATCAGGCAGAGGACGCGATGCGACGTCTTGAAGCCGGATCGGCCGTCGGACGACTCGTCTTGTCAAATCAGAGCTAGTTGGATCGTCCATTGTAACGGTGGCGAGCATTCGCTTCTCACAAATGCAAAACGCTCGCATATAGGAGGACAACATAGAGAGTGCACCTGCAATGCTAGTCGATCAGGCTCTCAGACGTGGTACCGGCAGGCCCTCGCGCCATCGTCAGCCACTCCTTTTCCCGGACGACTGAATCGAAGTGGGAGGACATCCGGGAAAGGGGCGGTGGCTTGCGATGAAATGGTAAGCCTGTCGGCATCAGGGCCTACAGCGTCGTGTACCGCGGTGGATGACAATCGCCGGCTCATCCCGTCCGTGCGTCAGGACTGCCGGCTGATCCGGCCGATGCCGAGAATGTCGACGTGACGGTCGATGCGCTCGGCTGCGGCCCGCGCGCACGCCTGATCCGCCGGACCAGGACCGGGCTCGGCCTGTCGCGATCCGAGTTCGCCGCCCGATTCCGGGTCCCGGTTGGAACGCTGCGCGACCGCGCCGGATTTCGCCGTCGCTTATGGGCGGGTCGTCAAGCGGCATCGGACATGGTGGCGGAAGCCGTCGCGCAGCTCACGAACGGCACTCGCCGGGATCGCGAACCGGCCCGTCGCAGATCGTCGAAGGGGGCCGGGGAGGCCGGCCCTGCGCACGTCTTTCGCCCTTCTCGGGCGGGCGGAACCGCTCAGGCGCGGATCGATCGCACGAACCCTTCGACCGAATCGCTCAGCTGCGCCGACTGCCCGTTCAGCGCCACTGCGTTCTTCAGCACGGTCTCGGCCGCGCGCCCCGTGGCGCTCGAGGCCACGATCACCGACGCGATCTCGCCGCTCGCGCGCTGCATGCCGTGCGAGGCCGCCGAGATGTTGTGGGCGATCTCCTGCGTCGCCGTCGACTGCTCGTCGATTGCCACGGCGATCGCCTCGGCCATATCGTTGGCGCGCTGGATCGCCTGGGTGATGCTGCCGATCGCCGCCACGGTCTCGGCCGTGGCGGCGTGGACCGACCCGATCTGCATGGCGATCTCGTCGGTCGCCCTGGCCGATTGGTTGGCCAGCGCCTTCACCTCCGCCGCCACGACGGCGAATCCCTTGCCGGCTTCGCCGGCGCGCGCCGCCTCGATCGTCGCGTTCAGCGCCAGCAGGTTGGTCTGGTCGGCGACCGCCCGGATGAGGCCGAGGACCTCGCTGATCCGGCTCGTCGCCTCGCCGAGCGCCGTGATCTTCACCCGCGTCGCGAGCGCTTCCCGGGTCGCCTCCGAGGCGGCCGCCGACGAGCCCCGGGCCTGGGTGCGGATCTGGCCGATCGACGCGGAGAGTTCCTCGGCCGCCGCCGCGACCGCCTCGATGTTCTGCGAGGCTGCTTGGGCGAGCCGCGCCGCCTCCGTCGAGCGCCGGTCCGCCTCGCTGGCCATGCCGGCGAGCGCCGCGGCCTGCTCCTCGAATGAGCCGGCCGCAACGGCCACGTGCCCGACGATGCCCCCCACCGAGCTCCCGAACTGGTCGGCCGTGCGCTCCATGCCCTGCGCCCGCTCCAGCTCGGCATTCTGGCGCAGCACCTCGCGCTCGGCCCGCAGCCGCTCGGCCTCGGTGCCGTGCAGCTTCAGAACATCGACGGACCGCGCGATTTCCCCGATCTCGTCCGCCCGGTCGGTGCCGGGAACCTCGACGTTCAGCCTCCCCTCGGCGAGCTGCGTGATGGTCCGGGCCAGCGCGCCGAGGGGAAGCACGACGCGGCGCGAGAAGAGGACCGTGACGCCCGCCGTGCTCGCCAGGACCAGGAGCAGGGTGCCGAGCGCCGCCGCCAGGCGCTCGAAGGCCGACGCGATGGTCGCGTCGGCCGTGGCCAGGGTCACCTGCAGGGCCGCGTCGCGGACCCCCAGGATCGTCTGGAGCGCCTTGGTCGTGTAGGGACGCCACTCCGTCAAGCTCATCGGCGGCGCCGTGCCGTCGCGGCCGGCGGCGTACATGGCCGCGAACACCCCGCCCGGATCGGCGGTGAAGTCGCGCTCCGTCGTCCGGAGGGCGTCGACCAGCGGGCCCTGCGACTGGACCTGGAGCACGCTGCTCTGGAGGCGGATCCAGGCCTGCTGGATGCGTCCGCTCATCTCGTGAAACTGAACGACCACCGCGGGCGTGAAGGGCTGCCTGGATCCCGCATACTGGCTGAGGAAGACCGACCGGCTCCCACCCACGTCGCGCAGGTCCATCGCCAGGCTCACCACGGGGACGGCCCGGGCGATCTCCGCGTTGCGCTGCGCGATGGCGAGCTCGAGCGTCCCGAGCATCCTGGCCCCCTGCGCGATGACCCCGATCGTCGCGGCCTGGTAGGTCTTCGCCGCCTGCGGATCGCGCGCGGCCAGCGGCTGGGCGATCTCCTTGTCGGCGGTGGCCCGTATCGCCCCCAGTTGATGAACCACCCGCTGCAGGTCGCCCTCCAGCTTCGCCCGGGCGCCGGCATCGAGGCGCGCGAGCGCCCTCGTCATCCGATCGGACGCGTTGACCGTCGCCTTCCGGTTGGCCGCGGCGGCGGCCTGGATCGGCGGATGCTCGGTCACGTCGGTGACCAGGAGCTGGTTGAAGGAACCACGCTCGAGGGCGAGACGCTCGTTGAAGCCCGAGACCTCGCCAAGAACCTCGACGAGCTGGCGCGCCTCGTTGGCCTGCGACCATCGCTGCCATTCCTGCCAGGCGATGAAGGAACTCGACGCCGCAGCCACGAGGCCGAGCGTGCCGACGCAGCACACGAAGAGGCTCCGAATGCGCATGTTTCCCCCCTGGCCCGCCTGTGCCTAGCGATTCTCCGATCACCGTAGAAGCCACGAGGATCTCTTAACGAAGTGACCTATGCCGGCGAGATTTGACGAAATCGCGATCGCCACGTCCGTCATCAAACCCTACGACAGGCACCGACGCGAACTCGCGGGCGGTCCCCGATGCCTGCGGCTTCTCGGAGGGCCGAGCGGCAGGATCACCGCTCGAACTGCGCGTGGCGCTGCGGCAGGTCGTGGCTGGCCGAGAATTCCGCCGTGGCGCCATCCAGCGCACGCCCGAGTGCCACGATCGCCGCATCGACCAGATCGTCCCCGGCCCCTCGCGCGAGAACGGCTTCGGCTCGCTCGATCACGCCGACGAGCCGGATCAAGGCCGGCCCGGACCGTGCGACCCGGCCTGTCCGCTCGACCCGCGCATTAACGGCACGAAGGCGCTCGATCGCCTCCTTCAGGCGTCGCGCCAGCTCAGTTCGCCGACTCGTGCCGAACCCGGATTTGGCCGCGAGGCGATCGGCGAGGCGACGCGATTGACGAGTGCTCCCTGGAAGCGCGATCGGCTCGTGCCGGCTCCCACGCCCGCGGACCGCACCATCATCGAGAGGCATCCCACCATCGTCACTCACGCGCATGATCCATGCTGTCCTGGAAGGGCGGCGCGCAACTCATAACGAGCGGCGGCACGGCGTGTCGCCATAACGACCGCGCCCGCATTGTTAAGAATTATTTGCGACCGTCAAGTCATAAACGCATTGTATATCTTAGGTTGTAGGAATTGTTAGCTCTCTCATTCCGATATTTTTGCTGGCATGCGCGAAATTCGTGCATACCGACCGTGATTAAACCGAACTGACTGGACGATTATAGTTTTTCTGACACATTAGCTCCTGCGTAGATTGTTCGCGGCGCTGCCGTTCCGGCGTTCGGGACGACGCCGTGCCGCTTGACGTTTCCGTCCGGCCGCATCGCTCCTTGTTCCGCCCTCCCGCTTCCCGGCCTCCTCGGGTTCTGCTGCGTCCGCATCGAGGGGCGGCGCAGGGCCGTGGTCGGCGATCTCGGCGACGACGGACCCGAATCATCGGTCGGCTCGCCACCGGTTTCGAGGCCCTCCGCGGCGTACCGGAGCCCGGCTTGCCGGGCGCAGGCCCCGTGGTTTTCTTCGAGCGCCATCGCAGCCCGGATGGCAGCGCTACCAATCGATTTGGGAAAGGATCCGTTAGATCTGCACCAGACGATTTCGTTAACGACCTCAACGGAAGTTCTCTGGAGTTCAGATTGCTTCACACCTCCCGGCCATGCATGACGATGAACAACGACGGACGAGGAACTGCCCCCGTGACCCGCGCCATCCCAACGACGCCCCAGGTCGACGAGCGCACCGCGTCCCTGCCGGTGCCGATCTTGGACGCGATCGTCAGGATCCGCCCTGGGACTGCCGATCTGCCCCTTCGGAATGCCGGCCGTCGCCGCGCCGCCCTCCACGCCGTCGTCCGGGGCACCGAGGAGACGACGCTGACGCCTTCACGCCCCTTGATGGCATGATGGTCCGGCTCGATCCCACCGTCGTGAGCGCGTTCCGGCCGGTCGCCGCCGCGCACGACCCGCATCGTCTTGGCCGTGCATGAGCATGAAGCAAACCAAGCGCCGTCGCGGCTGGCTGCGATCCACCCGGGTCTGGATCGGGGCGGGCATCCTCGTGCCGGTCGGCATGGTCGCGGTCTGCTCCGTGATGCTGCTCGAGCTGCGCCGGGATGCGTGGGACAAGGCCGAGCAGACCTCCAAGAACCTGCTCCAGGTCATCGAACGCGACATCGACCGCAACATCGAGATCATCGACCTGGCGCTGCGCACCACCGTCGAGAACCTCGAGCTCCATGATCTCGAGGAACTCAAGCCCGCCTATCGCCAGCGCATCCTGTTCGACCGTGCCGTCAACGCCAAGGACCTCGGCGTGATGCTGGTGCTCGACGAGCACGGCAACAGCATCTACGACGCCGCCGGTTGGCCGCCACGGCGCCTCAACAGCGCCGGGCGCTCCTACTTCCAGGCCCACAAGGCCAACCCCGAGCTCGGGCTCCATATCAGCCAGCCGCTGATCTCGCAGCATACGGGCAAGCCGATCATCGTGCTCAGCCGGCGCATCGGCATGGCCGGGGGCTCGTTCAGCGGCATCGTGCTCGGCAGCCTCTCGTTGTCCTACTTCGACCAGCTGTTCCAGCACATCGAGCTCGGGCGGAACGGCACGATCGGCCTGTTCCACGCCGACGGCACCCGCATCGTGCGCCATCCGGTGCCCAACCCGGAACTCGCCCCGAACTTCGCCGACTCGCCGAACGTCCAGCGCTTCCTGCGCGAGGAGCGCGGCAGCATCGTCGGCGTGACCCCGAGCGACCGCATCAAGCGGCTCTACACGTTCACGAAGGTCGGCGACCTGCCGCTCTACCTTACGGTCGCGCTCTCGACGGACGAGATCGAGGCCGAGTGGCGCCAGAAGGCTTTTGTGATCGCCCTCCTGGTGCTCGGGCTGTGCGCGGTGGCGGTCGGGCTGGCGCTGCTCGTCGGGCGGGAGCTGCGCCGGCGCAACGCCGTCGAGGCCGAGCTGGCCCAGCTCTCGCGCACCGATGCGCTCACCGGCCTGCCCAACCGCCGCGTCTTCGAGGAGACGATCGAGCGGGCCTTCGCCGAGGCGCGCCGCCACGGTGGTTCCGTGGGCCTGCTCGTCGTCGATGCCGACCACTTCAAGCGCTACAACGATCGGTATGGTCACGCGGTCGGCGACCTCGTGCTGCGCGCGCTCGCCCGGGCGCTGCGGCAGAGTGCGCGCCGGCCCGGCGATCTCGTCGCGCGCATCGGGGGCGAGGAGTTCGTGGTCCTGCTCCCGGGGACGGATGCGGAGGGGACGGCTTGCGTCGCCGAGAGGGTGCACGAGGCGGTCGCCGGGCTCCGGGTCGAGGCGGAGGGGCGCAGCGTCGGACGGATCACGGTGAGCATCGGCCTGGGCTTCGGCCTGCCGCGCCAGGGCAGCACGCCCGATGACCTCTTCCGGCTCGCGGACGCCGCCCTCTACGAAGCCAAGGCGGCGGGGCGTGACCGGACCTGCTACGTGGTGATGGATCCGAACGGATCCCGGACAGCCGGCACGGCTCGACTCGACGGCGCGATGCCCGCCTCCCTCGAACCCCCTCTCGTTGCCTGAGCCAGTGCCCTGCGCGTCGCCCTGATCGACTGGCGCCGCATCGTCCTCACGGATCGTCGCAGCGATGCTCCGGGCCGGCGGCCTAAACCCGGGGATCCGGCGCAGGACGCACCCGCGCGTCGCAGGCGCGGGCGTTCAGCCGGCGAGCACGCGCCGGGCCGCCGCGAGATTGGCCCGGACGTGGGCCTCGGGCGAGACGGCGCCGGTGATCGGCACCTCGATCGACAGGGAGGTCGTGGGCGGCAAGGCGGCGACCAGCGCGGCCAGCGGCAGCGCCCCCTCCCCCGGCGGGAGACGCCCGGCCCGGGCTTCCTGGATGATCGCGTCCGTCGATCCCGGCACCTGCGCCGGGGCATCGCAGAGCTGCGCGTGGCGGATCAGGCCGGGCGGCACGGCGCGCACGTCGTCGGGCGATCCGCCGGTGCGGGAGAGGTGGAGCGCGTCGACGAGGACGCCGCCATTCGGCCGGCCGGCGGCCTCGACCACCCGGACCGCGTCGGGGAGGCTGGCGACCCGGCGCCAGGCCATGCATTCGAGATCCACGCCGATGCCGAATCCGGCCGCGAGGTCGCACAATTCGGCGAAGCAGGCGACGAGGCGCGGGCGGTCGGGGTCGTCGCCGCACACGCTCAGGCGGCGGGCGCCGAGCCCGGCGGCGGATTCGAGCATGCCGGAGAGCGAGGCCGGCACGAACTCCTCGTCGAGGGTGACGAACTCGATGTCGTGGACGCGCATCCCCTCGTCGGCCAGCGCCCGGCGCATCTCCCGGAAGGCGTCGCTGCCAGTGGGCAACTCGTAGAACGGCGCCCCCGGGAAGGCCGGGTAGAGCCGCAGCCCCAAAGCAGCGCAGCCGGTCCGGGCGCCGAGCCTGACGAGTTCGACGGGCGGCACGCCGATGCAGGTGAAGTGGGCCAGACCCAGCGGCCAGTCGTGAGAGGCGTGCATGGTGGTCGCTCGAAGGATCGAGGGAGGGCTCGCGCTCAAGGTGCGAGCTTGTCGGCGAGGTGACGCTGGAGGTTGGTGCCCGTGCGATGGATGTGCTCGCGCAGGCGGTCGCAGGCGAAGTCGGCATCGCGGGCGACCGCGCCCTGCGCGATCTCGCCGTGCTCGTAGGCGACGTTGCGGTCGCCGCCGGGGGTGCGGCGCAGGAACGAGCGCCGGTAGCGGTCGTTCAGGCTCAGCAGCACGCTGCAGAAGTTGAGCAGCAGCGGCATCCGGCAGCCGGCGATCAGCGTGAGGTGGAACTCGCGGTGATAGGCTTCCCACCGCTCCAGCGTGTCGGGCTGCTCCGGATCCCGCCCGACCCGGTTCATGCGATGCAGGGCGCGCATCACGTCGCCCTCCCAGTCCACGGTGCCGATCGCGATCGCCTGGCGCAGGGCCAGGACCTCGAACTCCTCGCGCAGCCGGGTGATCTCCTCCAGGTTCGCGAGCGAGACCGGCGCGACGCGGTAGCCGCGATTGTCCTCGAACACCACGAGCCCATCGGCGATCAGCCGGGCCAGCGCCTCCCGCAGGGGGCTCAGCGAGACCCCGAAGCTCGCGCGGGCGCGCTCCAGGTTGATCTTGCTGCCCGCCTCGAGCTGTCCCGACACGATCGCCTCGCGCAAGCGATCGACGAGCTGGCTCGCCATCGTGTTCTTGCCGTCGTCGACCAGGGTGAGGCCGGGCATGCCCGGTCCGGGCTCGGAGCGCACCCCGTCCTGGCCGGCCGCAGCGCGTCGGCTCCTCGCCTCGGTCACGACACCCCTCCCCGACAGCGCGGCTTCGATACTCGTCGACGATCCATATAAAAAACGATTTTTCGTGTCAAACGCGATCGCACAGCGACCTGTGCGAGCGCCGCGCGCGGGACTGGGTTGAAGATCCGGATTTTTGCAATGTCTGACAGACTGTTACCGATACGCGGTGCGCCCCGTGACAGGCGAGCCGCGCCGGATACGGGGCTCGGCCGAGGCGTCCGGCAAGGCTCGCTCCGCCCGGAGGGGCAAGTCTAGATCGTCCAGCGAAATTGCTTGTTGACGAATAATCGATGATATGGGACCAGAGCGCGGAGCTAGGGAGGCGAGAGCCATGCGCATCGAGCGCCAGCAGGACGTGACGCCGGCCGTTCTGGAGGTCATGGGACGGACCCGCGACCCGCGCCTGCGCGAGATCATGACCTCGCTCATCACCCACCTGCACGGCTTCGTGCGCGACGTGCGCCTCACCGAGGCCGAGTTCCGCGACGCCACCGCGATCCTCAACGAGATCGGCGCGCTCGCCTCCGACACCCACAACGAGTTCGTGCTGATGGCCGGCTCCGTCGGCGTGTCCTCCCTCGTGTGCCTCCTCAACAACGGCGACCACGGCAACACCGAAACCTCGCAGTCGCTGCTCGGGCCGTTCTGGCGCCTCAACGCGCCGCGGGTCGAGAATGGCGGCACGATCGTGCGCTCCGACACGCCCGGCGCTCCGCTCTTCGTCAACGCCCGGGTGATCGACGGCGAGGGGCGGCCGATCGCAGGCGCCGAGGTCGACGTCTGGCACGCCTCGCCGGTCGGCCTCTACGAGAACCAGGATCCCGAGCAGGCCGAGATGAACCTGCGCGGCAAGTTCACCACCGATGCCGACGGCCGGTTCTGGTTCCGGTCGGTGATGATGATCGGCTACC
Organism: Methylobacterium sp. Gmos1; assembly: GCF_053764715.1. Classification (NCBI taxonomy): domain Bacteria; kingdom Pseudomonadati; phylum Pseudomonadota; class Alphaproteobacteria; order Hyphomicrobiales; family Methylobacteriaceae; genus Methylobacterium; species Methylobacterium sp. Gmos1. The sequence continues at coordinate 124,897 of NZ_JBSNCC010000008.1, read as the reverse complement.
CCATCCCCACCGACGGGGTCGTCGGGCGGCTGCTCGCCGCTCAAGGACGCCACCCGATGCGCCCGGCCCACCTGCACGCCCTGATCTACAAGCCGGGCTTCAAGGTGCTGATCTCGCAGGTCTACGACGCCAACGACCCGCACATCGATTCCGACGTGCAGTTCGGGGTGACCAAGGCGCTTGTCGGCGACTTCGTCCGTCACGACGAGCCGCATCCCGACGCCCCGGACGTGCCGGCGCCCTGGTACGCCCTCGACTACACCTACGTCATGGAGCCCGGCGAGGCCGTGCTGCCGCGCCCGCCGATCAAGTGAAATCCTGGAGGACACCGCCGTGCTGAGCGACGACGATCACCGCAAGGCCGCCGAGGCCATCCTCAAGGCCGAGCGCGAGCGCGTGCCCTGCCCGCAGCTCTCGAAGACCTTTCCGGGCATGGAGATCGCGGACGCCTACCGGGTCCAGGATCTCTGGGCCGAGGCGCGGATCGCCGCCGGCGCGCGGCTCGCCGGCCACAAGATCGGCCTGACCTCGCGCGCCATGCAGATGGCCTCGAAGATGACCGAGCCGGATTACGGCCGCATCCTCGACGATGCGCTGTTCAACGACGGCGCCCAGATCCGCACCGACCTGTTCATCAAGCCGCGGCTCGAGGTCGAGCTCGCCTTCATCATGGGCGAGGACCTGTCGGGGCCGAGCTGCCGCATCTACGACGTGATGCGGGCGACCGAGTTCGTGGTGCCGGCGCTCGAGATCATCGATTACCGCACCGAGGTGCCGCGGGCGATCGTTGACACCATCGCCGACAACGCCGCCTTCGGCGCCATCGTGGTCGGCGGCCGCACGATCCGGCCCTTCGACGTCGACGTGCGCTGGATCGGCGCGACCCTGTCGCAGAACGGCATCATCGAGGAATCGGGCGTGTCCGCCGCCATCATGGGCCACCCGGCTGCCGGCATCGCGTGGCTCGTCAACAAGCTCGCGGCGGTCGATGCGGGGCTCAAGAAGGGGCAGATCGTACTCGGCGGCTCGTTCACCCGCCCCGTCGACATCAAGCGCGGGGACGTGATCCAGGCCGATTACGGCCCGCTCGGCGCCATCGGCGTCTCCTTCGTCTGAGGCGGGCGATGATCGAGAACCGCTTCAAGCGCGCTTTGCGCGAGGGCCGCCAGCAGATCGGCCTGTGGTGCAGCCTGCCGGGCTCCTACGCGGCGGAAGCCGTGGCGGGGTCGGGCTACGACTGGCTCTTGTTCGACACCGAGCACTCGCCGGGCGATCCGCTCACTGTGCTGGCGCAGCTCCAGGCGGTAGCGCCCTACGACGTCTCGGCGGTGGTGCGCCCCGCCGCCAACGACACGGTGCTGATCAAGCGCTTCCTCGATCTCGGCGCCCAGACCCTGCTGATCCCCTACGTCCAGGACGCCGACGAGGCACGCGCTGCGGTTGCGGCGACGCGCTATCCCCCTGAGGGCGTGCGCGGCGTATCGGGTCTCACCCGCGCGACGCGGTTCGGGCGGGTCCCGGGCTACGCCCGGCGCGCCTCCGAGGAGATCTGCCTGCTGGTGCAGGTCGAGACGCGGGAGGCGCTCGACTGGCTGGAGGAGATCTGCGCGGTCGAGGGTGTCGACGGCGTCTTCGTCGGGCCGGCGGATCTCGCGGCAAGCCTCGGCCATGTCGGCGAGCCCGGCCACCCGGAGGTGGTCGCAGCCGTCGAGGACGCGGTCCGCCGCATCCGGGCGTCGGGCAAGCCCGCCGGCATCCTGACCCCCGACACCGCCTTCGCGAAGAACTGCATCGCGATCGGCACCACCTTCACGGCGGTGGCCATCGACGTCGGCGTGCTCGCCCGGGGCACCGAGGCCCTGGCGCGCCAGTTCAAGGCGGGCTGAGGACCGCGCGCCTCCGGTTTCCCCGCGAGACCGGGCGACTCATGGCGACAGTGGTCGCCGCGGGATCACCGCCGAGCCGAGGCTCCCGGTCGCGGCACACCACCTTGATTCCCAAAAACAGAACTGCCATAGTTCTGTTATGGCAGCAAACAGCCTCCTTGCATGCGCCACCCAAGCGCTCTGCGTCGTCGCATGGCGCGGCGCCGAGGACGCGAACGCGGAGATGCTCGCGAAGAGCCTCGACACGAATCCGGTCGTGGTGCGGCGCATTCTCAAGGCCCTCGAACGTGGCGGCCTCGTTCGGTTGCGGCCCGGGCGCAACGGCGGGGTCGAACTCGCCCGTGCGCCGGACGACATCTCGCTGGATGACATCCATCGCGCGGTCGAACCCGACGCGGCCTTGTTCGCGCTGCGCGCGCGCGGCAACCCCCGCTGCCCGGTACAGGCGACGGTGACCCGCGCGCTGCCGCCGTTGTTCCAGGCCGCCGACGACGCCGTCGCAGGCGTGCTGCGCCGGACCTCGCTCGCCGCCCTCGTGCGGCAGGTCCCGCCGCCGAACTGATACCTCCCGGGGTACCGGACCGCACTCGCGCCGAAAACAAAACATACCCTGTTCTGTATCAGGAGATAGATCGTGAGCGCCCAGCCCCTCGCACCGGATGATCGGATACCGGACCGCCCCGAAGCCTCCCTGACCGTCCGGGTCGACGGGGTGGGACGTCCGGTCCGGCCCAACCAGGTGCTGGCGATCGTCAGCCTCGGCATCGTCCTGGCCAACCTCGACTTGTTCATCGTCAACGTCGCCCTGCCCGACATCGCGCGCGACTTCGCCGGGAGCGGCCTCGACCGGCTGTCCTGGATCCTGAACGGCTACGCCATCGTCTACGCCGCCCTCCTGGTCTTCTTCGGGCGCCTCGCCGAGCGCTACCGCCGCGACCGGAGCTTCCTTGCCGGCATCGCGCTGTTCACCTTCGCGTCGGCCGCCTGCGCGGCGGCGCCCAGCGTCGAGGCGCTGGTCGCGTTCCGCCTCGTCCAGGCCGCGGGCGCCGCGCTGATGACGCCGACCTCCCTCGGGCTGCTGCTCGCGACCTTCCCGCCGGAGGGACGCGGCGGCGCGGTCCGGTTCTGGACCGCCATCGGCGGCTTCGCGGCGGCGCTCGGGCCGGTGGTCGGCGGCCTCCTCGTCGCCTGGAGCTGGCGCTGGATCTTCCTCGTCAACCTGCCGATCGGGCTCCTCGCCCTCGCGATCGGGGCCTGGAAGCTGCCCGCCGTCCCGGGCCACGCGATCCTGCGGCCCCGGATCTGGGGCGCCCTGCTCGTGACGCTCGGGGTCGGGATCCTGACCTACGGCATCATGCAATTCCCGGAATGGGGGTGGCGTTCGAGCGCGCTGGCCCTCACGCTCGGCGCGGCCGTGTTGCTGTTCTGGCTCTTCGTGCGCGATTGCCTGCGCTCGTCGAACCCCCTCGTCGACCTGTCGCTCTTCCGTATCCGGGCCTTCACCGGCTCGGCCCTGGTCCTGGTGCCCTTCTCGATCGCCTTCGGCGCGATGCTCCTGTCGATCGCCCTGTGGCTGCAGGACGGCTGGGGCTGGTCGGGCCTGAAAGCCGGCCTCGCGATCGCGCCCGGACCATTCATCGTGCCGCTGACCTCCCTGTTCCTGGCCGGCCGCTTGATCGCGCGCCTGGGGCCCGCCCCCGTGGTCGCGCTCGGTGTCGCGTGCTTTGCCGCCTGCTTCGCCTGGTGGGCCGCGATGGTGGGCCCGGAACCCAGCATGGCCGTCGCCGTCGTCGGCATGCTGCTGTCGGGTGTCGGGGTCGGGCTCACCGTTCCGACCTTGATGGGCGCCGGGCTCGCAACGCTGCCGCCCTCGTCGTTCGCGACGGGATCAGGAATCCTCAACATGGTCCGGCAGACCGCGATCGCCCTCGGCGTCGCGATCTTCGTGGCCGTCATCGGCGCGCCGAACACGGTGGCGGAGCGGTTGGCGGCCTACGAGCGCGCGTGGTGGCTGATGGCGGTGGTCGCGCTCGCAGCCCTGCTTCCCCTGTCCCTCATGAGGACACGGCCGGACAGGCGCGCGGAGTGACCTCGCGCCTGCTGCGTGACGGTCGCGTCTGGAGCGTGAGCGTCCGGGGCACGGCACCGGTGCTGCCGCTGGCCGATGTCGCCGAGGCGGCGGCCGAGCGCGCCTGCGCCACGCCGACGGGCGCGCGGAGAGGGCGACGACGCCGTGGCTGATCGGCTGCGACCGCGCCCCCGGCACCGTGCGGCGGGGCGTTGAACCCGGTCGAGCCGCCAGGCGCCCGCGAAGGCCCTCATGCAGCGTCCCGCGGCGCGCCCGCCGGCATCAGCCCGAAGGCCCGCAGCGAACGCTCGATCAGGCCGGCGTCGAGGCCGCGGGTGATGAAGACGAGGCGCGAGCGCCGGTCGGCCGGATCGGGCCAGGCCGAGAGATGCGTCGGCACGTGGACGAGCTGCTGCACGCCGTGGATCGCCACCGGCGTGTCGGAGCCGGCGACGTTCAGCAAGCCCTTGACCCGCAGGACGGCGCCGCCGTGGCGGTGCAGCAGCATGGTCAGCCACAGGCCGAACCGCGTCCAGTCGATCGCCCCCTCGAACACGAGCGCGAAGGTCGAGACGCGATCGGCGTGCCCGTCCCCGACCGGGGCGGGCACGCAGCGGAAGCACTCGGAGACCGTCGTCAGGGCCTCGCGCCCGCCGAGCAGGGCGGCGGCGTCGAGCGTCCCGTCCGCGGCGCGCACGAGCGGGGCGTCGGGGTTGAGCGCCCGCACGGCCGCGACCGCCGCCGCCGCCTGCCCGGGGGTGGCGAGATCGGTCTTGGTGAGCACGAGGCGGTCGGCGATCGCGGCCTGGGCGACGCTCTCGGGCTGGCGCGCGAGCTGGTCGGGGCCGTTGACGGCGTCGAGCGTGGTCACCACCGCGCCCATGCGGACCTGGTGCCTCAGCACCGGGTCGGCGGTGAGGGTGGCGATCACCGGCAGGGGATCGGCAAGGCCGGTCGATTCGACGACGATGCGGCGGAAGGGCGGCACCTCGCCCCGCGCCCTGCGGGACAGCAGCGCCTTGAGGGCGGCGGCCAGCTCGCCGCGCACGGTGCAGCAGACGCAGCCGGAGGAGAGCAGCACCATCTCCTCGTCGATGCGCTCGAGCAGGTGATGGTCGAGGCCGACCTCGCCGAACTCGTTGATCAGCACCGCCGTGTCGCCGAGCGCCGGATCCCGGAGCAGGCGCGACAGCAGCGTGGTCTTGCCGGAGCCGAGGAAGCCGGTGAGCAGGATCACGGGCGTGAAGCCGGGATCGGCCGTCATGGAGCCGCCGGCGCTCACGGCCGGGCGTCCAGCCGCGCCAGCAGCGCCGGATCGAGGGGGTCGAGCGGGCGGCCGAGCAGTCGCTCGGCCACGGCCCAGAGATGGCCGAGATCGCCGACGAGCTCGACCTTGCCGGTGCGGGTCGCGAGCCGGAAGGCGGTGCCCTGCCAGTCGGTGAGCCCGAGCCCGAACAGGGCCAGGATGCGGTTGGCCTCCGCGACCCGGCGGGCGCGCTCCCGGCGGCGCGCGAGGGGGTCGGTGTTGCGGGTGAAGGCACCGGGCCGCGCATGCGCGTCGGCCCAGTGCTCCGCTCCGCCGAGGACGCCGCAGAGCGCGCACATCGCCGGCTACGGCTTGCGCGGGCAGCGCCGGGCGAAGTCGTCCGCCATCTCGTTCATCGTGACGAACCGAACGCCCGGATGCGACGACATGTACTGGTACAGCCGCTCCAGCATCATCAGCACGTGGGGCCGGCCCGACACGTCCGGGTGGATCGTCATCGGGAAAACGGCGTAGTCGTATTCGCGGTAGACCCAGTCGAACTGGTCGCGCCACATCTGCTCGATGTCGCGCGGATTGACGAAGCCGTGGCTGTTCGGCGACTTCTTGATGAACATCATCGGCGGCAGGTCGTCGAGGTACCAGGAGGCCGGGATCTCGATCAGGTCGGTCTCCTGCCCGCGCCGGAGCGGCACCATCCAGTCGGACGGCTTCCCCGCGTAGTCGATCTTGGTCCAGCTATCGCCGACCCGCACGTAGTAGGGCTGGTGGTCGTGGTGCATCAGCGAGTGGTCGTACTTGATGCCGCGCTCGAGCAGCAGCTCGTTCGTGACCGTCGAGAACTCCCACCACGGCGCGACGTAGCCGGTCGGCCGCTTGCCCGAGAGCTTGGTCACGAGGTCGATGCACTTGTCGAGGACCTCGATCTCCTGCTCGCGCGTCATCTCGATCGGGTTCTCGTGCGAGTAGCCGTGGATGCCGATCTCGTGGCCGGACTCGGCGACCGCGCGCATCTCGTTCGGGAAAGTCTCGATCGAGTGGCCGGGGATGAACCAGGTCGTCTTGATGCCGAGGCGGTCGAACATCCTGAGGAGGCGGGGCGAGCCGACCTCGCCGGCGAACAGGCCGCGGGAGATGTCGTCGGGCGAATCCTCGCCGCCGTAGGAGCCGAGCCAGCCGGCGACCGCATCGACGTCGACGCCGAAGCCGCAGAGGATGTCTTTTGCCATCGGGAGGGTCCTTTCCTCGCTCAGCCGAGCTCGCAGGCGTGGCGACCCGTTTTGCGCCGGAAATCCGCGGCAGAACAAGACCCCGGGCGGGAGCGAGGCCGTCCGGTCCGGGAGCGCGCGGGAGGGGCGCGGCGGGGCGCAGGATTGACCAGGAGGATGGGGATCCGGCCGGGCCTTCGGGACGACTCCCCCTTCGGGAAAGCCGGTCCTCGCGTGCCGGACTAACCTCCCCGGCGATGCGTCACCAGATCGAGCGACCGCTCGAGGGTCAGCAGGATCTCGTCCAGCGCACCGGCCTGCGCCGGGCTGAGGCACGACAGGAGCGCCTGCTCGCGCGCGAGCAGGAGCGGCAGCAGCTCCTCGTAGACCTCCCGCCCTCTCGGCGTAAGCTGGAGCATGATCTCGCGCCGGTCGTCGCCGCCCTCCAGGCGCTCGACGAAGCCGAGTTCGGCAAGCTGGCCGACGGCACGGCTGATGCGGGATTTGTGCGTCCGCGTGCAGCGCACGACGTAGTTGGCGCTTCGCGGCGCGTCGTGCATGCCCAGCGTCGCCAGAACCCGCCATTCCGGGATGTCGATCCCGAAACGCGCGTAGTCGGCCGCCAGGGCGTTGCTGAACTCCGTCGCGAGGCGGTTGAGCCGGAACGGCATGAAGCCGAGCAAGTCCAGACGGTTCATCCTCTGCACCTCGCACCCTCCCGATCACCGCGCCGCGGCGTCGGGACCCGATCTCCATGCCGCTTGACGGTTGCGACCGCAACCGTCTATAAATGGTTGCACTCGCAACAAGCACGGCGACCGCCACTTTGCAACGCCGCAGCGAGCCGCCTGCCCGATCGCCGGAGGGATGATACGCTTCGGCGCGGGACGGACGAGGGAGGAGGACCGCATGAGCAAGGGTTTCGCCAGCCAGGGCGATCTGGCCGAGAAGACCGAGACCTTCTCCGAGCTGGCACCGGGCGTCTACGCGCTGACCGCCGAGGGCGACCCGAATTCCGGTATCGTGGTCGGCGACGACTCGGTGCTGGTGATCGACGCCCGCGCCACACCGCGCATGGCCGGCGACCTCGTGGCCCGCGTCCGCGCCGTCACCGACAAGCCGATCCGCCACGTGCTGCTCACCCATTACCACGCCGTGCGGGTGCTCGGCGTCGCCGGCTATCCCGACCGGGTCAACGTCATCGCCAGCGACGTCGCCCGGGCGATGATCGTCGAGCGGGGACAGCAGGACATGGACTCGGAGATCCAGCGCTTTCCGCGGCTCTTCCGCGGCCGCGAGGAGATCCCGGGCCTGACCTGGCCGACGCTGACCTTCCACGGCGAGATGACGCTGTGGCTCGGCTCGCGCGAGGTGCGGATCATCCATGCCGGGCGCGGCCACACCGCCGGCGACACCATCGCGTGGCTGCCGAAGGAACAGGTTCTGTTCTCCGGCGACCTCGTCGAGTACGGCGCCACCCCCTATTGCGGCGACGCGCATTACGGCGACTGGCCCGCCACCCTAGACCGCCTGGAGGCCCTGAAGCCCAAGGCCCTGGTGCCGGGCCGCGGCGAGGCGCTGACGAGCCCGGAGCGGATCCGCGAGGGGCTGGAGGGCACCCGCGCCTTCCTGCGCGACCTGTTCGACATCGCCAAGGCCGGCGTCGCGGCCGGGCACGATCTGAAGACGGTCTATGCCCGGGCGATGAGCGAGATGCGGCCGAAATACGGGCACTGGGTCATCTTCGAGCATTGCATGCCGTTCGACGTGAGCCGCGCCTACGACGAGGCGAAGGGGATCGACACTCCGCGGATCTGGACCGCCGAGCGCGACATCGAGATGTGGCGGGCGCTGGAAGGCTGAGCCCCCCGTCGAGCGATCAACGAAGCGACGCCCGGGCCAACCGGGCGCGCCGCCGTGCCGAGGAAACGCCATGACCCCTCGCCCCCGCTTTGCCTCGAACCCCTCGCCCGAGCCGGGCGATCGCCGGCCGGTCGTGGTGATCGGCGCCGGACCGGTCGGCCTCACCTGCGCCATCGATCTCGCGACCCGCGGTGTGCCGGTGGTGGTGCTCGACGACGACGACACCGTCGCGACCGGCAGCCGGGCGATCTGCTGGGCCAAGCGCACCCTGGAGATCTGGGACCGCCTCGGCGTCGGGCAGCGGATGGTCGACAAGGGCGTGACCTGGAGCGTCGGGCGCGTCTTCCACGGCGCGCGCGAGCTCTACCGCTTCGACCTGCTGCCCGAGGGCGGGCATCGCCGCCCGGCCTTCGTCAACCTGCAGCAATACGCCGTCGAGCAATACCTGATCGAGCGGGCGGCGGACTTCCCCGACCTGATCGCACTCTGCTGGCGCCACGAGGTCACCGGCCTGGTCCAGGGCGCCGACGGCGTGCGCCTCGACGTCGCGACGCCGGACGGCGCCAGGACGATCGAGGCCGACTGGGTGATCGCGGCCGACGGGGCGCGCTCGCCGACCCGGACCCGGATGGGCCTGCCCTTCCCCGGCCAGCGCTTCGAGGAGCGCTTCCTCATCGCCGACGTCAAGCTCGCCGACCCGGCGAGGCGGGCGGAGTTCCCGACCGAGCGGTTGTTCTGGTTCGAGCCCACCTTCCATGCCGGCCAGAGCGCGCTCCTGCACCGCCAGCCCGACGACGTGTTCCGCATCGACTTCCAGCTCGGCCCCGAGGCCGATCCGGAGTCGGAGCGCCAGCCGGAGCGGGTGATGCCGCGGGTGCGGGCGGTGATGGGCGAGGAGACGCCGGTCACCCTCGAATGGTGCTCGGTCTACTCGTTCCGCTGCGCGCGGCTGGAGCGCTTCGTGCACGGGCGCGTGGTGTTCGTCGGCGACAGCGCCCACGTGGTGAGCCCATTCGGGGCGCGGGGCGGCAACGGCGGCATCCAGGACGCCGACAACCTGTGCTGGAAGCTGGCGCTGGTGCTGCGCGGCGAGGCCCCCGAGAGCCTGATCGCCACCTACGACGAGGAACGTGGGGCCGGCGCCGACGAGAACATCCTGAACTCGAGCCGCACCACCAACTTCATGACCCCGAAGACCAGGGCCGAGCGGCATTTTCGCGATGGGGTGCTGGCTCTCGCCGCGGAGGCGCCCTTCGCCCGCTCCCTCCTCAATGCCGGCCGCCTGTCGCGGCCGTGCAGCCTCGCCGGGATGTCGCTCCAGACCCCGGACGGGATCCCGCAAGCCGGGGGATTGCGGCCCGGCGAGCCCTGCATCGATGCCCCGCTCCTCGACGCGGGCGGCGGCGACACCTGGCTGCTGGACCGGCTCGGCGGGTCGTTCACGCTCCTGGTCCTCGCGGACGGAGCCGATCCCGTCCGGCTCCCGGACCTGCCGCCGGGCCTGCGCTGCGTCGTCGTCGCCGCGCGGCCGACGACCGTGCCGGGGGTCGAACTCCTGTGGGATGCGCAAGGCATCGCCGGCTTGCGCTACGGCGCCGGATCGGTGGCAGCCTACCTGATCCGGCCCGACGCCCACGTCGCCGCCCGCTTCGCGGATCTTGATGGCGGTCAGGTGGCCGATGCGCTCGCCCGCGCGAGCGGCCGGTCCGGCGCGTCCGTCCAGGAGGCCGCGTGATGACCGGGCAGTTGCGACAGGGCGACGGCTTCGCCGGGCGGGCGGACGAGGTCTACGAGACCCTGATCCGCGCGCATCACGGCTTGAGCGACGAGGACAGCGCGGCGCTCAACGCGCGGCTCGTGCTGATCCTCGCCCACGAGGTCGGCGACCCCGCTTTGCTGGCGCAGGCCATCGCGCTCGCCCGGCGCCCCCTGCGCCCGGCGAGCGCCGATCGCTCCTGACGCGGCGAAGCGGAGCGCGAGAGCGGCTGCACGCTTCCCGCCCGCGAGACACCACAGGCCCGCACGACATCATCCGACAGCACGGGAGATTGCCCCCATGAACCAGCAGACCCGCCCCGCTTCGGCCGGCGAACCCGCAGCGCGGCCGATCCACCCGGGCTACCTGTCGGGGTTCGGCAACGGCTTCGAGACCGAGGCGCTGCCCGGCGCCCTGCCGGTCGGCCGCAACTCGCCCCAGCAATGCCCCTACGGCCTCTACGCGGAACAGCTCTCCGGCTCACCCTTTACCGCGCCTCGCACCACCAACGAGCGCTCCTGGCTCTACCGCATCCGCCCCACCGTCATGCACTGGGGGGCGTTCCGCAAGGTCGATGCCCGCCTCTGGCTCACCGCACCGGCGCAAGCCCCCGACCTGCCGCCGGCGCCGATGCGCTGGGATCCGATCCCGATCCCGACCGAGCCGCTGTCCTTCGTCGAGGGCATCCGCACCATGACGACCGCCGGCGATGCCGGTAGCCAAGCCGGCATGGGCGCGCACCTCTACCTCGCCACCCGCTCGATGCAGGACGAGTACTTCTACAACGCCGACGGCGAGATGCTGGTGGTGCCCCAGCAGGGGCGCCTGCGCTTTCGCACCGAGTTCGGCGTGATCGAGGTCGAGCCCGGCGAGATCGTCGTCATTCCCCGCGGCGTGAAGATCTGCGTCGAACTCCTCGACGGCCCTGCCCGGGGCTACGTCTGCGAGAATTACGGCGGCGCCTTCACGCTGCCCGAGCGCGGCCCGATCGGCGCCAATTGCCTTGCCAACCAGCGCGACTTCCTCACGCCGGTGGCAGCCTACGAGGACCGCGACGCGCCCGGCACGATGCTGGTGAAGTGGGGCGGGTCGTTGTGGGCCGCCGAGATCGCCCACTCACCCCTCGACGTCGTCGCCTGGCACGGCAACTACGCGCCCTACAAGTACGACCTCCGAAAGTTCTCCCCTGTCGGGCCGATCCTGTTCGACCACGCCGACCCGTCGATCTTCACGGTGCTGACCTCGCCCTCCGAGACGCCCGGCACGGCCAACATCGACTTCGTGATCTTCTCCGACCGCTGGCTGGTGGCGGAGAACACCTTCCGGCCGCCGTGGTACCACCTCAACGTGATGAGCGAGTTCATGGGACTGGTCTACGGGGTCTACGACGCCAAGACCGGGGGCGGCTTCCAGCCGGGCGGGGCGTCCTTGCACAACACGCTGCTGCCGCACGGGCCGGACGTCGACGCGTTCGAGAAGGCCTCGAACGCCGAGCTCAAGCCGCACAAGCTCGAGGGGACGCTGGCCTTCATGTTCGAGACGCGGTTTCCGCAGAAGGTCAGCCGCTTCGCCGCCGAGACGCCGGCGTTGCAGACGGAGTACGGCTCGTACGGCCGCAAGCTGACGAAGCATTTCGATCCCAGCCGGCCGGAGGCGCGCTGATGACGGTCCTCGATTCGACGCACGACGCGACCCTGAGCTCCTGGGTGCCGGGGGCCGACGGGCATCCCGATTTCCCGATCCAGAACCTGCCGCTCGGGGTGTTCTCGTCCGACGGTGGCGCGCCGCGGGCCGGGGTCGCCATCGGCGACCGCATCCTCGACCTGCCGGGGCTGCTGGGAGCGGGCCTGCTCTCGGGCGAGGCGGCGCGCGCCGTCGAGGCCGCCGAGGGCGGCGCCCTCAACCGGCTCCTCGCCCTCGGGGCGGAACCGCGCCGCGCCCTGCGGGCGCGCCTGTCGGCGCTGCTGCGCGAGGGCTCGGCTGAGCGCGACCAGGTCGCGCCGCTCCTGCACGAGGCGGCCTCCTGCACCCTGCACATGCCGGCGCGGATCGGCGACTACACCGACTTCTACGTCGGTATCCACCACGCCGAGAACATCGGCAAGCAGTTCCGGCCCGACCAGCCGCTGCTGCCGAACTACAAGCACGTGCCGATCGGCTATCACGGCCGCGCCTCCTCGATCCGACCCTCCGGCACGCCGGTGCGCCGGCCGCGCGGGCAGGCGAAGGCGCCGGAGGCAGACGTGCCGAGCTTCGGCCCCTCGTCCCGCCTCGACTTCGAGCTGGAGCTCGGGGTGTGGATCGGCCCCGGCAACGACCTCGGCACGCCGATCCCGGTCGGGCGGGCGCAGGACCACGTCGCCGGCTACTGCCTGCTCAACGACTGGTCGGCGCGGGACATTCAGGCCTGGGAGTACCAGCCCCTCGGCCCGTTCCTGTCGAAGAACTTCGCCTCGACGATCTCGCCCTGGATCGTCACGCCGGAGGCGCTTGCGCCGTTCCGCGTGGCACAGGGCGCGCGGCCGGCGGGCGATCCGTCCCCCCTGCCCTACCTCCTCGACGGGGCCGACCAGGACGGCGGTGCCCTCGATCTTCGCCTCGACGTGCTGCTGGTGACCCCGGGCCTGCGTGAGGCCGGCCTCGCCCCGCACCAGATCTCGGCCTCGAATGCCCGGCACATGTACTGGACGGTGGCGCAGATGGTGGCCCACCACACCAGCGGCGGCTGCAACCTGCAGCCGGGCGACCTCCTCGGGACGGGCACCATCTCCGGGCCGGAGCGCGACGCCTGCGGCAGCATGGTCGAGGCGACGCTGGGCGGACGAGAGCCGTTGCGGCTCGCCTCGGGCGAGGAGCGCCGGTTTCTGGAGGACGGCGACGAGGTGATCCTGCGGGCCCGCGGGGTGCGGGAGGGCTTCGCGTCGATCGGGTTCGGCGAGTGCCGGGCGGTGATCCTGGAGGCGGCTGCGTGAAGCTCTACGGCTACTGGCGCTCGACCTCGTCCTACCGCCTGCGCATCGCGCTGGCGCTGAAGGGCCTGAACCCGGACCAGAGCCCGGTCCACCTCGTGCGCAACGGCGGCGAGCACCGAAGTGCCGCCTACCGCGCGATCAACCCGCAGGCCCGGGTGCCGAGCCTCGTCCTCGACGACGGCAGCGTGCTGATCCAGTCCCCGGCGATCATCGAGTACCTGGAAGAAGTCCATCCCGACCCGCCGCTTCTGCCGGCGGATCCGGTCGCGCGGGCCCGGGTCCGGGCCGTGGCGGCGATCATCGGCTGCGACATCCATCCGCTGCACAATGTCGGCCCGCTCAACCACCTGCGGCGCGACCTCGGGCGGTCGGAGGAGGAGGTCGGGGCCTGGATCGGGCGCTGGATCGCCGAGGGGTTCGCGGCGATCGAGGCGCTGATCGGCGACGAGGGCTTCTGCTTCGGCACCGAGCCGGGACTCGCCGACGTCTACCTGGTGCCCCAGGTCTACGCCGCCCGGCGCTTCGCCGTGCCGATGGAGGCGTTCCCGAGGATCGCGCGCGCCGCCGCGCTCGCCGAGCGCCATCCTGCCTTCGTGACCGCCCATCCGGCACGCCAGCCCGACAGCGAGGAGGAGCGCCCCGCCGATCCGGGGCGACCTCGATGAGCCCGCAGCCGCTTGTCGCGCTCCGGTGAGTGCGATCGCGTCGCGACCTTCGACAAGGCGCGTCCCGACCGGCCTCGCGTGCCGACGGGCCGCCGCGACTGACCCCCCCCCCGGGCAGCCCTGGACCGCTCGGGCGCCCTGCGACCCGCTCACTCCAGGAACGCGAAGCCCATCGTGCGGGCGTGGTAGTGCAGGCCGCCATCCTGCACGATCAGGAAGCGGGCGCGGGTCCCGCCCTCGTTGTGGTGCGAGTGGGGTGCGCCCGGGGGCGTCACCAGGGTCGCCCACGGCGTCCAGTCGCAGCGGGCGCCGTCGACGGTGGAGAAGCAGCGCTCGCCCGCGATCGCGAGGGTCACCGCCGCCGAGTTGTGGCGATGCGCCCGCTGGTGCGTGCCCGGCGGCAGGGTGTTCAGCGACAGGGTGAGGGTCGGCAGGATGTTGCGGGCCGCCTCGAGCCCGTCCGAGGAGAAGATGAGCGCGAGGCCCGAGGTCGCGGCGTTGGTGCCGGCCGCGGCGATCACCGCGAGCTGGCGCTCGATCTCGGCCGCCGGGTAGTGCACGGGGGCAACCGGGGCGGCGGGCGGGCGCGAGGCGTCGTGGGCGAGCTGCGGCTCGTTGCTGACGCACCACAGGACCGCCCGGTTCTCGGCCGCGTGGGTGAGCGGGCCGCCGGGCAGCAGCATCACGTCGCCGGCCCCCCAGCGCAGGGTCTCGGCCCCGGCGCGGGTCTCGCCGGCGCCAGCGATGACGAACCAGATCGAGCCGGTCGCCGCGAGATCGCAGGAGAGGCGTGCGCCCGCGGCGATCGTGGCGTAGCGGGCGAGCATGAGGGGCGTCGTCGCCGGAAACGGGCAGGCCATCGCGTCGGCCTGGTCGCAGGCGATGACCCCCGTCGGCGCATCCGGGGCGAGCGCCCGGGCGGCCTCGTCGGTGAACACCTGGCCCGGCACCGGCGGCAGCTTGATGTTGAAGGCGTTGCCGGAATTGAAGTAGCGCGCCCGCGCCTCGGCCGGGCCGGCCGGGATCCGCGGCAGCTGGACCGGCAGGTCGGCCATGTCGACCGGCGCGGTTTCGATCGGTGCGAGGGTTTCGCTCATCGGGCATCTCCTGGTGGAAGCGGCAGGGCGTCGGCGAAGGCGAGGTCGTCGAGAACCCGGGCCAGCACCGCCGCGCCGGCCGCGAGATGGTCGGGCTCGGTCCATTCGGCCGGAGCGTGGCTGATCCCGGCCCGGCACGGGACGAAGATCATCGCGCTCGGGCACAGGCCGGCGAGGTGACGGGCGTCGTGACCGGCCGCCGAGAGGAGCGGCATCGCCGGGATGCCGAGATCCGCCGCCGCCCGCCCGATCCGCTCCCGCAAGCCGGGATCGAACACGTTCGAGGGCGCGTCGACGAGCGGCGTCACCGTGACGAGGCAGGGGCCGGCCTCGTCACGGCACAGCGGCGCGACGCGGGCGCCGGCTTCGTCGAGCACCGCATTGTCGGGATGGCGCAGGTCGATGCTGAAGCGGACCTCCCCGGCCACCACGGACGGAGCGTTCGGCGCCACCTGCACCCGCCCGATGGTGAACTTGATGTCCGGATCGAGGCCGCCGACCTCGCGGTGGAGCGCCGCCGCGCAGCGCGCGAAGGCCGCCACCGCGTCGCGGCGCTCCGCCATGGCCAGGGTGCCGGCATGGCCCTCAGCGCCGGAGAGACACACCGAAAAGGTCATCTTGCCCTGGATGCCGGTGACGATCCCGACGGGGATGCCCGCCGCCTCCAGCACCGGGCCCTGCTCGATGTGCAGTTCGAGATAGGCCCCGACCGGTCCGCCGAGGGGCCGGCGCGGCAGATCGGGGAAGCCCGCGAGGAAGCGGTCGAGGGCGTCGCCGACGCTGATGCCGTCCGCGTCCCGCACGGCCCGGATCGCCGCGAGATCCCGCACCCCGCAGAACGCCTCCGAGCCCATCATGCCGGGAGCGAAGCGGCTGCCCTCCTCGTTCATCCAGGCGACGACGACGCAGTCGCGCGCCGGAACCCAGCCGCTCGCGGCGAGATCGGCGACGGCGTCGAGGGCGGCGAGCACGCCGGCCGCCCCGTCGAAGCGCCCGCCGGTCGGCTGGGTGTCGAGATGGCTGCCGAGCAGAACCGGCGCCGCCGCCCGGTCGCGGCCGGGCAGAACCAGGAACAGGTTGCCGGCCGAGTCGGTCGCCGGGTGCAGCCCGGCCTCGCGCCCCCAGCCGATGACGCGCCGCCATGCTTCGGCCTCGCCCTCGGTGAGGGCCTGGCGGTCGACGCCACTCCCTGCGATGGCGCCGATCTCGGACAGCGCCATCAGCCGGCGCCAGAGCCGGTCGGACTCGGGTGCGGGCATCGCTTCAGCGCGTCCGCATGATCTGGCCGGGCAGCGCCCGCGGGTCGCGGGGCAGCCAGCGTCCGGCCTCGACCTGGGCGAGGAATTCGGAGACGAGGGCGTTGAAGGCGGCCGGCTCCTCGAGGTTCAGGGTATGGCCGGTCTTGGGGAAGACCGAGAGGCCGCAGGCGGGGATCGTCTTCTTCAGGAAGATGCCGGGTTGCAAGCAGTGGTCGTCCTCGTCGCCGACCATCACCAGGGTCGGCACCGCCATCCGCTTCAGTTCGTCCTCGAGGTCGTAGAAGGATGGCCGGCGGGCCTGGACGCCGCGCATGGTCATCGCCGCGCCCTTGTCCGAGTGGGTGGCGAGGCGGTCGGCGAAGACCTGCCAGCCGCGGGGATCCTTGTTCTGGAACTGCACCCGGCTGGCGCCGAGCGCGTAGATCTTCGCGAATTCCCTCGCGCCCTGCGTCTCGAAGTTGTCGGCCACCTCGAGGGAGACGCCGCGGAAGTAGTCCTCGAACTCCTTCTCGCAGCCGTAGCCGGCCCCCGCCACCGTTAGCGAAAGGGCGCGCTCGGGGTAGCGCAGTCCGACATGGACCGTGCAGAACCCGCCCATCGACAGTCCGACGATATGCGCCTTGTCGATCCCGAGACCGTCGAGCACCGCGACCGCGTCGTCGGCGGCAATGGCTTGCGAATAGGCGTCGAGGCTCTCCGGCACGTCGGACGGCGGGTATCCGCGGGCCGCGTAGGTGATGCAGCGGTGGCGCCGGCTGAAATACTGCAGCTGCGGCTCCCAGCTCGCGTGGTTGCCGCCGAATTCGTGGATGAACAGGATCGGTGTGCCCTCTCCTGCCTCTTCGACGTGGAGCTGGACGCCGTCCTTGGTGGTGATCGTCATGGGTGCCTGTCCTGGGCTGGACCGTATGATGACTGGACGAACCGAAGCCGCTGGAGAACCGGGAGCGGAGGGGGACCTCAGAACTGCGCCGGCAGGTCGTTCAGCATGCGCGCTTCCTCCGCCAGCGCCGGCAGCAGGTCGCAGAACCGCTCGACCCACGGCGTCGGCACCGAGGTCGAGACCTTGACGAAGCGGTCGCCGAAGCGGGCGGTGTGGTAGGTGCCCTGGCGGATCATGATGCCGCGGCGGCGGTAGCACTCGACCAGGGCCTCGGGCCGGATGCCGGCACCGATCGTCTCCAGCACCAGGAAGTTGCCGTGCGAGGGGAAGACCGGCAGCGCCAGCCCCTCGATCCGCCCCGCGGCCTCGGCGATCATCGCCTTGTTGGCCCGGTCGATGCGGCGGACCTGCGCCATCCACTCGGGCTTGACCGCGAGCCCGGCCTCGGCGGCGCGCTGCGCGATCACGCTGGCGCCGAGCACGCTGGTGGTGCGCGCCGCCATCTCCTCGAACAGGGCGGGCGAGGCGACGAGCGCCCCGATGCGCAACCCCGCAAGCCCGAGCCACTTCGAGAAGCTCAGCGAGACGACCGCGTTCTCCGGATCGGCGAGGAGCGCGGGGTAATGGTCGTCGGCGAAGTCGCGATAGGTGCAGTCGTGGACGAGGAGCGCGCCGCAATCCCGCGCGATTCCCGCGAAGGCCTCGATCTCGGCGCGCGTGTAGCGGATGCCGAGCGGGTTGTTGGGATCGACGAGATAGATGATCGCCGTGAGCTCGTCGACGTTGGCGCGCAGGGCCTCCGGGGTGAGACGGTACCCGCAGGCGGGATCGTAGATCGGGATCTCGATCACCGTGGCGCCGGCTTGCTCGGCGAATAGGCACGGCCATTTCCAGGTCGGGTCGGTGGTGACGAAGGTGGTGCCGGGCCGGCAGCGGGCGCGGCAGACCATCGCCAGCGCGTTGACGCCGCCCTCGGTCACCAGCGCCTCGGCTCCCGGCGTGCCGAGATCGGCGGTGATCGCGGACCGCAGGGATTCGAAGCCGAGCGGCGGGGCGTAGGCGTTGAAGGCGTTCTCCCCAATCGCCCGGATCATCGCGGCGCGAACAGTCGGGTGCGCCTCGACGTGGTTGGTGTTCTGGCCGAGCCAGATCAGGTCCGGCGTCGCCGAGAGCGCGTCGAAGTAGCGGTTGCGGGTGAGGGCGGGAGAGGCCATCAGATCACCGAGCCGCGCGAGGCGATCCCGCCGTCGATGGTGACGACGGTGCCGGTGATGTAGCCGGCGCGCGGCGAGGCCAGGAAGGCGCAGAGGTCGGCGACCTCCTCCGACGTGGCGGGGCGCTTGCCCGGATACTTGTCGAACAGTTCCTGCCAACGCGCCTCGTCGCCGAGCATGTCGATCGCCTTGCGCTTCATGATCTTGAGCATGCGGTCGGTGGCGACCGGGCCGGGATTGACCGCGACCACCCGCACGCCTTGGTCGAGGCTGCGCCCGCCGAGCGCCTTGGTGAAGGACATCAGCGCGGCGTTGCCGGTCGAGCCCGCGATGTAGCTCGCGTCCCAGTTCTCGCCCGAATTGCCGATGACGTTGACGATCACCCCGCCGCGGCCCTTCAGGCGCGGATAGTACAGCCGCGACAGCGTGATGTAGCCGAACACCTTGAGGTCGAAGCCCCGGCGCCAGTCGGCCTCCTCCAAGATCTCGATCGAGCCGGCCGGGATGTCGCCGGCATTGTTGACCAGGATGTCGATGTCGCCGGCCGCCGCGGCGAGCCGTTCCATCGCGGCGGTGCTCGACAGGTCGAGGGCGTGGACGGTGACGCGCACGCCGTACTCGGCCTCCAGTTCGCGCTTGGCCTCCTCCATCGCCGCGCCGTTGCGGGCGGCCAGATGCAGGTGGCAGCCTTCGGCGGCGAAGGTCCGGGCGACGGCGAGGCCGATGCCCTTCGAGGCGCCGGTGATCAGGGCGGTCTTATCGGTGAGGTCGAGCTGCACGGGGCACTCCTGGCGGCTGGCAGGTATGCATGTCGCAGCAATTTGCATACCAGACCAGTACTCACTCGAACGCCGCCAGGAAGTCGAGCAGGTTGTCGCCGAGCAGCGCGACGTGGTCGCGCATCGCCCGGTGCGCGCCTTCCGGATCGTGGGCGAGGATCGCCCGCAGGATCGCCTCGTGCTCGCGGATCGTGTCGCTCATCCGGTTCGGCATCCGGGTGACGCGGCGGCGGTAGGCGGCGACCTGGTTGCGCAGGCGCCGGGTCTGGTCGGCGAGAAAGCCGTTGCGGGCAGCCTCGTAGATCGCCTCGTGGAACTCCTGGTTCACGTCGTAGAACGCGTCGGTGTCGCCGGAATCGACGAGGGCGGTCAGCCGCTGGTGGATCGGCTCGATCGTCGCCCGCCAGGTCGGCGGGACGCGCCGGGCGGCGAGCCGCGCGCACAGGCCCTCCAGCTCCGCCATCACCTGGAACATCTCGATCAGGGCGTGCGGGCCGATGGTGCGCACGACCGCGCCCTGCCGTCCGCGCAGCTCGACGAGATGGCTCGCGGCGAGGAGCCGGAACGCCTCGCGCACGGGCGTGCGCGACACGCCGTAGCGCAAAGCGATCTCCTGCTCGTCGAGGCGGCTGCCCGGCTCGAGATGACCGGCGGCGATCGCCGCCTCGAGCCGCTGGCGCAGGCTCTCCGCCAGGGTCACCCCCGCGGCATGCGAGGGGGTCGGACGCTGTCCCTCGAGCGGGGTGACGTCAATTTGTGCGCCTGCTGCTACCTTATGCATCTCTAAGTCTCATATTTGTATACATTAAACTCGTCGCCATCACCGTCCTGCTCCCCGCACAACCCGTCGACCGACCTGCCTGGGCCGATTGCAAGCGAGGTGCCGTCGGTTCCGGTCCGGTCCGGCGCGTGCTGGCACATCCGTTGCAGAGATCGGCCCATCGCGGCCGGTGCTCAGGCATGCCGGAGCCGGTCCTCGTTATACAAGAACCCGAAAGGACGTCTCTTGCGGGCCATGCTGCGACACAAGGACGATGTTCCCGCGACCGCGGCGGATCCCGAGCCGCTGATCGAGCTTCGCGGCGTCGACAAGACCTTCGGGCCGGTCAAGGCGCTGTCGGGCCTCTCGGCCAGGGTCGGGCGGGGCGAGTTCGTCACCGTGGTCGGCCCGAGCGGCTGCGGCAAGAGCACCCTGTTCAACATCGTGGCGGGGCTCGAGGAGCCCGATCCCGGCGGGGCCCTGCGCTTCGAGGGCCGCAGCTGCCACGCTGCAGACCTGCTCGGCCGGGTCTCGTTCATGCCGCAGCGCGACCTGCTCCTGCCCTGGCGCACGGTGATCGACAACGCGATCCTGGCGCTCGAGATCGAGGGCCGGCCGCGCAAGGAGGCCCGGGCCGAGGCGATGCGGATGCTGCCCGAATTCGGGCTCGCCGGGTTCGAGGCGCAGTACCCGCACCAGCTCTCCGGCGGCATGCGCCAGCGGGTGGCGCTCATGCGCACCTTCCTGTTCGAGCGCGACCTGATGCTGCTCGACGAGCCGTTCGGGGCCCTCGACGCGCTCACCCGCACGCTGATGCAGCGCTGGCTCCTCGACGTCTGGCAGCGCCACCGGCGCACGATCCTGTTCATCACCCACGACGTCGACGAGGCGATCTTCCTCGGCGACCGGGTGATGGTGATGACCGCCCGGCCGGGGGCGGTGAAGCTCGAGCAGCGCATCGACCTGCCGCGGCCGCGCCGGCCCGACCTCGTCACCGCCCCCGAATTCATCCGGCTCAAGCGCACGCTCCTCGAGGCGATCGAGGAGGAGAGCCTGAAGTCGTTCCAGATCGCCCAGGAGAAGGCCCAATGAGCCAAGGTCCGATGAGCGAAGGTCTGATGAGCGCCGTGGACGCGTCCCGCCGCTTCGATCCCGCCGAGTGGGAGGCCCGCGTGGCCCTCGCCGCCTGCTACCGCATGGTGGCGCAGCTCGGCATGGACGACCTGATCTACAACCACATCTCGGCCCGCGTCCCGGGACGCGAGAACGAATTCCTGATCAACCCCTACGGCCTGCTCTTCGACGAGATCACCGCGTCGAGCCTGGTGAAGATCGACCTCGAGGGCACGATCCTCGACGACACGGCCCACACGGTGAACCTCGCCGCCTTCGTGATCCATGCGGCGATCCACGAGACGAGCCACGACGCGGCCTGCGTGCTGCACACCCACTCGGATGCCAGCGTCGCCGTCTCGGGCCAGGAGAAGGGCCTCCTGCCGCTGAGCCAGTTCGCGATGCGGTTCTACGACCGGCAGGCCTTTCACGATTACGAGGGCGTGGCGATCGACCTCGACGAGCAGGACCGCCTCGTGCGCGACCTCGGGCCCCACAAGGTCATGCTGATGCGCAACCACGGCATCCTGACCGTCGGCCGCACGCCCGGCGAGGCGTTCATGCTGCTCTACTACTTCGAGCGCGCCGCGCGGATCCAGCTCGACATGCAGGCGGCGGCCGCGGCGGGCGCCGCCCTGGTGATCCCGCCCCACGAGGTCTGCGAGCGCGCCGCGCGGCAGTTCTGGGAGCTCAAGGGCGACATCCTGATCCCCGGCGAGCGCGAATGGCCGGCGCTGATGCGCCGGCTCGACCGCACCGACCCGTCCTACCGCCACTGACCGCAGGGATCCCCGATGCTCAAGCGCCGCTATCTCCTCGCCGCCCTCGCCGCCATCGCACTCGCCGGCCCCGCCGCCGCGGCCGAGCCCGTGAAAGCGAGCTTGCGCCTGAAATGGCTGCCGCAGGCGCAGTTCGCCGGGTTCTACGTCGCGGCCCAGAAGGGCTACTACAAGGCGGAAGGCCTCGACCTGACGATCAACCCGGGCGGGCCGAACCTGCTCGCCGAGAACCTGGTGGCCACCGGGGCCGACACGTTCGGCCTCTCGGGCGGCAGCGACAGCGTGCTCGCCGCCCGCGACAAGGGCCTGCCGGTGGTCTGCATCGGCGTCTCGCACCAGGTCACCCCGTTCGTCTTCGTCACCCGCAAGGACGGCCCGGTCAGGACGCTCCACGACGTCAAGGGCCGCACCGTCACGACCTGGTTCACCGGCGCCAACCACGTCCTCAACGCCATCCTGGCCAAGGAGGGGATCCGGCCCGACGAGGTGAAGATCCAGCCGCAGCAGGTCAGCGTCACCCCCTTCGTCGCCGGCGCCGGCGACGTCGCCACGGCCACCTACTACAACGAACTCTACGCCATCCAGAGCCGGATGGGGAAAGATAACTTACGCACCTTCGTCGCCGAGGATTACGGCGTCACCTTCCCGCGCGACACCCTGATCGTGTCCGAGACGGTGCTGAAGGAGAAGCCCGAGCTGGTGAAGGGCTTCCTGCGCGCCTCGATCCGCGGCTGGCGCGACGCCTTCGCCGACCCGAAGGCGGCCGTCGACACCGTGATGGCGATCGCCCCGACCCTCGACCGGGCGCACCAGGAGTTCATGCTCACGGAGGTCAAGCGCCTGATGACGGCGGGTGCGGCCAAGGAGAAGGGGCTGTTTGCGATCGACCCCGCGGCCATCGCCAAGGCGCACGACCTGCTGCTCCAGGCCAAGGTGATCGGGAAGCCCGTCGACCTGAAGGCCGCGTTCGACGCCCAGCCGCTCGACGCCCTGTCCTCCGCGGACCGCCAGCTGTGAGCGCCGCCACCGCCGTTGCTGCCGCCGCGCCGGCGGCCGGGCGTAGCCGCCTCGCCCGCCGGCGCGGCGGGCGGGTCGCCGCGCTGCTTGCCGTCGCGCTCGCCTGGGAGGGACTGGTGCTGCTCCTCGGCATCCGGCCCTTCTACCTGCCGCGGCTCTCCGCCGTGCTGGCGGCGATCCTGGCGACGCCCGGCGCCTACGCGTCCGGCTTCCTGCGCACGCTTACCGAGACGCTGATCGGGTTCGTTGCTGGCGGCACCTTCGGGGTCGCGGTGGCGGTCGCGTTCCTGCGGCTGCGGGCCTTGCGCGAGATGGTCTTCCCGCTCTTCGTCGTGTCGCAGACCATCCCCGTCATCGCCTTCGGGGCGCTGGTGGTGCTGTGGTTCGGCAACACCCTCATCGCCAAGGCGGTGATCGCCTTCTACCTCACCTTCTTCCCGGTGACGGTGAACGCGCTGATCGGCCTCGAATCGGTCGATCCGCGCCAGATCGCCCTGATGCGCAGCTTCGGCGCCTCGCCGCGCCAGATCCTCCTGCGGCTGCAACTGCCGAGCGCCCTGCCGCAGACCTTCGTGGCCCTGCGGCTCGCCGCCTCGCTCAGCCTCGTCGGGGCGATCGTCGGCGAGTGGTTCGGCGACACGACCGGCCTCGGCGTGCTCCTGCTGCAGGCGATGTACAACGAGAACGTCGTGGCGATCTGGGCCGCGCTCCTCGTCTCGGCTCTCCTCGGCACCGGATTCTACGCCGCGGTCGCGGCGCTCGAGCGCCGTCTCGTGTTCTGGGGGGCCGAGCAGTGACGGCGCAACGATCCCTCGCGGTGCAGCGCGGCATTCTCGGCGCGCTCATGCTGATCGGGCTCTGGGAGGGCGTCGCCCGCGGCTTCTCCCTGCCGGCCTACGTCCTGCCGGCGATGAGTGACGTGCTCCTCGGCGCGTGGCGCCAGCGCGCGATGCTCGGGGAGGCTGCCTCCTACACCCTCTGCGAGGCGCTCCTCGGCTACGCCCTCGGGGCGCTCCTCGGCATCGGGCTTGCGGTCGCGCTGATCCTGCTGCCGCGGGCTAGGGGCTTCGTCGTCGCCGCGGTGACGGCAGTGAACTCCGTGCCGGTGGTGGCCTACTCGCCGCTGATCCTCCTGTGGTTCGGCATCGGCATCGCCTCGAAGGTCGTGATGGTGGCGCTCGCCGTCAGCTTCACCCTGTTCCTCTCGACGCTGGCCGGCCTCGACCGGGTCGACCGCCGCAGCATCGACCTGATGCGCAGCTTCGGCGCCGGGCGCCTCGCCCTCTTGTGGCGCCTGCGCCTGCCGACGGCGCTGCCGCTGATCCTCGCGGGGCTTCGCGTCTCGACCGTGCGCAGCGTGATCGTGGCGATCGTCACCGAGATGCTCGGGGCCTATGGCGGCCTCGGCTGGGTGATCTACCAGGCGGTCTTGCAGATCGACTTCGTGCAGGTCTGGTCGGCGATCGTCGTCGCGTCGGTGGCGAGCCTCGCCTTCTTCGGCCTCGTCGGCCTCGCCGAGCGCCGGCTGCTGTTCTGGAGAGCCGCATGACCCGAAGGATGCATCTCGGCCTGTTCCTCCTCGGCACCGGCAGCCACGTCGCCGGCTGGCGCATGCCCGGCGCCGTCGACAGCTTCCAGGACTTCTCCGCGATCGCCGAGATCGCCCGCACCGCCGAACGCGGCTGCTTCGACCTGATCTTCATCGGCGACAACCTCTACGCCGACCCGGCGGCGCACCCGTCCTACACCCTGCGCCTCGAACCCCTGACGCTACTCGCCGCGCTCGCGCCGCTCACCCGCCATATCGGGCTCGGCGCCACGGTCTCGACCACCTACAGCGATCCGTTCACGGTCGCCCGCGCCTTCGCCTCCCTCGACCACATCAGCGGCGGGCGCGCCGCCTGGAACGCCGTGACGACCGCGAGCCCGGCGACCGCGGCCAATTTCGGCACTGTCCACCCCGACCATGCCCGGCGCTACGAGCGCGCCGGCGAGTTCCTCGACGTGGTCGCCGGCCTGTGGGACGGCTGGGCCGACGACGCGCTCGTCGCCGACCGGGACAGCGGCCTCTACATCGACCCGTCGCGCCTGCGCGCCCTCGACCATGACGGTCCGTTCTTCAAGGTGAAAGGGCCGCTCAACATCGGCCGCAGCCCGCAAGGCCGGCCGGTGGTGCTCCAGGCCGGCGGCTCGGAGGCGGGCCAGGACCTCGCCGCCCGCACCGCCGACGTGGTGTTCTCGGTGGTGCAAGACATCGAGGAGGCCCGCGCGGCCTATGCGAGCCTGAAAGGCCGGCTCGCGGCCCACGGGCGGCGCCCGGAGGAGGTGAGCGTGCTGCCCGGCGTGATGCCGGTGGTCGGCCGCACGGACCGCGAGGCGTTCGACAAGCTCGCGATGCTCCAGGGCTTCGTCGGCGACACGAACGCCCTGGCGCTCCTCTCCGACCGGCTCGGGCAGGACATGTCGGCTTACGACCTCGACGGGCCGGTGCCCGACATCGCCCTACCGGACAGCTACCACAGCTTCGCCCGGGTGATGCTGTCGAAAGCCCGCCGGGACGGCATGACCCTGCGCGACCTCTACAACCTCACCGCCGCGGCCCGCGGCCACTGGGTGCTGTGCGGCTCGGCCGAGGCGGTCGCCGACACGCTCCAGCACTGGTTCGAGACCGGCGCCGCCGACGGCTTCAACGTCATGCCGCCCTGGTTCCACGACGGCTTCACCGATTTCGTCGACCTCGTGATCCCGCTGCTGCAGGAGCGCGGAGTGTTTCGCCGCGGCTACGACGGCGCGACGCTGCGCGACCACCTCGACCTCGCCAGGCCACCGCGCTGAGGCAGCCTCGGCGATGCCGGGCTTCCGGCGGCACGATCCGGATCCTCGCATCATCGGGCGGCGGCTGCGGCGGGGTGGCGCCGCCTTGGACCATCGGTGATCACGCCTCGGCGAAGGCGGCGCGGGCCTCCGGCAGGTCCCAGATCCGCTCGATCGCGGCGGCGCCCTCGCGGACGATGTTTTCCTCGTCGCCGGCGAGGAAGCGCCCCCGATCGACCAGGAGCCTGCCGTCGACCATGACCTGAGCGATGTCGGCGCGATTGGCGAGCGCGATCAGGGCGCGCAGGGGATCGTGCAGCGGCTGAAGATGCGGGTGCATCAGGTCGACCACCGTCAGGTCGGCGGTGGCGCCGGGGGCGATCACGCCGAGATCCGGACGCCGGATCGCCGCGGCGGCCTGTCCCGTCACGGCATCGATCAGGGCCGTGGAGTCCGCGACCTCGGCCCGGCCGGCGGCGACCTTCGAGATCAGCGAGGCGGCGTTCAATTCGCCGAGCAGATCCATGTTGTAGCCGTCGGTAGCCACCAGCGTGCGGATGCCGTGGGCGGCGAAGCGACCGAAGGCGGCGGTGCGGCCGGCCCGGGCGAAGACCCGCGGGCAGTTCAGCACCGTCGCGCCCCGCGCCGCCATCAGGCGCAGGTCGTCGTCGCTGCTGGCGATGCAGTGGGCGGCAAGCAGGTCCGGCGCCAGCAGGCCGAGCCAGTCGAGGTACTCGGCCGGGCTCCTCCCGTCATGGCGAGCGCGGATGGTCGCGACCTCGTCGTCGCTCTGGGCGAGGTGGGTGGTGATCGGCACATCCAGCTCCCGCGCCCGGGCGGCGCAGGCCCGCAGCAGGTCCGGGCCGCAGGTATCGGTGGCGTGCGGGCTCATGGCCAGGCGGATGCGCCCCTCTCCCCTCCCCTCCCAGCGGGCGTGGAGCGCGTTCCACGCCGCGAGGTCGGCCTCGCCGTCGTCGCCGCGATACGTCACGCGCCCGTCCGGGCCGACCTTGGCGTCGGCGGTCGAGAACAGGTAAGGCGCGCCGTAGAAGCGCAGGCCCATCTCCTCGGCCGCCTCGAACATCTCGGGGAGACCGTTGCGGAACGGCTCCATCACCGTGGTCGCCCCGCCCTTGAGGAGCTGCAGGATGCCGAGCCGCGCGGCGGCCCGGCGCTCCTGCGGCGACAGGATGTCGAGGGCGGTCTTCGAGAGCGGCAGCAGCACCGTGTAGACGATGCTCTTGCCCCCCTTGCGCCCCCGGCCATCCTCGGTGTGCGAGCGGGCGATCGCCTCGCTGAAGCAGTGATTGTGCAGGTTGAGGAGGCCCGGCAGCACGAGGCGGCCCGGCCGGTCGTGGATCTCGTCCGCCGCCGGCCGGTCCGGCGTGACCGCGGCGATGCGGTTGCCCTCGACCAAGACCCAGCGGTCGCGCTCGATGCGAGGACGACCGTCCCGGCGGGTGAGGACATGGGAGCCGAAGATTGCGACCGAGGTCACGCCGCCCGCTCGTGCTTCAAGAAGTTCTCGCTGATCGTCGCGCCGGTGGTGATCCACAGGTCGGGGCAGGATTGCGCGTAGGTCAGGAACTCGCGCAGCAGGCGAAGCCGCATCGGCCGGCCGCTGCATTGGGGATGCAGCACCGTCGTCACCATCGCACCCCAGTCGCGCACCTCGTCGAGCTCGTCCTTCCACAGCGACAGGACGTGCTCCTTGGGGAAGATCGAGCGCGGGCTGAACCGGGTCGAGAGCCCGTGCATCCAGTCGTCGTAGCTCGCCGTGACCGGCAACTCGATCGGGCCGGGGGTGCCGTCGCGCAGCACATGGCGGTAGGGCCGCACGTCGTCGCGAAACGAGGAGGTGTAGACGATGCCGTGCTTGACCAGGGTCTGTCGCAGGTCTTCCGTGAACTCGCCGTAGGGCGCGCGGTAGCCCGTCGGCACCACGCCGAGGCGCCGCTTCAGGGTCTCGAAGCCGCGCTCGATCTCCTCCTCCATGAAGGGCGCACCGGGATCGGGCATCAGGTGGTGGTAGCCGTGGTGCCCGATCTCGTGGCCGCCCCGCACGATCGCCTCGGCCATCGCCGGATAGGCGTCGACCGCCCAGCCGGTGATGAAGAAGGTGCCCTTGAGGCCGAGCTGATCGAGGAGTTCGAGGAGCTTCGGCGTGCCGACCCGGGCCTCGTAGGCGCCGTAGCTCATGGTGACCAGGCGCTCGGCGTGGCCCGCATCCTTGCTGGTCCAGGCGCTCTCGGCATCGACGTCGAAGGAGAGGAACATCGCCGAGCGGTAGGGTGCCGGCCACGGGTAGTCCGGGGCTGCAGGTGCGAGGTTCGCGGGGGTGAGCGGGATGCTGTCGAGGGCGGCGCGGTTCATGGGTGGTCTCGTGTCGGTGGCTTGCTCTGCGGAATCCGGGAGCAACGGCGTCGAAAGGTTCGCGCTGTCCGGGGAAGGATGAGGTGCGGGCTCCCCCTCTCCCCTCCCGCGGGGAGAGGGGCCGCCCGCGCTCTATTCTGCGCCAGACATTCGATAATCGTGATCAGCTACTTCGCCCCGTTGATCAGCGCCTTCTCGACGCCGTTCTCGGTGAGCTTCCACTTCTCCAGGAGCGCCTTGTACGTGCCGTCGGCGATCATCGCGTCGAGGGCGCCGGCCACGGCCTGCTGCAGGCCGGTCTCCTTCACGGGGATCGCGATGCCGGTATATTGCAGGGCGATCGGGGTGCCGACGGCCAAGTAGGTGTCGGGCTCCAGCCCCATCACGTAGGGCAGCGTCTCGTTGCCCTGCACGGCGGCGTCGATGCGGCCCTGCTTGAGCTGGGTGCGGGCATCGGCCGAGCCTTCCGTGCCGACGAACACCACCGGGTTGTCCTTGCAGTTCTGCTCGCTCCAGGCGGCGATCTCGCGCGGGAACGAGGTGCGCCGGCTCGCCCCGGCCTTCTTGCCGCACAGCGAGGCCATGCCGGTGAACTCCCCCTGGCGGGCCTTGCGGACGAAGAATTGCGGGCCGCTGCGCAGGTAGTCGACGAAGGTCGCGGTGTCGTGCCGGGTCGGAAGGTCGGTCATGCCGGACAGGATCGCGTCGACCCGGCCGGTCGCGAGCGCCGGCATCATCTGGTCGAAGCTCGTCTCCTGCCAGGCGAGCTTGACCCCGAGCTTCTTGGCCAAGGCGTCGCCGAGATCGACGTCGAAGCCGGTGAGCTGGCCGGTCTCGGGGTTCTTGAACTCCATCGGCGGATAGTTCGGCACGATCGCGACCTTGAGCGTTCCGCTCCTGGCGACGTCGGGCGGCAGGGCGGCCTTCGGTGCGTCCTGCGCCACGGCCACGGCGGTCGACAGGCTCATCACAACGGTCGCGATCAGGCGCTTCACCAAAACCTCCTCGTGAACTAAAAAAACTCTTCAGCCGATGACCGCCGAGAGGAAGCTGCGGGTGCGGGCCTCCCGCGGCCCGCCCAGGACCTCCGAGGGCGTGCCCGCCTCGACGATGCCGCCCTGGTCCATGTAGACCACGGTGTCGGCGACCTCGCGGGCAAAGCCCAGCTCGTGGGTGACGACCATCATGGTCATGCCGGAGCGCGCGAGCTCGCGCATCACCGCCAGCACCTCGCCGACGAGTTCCGGGTCGAGGGCCGAGGTCGGCTCGTCGAACAGCATCAATTGCGGCTTCATGGCGAGCGCGCGGGCGATGGCGACGCGCTGCTGCTGCCCGCCGGAGAGCTGGGCCGGATAGCTGCCCGCCTTGGCGGCGAGGCCGACCCGGGCGAGCAGCGCCACTGCCTCGTCGCGCACCTCCGCCGGGCGGCGGCCCTGGACGTGCACGGGGCCCTCGGTGACGTTCTCGAGCGCCGTCTTGTGCGGAAAGAGGTTGAAGCGCTGGAACACCATCCCGGTCTTGAGGCGCTGGCGCGCCACCTCGCGCTCGCTCAAGCGGTGGAGCCGCCCGCCGGACTCGCGCAGGCCCAGGAGCTCGCCGTCGAGCCAGATGCCGCCGGCATCGATCCGGGTGAGCTGGTTGACGCACCGGAGCAGCGTCGTCTTGCCCGAACCCGAGGCGCCGATCAGGCACATCACCTCGCCGGCGCGCACATCGAGCGAGACGTCGTCGAGGGCCTTGAAGGTGCCGAAAGCTTTCGAGACGCGGCGGACGGCGACGAGGGGCTGCGCGCTCATCGGGTGATCCTCGCGGTGCCGCGGGAAAACCGCCGCTCCAGCAGCATCTGCAAGGGGGTGAGGAGCGAGACCACAGCCAAGTACCACAGGCCGGCGACGATCAGGAGCTCGATGACCCGGGAATTGGCGTAGTAGATGTTCTCGGCGGCGTGCAGGACCTCCGGGTACTGGATCACGCTGGCGAGCGAGGTCGCCTTGACGAGGCCGATGAACTCGTTGCCGAGCGGCGGCAGCACCACCCGCATCGCCTGGGGCAGGATGATCCGGGAGAGCGCCTTCGGCCGGCCCATGCCGATCGCCTGCGCGGCCTCGTACTGCCCGGTATCGACCGAGAGCAGGCCGGCGCGCATCACCTCGGAGGTGTAGGCGCCCTGGTTGAGGCCCAAGCCGAGCAGGGCGGCGAGGAACGGCGTCATCACCTCGACCGACTTCACCGACCACAGGCCCGGAATGCCGATGACGGGGAAGACCAGCGCCAGGTTGAACCACAGCAGCAGTTGCAGGATCAGCGGCGTGCCGCGAAACAGCCAGGTGTAGCCGGCGGCCACCCCCTTCAGCACCGGGTTCGCTGAGAGCCGCATCACCGCGACGAGAAGGCCGAGCGCGATGCCAAGCCCCATCGCCAGCACCGCTATCGTCAGGGTGTTGACGATGCCGTGCAGGATCACCGGCACGGTGAGGAAGCGGCCGACATAAGCCCACTCGATCTGCCCTTGCGCGAAGGCGCGCCCGATGAGCGCCAGGACGCCGAGGATCAGGCCGGCGGCGAGCCAGCGGCCCCAGTGGGCCTGCCGCGCGGTCGGCAGGCCTGTGAGATCGGGAAAGCCCTCGGCGAGAGCGCGTCCGCTGCTCATCAATCCCTCGTCATCGCTCGCCATGTCGGGTGAAGGACCGTGCCAGGATCATGCCGCGGCGGGCGGCGGCTCGATCACGCCGGCCCGTTCGGTGATCGGCCCGTACTGCGCCGGCTGGCGGTGCTGGCCGAAATTGAACATCTTGTCCTTGCCTTGGCGGCACCGGTCGAGGTCGCATTCGGCCACCACGACCTCGTCGCCGAGGCCCTGCGCCTGGGCGACGATGCGCCCGTCGGGATCGACGATGCAGGAGCCGCCGATCAGGCCCGAGCCGTCCTCGTCCCCGGCTTTCGCCACCGCCACCGCCCAGGTGGCGTTCATGTAGGCGTTGGCCTGGGCGACCAGGGTCGAGTGGAAGGTGCGCAGCGCCGCATCCTCGCTCGTGCCGCCGTTGGGGTCGTAGGCCGCCGAGTTGTAGCCGACGCAGACCAGCTCGACGCCCTGCAATCCCAGCACCCGCCAGGCCTCGGGCCAGCGCCGGTCGTTGCAGATCATCATGCCGAGAATCGCGCCTTTCCAGGCGTCACCGGCGCGGAAGGCCGGAAAGCCGGTATCGCCGTAGGAGAAGTAGCGCTTCTCGAGTTGCTGGAACCGGGCGCCTTCCCGCGGCTCGACCGAGCCCGGCAGGTGGACCTTGCGGTAGCGCCCGAGGATCGACCCGTCCGGCTGCACCAGGATCGTGCTGTTGAAGCGCTCGCCCGAAGGGGTCAGCTCGGCGTAGCCGATGTTGAAGCCGACAGCCAGCTCCCGGGCGCGGTCGAACAGCGGCTGGACGGCCGGGTTGGGCATCGCGCGCTCGAAGTACCGGTCGAGGTCGTCGCCCTCGAGCAGCCAGCGCGGGAAGAACGTCGTGAAGGCGAGTTCGGGAAAGACCACCAGCGTCGCGCCGCGGCCCGCCGCCTCCTCGAGCAGGCGGATCAGCCGGTCGAGGGTGTGGGCGCGGGAATCGGCGCGCTGGGTCGGCCCCATCTGGGCTGCCGCGACGGTGACGATACGGGACATCATGACCTCTGAGCGGGCATCATGCTCGAACTATAAGCATTACGGTCCAATGGCCGGCCTCCATGGCCCGATCATGCATATTCGTTACGCCTCCACAATCCTGAGCCTTATGATAAATTGTGCTGAACTATAATCTGGAGTGATGATGAACCTGCGGCATCTGGAGATCCTGCGGGCGGTGGTCCGGCACCGCACCACCCTGGCGGCGGCCGAGGAGCTGGCGGTGTCGCAGCCGGCGGTGAGCAACGCCCTCAAGGCGATGGAGGCGCAGGTCGGCTTTCCCCTGTTCGACCGCATCAACAACAGGCTGTTTCCGACCGCCGAGGCGATGACGCTCTACCGGGAGAGCGAGGCGATCTTCGCGCTGCACGCCAAGCTGGAGAACCGCCTGCGCGACCTGCGCGAGAACCGGCACGGCCACCTCGCCATCATGGCGACCCCGCCGTTGGCCTACGGCCTGCTGCCCCGCGCGCTGGCCGCCTTCGTGCGTGAGCGGCCGCAGACGCGGCTGTTCTTCGACGTGCGCCGCTACGAAGGGGTGATCGAGGGCGTGTCGGGCCGGGTGGCGGAACTCGGCTTCGCGCTCGGCCTGTCGAACCACGTCGGCATCGCCCACGAGGTCGTGCACCGGGGCGAGATGGTCTGCGTCATGGCCCCCGGCCATCCCCTGAGCCTGAAGGCGAGCGTCACGCCGGCGGACCTCGCGCGCCACCCCTTCATCGGGCTGGAGCGCGGCACCCGCCTCGGCGAGGCCCTGCGGGACGCCTTCGCGCGGGCCGGGGTGCCGTTCGACGCCACCGTCGAGGTGCGCTACTGCAACACCGCCTGCGTGCTCGCCGGCGCCGGCGTCGGCGTCGCGGTGGTCGACCCGTTCTCGCCCGCGCAAGGGGGCGCGCACCCGGTCGTCGTGCGATCCTTCGCGCCGCGCACGCCCGTCGAGGCCTTCATGCTGTGGTCGGAGGCCGAGCCGCTGTCGCGCCTGGCGCGCGCCTTCCTGGCGGAGGTGCGGGCGGCGCGGGCCTCGCCGTGATCGTGTTGGGCAGTCGCGTTCCTCGCCGGCGGGCAGGCCGGCCGGATCACCTGGCAGGTGCTACCTGGCAGGTGCTACCTGGCGGGTGCTGCCCGTGGATGACGGGCGCCTGTAGACTGCTGCCGCGACGCATGAACCCGACACGAGGCCTGCGATGGGCGACACCGGCACGACACCAGAGGTCATCGCGATCGAGGGCCTGGCGCGGCCGGCCGAGATCCGGATCGATCCGTGGGGCCTCTGCCACCTGCGGGCGGAGAGCCTCGACGACCTGTTCTTCCTGCAAGGCTTCAACGCCGCCCGCGACCGACTCTGGCAGATCGACCTGTGGCGCAAGCGCGGGCTCGGGCTGCTCGCGGCGGATTTCGGGCCGGGCTACCTCGCGCAGGACCGCGCCTCCCGCGCCTTCCTCTACCGCCGCGACATGGCGGCCGAGTGGGCGAGCTACGCCCCCGACGCGCGCGACATCGTCGAGGCCTTCGTGCGCGGCATCAACGCCTACGTGGCGCTGACCCGTCGCGAGCCGGAGCGGCTGCCCGAGGAGTTCCGGCTCTTCGGCACGCAGCCCGCGCTCTGGGCGCCCGAGGACGTCGTGCGCATCCGCAGCCATGGCCTGACCCGCAACGCCCTCTCGGAGGTCCTGCGTGCCCAGGTGGCGCCCCGCTGCGGCGACGCGACCGACCTCCTGCGCAAGAACCTGGAGCCTCGGATCGCGCCGGGCAATCCCGGCGGCCTCGACCTCGCGCAGATCCCGCTCGCGGTGCTCGACCTGTTCAAGCTCGGCACGGCCGGCGTGCTGTTCACGCCGGAGCGCTTGGCGGCCACCCTCGCCGAGGCCGAGGCCTGGACGAGCGTCACCGATCTCGGCGAGGTCGTGCGCGACGCGGCCTGGGAGGGCTCGAACAACTGGGCGGTCGCCGGCAGCCGCACCGCCACCGGCCGCCCGGTCCTGGCGGGGGATCCTCACCGCGCCCACGCCGTGCCGTCCCTGCGCTACCTCGTGCACCTGAGCGCGCCGGGCTTCGACGCGATCGGCGCCGGCGAACCCGCCGTGCCGGGGATCTGCATGGGGCACAACGGCGAGGCCGCCTTCGCCATCACGATCTTCGGCGCCGACCAGGAGGACGTGTACGTCTACGAGACGAAGCCGGGCGATCCCGACCGCTACCGCTACGACGGCGAGTGGGAGGCGATGCGCATCGTCGAGGAGACGATATCCGTGAAGGGCGCGCCGGACCAGACCGTGCGCCTGCGCTTCACCCGGCACGGCCCGGTCCTCCACGCCGAAGGACCGCGCGCCTTCGCGCTGCGCTCGGTCTGGTTCGAGCCGGGCTCGGCCGCCTACCTCGCCGGCCTCTCGACCATGCGGGCAAGGACGCTGCCCGCGTATCGTGCGGCGGCCCGGCGCTGGGGGGCGCCCTCCCTCAACCACGTCTACGCCGATGCGGGCGGCACCATCGCGTGGTTCCCGGCCGGCTTCACTCCGATCCGGCCGAACTGGGACGGGCTGCTGCCGGTCCCAGGCGACGGACGCTTCGAATGGGCCGGGTTCCACGATCCCGATGCCATGCCGCGTCTGGAGAACCCGCCCGAGGGCTTCGTCGCCAGCGCCAACGAGGCCAACCTGCCGGCCGACTGGCCGCATGCCGAGATGCAAGTCGGCTACGAGTGGCTGGAGGGAAGCCGTGCCCGCCGCATCCGCGCAGTGCTGTCGCAGGCCGCAGGCCACACGGTCGCGGAATCCGCCGCCTTGCAGGCGGACGTCGTCTCGATGCCGGCCCGCCGGCTGCGCCCGCTGCTGGAGCGGCTCCCGCCCGAGGGGGCGGTCGGGCCGGCGCGCGCGCTGCTGCTGGCCTGGGACGAGCGGCTGACGGTCGATTCCGGCGCCGGCCTCCTCTCCGAGCTGTGGTGGACGCGCCACCTGAAGCCGGCCCTGTTCGCCCGCCTGATCGACGATCCTTCGCTGCGTGCCCTGATGCTGCCGGGCGACGTCGAGGGCATCCTGCAGCTCCTCGAGGGGCCCGATTCCCGCCTCGGCGAGGATCCCGCTTCAGGCCGCGACCGGCTCCTCGCGGAAACCCTGGCTGCGGCCTTCGCGGAGGCGGGCGCCCGCTTCGGTGCCGACCCGTCGCACTGGCGCTGGGGGGCGCTGCATCACGGCTTCTTTGCTCATGCGGCGAGCCCGGCCGCCGATGCGGATGTGCGGAAAACGCTCGATGTCGGGCCGCTGGAGACGCCCGGCAGCGCCTCGACGGTGATGCACGCGGCCTATCGCGGCAGCGATTTCCGCGTCACCAACGGCGCCTCGGTCCGCTTCGTCGTCGACGTCGGCGACTGGGACAGGAGCGTCTGCATCAACGCGCCCGGCCAGTCCGGCGACCCGCGCTCGCCGCATTACCGCGACCTGGCGCCTCTCTGGGTCCGGGGGCAGACCGTGCCGATGCTCTACAGCCGGGCGGCGGTCGATGCAGCGAGCGTCGCGACGATCCGGCTGGTGCCGGAGGGCGCGGGGTCCCGCCGACCGGGCAATGCGTGAGCCGACACGACAAGGGCGTTGCCCGGTCGAGGCGCCGAACCTATCGTTCCGACGCAAGCGATCCTGCCGGGACGACCGCGCCGCTCGGCGCGTCGGGCCGGCGGCGGCAAGAACGGAATGGGGGGACGCCGTGCTGAAGACCATCGATCCGCTGCTCAACGGGCAGCTCCTCGCTCTCCTCGACGACATGGGCCACGGCGACGAGATCGTCATCGCCGACGCCAACTTCCCCTCCGCGAGCAACGCCCGGCGGCTCGTGGACATGCCGGGCACGACGGCGCCGGCGCTCCTCGACGCGATCCTGTCGCTCCTGCCCCTCGACGACTTCGTCGAGAGCCCGGTGGCGGTGATGCAAGCCCCGCCCGAGACCCGGCCGCTCTACGACGGCTACCAGGCCAGCGCCGACCGCGCCGAGGGACGTCCGATCGTCATCAGCGAGATCCCGATCCCCGAATTCTACGCCCGCACCGCCAAGGCCTTCGCGGTGATCCGCAGCGGCGAGCGGCGCCTCTACGCCAACATCCTCCTGCGCAAGGGCGTGATCTACCCTTGAGCCTTGGCGTCGACCGATCGGTGGAGGAGAGTGCGATCGCATCACCGGGTGGGACGAGACCGTGTCCGCACCGATCCGTTCGGCAGCCGGTCCCGGTCGTCCGGGACGGGGAACCGGCCCGCGACGACCGGTTGACCGACGCCGCCCCGCTTGAGCTGGCGGCAGGCGTCCCTAGCCAACCCGCCGACCGCGCAGGCTGCCGTCGGGCATAGGACCGACCGGGGACGGGCGCGGACCGTCCGGCCGGCGAGGCAGGGGCCGATGGACTTTCGCACGCTCAGGACGTTCCACGCCATCGCCGAGCTCGGCAGCCTGAGCAAGGCGGCGGACCTGCTGCGTATCGGGCAGCCGGCGCTCAGCCGGCAGATGAAGCTCCTGGAGCACGAGCTGAAGGCCGAGCTGTTCGTGCGCAACGGCCGCGGCATGGTGCTGACGAGCGCGGGGCAACTGCTTCTGGAGCGCAGCCTGAGCCTCGTGCGCCAGATCGAGCAGGTCCGCGACGACATGCAGTCGCTCGACCGGGTGCCGTCGGGCAGCGTGGTGCTCGGTGTGGTGCCGACGGTGAGCGCGGTCCTGTCGGCCCGGGTCGCGCGGCGGGCCGTGACCGAACTGCCGAACGTCGCGCTGCGGATCGTCGAGAGCTACGGCGGTCACCTCGTCGAGTGGCTGCATCGCGGCCGGGTCGACCTGTCGATCATCTACGGTCCGGCCGTCGACCTGCATCTCGACGTCGAGACGCTCGGGCGCGACGAACTGGTGGCGGTCGGGCCGAAGGGGTCGGGCCTGGCCGAGCGCGCGCCCGTCGACCTCGCCTGGCTCATCGGCCAGAAGCTCGCCCTGCCGAGCCATTCGCACGGGCTGCGCCGCCTGGTCGAGAAGGCGGCGCAGCGCCGAAGGCTCGCGGTCGACGTGGTCGTCGAGGCCGATTCCTTCCGCGTCCTGACCAACATCGTCGAGGAGGGGATCGGCTACACCATCCTGCCGCCCTCGGCGATCCACGCCGAGCTGCAGCAGGGCCGCCTCGAGATCGCGGCCTTCGCGGCCCCGGGCATCACCCGCGAGGTCGTGCTGGCCTCGGCCACCGCCAAGCCGGCCTCGGTCGCGAGCGCCGCCGTCGCCGGCCTCGTCCGGACGGAGATCGCCGCCCTCGTGCGCGAGGGCCGCTGGCGCCTCGCGACCGAGTTCGCCGCCCGGCCCCGATAGGATCGTCTGCCCCCTGAAGCATTTATCCGACGAAGCGGAGGCCGCTTCGTCGGATAAATGCGATAAAACAAAGACCGAGAGAGCCTCGCGTTTGCAGCGCGATCGTGACGCGCCCTACGAGACCGTGAAGCCGAGATGCCCGCGCATCCGGTGCTTGAGGTAGACGCCGTCCCGCGGCGGCAGCGCCCGCTCGACGTGCCCGGAGGCGATCCGCACCCGCACGAAGCGGGGTCCGCCGGAGATCGCCAGGAGCTTCGGCCGGTAGGCCGCGAGCCCGGCCTCGTCGGCGATCTCGACCGCGTCCTCGATCCCGCTCGCCTGCGCGACCCGGTCGAGCCGGACGCCGAGGCCCGAATGGCTTCTCTGCATGCCGGTCTCGCCGTAATGGCCGTTGTCGAGGACGACGAGCGTGAGGTTGCCGGGGGCCGCCATCGCGACCGTCATCAGACCGCCCGCCCCCATGATCTGCTCGCCGTCGCCGGTCACGACCGCGACCGGGCGCGCGGGCTGGGCCAGCGCGAGCCCGAGACCGACGAGCGCGGCTCCACCCATCGCGCCCCAGAGGTAGAAGTTGCCGTCGTGGTCGCCGGCGTCGAAGACGTCGTAGGACGGCGAGCCGAGCCCGGTCACGACCAGGAGGTCGCGGCGCTCAGCGAGGAGGATCTTGACCGCCCGGCGGCGGTCGAGCGTCCCGTAGGTCTCCGACATGGCGTGATCTCCCCGGCTCATCTGCCCTCGACCCACTTCTTGCGCCCCAGCATCCGCTGGGAGATCAGCACCGCGACCTGCTGGTCGCCGTCGAAGGCGAGGTTCGCCGCCGCCGTCACCACCTCGCCCGCCTCCTCCGGCCGGTCGAGGCGCAGGAGCGTGACGCCCATCGCCGTGAGGGCGGCGGGCGTGCCGAGGCCCATCGGGATCTGCCACGGGTTGAACTCGGCCCATTCGCCGCGCATCGTCACGAGGGTCAGGAACGGGAACCGGCAGGTCGCGGGCAGCGACAGCATGTTGATGCAGTTGCCGACCCCGCTCGACTGCATCAGCAGCACCGCGCGCTCGCCGCCGAGCCAGGCGCCCGCCGCGAGAGCGATCCCCTCCTCCTCGGTGGTCAGGACGGTGGTGTGGACCTCGGCGTCGTCGTGCAGCGCGCGGATCAGGCGGGCGTGCCCGGCATCCGGCACGTAGGAGGCCTGCCTCACCCCGGCCTCGCGCAAGGCGCGATAGATCGCGAGCGGCCACTCCGTCACGGCGTCGGTCGAGGCAGTCATCGGCGTCTCCGGCCAGCCCAAGGTCACGGGGCGAGATGTGCCCGCGGCGGCGTCCCCGGCGCACTTTCATTCTCGGCATATCCGGTCTCACGGAATTCGAATTCGCTGCGAGGCGCCGCGGCCTAAGATCGGGCCTCAAGTCGCCTGCGACGAACGGGCGGACCAATCGGGAGGACAGGCATGGAGATGGTGGGGTTCATCGGGCTCGGCCGCATGGGCCGGCCCATGGCGTCCAACCTCTGCCGCAAGGGCTTCCGGCTCGTCGTCAACGACGTGAACCCGGCCGCCGTGGGAGAGCTCGAGAGCCTGCAGGCCCGCGCCGCGGCGAGCGCC
Organism: Methylobacterium sp. Gmos1; assembly: GCF_053764715.1. Lineage (NCBI taxonomy): Bacteria > Pseudomonadati > Pseudomonadota > Alphaproteobacteria > Hyphomicrobiales > Methylobacteriaceae > Methylobacterium > Methylobacterium sp. Gmos1. The sequence goes on along the minus strand of NZ_JBSNCC010000008.1, from coordinate 86,555 downwards.
GCCGAGGTGGCTGGACAGGCCGGGATCATCGTCACGATGCTGCCGAATTCGGCGGTGGTGCGCGAGGTGGTGGCCGGGCCCGGCGGCGTGCTGGCGCATGCCGCACCGGGCTCGCTCGTCATGGACATGAGCACGGTCTCGCCCGAGACCACCGACGAGATCGCCGCCCTCGCCAAGGAGCGCGGCATCGGCTTCGTCGACGCCCCGGTCGGCCGCCTGGCGAGCCACGCCGACAGGGCCGAGTCGCTGTTCATGGTCGGCGCGTCGGAGGCCGACTTCGTCCGGGTCAAGCCGCTCCTGGAGGGCATGGGCTCGACGATCTACCATTGCGGCCCGGTCGGCGCAGGCACGCGCACGAAGCTCGTCAACAACTACCTCGCGGTGACCTCCTGCCAGCTCAACGCCGAGGCCCTCGGGCTGTCGCAGCGCCTCGGCCTCGACCTCGAGCGCACGCTGGAGGTCCTCTACGGCACCACCGCGGTCAACGGGCAGCTGAAGATCGCCTGGCCGAGCAAGGTGCTCGCCGGCGACATCGAGCCGGGCTTCACCATCGACCTCGCCCACAAGGACCTGACCCTCGTCAGCGAGGCCGCCCACGCCGCGCGTGTGCCGATGCCGATCCTGGCGGCCGCCCGCGAGGCGTTCTCGACCGCCCGCGCCCGCGGCTTCGGATCCAAGGACTTCTCCGCGATGGTCGACGCCCTGTGCGACCTCGCCGGGATCGAGAAGCCGCGCCTGCGGCGCCGAGCCTGAGACCGCGGCGCCTTCGGACGGACCGGTCCGGAGGCGCGGCCCGAGCCCGCATGGGCGCCGGCGCCGACAAGGGCGAGGCCGGCGCAAACCGGTACGAGACCACACGAGCAGGGACGCCGGCGGCCTCGACGCCGCACGGTCGATCCGGGAGGACGACGCCATGGAGATCTCGCGGCGGGCCCTGATGGGCGGCGCCACCGCGCTCGCGGCCGCCTGGGGCGGCGGCGCCCGCGCTCGAGCGACGGGCACCCCGAGGATCAAGATCGGCGTGCTGTCGGATTTCTCCGGCATCTACACCGACCTGCTCGGGCCGGGCGGCGTCGCCTGCGTGCAGCAGGCGGTGGCGGATTTCGGCCCCGAGCAGCACGGCTTTACCGTCGAGGTCGTGTTCGCCGACCACCAGAACAAGCCGGATGTCGGCTCCGGCATCGCACGGCGCTGGTACGATTCCGAGGGGGTCGACATGGTGATCGGCCTGCCGAACTCCTCGGTCGCCCTCGCGCTCGCCTTCGTGACGGCCGAGCGCAACAAGGCCTGCATCGGCACCGCGGTCACCTCGATGGACTTCACCGGCGCGCAGTGCACGCCGAACACCATCAACTGGACCTACGACGCCTACATGCTGGCGAAGGCGCTGGGCACCGAGACCGTGAAGGCCGGCGGGCGCAAGTGGTACTTCATCACCACCGACAACGCCTTCGGCAACGCGATCCAAGGCGAGACCGCGGGCTTCGTGCAGCAGGCCGGCGGCACGGTCCTGGGCAATTCCCGCTACCCGATCGGCGCGACGGACTACTCGTCCTTCCTGATCGCCGCGCAGGGCAGCGGCGCCGACGTGCTGGGTCTCGCGCTCGGCGGCACCGACATGGTGAACTGCCTCAAGCAGGCGAGCGAGTTCGGCCTGCGCGACCGCATGCGGGTCGCCGCGCCGGTGATGTTCCTCAACGACATCAACGCGCTGGGGCTGCCGCTGACGCAGGGGTTGCTCCATACCAACAGCTTCTACTGGGACGCCAACGACCGCACGCGCGCCTTCACCAGGCGGGTGCTGCCGCGGATGCAGGGCGCCTATCCGGGCATGGTCCATGCCGGCTGCTACGCCGGCACGCTCCACTACCTGAAGGCGGTCGCCGCCCTCGGCGCCCCCGCCGCCAAGGCGAGCGGGGCGGCGGCCATCGCCAGGATGAAGGCCATGCCGGCCGACGACGACGCCTTCGGCCGGACCGTGGTGCGCCAGGACGGCCGCGCCCTGGTGCCGGCTTTCCTGCTCCAGGTGAAGACCCCCGGCGAGAGCAGGGCGCGCTGGGACTATTGCAAGGTGGTGACCGAGATCCCCGGTCCCGACGCGGCCAAGCCCCTGGCGCAGGGCGGCTGCCCGCTCGTGCGCACGTGAGGCCGGGCCGCCGTCTCTTCCACCGGGCAAAGGTCGGTGGACGGACGCGCGCCCGTCGTCATGGCATCGTCGCAGGCGCCGATCCCGGTCGGTGCCTCGCTCACGGCCGGCGCGACCAGTGCTCCGCGTTGACTGCCCCGGTTGGCACCTCCCCCGCCAGGATGGCGCGCACCTGCGCCACCGTGTCGAGGGCCTGCGCCTCGATCGCCGGCGGCGTGAGGCCGCCGATATGCGGGGTCGCGATCACGCCGCCGAGGCGCGCGAGGGCGGGCGAGGGCATCTGGTCGGGCGCGCGCCCGACATCCATCGCCGCCCCGGCGATCCGGCCCTCGGTGAGCGCCGCCGCCAGGGCCGCCTCGTCGACGAGGTTGCCGCGCGAGAGGTTGATGAACACCGCGTCGCGCCGCATCCGCGCCAGGGCCGCCCCGTCGATCAGGTTCTCGGTCGCCTCGGTGGCGACCGCCAGGCACACGACGATGTCGGCCTCAGCCATCAGCGTCTCGAACGCCACCTGCCGGCCCCGGTCCGCCGGCACCGCGACGTGGGGATCGCAGATCAGCACCTCCATGCCGAGATGCGCGGCGATCGCCGCGAGGCTCCGGCCGATCGCCCCGTAGCCGATGATCCCGAGGCGGCTGCCGGCGAGCTGGCGGCCCATCCGCATCTCCGGGGCGCGGCCGGCCTGGTATTCGCGCGTCGCCCGCGAGATGCCGCGCGACAGATCGACCATGAAGCCGAGCGCCAGCTCGGTGACCGAGGCGACGAAGCCGGGTGCTGCATGGGTCACCAGCACGCCGGCCCGGCTCGCCGCCGGCACGTCGATGGTGCGGATGTCGACGGCGCAGCGCAGGAACGCCCGCAGCCGCGGCAGCCGGTCGAAGACCTCGCCCGGACCGGGGGTGAGCCGGTCGGAGACGACAAGGTCGACCCCGGCTGCGGCCGTGACCAGGGCGGATGCGTCGAGCGGATCGTCGCCCTCGTGCAGCACCACCTCGGCGAGGCCACGCAATTCGCCGAGCGCCCGGGCGCCGTAATACTGCTCGCGCATGCGCGGCGTGTGCGTCAGCAGCAGCTTCATCGTCGTTCCCTCGATGGCCCAAGATCCCTCACAAGATCCCTCAATAGCCCAGGAGCCGCGGCAACCCGGTGCTGAGGACCGGCACGAAGGCGATCAGCAGCAGGCAGGCGAAGAGGAGGCCGAGATAGCCCAGGATCGGCCGCACCGTGCGCTCGATCGGCACGTGGCCGATCAGGCAGGCGCCGTAGAGTCCGAGGCCCAGCGGCGGGGCGAAGAGGCCGATCCCCATGGCGATCACCAGCACGACCCCGAAATGCAGCGGATCGATCCCGAGCCGCCCGGCGATCGGCACCAGCAGCGGCCCGAAGATGATCAGCGCCGCCGCGCCCTCCAGCACCGAGCCCATGACGATCAGGATCGCGATCGAGAGCAGCAGGAACAGCCAGGTGCCGCTCGATTGCGACAGCCCGATCATCAGTTCGCCGAGCGCGTGCGGCACCTGCTGGAGCGTCAGCACGAAGGCAAGCGCCTGCGCCGCCGCGACGATGAACAGGACGAGGCCCGAGCGCGTCGCCGCGTGGACGAAGGACCGTGCCAGGGCCCGCCAGCTCAATTCGCCGAACACCACCGCGCCGACGACGATCGCGTAGAGCACCGCGAAGGCCGAGATCTCGGTGGCGGTGGCGAACCCGCTCTTGAAGCCGATGAAGATCATCGCGATCAGCCCGAGCGAGACGACCGCGCCGACCCACATCCGGCGCGACGCGCCCTCGGGCATCAGGTCGGCGGCGATCGCCGCCTTGGTGCCGAACAGGACCGAGACGCCGATCAGCGCCGCGGCCATCAGGGCTGCGGGGATGAGGCCGGCCATGAACAGCCCGCCGATCGACAGGTTGGCGACGAAGCCAAGAATAATCAGGTTGATGCAGGGCGGAATCGTCTCGGCCATCACCGCGGAGGCGGCGAGGAGCGCCACCGCCTGGCCGGGATCCTGGCGCGAGCGGCGCGCCGCCGGAACCAGCACCGAGCCGACGGCGGCGACATCCGCCATCTTCGAGCCCGAGATGCCGGAGAACAGCACCATCGACAGCACCATGACGACGTTGAGCCCGCCCCGCATCCGCCCGACCAGGCGCTGGAGCAGCTCGATGAGGCGCACCGACATTCCGTTCGCCTCCATCAGGTAGCCGACCAGGATGAAGAACGGGATCGCCAGGAGCACGAAGTTGTCGATGCCGCGGGCCATCTGCTGGGCGAAGATCACGCCGGGCAGGTTGCCGTCGACCCAGATGTAGATCAGCGCCGCGAGCGCGATCGAGAAGCCGATCGGCAGCCCGCCGACGAGGGCGAGGACGAAGCCGATCCCCATGAACCAGCCCGGATCGGGCAGCGAATCCGGCGCCAGCGCGTTCCAGGCGAGGAAGCCCGCCGCCACGATGGCGAGCGCGCCCGCTGCCTCGGCGAGGTCGCGTCCCGGCCGGCGCAGCGCGATGGCGAGCGCGAACACCGTCATGACGAGCGCGCCGCCGCCCATCGGCAGGAAGGTCCATTCGAGCGGCAGGCCCGAGCCGGTGGTCTGGCCGGCGGTGAGCCAGCCGAGCCGCAGGGCATTGTATGAGACGAGGCCGGCGACCAGCGCCACCAGCACGGCACCGAGCGCGTCGAGGCGCAGCCGCGCGCCCGCCCCGAGCCGGTCGACGAAGAAGGCGACGCCCGGATTCTCGGCCCGCGCCACCGCGCTCGCCGCGCCGAAGAAGCTCGATCCGACCATCAGCCCGCGGGCGACGTCGTCCGACCACTCGACCGGGGCTCCGAACAGCGAGCGCGCCACGACCGAGCCGACGACGACGATGAGGTCGGCGGCGAGGAGGAGGGCCGCGACGGCGTCGGAGCCGGCAAGCAGGGGCGCCAGGAGCCATCCGTCGATGACCCCATCGCCGCGGGCGGGGGTGGCCGGAGCGTGCATCGGCGACGCTCCGTCAGGCCGCCGTCGCGCGGATCTGCTCGACGATCGGCTTCGCCTCCGGCCGGCTGCGCAGGAACGCCTCCATCTGCGGCGCGACCCGCTGGCGGAAGGCGGCGCGGTCGCACTCGACGATCCCGACGCCCTTGTCGCGCAGGAGGGCGAGCGCCTCCTTCTCCACCGCCAGGCCGTGGGCGCGGACCTCGACCGCCGCCTTCCTGGCCGCGTCGAGGAAGCGGTCGCGCAAGGTCGCGTTCATCCGGTTGTAGGTCGCGTCGCTCAGGTAGAGCGCTAGGGGCGAGAAATTGTGCTGGGTCAGCGAGTAGAACTTCGAGGTCTCGTAGAACTTGCTCGCCACCATGGTCGGCGGATCGTGCTCGAGCCCGTCGATGACGCCGGCCTGGAGCGCGGTGTAGATCTCCCCGAAGGCGAGGGGCGTCGCCGCCGCCCCCATCAGGCGCAGGCACTCGGTGATGACGGGGTTGGGGAGCGTCCTGATCTTCTGGCCCGCCAGGTCGTCGGGGTTGCGCACCGCCTTCTTCGACAGCACGCTGCGGGCGCCGAAATTGTAGGCCCAGGCGACGATGCGGATGCCGCCGCCGCGCAGCAGCGCCTCCTCGACCGGGCGCGCCGCGCCGGCCTCGAAGGCCTTCGTCTGCTGCTCGAAGCTCGAGAACAGGTAGCCGAGATCGAAGGTGCCGACGAGGGGCACGACGTTCGCGGCGATCGACGAGCCCGACACCATCATGTCGATCACGCCGAGCTTGACCGAGTTGATGACGTCGATCTCCTGGCCGAGCTGGTTGTCGGGAAAGAAGCTGACCTGGACCTGGCCGTCGAGCCCGTCCTGGCGCAACTGGCCGACGAGGCGGTCGTAGAAGACGCGGCCGTTGCCGAATTTCGGGTCGTTCGCCTGCGACGAGGACAGGCGCAGGCGCAAGGCGGCGGCATCGGCCCGGCCGATCAGCGCGGGGGCGGCGAGCGCCAGCGTTCCGGCGGCGCGAAGCACGCTGCGGCGGTCGAGTGACGGCATGGTTTCCTCCCGCGGCGCTGCCTTGGCCGGCGCGCCTTTGGTTCAGTTGTAGAGCCAGTTTGTCAGAGCCTGCAACGCGCCTCCGCGCGGGCGGGCATGCGCCGGACGACGGCGCGGCGAGGCCTGCCAGGACAGGATTCCTTGCCAGCGGGTTTCCTGGCACGCGGGTTGCTCGAAGGCTCTCCCAAGAGACGACAAGCCGGCGGGCGAGCCCGGCCGGACAAGGGAGACACGCCCGGGCGGGGACGATCGCGGCACCGGCGAGGACACGGAATGCACAAGCGCGAATTTCTCAAGCTCGGCGCCGCCGCCGGCCTGTCGCTGGGCGTGAGGGGAGAGGCCCGCGCCCAGTCGCGGCCCGGGGTGCTGCGGGTCGCGATGACGGCGGGCGACATCCCGCTCACCACAGGCCAGCCGAGCCAGGGCGCCGAGGGCGTGCGCTTCATGGGCATCACGCTCTACGACGGCCTGACCCGCTGGGACCTCTCCCGCGGCGACCGCGCCGCCACCATCGTGCCGGGGCTGGCCGAGAGCTGGAGCGTCGATCCGCAGGACAAGCGGGTCTGGACGTTCCGCCTGCGCCCCGGCGTGCGCTTCCACGACGGGTCGGCCTTCACCGCCGACGCGGTGGTGTGGAACCTCGACAAGCTGCTCGACAAGGCCTCGCCGCAATTCGACCTGCCGCAGGCGACGCAGGGCAGCCTCTATACCGGGGGCATCGCCCGCTGGCGCAAGATCGACGACCACACCGTCGAGATCACCACGAAGGTGATCGACGCGGTCCTGCCCTACTCGCTGGCGAGCGTGTTCATGTCGAGCCCGGCGCGCTGGGAGGAGATGGGCCGGGACTGGAACAAGGTGGCCCAGAAACCCTCCGGAACCGGGCCGTGGAAGCTCGACAGCGTGCGGGCGCGGGAGCGGGCCGAGCTGGTGCGCAACCCCGACCACTGGGACAGAACGCGGATCCCGAAATCCGAGCGCCTGGTGCTGATCCCGATGCCGGACGTCAATTCGCGCGTCGCCGCGCTCCTGTCGGGCCAGGTCGACTTCGTCGAGGCGCCACCGCCCGACGCGATCCCGCGCCTGCGCCAGTCGAAGATGAAAATCGTCACCAACGTCTACCCGCATATCTGGCCCTACATGCTCAGCTTCGAGGAGGGCTCGCCCTTCCTCGACGTGCGGGTGCGCCGGGCGGCCAACATGGCGATCGACCGCGAGGGGCTGGTGAGCCTGCTCGGCGGGCTCGCCGCGCCCGCGAAAGGCATGATCGATCCGGGCCATCCCTGGTACGGCAAGCCGACGCTGGACCTCAGCTACAACCCCGACCGCGCCCGGGCGCTGCTCGCCGAGGCGGGGTTCAGCCGGGACAAGCCGGTCAAGGCGCGGATCATCATCTCGCCGGCCGGCTCCGGGCAGATGCAGCCGCTGCCGATGAACGAGTTCATCAAGGAGAACCTCCAGGACGTCGGCATCGCGGTCGAGTTCGAGGTGATGGACTGGGAGACCCTGCGCACCCGCCGCCGCCTCGGCGCCGCCGCCCCCGAGAACAGGGGCCGGCACGGCATCAACAACTCCTTCGCCTACTGGGACCCGGATATCGGCCTGATCGGTCCGGCGAGCCGGTTCATGAAGGATTCGGGCTTCAACTGGGGCAATTACTACAACCCCAAGGCGGAGGAGCTGGCGAAGGCCGCCAAGCAGGAATTCGATCCCGCTGCACAGAACGCGCTTTTGGGGAAACTCCACGAGGTGGTGGTGGAGGACGCGATGTGGATCTTCGTCGTCCACGACCTCAACCCGCGGGCGCTCGCGCCCAACGTCACGGGCTTCGTCCAGGCGCAGAGCTGGCTGCAGGACCTCACCCAGGTGGTGGTCGCGTGACCGCCCTCCCCTCCTCCCGGCAGGCTGCGCCATGACCGACGCCCCCCTCTGGAGCCTCACCGTCGCCGAGGCGTCGTGGCGCATCGGCCTGGGCGCGCTGTCGCCGATCGACCTCGTCGAGGCCTTCCTCGACCGGATCGCGGCGGTCGATGCCCGCATGCCGAGCTACGTCCACGTCGATGCGGCAGGCGCCCGCGCAGCGGCCCGCATCGCCGCCGCGGAGCTCGCGGCGGGGCGACGGCGCGGGCCGCTGCACGGCCTGCCCTTCGCGGTGAAGGACAATTACGACGTCGCCGGCCTGCCGACTGTGGCCAATTCCCGCCTGCGCCTCGGCCACGTCGCGACCCGCGATGCCGGCCCGGTGGCGAGGCTCAAGGCGGCCGGGGCGATCCTCCTCGGCAAGCTCTCGACCTGGGAATACGGCACCGGCAACGGTGGTGAGTACGGCGACACGGTCCATCCCACCACCCGCAACCCCTGGGACCTCGCGCGCTTTGCCGGCGGCTCCTCGATCGGCGCGGGCGCGGCGGTCGCCGCCGGGACCGCGATGTTCGCGCTGGGCTCGGACACGACCGGCTCGGTGCGCCTGCCGGCCGCGGCCTGCGGGGTCGTCGGCGTCAAGGCGACGCCGGGGCGGGTCAGTCGCCACGGCCTCCTGCCGAATTGCTGGTCGCTCGACATCCCGGGCCCGTTCACCTGGACGGTGGAGGACGCGGCGCTCGTGCTCGCGGGCATCGCCGGCCACGATCCCGCCGATCCGGTGACCGAGGACGTGCCGGTGCCGGACTATCCCCGGTGCCTCGCGGGCGGCGTGGCGGGCCTTCGCATCGCCGCCGTGACCGATCCGGGCCCGGGCTTCCCGGCCCCCGACGCCGCGATGGCGGCGGCCCTTCACGCCGGCCTCGACGTGCTGAGAGGCCTGGGCGCGACGATCGTCGAGACGCGGCTGCCGGTGCCGGCGGACGAATGCTTCCGGCTCTCGCGCTTCATCGGCCCGCCGGAATCGGCCTCGATCCACGAGGCGGAGTACCGCACGGACGCCGCCCTGATGGGCACGGCGCTCCGCGACAAGATGCATGGCGGCACGCTCCAGCGGGCGGCCGACTACATCGCCGCCCAGCGCCAGTGGCGGGTGGTGGCGGACGGGATCGACAGGCTCCTCTCGGGCTTCGACGCGCTCGTGACCTTCGGCACCTTCCGGGTCGCGCCCCGGCTCGACCGACAGGACGAGATGGTCGCCTTCACGGTCGAGACCGCGATGACGCCGTTCAACCTGTCGGGCCACCCGGCCCTCGTCCAGTGCACCGGCTTCACGCCCGAGGGGCTGCCCCTGGCCTGGCAGGTGGTCGGCCACCGGTTCGACGAAGCGACGATCCTGCGGGTCGCCGCGTCCTACGAGGCGGCCACGCCGTGGCGCAAGGAGAGGGCCCCGGTCCGATGAGCGAGCTCCACACCCTCTCCGTCGCCGAGGCCGGCCGGCTGATCGGCGCGCGCAAACTGTCCCCGGTCGAGCTGGTCGAGGCGATGCTCGCCAGGATCGCGGCGGTCGACGAGCGCCTCAACAGCTACATCCTGGTGCTGGCCGAGCGGGCGCTCGCCGCCGCGCGGGCGGCCGAGGCCGAGATCGCGGCCGGCGGCTGGCGCGGGCCGCTGCACGGCATCCCCTTCGGCATCAAGGACAATTACCACGTCGCCGGCCTGCCCACGACCGGCGGCTCGCGCCTGATGCAGGACAGCGCCCCGCAAACCGAGACGGCCACGATCGTGGCGCGGCTGGAGCGCGCCGGCGCGATCCTGATGGGCAAGCTCAATACCTGGGAGTACGGCACCGGCGACGGGCAGGTCTATCACGACCTGCCGTATCCGGTGGCGCGCAACCCCTGGGACCTCGCCCGCTTCACCGGCGGCTCCTCGACCGGCGCGGGGGCGGCGGTCGCCGGCGGCACCGCCCTGTTCGCGCTCGGCTCCGACACCGGCGGGTCGATCCGCCTGCCGGCGGCCGCCTGCGGGCTGCAGGGACTCAAACCCACCTTCGGGCGCAACAGCCGCGCCGCCTGCCTGCCGAATTGCTGGTCGCTCGATCACACCGGCGCCCTGACCTGGACTGTGGAGGACCATGCGATCGTGCTCGGCGCCACTGCCGGGTTCGACCCCCGCGACCCGTCGAGCGCGACAGCCCCGGTTCCCGACTACCGGAAGGGGCTCCACGAGGGCGTGCGCGGCCTGGTGATCGGGATCGTGCGCGACCTCGACGGGGTCGATCCGGCGATCCGCGACGGGATCGACGACGCCGCCGCGCGGCTCGCGGAGGCCGGGGCGATCCTGCGCGAGGTGTCGCTGCCGGCCGCACTCTCGACCTACCAGGCGGTCGCCTGGACCATCAACTGGGCCGAGTCGTTCTCGATCCACGAAACCGACTTCCTCGCCCGGCGCAGGGAGATGGGCCGGGCCCTGCGGACCAAGATGGGGGCCGGCTTCTGCGTCCGGGCCGTCGATTACCTCGCGGCCCTGCGCGAGCGGCGGCGGCTGGCGCTCGCCACCGACGCGCTGGTGCGCTCGGTCGACGCGCTGCTCCTCCCCGGCGCCTTCCACGTCGCCCCGAGCCTGCGCGAGCCCGGGAGCGTGCCGGCCTTCACCCGCGACACCGCCTGCTCGGTGTTCAACCTCACCGGCCACCCGGCCCTGTCGCTCTGCACCGGATTCACCGCGAGCGGCCTGCCGCTCAACGCCCAGGTCGTCGGCCGCTACTTCGACGAGGCGACGGTGCTGCGCGTGGCGCGAGGCTACGAGGCGATGACACCCTGGCGCACCCGCAAACCCGACCCCGCCCCGTACGCCCCGGAACCGATCATGCCCGACACGACCCCGCCCGCCGTACTCCCCGAGCACCTCGCCGAGGCCGAGCGCTACGCGGCCCGCTACGGCCTCGACGGTCTCGCGCCCGCCGAGGTGGCGGACCTCGCCCTCCTCCTCGACAAGACGGCGGCGGCCGGGCTGGCGATCCCGCGCCAGGCCTCGAAGGAGGACGAGCCGGCGCACGTGTTCCGGGTGCCCCTGCGATGAGCGAGCCCTGCTTCCTCACCGCCGCCGCCGCATCGCGCGCCATCGCCGAGGGCCGGCTGACGAGCGAGGCCCTGGTGCGCTCCTGCCTGGAGCGGATCGAGGCCCGCGAACCCGCCGTGAAGGCCTGGCTGCACCTCGATCCCCGCGCCGCCCTCAAGGCCGCCCGGGAGGCCGACAAGCGCCCGCGCCAAGGCCCGCTGCACGGGCTGCCCTTCGGCGTGAAGGACATGATCGATACCCTCGACATGCCGACGACCCACAACTCGGCGAACTGGCAGGGCCACCGCCCGGCGAAGGACGCGGCCTGCGTCGGCGTGGTGCGGGCGCTCGGGGGCGTGATCCTCGGCAAGACCGACACGGTGGAGTTCGCCGCCGCCGGCCGTCGGGCCGCGACGCGCCACCCGATGAACCCCGCCCATACCCCGGGCGGCTCGTCCTCCGGGTCGGCCGCGGCGGTCGCCGACCACCAGGTGCCGCTGGCCTTCGGCACCCAGACCGGCGGCTCGCTGATCCGCCCGGCCTCGTTCACCGGTCTCTACGCGCTCAAGCCCACCTGGGGCAGCGTGAGCCGCGAGGGCGCCAAGGTCTACGCCAACTCCCTCGACACGATCGGCTGGTACGGCCGCTCGGTCGCCGACCTCGCCCTCGTCGCCGAGGCCTTCCGGCTCGACGGGATCGGGGACGCTCCGGCGCCGGATCCGCGGGTGCTCCGGATCGGCCTGTGCCGCACGCCGTACTGGTCGCGGATCGAGCCCGGCGGCGAGGCGGCCTTCGCCACCGCCGCCGAGCGGCTGAGCCGGGCCGGCGTCGCCGTGGAAGAGATCGTCCTGCCCGACGCCTTCGGCGGTCTGTTCGAGGCGCAAGATACCATCATGTTCGGCGAGGGCCGCGCTGCCTTCCTCGACGAGTTCCTGATCCAGGGATCGCGCTTGGGGCAGGACTTCGTCGAGCGGGCCGAGAACGCCAAGGGCATCACCCCGGCACAGATGATCGCCGCCCACGACCTCGCGGCGGAGTGCCGGCGCGCGCTCCCGGAGCTGTTCGGCGGCCTCGACGCGGTGCTGGCACCCGCAAGCCCCGGGGAGGCGCCGGCGGGCTTGCAGAATACCGGCGACCACGTCTTCAACGCGATGTGGACCTTGCTGCACGGGCCCTGCGTGAGCATCCCCTGCACGCGCGGGCCTGCCGGGCTGCCGGTCGGCATCCAGCTCGTCGGACCCCGCTACGCCGATGCGCGGCTGCTTTCGGTCGCCGCCGCCCTCAGCTCCGTGATCGACGCGGAGGCCGCCCCGCCGCATTGAGCCGGCTCAAGCTCCTCGCTGCGCCGGGGCGAGGAGCGGGAGCACGGCGCCACTGTCCGCCACCCAGCCGAAGATGCCGCCCTGCGCGACGATCATCGCGAGGCCGGCTGCGTGGAAGGCCGGGATGTAGGAGCCGCAGGCATCCGACACGACGAGGCAGCGGTATCCGCGGTCGTTGGCCTCGCGCACGGTGGTGTGGACGCAGACCTCGGTGGTGACCCCGCAGACGATCAGGCTCGCGATGCCGCGGCTCTCCAGCACCGTCCCGAGGTCGGTGGCGTAGAACGCCCCCTTGCCGGGCTTGTCGATCACGACCTCGCCGGGGGCGGGCGCGAGGTCGGCGATGATGCCGTGGCCGGCCTCGCCGCGGATCAGGATCCGGCCCATCGGCCCGGGCGCGCCGATCCGGACGCTCGGCGCGCCGCGCTCGATCTTGGCGGGCGGCGCGTCGGAGAGGTCGGGGGCGTGGCCCTCGCGGGTGTGGACGACGAGGAGCCCGGCGGCCCGCGCCGCCGCCAGCAGCGCCCGGCACGGCGGCACGGCGGCTGCGAGCAGCGACACGTCGTTGCCGAGGCTCTCACCGAAGCCGCCGGGCTCCAGGAAGTCCCGCTGCATGTCGATGATGACGAGCGCCGTCGCGTCGAGATCGAGCGTCAGCGGGCCGGGCTCGGCGGGGACGGTGAGGTTGCGCGGCATGGAGATCCCTCGGGCGTCGCCGCGCCATCATGTATGCACGCGAGCGAAAAGGCCTGCCTCATCTGCGCACGTCGTTGCGCGAGTTTCGGGCAGGGCGCGCGGCGGACGACCCGCGCTCCCCGCCCGGCACCGGGGCTTCGCTCCTCGTGGCCTCGGCGAGGTCGACGAACACGTCCTCGACCACGCTCATGTGGACCAGCATCGCCGTATTGGCGCTGGCGGCGTCGCGGGCGAGGACCGCGCGGACCACGAGGTCGTGCTCGGCGTGGGAGCGGGCGAGCCGCCCCGGCGCCTGGAACTGCGCCCGCCGGTACGGCATCAACCGCCGCCGCAGGGCCCGGGCGATATCCTCGATCGTCCGGTTGTGCGCGCCGGCGTAGAGCAGGCCGTGGAACTCGAGGTTCGCCTCGATATAGGCCTCGCGGTCGTGGGCGGCGGCGAGCCCCGCCATCGCCTCGTGATGCGCCCGCAGGGACGCCCGCTCGCCCCGGGTCATGCACAGGCTCGCCAGGCGCGCGCAGCTCGCCTCGATCTCCCCCATGGCGACGAACAGGGTGTCGAGCTCCTCGGTCGTCACCGACCGGACGGTGGCGCCAAGGCGGGGCCTGATATCGATCAGCCCGGTCCCGCTGAGCAGCCGCAGCGCATCGCGCACCGGCGTGCGCGAAACCCTGAAGCGCCGGGCGAGCACCTGCTCGTCGAGGTGCAGCCCCGGCGGCAGGGCGCCCGCCAGGATCTCGTCGGCGATCCGCTCGGAGAGGAGTTCGGCGCGGGTCTTCGAGGGGGCCACGGGCGCGATTGGTCTCCGCGAACTGGGACGGTCCCCGGGTGCCGGATGCGCCGGGAGGATGAAGCGCCGCCCTCACCCGATCGGAAGCCGTTATGGCCCCCGTGCATACATGCTACTGCCGAGAAGAGCCATCGTTATCGCTCCCCTCCTCGCCCATGCGCCGCCGATTCGTCGTGAGCCTCCCCTGTCCCCCAAGACTGGAACGAAGTGGAAGGAGATCCAGGGTCCAGCGCAAAAAGTCGCGGCACTTTCTCTGCTGGATTCCGGATCTTCTTCCGCTGACGCTCCAGTCGTATGGGAAAGGGGAAGTGGCTTACGACAAGCCGTCCGTGCGCCGGCTCCGAAGTCGAGTATCGTGGCCATATGTTCCGGGGTCCCTGCGACGGCCCGGAACCATCCTCGGCGCTGGCGCGCATTTGTGCATACACGGGCGCGCGATTGGGCGATGGTGCCCCGAATCCCCGCCCGCCCCTGTGCGCCGGGGCCCCTGCGCTGCCGAATTTCGATGCTTCGCCGCAGGTATACACCGCTCTATTCTCTGCCCTGCACGGATTTCTCCCGGGCGGAGCGCGCAGCTGTGACGAAGACTGATCTCACCCGGCGGCATCTTCTCGGCGGCGCGGCCGCCCTCGGCCTCGCCGGCCTGCCCGGCCGGGCGCGGGCGGCCGGCTCCCTGACGGTCGGCTTCATCTATGTCGGGCCGAAGGACGATTACGGCTACAACCAGGCCCACGCGGTCGCCGCCAAGGCCCTGAAGGGGATGCCCGGCCTCGAGGTGATCGAGGAAGAGCGCGTCTCCGAGACCAACGCCGTCGACAAGACCATGGAGAGCATGATCAACCTCGACGGGGCCGGCCTGCTGTTCCCGACCTCCTTCGGCTACTTCAACCCGTTCGTGATCGCCGCGGCGAAGAAGAATCCGAAGGTACAGTTCCGGCATTGCGGCGGCCTGTGGACCGAGAAGGACCCGAAGAACGCCGGCTCCTATTTCGGCTACATCGCGCAGGGGCAGTACCTGAACGGCATCGTCGCTGGCCACACGACCAAGTCGAAGAAGATCGGCTTCGTGGCGGCGAAACCCATCCCGCAGGTCCTGAACAACGTCAACGCCTTCCTGCTCGGCGCGCAGAGCGTCGATCCCGGCATCACCTGCCAGGTGATCTTCACCGGCGAGTGGTCGCTCGCGGTCAAGGAGGCCGAGGCCACCAACGCGCTGGTCGACGGCGGCGCCGACGTCATCACCTGCCACGTCGACAGCCCGAAGGTGACGGTCGAGACCGCCGCCCGCCGCGGCGCCTTCGTGTGCGGCTACCACGTCGACCAGTCGCCGCTGGCGCCCCAGAAGTACCTCACCGGGGCCGAGTGGGACTGGCTGCCGATCTACAAGGGCTTCGTCGCCGACGTGCAGGCCGGCCGCTCTCCCCCGAACTTCCTGCGCGGCGGCCTCGCCGACGGCTTCGTCAAGATGAGCGCCTACGGTCCCGCGGTGAGCGATGGCGCGCGCCGCAACGCCGACGCGGTGAAGGCCGAGATGCTGAAGGGCGGCTACGAGATCATCAAAGGCCCGCTCAAGGACAATACCGGCAAGGAGGTGATCGCCGCCGGCAAGGGCCTGCCCGAGAAGGCGATCGAGCTGGAGGGCACCAACTACCTCGTGGCCGGGGTGCGGGGATCGGTGTGACGCCGCGCTCGACATGCCGGTCCGCTCCCCGACTCGTGCCGGAGATCCCGCCATGGTCGCCGATGCCGCCCCCTCCGGCGTGACGGCCGCCGGCAGGCGGCCCTCGCCCGTGATCCAGGTGCTGGCCTGGCTCGCCCGCCGCGCCGAGGCTGTGGCGATCCCGCTCGGCGCCGTGCTCGCCGGCCTCGCGCTGTTCAGCCTGTTCCTCCTGGCGCTCGGCAAGTCCCCGGCCGCGCTGGTCGATCTCGTCTGGCGCGGCGGCTTCGGCTCGGCCTTCGCGCTGCAGAACAGCCTGCAGCGCGCCGCGCCGCTGCTGTTTGCAGCCCTCTGCGTCGCGCTGCCGGCCCGGCTCGGGCTGGTGGTGATCGGGGGCGAGGGAGCGATCGTGCTCGGCGGCCTCGCGGCGGCCGTCGTCGCGCCGCCGCTCGCCGGCCTGCCGGCCCCCCTGGTCGTCGCCGCGATGGCGCTCGCCGCGATGCTCATGGGCGCCGTCTGGATCGGCGCGGTCGGGGCGCTCAAGGCCTATCGCGGCGTCGACGCGACGATCGCGAGCCTGCTGATGTCCTACATCGCGATCGCGCTCGCCAACCACCTGATCGAGGGGCCGCTTCGGGATCCGACGAGCCTCAACAAGCCCTCGACGCTGCCGGTCGGCGAGGCCAACATGCTCGGGGCCATGCCGGGTATCGGCGTGCACTGGGGCCTCGGCGTCGGGGTCGTCGCCTGCCTCGCCGCCTGGCTGCTGATGGAGCGCACGACGCTCGGCTTTTCCGCCCGGATCGCTGGCGGCAACGTGCGGGCGGCGCAGATCCAGGGGCTGCCGGTGCGCCGCCTGATCGTCGGCTTCACGGCGCTTGGCGGCGCCTGTGCGGCGCTCGCCGGCTTCTTCGAGGTCGCCGCCGTGCAGGGCAATGCCAACGCGACGCTCGCCGCCGGCTACGGCTTCACCGGCATCCTGATCGCGTTCCTGGCTCGCCACAACCCGCTGGCGATCCCGCCGGTGGCGCTCGCGCTCGGCGGCCTCGAGGCATCGAGCGGGCTGATCCAGCGCCGGATGCAACTGCCCGACGCGACGATCCTGGTGCTGGAGGGCCTGCTCTTCCTCTGCCTCCTCGTCGGCGAGACGGCCTACGGGCGCTTCAAGGTCTTCAGCCCGCACCTCTGGTCGTCCAAGAAGGCAGCCGCCGCATGAGCCAAATCCGATGAGCCAAATCCTATGAGCCAGGATCTCGGCCTCTGGACGGTGCCGCTCGCGGTGCTCGGCGGCGCGATCCGCGTCTCAACCCCGTTCCTGTTCGTCAGCCTCGGCGAGACGATCACGGAGCGCGCCGGGCGGATCAACCTCGGGCTCGAGGGCACCCTAGTCTTCGGCGCCATGGCGGCCTACGCCACGGCCGTGCTGACCGGATCGCCCTGGGCCGGCGTCGCGGCGGCGGGCCTCGCGGGTGCCGGCTTCGGCCTGCTGCACGGGCTGATCTGCTCGCTGCCGCGGGTCAACGACGTCGCGGTCGGCATCGCCCTGATGCTGTTCGGCGCCGGCCTCGCCTTCTTCCTCGGCAAGCCGTTCATCCAGCCCTCGGCGCCGCCGCTGCCGGCGATCCCGTTCGGGTTCTGGTCGGACCTGCCCCAGGTGCAGGCGGCGTTGCGGGTCAACGTGCTGTTCCTGGTCGGCGCGCTTCTGAGCGTCGTGCTGTGGTGGGCGTTCCGCAACACCAAGGCCGGCCTGGTCATCCGCGTCGCCGGCGACAGCGCCGAGGCGGCCCGGGCCATGGGCTACAACGTGACCCGGGTCCGGGTGCTCGCCACCATGGCGGGAGGCGTTCTCGCCGGCATCGGCGGCGCCTACCTGTCGCTCTCCTATCCGGGCTCGTGGAACGAGGGCATCTCGTCGGGCCAGGGCCTGATGGCGGTGGCGCTCGTGATCTTCGCCCGCTGGAACCCGCTCGCCTGCTTCGGCGCCGCGCTCCTGTTCGGCGGCGCGGGCGCGCTCGGGCCCGCGCTCCAGTCGGTCGGCGTCTCGTCGGGCTACTACCTGTTCTACGCCGCGCCCTACGTCCTCACCCTCGCGCTCCTCGTCGCCACCTCCTCGCCCGACCGGGCGCTGGCCGGCGCCCCGGGCGAGCTCGGCCTGTCGCGTTAGTTTTTCCAGGAGTCGCGCATGAACGGCCTCGGCGGATTGAACAAGGCGCCCAACGGCGTCGTCATCGGCCTCGTGCAGCTGCAACTGCCGGTCGTCGCCACCCCGGCCGACCTCGCGGCCCAGACCGCCCGCATCGTCGCGATGGTCGGCAAGGCGCGGGCGAACATGGCCGGAATGGACCTCGTGGTGTTCCCCGAATACGCCCTGCACGGCCTCTCGATGGATACCAACCCCGACATCCTTTGCCGCCTCGACGGGCCGGAGGTCGCGGCGTTCAAGCAGGCGTGCATCGACAACCGGATCTGGGGCTGCTTCTCCATCATGGAGTTCAACCCCGCCGGCAACCCGTACAATTCCGGCCTCATCATCGACGATACCGGCGAGCTCAAGCTCTACTACCGCAAGATGCACCCCTGGGTCCCGGTCGAGCCGTGGGAGCCGGGCGACCGCGGCATCCCGGTGATCGAGGGGCCGAAGGGGGCGAAGATCGCGCTGATCATCTGCCACGACGGCATGTTCCCCGAGATGGCGCGCGAATGCGCCTACAAGGGCGCCGAGATCATGATCCGCACCGCCGGCTACACCGCGCCGATCCGCGAGGCCTGGCGCTTCACCAACCAGTCCAACGCCTTCTGCAACCTGATGGTGACCGCCAACGTCTGCATGTGCGGCTCGGACGGCACCTTCGACTCGATGGGCGAGGGCATGGTCGTCAACTTCGACGGCACGATCATCGCCCACGGCACCTCCGGCCGGCCCGACGAGATCATCACCGCCGAGGTGCGGCCGGACCTCGTCCGCGAGGCGCGCCGGCACTGGGGGGTGGAGAACAACATCTACCAGCTCGGCCATCGCGGCTACGCCGCCGTGAAGGGCGGTGCCGGCGACTGCCCCTACACCTACATGCACGACCTCGCCGCCGGCCGGTACCGGCTGCCCTGGGAGGCGGAGGTGACGATCACCGACGGGACCTCGTGCGGGATCCCGGCGCCGACGCGGAGCTATCAGGCGGAGCCGGCGCCCGACGTCAAGGAAGCGGCGGAGTGAGTGGCGCGTCACCCCTCCCGCTTCAGCGCCGCCAGCATCTCGCGGCGCAGGATCGCATTGATGCGGGTCTGATAGCCGCGACCTTGCGCGCGCAGCCAGGCCAGCACGTCGGAATCGATGCGCACCGTCGTCGAGGTCTTGGTCGGGCGATAGTAACGGCCCCGCACGGCAGTGGCCCAGAATTCATCCGAAAGCGGCGGGATCTCGCTGTAATCGATCTCGTCGTCGGGCCGGGCAGCCAAGGCTTCGAGGCGGGCCTTCTGCTCCGTCGTGAGCGGGGGCAGGTCGGCCGCATCGATCGCGATGCTGTCACGCTTCATCGACATACCGCTTCCGCTCTGACCGCCCTGCGCGTCGTGCCGAGATGATGCGGATGATCTCGATCGTGTCGCCATTGTCGTCCTCCTCGCGGTCGGCATGCGCCACGGCGAGCAGCACGGCCGATCCGACCATGCCGATCGTGAGCCAGCGCAGTTCTCCATTCTCGACGCGATCGGCCTGGGTGAGAGCGAACGGATCGCTGAACACGCGCGCCGCCTCCTCGAAGCTCACGCCGTGTTTGCGCAGGTTCGATGCGGCCTTGGCCGGATCCCATTCGAAGCGCATCGTCACGATCGCGATGTTACTACAAAATTGTCCCGACACCAGCGGCGCGGAGGTCGCATGAGCATCGCCACGATCGCGACCGACGCAGGCACCGCCCCCGGCACTTTCGTCGCCGCCGAGCCCTACCCCTGGCCCTTCGACGGCAGCCTCTCACCGCAGACGACGGCCCTCGTCATCATCGACATGCAGACCGACTTCTGCGGCAAGGGCGGCTATGTCGACGCCATGGGCTACGACCTCGGCCTCACCCGCGCGCCCATCGCGCCGATCGGCCGGCTGCTGGCGGCGGCACGGGCGAAGGGCTACCCCGTCATCCACACCCGGGAAGGACACCGGCCCGACCTCGCCGACCTTCCCGCGAACAAGCGCTGGCGCTCGCGCCGGATCGGCGCCGGCATCGGCGATCCGGGCCCGTGCGGGCGGGTGCTGGTGCGGGGCGAGCCCGGCTGGGAGATCATCCCCGAACTCGCGCCACTGCCCGGCGAGCCGATCATCGACAAGCCCGGCAAGGGCTCGTTCTGCGCCACCGACCTCGAACTGATCCTCACCCGGCTGTGCATCCGCAACCTGATCCTCACCGGGATCACCACTGACGTCTGCGTCCACACCACCATGCGCGAGGCCAACGATCGCGGCTTCGAATGCGTCATCGTCTCGGACGCGACCGCCGCGACCGATCCGGGCAACCACGAGGCCGCGCTCAAGATGGTGACGATGCAGGGCGGGGTGTTCGGCGCCGTCGCGACCTCGGCGGCGATCCTTGAGGGGATGGGAGCATGAGCGGCGCCCTCTCGCTCGAGACGGTCGGCATGACGAAGCGCTTCGGCGCCTTCGCGGCCCTCGACGACGTCTCGATCAAGATCGAGGCCGGCGGCTTCCACGCGCTGCTCGGCGAGAACGGCGCCGGCAAGTCGACCCTGGTGAAGTGCGTGATGGGGTTCTACGCGCCCACCGCCGGCAGCGTGCTCGTCGACGGCCGCGAGGTCGAGATCGCGGGCCCGAAGGCGGCGCAAGCCCGCGGCCTCGGCATGGTCTACCAGCACTTCACCCTGGTGCCCTCCCTCACCGGGGCGGAGAACCTGGTGATCGCCCGGGCCGACGTGCCGCGCCTCATCGACTGGGCCGGTGAGCGGGCGGCGCTCGCCGCCTTCATGGCCGGGATGCCGTTTCGCCTCGACCTCGACCGCCCGGTGGCCACGCTGTCGGCGGGCGAGAAGCAGAAGCTCGAGATCGTCAAGCAGCTCTACCTCAAGGCGCGGTTCCTGATCCTCGACGAGCCGACCTCGGTGCTCACGCCGGGCGAGGCGGAGGAGGTGCTGGGCCTGCTGCGCGGCATGACGGATTCGGGCGCGCTGACCGTGCTGATGATCAGCCACAAGTTCCGCGAGGTCGAGACCTTCGCCCGCTCGTTCAGCGTGCTGCGCCGCGGGCACCTCGCCGGCGGCGGCGCGGTCGGCGCGGTCTCGCGCGACGACATGGCGGCGATGATGATGGGCGAGCGCCGGGTGCGCACCGTGGCCGCCCGCTCCGGCGCGCCCGATCCCGCCCGCACCGTGCTGCATCTCGAAGGCCTCACCGCCACCGACCCGTCGGGCCTGCGCCGGATCGCCATCGACGACCTTCGCGTCCAGGCGCGGGAGATCGTCGGCATCGCCGGCGTGTCCGGCAACGGCCAGAAGGAGCTCGCCGACGTGCTCGGCGGCCAGATCCGCGCCACCGGCGGCCGTGTCGCGGTGGCGGGCACGCCCTATGCCGGGACCCGGGCGGAGAGCCGGGCCCGTCGCGTCCGGTTCATCCCCGAGGAGCCCCTGCGCAACGCCTGCGCGCCGCAGATGTCGGTCGCCGAGAATATCGGATTTCGCGCCTTCGACCGGCGCCGGGACGACGCGCAGAGCCGCCCCGCGATCTGGCTCGACAAGGGCGCCATGCGCCGGCGCGCCCACGATCTCATCGCCCGGTTCGGGGTGAAGACCGCCTCGGCGGAGGCGCCGATCGCCACGCTGTCGGGCGGCAACGTGCAGCGCGCGGTGCTCGCCCGCGAGCTGACCGACCCGGTCGATCTGCTGATCGTGGTCAATCCCTGCTTCGGCCTCGACTTCGCGGCGGTGTCGGACATCCGCTCGCGCATCGTGGCGGCGCGCAACGGCGGCGCCGCGGTGCTGCTGATCAGCGAGGACCTCGACGAGATCCTCGAACTGTCCGACCGCATCCTGGTGATGTCGGAAGGGCGCCTCGTCTACGAGACCGACGCCGCCCGGGCCGAGACCGCGGTGATCGGCCGGCACATGGCGGGGCACCACTGATACGAGATCCGGAAGATCACTTCCGGATCTCGTATCACCAGCCCGCGCGGTGAAGCCGCAGGCTTCACACGTCTGAGCGAAGCCGACTTCCGCATGGCGAATGCGATCCGGCAGGATCGCCTGAAGCAATCAGTCGGACGTCGTATGACGCCGCCCGGGAGGCGTCGGCGCAGCCCCGACGATCCACCCGCGGGCGACGATCACGGCGCCTTGACCAGCGGGCAGCGCCCCTCGGCCAGCGGCCGGAACGCCTCGGCGGCGGGGATCGTCTGCACGCGCTTGTAGTAGTCGAACGGGCCCTTCGACTCGGCCGGGGTCTTCACCTGGAACAGGTACATCGGGTGGATGTGCCGCCCGTCCTCGCGCACCCGGCCCTCGCCGAACAGCGGGTCGTTGGTCGGCTCCGCCTTCATCTTGGCGACGACGGTGCGCCCGTCGGTGCTGTCGGCGGCGGCTGCCGCGCGCAGGTAGGCGAGCGCGCCGGCATAGACGCCGGCCTGGTTGGCGGTCGGCCGGCGGCCCTTCATCGCCTGAGCGAAGCGGTCGGCGAAGGCGCGGGTGCCCTCGTTGGTATCCCAGTAGAAGCCCTCTGTCAGGTAGAGCCCCTGCGCGTCCTTGAGGCCGATCGCGTGGACGTCGGAGAGCTGCATCAGCAGCGCCGCGAGGTCCTGGCCGCCGCCGGTGATGCCGAACTCGGCCGCCTGCTTGACCGAGTTGACCGTATCGCCGACGGCGTTGGCGAGCGCGATCACCTGGGCGCGGCTGGCTTGCGCCTGGAGCAGGAACGAGGAGAAATCCGCCGCCGCCGTCGGATGGCGCACGCCGCCGACCACCGTGCCGCCCTGCTGCCTGACCACGCTCGCGGCATCGGCCTCGAGCGCGTGGCCGAAGGCGTAGTCGGCGGTGAGGAAGAACCACTTCGTCTTGCCGGCGCGCACCAGCGCGAGCGCGGTGCCGTGGGCGAGCGCCCAGGTGTCGTAGGTCCAGTGCACGGTGTTGGCCGAGCATTTCGGGCCGGTCAGGTCCGAGGTGCCGGGGCCCGAGGCGATGAACGCGGCCCTGGAATCCCGCACCACCTCCTGCACGGCGAGCGCCACCGAAGAGAACGGCACGTCGAGGATGGCGTCGACCTGGCCTTCCGCGATCCAGCGGCGGGCGGTGGCCGAGCCGATGTCGGGCTTGTTCTGGTGATCGGACTGGATCACCTCGACCCTGATCTTCGGCTGCTCCTTGCGGAAATCCTCGACCGCGAGGCGCGCGGCGACGACCGAGCCCTCGCCGGTGGAGTCGGCGGCGAATCCGCTGAGGTCGGTGAGCACCCCGAGCTTGACGACCGTCACCTCGGCATGGGCGGCGCCGGCGGCGGCGAGGAGGGCGGCCCCGGCGAGCAGGCGGATGGCGAGGCGCGCGGCGCGGGTGCGGGTGCGGGTGATCTTGAGCATGGGTCTCCTCCCGTTTTTGTCGTTATCAAGTGCAGGCGTAATATTCGTCCGGATCTGGTCGCGGGCCTGAGCGGCTCCGCTCGTCCGACCCACAACCTCATCCTGAGGTGCTGCTGCTTGCAGCGGCCTCGAAGGAGGGCTTCAAAGATCGCACTGACGTCTGGAGGCCTCTCGAGGCTCGCTGACGCTCGCACCTCAGGATGAGGTGGCGAATGGGACGGGACGAGCCGACCGGCCGCGGCCCGACTGCCCGTCACCCCCGCCGGATCCCGGCCAGGACCTCCTGCGCCACGTCGAGCCGCACGCGGTGCCCCTCGACCAGCACGCGCGCCACCGCCTCGATCTCCTCGCCGACGGCGCCGGCCATCATGGCGATGTTCTGGGCATGCAGCGCCATGTGGCCCTTCTGGATGCCGGTGGTGGCGAGCGCCTTGAGGGCGGAGAAATTCTGCGCGAGGCCGACCGCCGCGATGATCCGCGCCAGGCGCTCGGCCGTCGTCGCCCCGAGGATCTTGAGGCAGGCCTGCGCGGTCGGATGCAGCTTGGTCGCCCCGCCGACGAGGCCGACGGCGAGCGGCAATTCGATCGAGGCGCTGAGATCGCCCGACGCCGTGACCTCGTAGCGGGTGAGGCTGGTGTAGCGGCCCGAGCGCGCGGCGTAGGCGTGGGCGCCGGCCTCGATCGCCCGCGTGTCGTTGCCGGTGGCGAGCACCACCGCGTCGATGCCGTTCATGATGCCCTTGTTGTGGGTCGCAGCACGGTAGGGATCGGCCTCGGCGAGGTGGTAGGCGCTGACGATGCCGTCGCGCACCTCCGGCCCGCCGATCGCGTCCGTGCGCCAGACCGCGTGGGCGCGGGCGAGCCGCCGGTCGGCGAGGTTCGAGAGGATGCGCAGGTAGACCCGGCCCCCGCTCCAGCCGGCGATGTGGGGGGCGACCGCCTCCGCCATGGTGTTGACGGCGTTTGCCCCCATCGCGTCGCGGGTGTCGACGATGAGGTGCGTCACCACCATCGGCCCGCTCAGGCTGTCGAGCACCCGCACCTCGACGTCGCGCAGGCCGCCCCCGAGGCGCACCAGCACCGGGTCGCAGGCGTCGCAGAGAGCGCCGAGGGCCGCGCGCTGCTCCAGGATGCGCAGGCGCGCCGCGTACGGGTCGCTGACGCCGACGGCCTGGACCTGCGCGATCATCAGGTTGCCGGAGACCGAGGTGGTGAAGCCGTCCTCGTAGACCTGGCGGCCCGCGTTGCAGACCGCGGCCACCACCGAGGATTCCTCGGTCGCCATCGGGATCAGCACGTCCTCGCCGTCGATCCGCATGTTGGTGGCGATGCCGAGCGGTATCGTCATCGTGGCGACGACATTCTCGATCAGCCGGTCGGCGAGGTCGGGGCTGAGGTTGCCGAACTCGGCGAGGTGCGCGACCTCGGCCTCCGACAGATCCGCGAAGGCGGCGACGAGGTCGAGGCGCTCGCGCGGGCTCTTCTTGTGGAAGCCGGCGATGCGCGAGGTGCGGTTCGCCCGGGTCGTGTTCGGCATGGGGTGTCTCGTCGATCAGCGCCGCGATCGGGCGGTCCGTCCGCGCCGGACGAGGGCGATCGCCCGCATGTCGACCCGTCATGCGCCGGCCCGTCGAGGCCGTCGCCGGGGCGCCGCTCTCCCTCGTCCGGGCCCGTTAGAACCTGCCCGTTACCGGCACCGTACCCATCCGTCTCCTTCCGGCAAGGAACGCTTTGCACCTTATCCGGAGTGACCGTACCCTTCCCCCGATGGATACGATTGGGGATCCCGAACCCCGGACCCGGGTCGAGCAGGTCGTCGCCGGGCTGACCGGGCGGATCGATCGGGGGCTCCTGCGCCCGGGCGAGCGCCTGCCCTCGATCCGGGCGGCGGCCGCGGCCTTCGCGGTGTCGAAGAACACGATCGTCCACGCCTATGAGCGCCTCGTCGCGTCGGGGCGGGTCGAGAGCCGGCCGGGCTCGGGCTTCTACGTTTCGGGCCGCCGCCCGGCGCCGGCCGCGACCCCGGCCCCGGTGCCGCTGCGGGCGGTCGACAGCGTCTGGCTGCTGCGCGAGCAGTTGGACCGGCACTACGACGTGCGCGTCGGCGACGGGCGCCCGCCGCCGGCCTGGATGGAGGGCGCAGAGGTCGGCCGCTCGGTGCGGCCCTCGCTCGCCGCGGCGAGCGAGAGCTACGGCAGCCCCGACGGCTATCCGCCGCTGCGCCGGAGCCTGGCCCTGCGGCTGGCCGAGCGCGCGATCCACGCCGCGCCGGAGGACGTGCTGCTGACGGCCGGCGCCAACCACGCCCTCGACCTGATCATCCGGCAGTTCGTGGCCCCCGGCGATCCGGTGCTGGTCGATTCGCCCGGCTACTACCCGCTGTTCGGCAAGCTGCGGCTCGCCAAGGCCCGGATCGTCGGGGTGCGGCGCAACCCGGACGGGCCGGACGTCGCCCACCTGGAGGCGATGGCGCGGGCGAGCGGCGCGCGGCTGTTCTTCACCCACTCGCTCGCCCACAACCCGACCGGCTGCTCGCTCACCCTGCCGGTCGCCCACCGATTGCTCCAGCGCGCCGGCGCCCTCGATCTCCGGATCGTCGAGAGCGACCCCTTCGCCGACGTGCTGCCGGCGGCCCAGGCCCGGCTCGCCGCTCTCGACCAGCTCGACCGGGTGATCTACGTCGGCACCTTCGCCAAGACCCTCTCGGCCAGCCTGCGCTGCGGCTACATCGCGGCGCGCCGCGACGTCCGGGAGGCCTTGCGCGACCTCAAGATGGTGACGAGCGTCAACAGCTCGGGCTTCGTCGAGCGGGTCGTCCACGAGCTGATCGAGAGCGGGCGCTACCGCCGCCACCTGCGCCGCCTCGGCGGCCGGATCGAGGCGGCGACGCTCCAGGGCCGGGCGGTCCTGCACGGCCTCGGTCTGCCGGTCTTCGGCGAGCCCCGCGGCGGCTACTACCTCTGGTGCGGCCTGCCGGAGGCGTGCGACCTCGACGCCCTGTCGCGCCGGGCCGCGTCGCGCAGCATCCTGATCGCGCCGGGCGGTCTCTTCCTGCCGGAGGGCGCCGCCGGTCCGCCGATGATGCGGGTCAACGTCGCGCATCTCGGCGATCCGCGCTTCGCGCGGTTCATGCGGGAGGAGATGGATGGTTCGTAGGTGTGGCCGGGCGCACGCCCGACGCCGGCTGCGGCGGCATGGCCGATGCCGTCGAACACCAGTTTGACGATCGTGGCACCGACCGCACCGTCTACACGGTTTACTTCGAAACCGCGGTCTGCGTCCTGCACGCCGTCATGAGAAAATCGAAGCAGGGCATCAAGACGCCTTAAACCGACGTAGATCCGATCAAACGGCGCTTGCGGGATGCTGAAGCCGATTATGCTGCCAGCAAGCCGCGGGAGATATGAACATGACCATTGAAGCCGGCGATATCCATCGGAGCGGCGACAATATCTTTGCAGACTTGGGCCTCCCTAATCCAGAGACACATCTGCTCAAGGCTCGTATCGTAGCGGAACTTTATCGGGTGTTCACGCAGCGGGGCATGAGCCAGACCAAGTCCGGTGAACTGTTGGGCATCTCCCAGCCGGAGGTGTCGCGCCTGTTCAAGGGCCGTTTCCGGGAATACTCCGTCGAGCGACTGATGAATTTCCTGACCGCATTCGACCAGGACGTGGAGATCATCGTGCGCCCGCATCCCGAGGCAGGCGAAGCCGGCACGATCATCGTCACGCCGGCGACGGCGTGAGCCGTCCTGTTTCCGCTCACGCCACCGTCTCGCGCACCACACCCCGTTCGATCAGGTCGTCGATTTCCGCCGGGGCGTAGCCGTGCGCGGCCAGGATAGCGCGGCTGTGCTCGCCGAGGAGCGGCGCCGGCCCATGCACGCGCCCGGGCGTGCCCGAGAACTTCACTGGGGTACCGAGCGTCCGGATGCGACCCGCCCGCGCGTGGTCGACCTCGACCACCATGTCGCGGGCGAGGGTCTGCGGGTCGGCGTGCATCTGCGATACGTCGAGGACGGGTCCGGCGGGCACGCCGCCGGCCTCGAGCCGCGCCAGCCACTCGGCGGAGGTCGCCCGCCGGAAATACCCGGTGAGCGCCGCGCCGAGTTCGGCCCGGTGCTCCATCCGGCCGCGGTTCTGGGCAAAGCGCGGGTCGTCGGCCAGGGCTTCCGCCCCGAGAACACCGAGGAGCCGCAGCCAGTTGGTCTGGTTGGCGGCCCCGACGGTGATCCAGCCGTCGGCGGTCTCGAACGCCTCGTAGGGTGCGTTGAGCGGGTGGGCCGAGCCCATCGGGCCCGGCGCCACCCCGGTCGCGAGGGCGATGGCCGATTGCCAGTAGGTCTGGACGATGCCGGCCTCGAACAGCGAGGTATCGACCCGCTGGCCCGCGCCGGTGCGCAGGCGGTGCGTGTAGGCCGCGAGCACGCCCATCGCCGCGAGGATGCCGGCGGTGATGTCGGTGACCGGCGCCCCGCTCTTCACCGGCGGGCGGCCCGGGCCCTCGCCGGTGATGCTCATCAGCCCGCTCATCCCCTGCGCCACGAGGTCGAATCCGGCGCGGTCGGCGTAGGGGCCGGTGCGGCCGAAGCCGGAGAGCGAGCAGTAGATCAGCCCCGGATGCTCGGCCCGCAGGGCCTCGTAGCCGAAGCCGAGCTTGTCCATCGTGCCGGCGCGATAATTCTCGATGAGCACGTCGGCTCCCACGAGGAGCCGGCGCAGCACCGCCCGCCCCTCGGGTGCCTTGAGATCGAGGGCGAGGCCGCTCTTGCCGCGGTTCATCATCATGTAGGCGGCGCTCTCGCCGGCGATCGCGGGGGGCACCATGCGGCGGGTGTCGTCGCCGCCCTCGCTCTTCTCGACCTTGATCACCTCGGCGCCCATGTCGCCGAGCATCATCCCGCAGACCGGTCCGGCCATGATGTGGGCGAGCTCGATCACCTTCAGTCCGGCGAGGGGACCCGAGCGCGTCTGCGTCATGGCTCTCACTCCGCGGCGGCCGCCCGCGCTCCCGGTCGGAAAAACCGCCTTCTGCCGGGCGGCCTCTTCGGTCGGGGACGGTATCGCACCGCCGGCAGACCTGGCAATCGGCCGCTTTCGCGGGCGCCGA
The DNA here is from genome assembly GCF_053764715.1 of Methylobacterium sp. Gmos1. NCBI lineage: Bacteria > Pseudomonadati > Pseudomonadota > Alphaproteobacteria > Hyphomicrobiales > Methylobacteriaceae > Methylobacterium > Methylobacterium sp. Gmos1. The sequence continues at coordinate 58,333 of NZ_JBSNCC010000008.1, read as the reverse complement.
GGATGCCGCCCGCAAGATCGCTGTCGAAGGACATCCCGGCGCCGATCGGCCGCGGGGCTCATCGTGTCGGGTGTCAGGCCGCCAGCACCGCGGGCCACGGCGTGACGTGGGCGCCGTGGCCCGGCAGGCGCCGCCCCATCTCGCCCTCGAGCCAGAGGGTCGCGTCGCGCAGGCGTTCGACCGAGACACCGGTCGCGACCCGGTCGCGCTCCAGCATCGAGACGAGGTCCTCCGTCGCGACGTTGCCGGTGGCGCCCGGGGCGAACGGGCAGCCGCCGAGCCCGCCGAGGCTCGAATCGAGCACCGTGACGCCGGAGCGCAGTGCCGCGTCGGCATTGGCGAAGCCGGTGTTGCGGGTGTTGTGAAAATGCGCCCGCAGCGGCAGGCCGGGGAGAGCTTGCGCCAGCGCCGCGAAGCGTTCCTCGACGAGGCGCGGCGTCGCGACGCCGATCGTGTCGGCGAGCGAGATCTCGTCGATGCCGCTCTCGGCGAGCGCCCGGGCGGTCGCGATCACGCGCTCGAGCGGCACCTCGCCCTCGAACGGGCAGCCGAAGGCGACGGCGATCGTGACCGACCGGAACAGGCCGGCGTCTCCCGCCCGCGCCGCGATCCCGGCCCAGGTCTCGACGAGGCCCCGCGCGGTCGTGCCCTGGTTGCGCGCCGCCATCGTGTCGGTCGCGGAGGCGACGAAGCTGATCTCGCGCAGGCCCGCCGCGAGCGCCCGCTCGAAGCCGCGGGCGTTGAGCACGAGGCCCGAGACGCTGACGCCGGGCAGGTCGACGACCCGGGCCAGCACCGCCTCGGCATCGGCCATCTGCGGCACGCGCTTCGGATTGACGAAGCTCGCGGCCTCGATCCGCCGCAGGCCGGCGCCCGCGAGCCGGCGGATCATCTCGACCTTGGCGTCGGTCGAGAGATGGCGGCTGTCGTTCTGCAACCCGTCGCGGGGACCGACCTCGACGATATCGATGGCTGTCGGGCGTGGTGCGGTCATGTCATCCTTCCTACTCTCTCCACCGCTCCCCTGTCCCGGACGACCGAAGCGTCGGCGGAAGGAGATCCGGGATCCAAGGGAGACGTGCCGCGAAGCGGTTCCGATGATGGGAGCGCGTGTCGCGTACCACCAGTGTGGCCGTCGCCTTTGGCTGATCGGGGGCCGGACACGGGGATGCAACGCGACAGCTCGACCGGGGCTCTCCCGCCTGCGGGAGGGGCCGTCCCCATTTGACCATCCTGGGCCGCTGCCATCAGGCGTGCACCGGTCCGCCCTCGCCGAAATAGGCCCGCTCCAGCCGCTCGGGCAGGTCGGGCGCGCCGGCCTCGGCCGCGAGCACGATCCGTCCCTGCGCGAGCGCGTAGACCCGGTCGGAGACGGCGCGCGCCTTCTCGACCAGCTGCTCGACCAGCAGCACCGCGGTGCCCTGGCGGCGCAGGCGGGTGACCACCTCGAGCACCCGGTCGACCAGCACCGGCGAGAGGCCGGCGGAGGGCTCGTCGAGCATCAGGAGGCGCGGGCGCTGCACCAGGCCTTGGGCCACCGCCAGCATCTGCTGCTGGCCGCCGGAGAGCGAGGCGCCCTTGTCGTGGCTCTTCGCGGCGATCTCGGGGAAGTGTGCCAGCGCCTCGTCGATGCGCGCCTCGCGCTCGGCCCGGGGCAGGTCGTAGGCGGCGAGCAGCAGGTTCTCGCGCACCGTCTGCCCGGTGAAGACCCGGTGGCCCTCGATGACGTGGGAGAGCCCGGCCCGCACGGCTTGGCGGGGCCCGGCGCCCGAGAGCAGCGCGCCCCCGAGGCGGACGGTGCCGGCCTGGACCGGCAGGAGCCCCGAGAGCGCCCGCAGCAGCGTCGACTTGCCGGCGCCGTTGGGGCCGAGCAGCGTCACGACCTCGCCTTCCCGCACCACGAGGTCGACGCCGTGCAGCACCCGGATCTTGCCGTAGCCCGCCTCCAGCCCCTGGACCTGGAGCAGGGGCAGATGTCCGGGATCATGCGCCGAGATAGGCACTGACCACCTCCCTGTGGCTGCGGATCTCTACCGGCGTGCCCGCGGCGAGCACCCGGCCGAGGTTGAGTACCGTGACCTCGTCGCAGATCGCGAAGATCAGGTCGGCGTGGTGCTCGACGAGGAGCACGCCGACGCCGGCATCCGCCACCGCCCGGATCAGCCCGCCGAGGCGCTGGATCTCGGTCGCCGAGAGGCCGGCCGCCGGCTCGTCGAGGAGCAGGAAGGCCGGGCGCAGCATCAAGGCGCGGGCGATCTCGAGGAAGCGCAATTCGCTGTGCTGGAGCCGTCCGGCCCGGACGTCGTCGAGCCCGTCGAGCCCGACCGCCCGCAGCGCGAGGCGGGCTGACTCGCGCAAGACGCGCTCGTCCTCGCGGTGGCGCTTCAGCGCGAGCAAGGCCTCCGCCAGGGTGGCGCGCCCGTCGACGCTGCCGCCGAGCATGACGTTCTCGATCACGCTCGCCTCCCCGACGATCCGCGGGGTCTGGAAGGTGCGGGCGATGCGCAAGGCGGCGCGCGCCTCCCGCGACTCGGAGAGGAGCGAGCGGGTGCCCAGGCTGACCCGCCCGGCTTGCGGCCGGTAATACCCTGAGATGACGTTGAGCGTCGTGGTCTTGCCCGACCCGTTCGGGCCGATCAGGCCGTGGACGCCGCCGGGGCGTAAGGCCAGGTCGAGCCCGTCGATCGCCTTCACGGCGCCGAAGCTCAGGCGCACGCCGGAAAGCGTGATCGGCTCGGGCGTCGAGCCGCCCGCCGCGAACTCCTTGAGGACGGCGGCGCGCGGGGCGATGCTGCGCTCGGCCGGGAGCGGACGGCGCTTGCCGCGATCGAGGAGGTCGGCGATGCCGCCCGGCAGCGCCACGACGATGACGAGGAGGAGGAAGGCGTAGAGGAAGGTCGACCACGCCGCGAGCGGGGCCGCCACCTCCGGCAGGATGGTGAGCAGAACCGTGCCGATCAGCGGCCCCAGCACCGAGCCGCGCCCGCCGATCAGCACCGCGATGAAGAACAGGAGCGAGAGGTCGAAGGTGAAGGCGTCCGGCGTGATGTAGGTCTGGAGCGAGGCGAACAGCCCCCCGGCGATGGCCGCGACGCCGCCGGCGAACAGGAACACCGCGACGAGGAGGCGGGGTTTCGAGATGCCGACGGCCTCCGCCGCCACCTCGGCGTCGCGGACCGCGACGAGCGCACGGCCGTAGCGGCTGCCGGCGACGTTGAGCGTCATCCAGGTGCACAAAACGGCGCCCGCGAGGCACAGGCTGTAGAAGCCGAGGCGCGAGTCGAACGGGCTCGGCATCTCCGGCCCGGTGATGCCGATGCCGCCGCCGGTCACGTCCTGCCAGGCCAGTGCGATCTGCGTGACGATGGTGGCAAAGCCGAGCGTCGTCATGGCGAAGTAGAAGGTGCGCAGCCGGAGCGCCGGCAGGCCGACGATCACCCCGACCACGGCGCCGACGATCCCCGCGCAGGCGAGCGCCGCGACGACGGGAAAGGCCGGAAGCACCGTGCCGGCGGCGAGCACACTAGTGGTGTAGGCGCCCACCAGCAGCAATGCGACGTAGCCGATGGCGAGCTGGCCGGCAAAGCCGACGACGAGGTTGAGGCCCGACACCAGGATCCAGTAGATCGCCGCCCTCGTGGCGATCAGCGTCCAGTAATCGTTGCCGAAGACCGGCACGACGAGCGCGAGGCCGAGGATGATGAGGAAGGGCGCAGCCGCGGCGAGGCGCCCACCGAGCCCGGCGCGGGCGGCCGGTTTGGGGGCCGCGAGGGCAGATGGTGCACTCATACGCGCCTCGCCTGGGCGGAGCCGAGGAGCCCCTGGGGCGCGGCGAGCAGCACGACGATGAACAGGGTGAAGACCGCGACCGAGGCGAAGATGCCGCCGACGACGAAGTTCGCGGTCTGCTGGAACAGCCCGAGGACGAGGCCGCCGACGAGGGCGCCGCGGTTGTTGCCGAGGCCCCCGAGCGCCACCGGGATGAAGCCGTAGAAGTTGAGATGCGGCCCGTTGGCGAAGAAGGCGAGCAGCAACTCGCCCCCGGCATAGCCCGCAAGCGCCCCGATGCCGCCGGCGAGCGCGTAGCTCATCACCCGCAGGCGCCGTTCGGGCAGACCGAGCGCGCGGGCGGCGAAGTTGTCCTCCGCCACGGCCAGGAAGGCGTGGCCGAGCAGCGTGCGCCGGTAGAGCAGTTCGAGGCCCACCACGACGGCGAGGCAGGCGGCGACCGGCAGCCAGAATTTCTCGTCGAGCACGTTCTCCCCGAAGCCGCCGAGAAGGCGCGGGAACGGTTGCGGCTCGGTGCTCCAGCCGATCGCCGTGACCTGCTGGATCATCAGGGCGAGCGCCAGGGTCGAGAGCACGTAGAGGTGCTGGTCGAGGCTCTTCAGCACCGGGCGCACCGCCACGAACTCGGTGACCACGCCGACGAGGGCACTGCCGGCGAGCGTCATGACGAGCCCGAGCGGCCAGGGCAGCCCGAGACGAAGCGTGAACAGCGAGCCGAGCACGCCGCCGAGCATCCCGAGCTGGCCCGCGGTGAAGCTCATCACCCGCGAGGTCGAGAACATCGTGTTGTAGGTGATGCCGATCAGCGCGTAGATCGCGCCGACGGCGAGGCCCGAGGCCAGAATCGAGGCGAGCATGGCGGCGCCCTCCCCTCCCCGCGTCAGGAATAGCCCGGGGCGAGCCGGAAGCTGCCGTCGCGGCCGGAATTGGCCGCCGACATCACCACCTCCTCGGTCGGGTAGCCGTTATGCTCCTTTGGCGTGTAGGTGTAGTCGCCGAAGATGCCCGGGTACCTCGTCAACCCGTTCCAGTGCTTGACGATCGCGTCGGGCGCGCTCGAACCCGTCTCCTCTACCGCCTTGGCGATCAGGCTCACCGCGTCGTAGCCGGCCGCCACCCACCACAGCAGCGTGTCGGAGAGCGCGACCTTGCCTTTCAGCCGAGCGACGAACTCCTCGCTGCGGGGCGGAAGCTTGCCGTCTTCGCCGTAGGAGCAGCTGCGGTAGCCGACGGCGTAGACCTTGTCCCAGTTCGCCGGCTTCTCCAGGAGCCCGCCGATCTCGCCCGAGGCCATCGAGGGGTGGCCGACGATCGGGACATCCCAGCCCATCCGGGCGCGGGTGTTGAACAGGCGCGCATCCATGCCGGTCGACACGCTCCACACCACCAGCGCCTCGGCGCCGGCGTTGCGGGCGCGAAGCAAGTCGGGGGTCATGTCGGGCTGGGTCGAATCAATGTTGCCGAGATAGACCACCTCGGCCCCGTCCTGCTTGAACGCCGCGGCCGAGGCCTTGGCGGCGGTGACGCCGTAGCCGGTGGTGTCGCCGATCACCGCGACGCGCTTCACCTTCAGGACCTTCAGGCAGTAGCCCCGCACCGCATCGTCCCACTGGGTGTTCGACGGGGCGATGCGGAAGGCGTTGGGGTACTTCGCCGGATCGATCAGGCTGTCGACCACGCAGGGGTGGATGTTCGGCATCTTCGCCCGCGCCATGATCGGGGTGACGGCGAGCGACTCGCCCGAATTGGTCGGTCCCCAGATTGCGTGGACCTTGGCCTGGCTGATCATCTCCTGGGTGGCGTTGACCGCCTTCGTCGGATCGCCCTGCGTGTCGCGGGTGACGAGCTCGATCTTGCGGCCCTTGACCCCGCCGGCGCCGTTGATCGCCTCGGTGGCGAAGACCACGCCGCGGTTGAACCCGACCGTCGGGGCCGAGCTCGGCCCGGTCATCGCCGCGAGCCAGCCGATGCGGAGGGGCTCGCCCTGCGCCAGGGCCGGCCGGGGAAACCCGAGGGCCGCCGCCCCCGCGAGGCCGGCAGCATTCATCACGAGCGCACGACGGTTCGTCGTCACCATGGCGTCCTCCTCCCGTTGTCGTCCCGGCCGGCGCGTTTGGTTGTTTAAGCGCCTTGCCGCTCCAGGTGCCGGATCCGGTCCTCGTCGAAGGTGAAGCCGAAGCCTGGCCGCTCCGGTACGATGGCGGATCCGTCGGCGAAGTCCAGTCTCTCGCAGTACAGTTCGGAGAACCACGGCATGACTTCGAGCGAGTGGGCGTTCGCCAGCGCCCCCAGCACGCTCAGGCTCTGCTCCGGGAAGAGGTGGCTCGACACCGGCAGGTCGTGCGCCTCGGCGAGGTGGCCGACGCGCATGAACTCGGTGACGCCGCCGACCCGCTGGAGGTCCGGCATCAGGATGTCGGCCGAGCGCAGCTCGATCATCCGGCGAAAGCCGTAGCGGGTGTAGTCGGTCTCGCCGCTGGCGATCGGCGTGTCGAGGGCGGCGGCGACCCGGGCCAGCCCCTCGACGTCCCAGGCCGGCAGCGGCTCCTCGAACCAGGTCAGGTCGAACTCCTCCAGCCGTCGGCCGAGGCGGATGGCGTCGTTCTCGGTGAGCCCCTGGTTGGCATCGGCCATCAGGCGGATCTTCGGGCCGATCGCCTCGCGCACCGCCCGCACCCGGGCGATGTTCCAGTCCGGGTCGCCGGCCGAGAGCCGCATCTTCATCGCGGTGAAGCCTGACGCCTTGAAGCTCTCGGCCTCCGCGACGAGCTCGTCGGTCGAGCGGTCGAGCCACAACCCGCCGGAATGGTAGGCCGGCACCCGGGCGCTGGCGCCGCCGAGCATGCGGTAGAGCGGCAGCCCGGCGCGCTTCCCCGCGAGGTCCCACAGCGCCCCGTCGAGGGCCGAGATGCCCATGACCGGCATCCCCTTGTGGCCCATGAAGTTCACGTCGCGCCAGGCCCGCGACCAGAAGCCCGCGATGTGGCCGGGATCCTGGCCGACCACGAGGTCGGCCATCTCGTCGATGAGCGCGCGCAGGACCTTGGTGCGCCGGTCGTTCAGCGTGAAGACGATGTTCTCGCCGGTGAGCCCGTCGGCCCGCACAGTGACCAGGATGCAGCCGAAGGCGTGCAGCTGGCCCAGCGCCGAGCCGATCGGCCGCTCAGGCCGCAAGGTGATGGGACGCGTCTCGACGCGGTCGACCTTCATGGCGTTTCCTTCCCTGTACCGTTCTTATGCGGTGCGGACGACCGGTCCGACCCGGTAGCGGTCGAGCACGCTTGGGCTCGGGTCGCAGCCGAGGCCGGGGCCGGGGGGCAGCCGCACGTGGCCGTTCTCGGCCCGCACCCAAGGATCGAACGGGTTGGCCTCCATGTCGAGCCACAGCACCTCGACGAGCGGGTCCTCGATGCGGGCCGCGACGACGTGCATCGTGGCGATGAGGCCGGGGCCGAAATACGGGCTGTGGGGCGCCGCCCGAACCCCGTGGGCCTCGCACAGCGTGATCACCCGCAGCATCTCACCGATGCCGCCGATCTTGGTCACGCTCGGCTGCGCGACGTCGATCGCGCCGGCCTCGATCAGCGCCTTGAAGCCGAACAGCCCGGCGGTGTTCTCGCCCGCGGCGATCGGGATGCCGCGGGCCCGCACCCGGGCCAGCCCGTGCACGTCCTCCGGCGGCCAGACCGGCTCCTCGAACCAATAGAGGTCGTGGAGCGCGAAGGCGTCGGCCATCTTGAGCGCCGCCTGGACGCTCCAGGCGCAGTTGACGTCGACCATCAGAGCGGCGCCGTGCGCCCGCGCCACCTCGGCGCCGGCGGCGACCGCCTCTTCGGTCACCTCGTGCAGCTTGATGTGGCGGTAGCCGGCGGCGCACGCCGCCTCGACGTTGCGGCGCACCAGCGCGGGATCGTGGTAGGCGAGCAGCGAGGCGTAGGCCGGCAGCCGATCGCGAACTCCCCCGAGGAGCCGGGCGACCGGCTGGCCCGCCCGCTTGCCGGCGAGGTCCCAGAGCGCCGTCTCGATGCCGGAGAAGGCGAAGACGAACGGGCCGTTGCGGCCGAGCAGATGCGTGGCGTGGAGCACGCTGCGGGTCAGCGCCGCGACGTCGCCGGACGAGCGCCCGAGCACGAGCGGCGCCACGATCCCGTCGAGGGCGGCGCGGGTCGCCGCGATGCCGGCATGCCCGAAGGCCTCGCCCCAGCCGACCAGCCCCTCGTCGGTCTCGACCCGCACGAGCAGGATGTCGAGATGGGTCCAGGCCTTGCCGGCGAAGGTGGCGGGCGGACCGCCCATGTCGAAGGGCAGCGAGACGATCTGGGACTGGATGTCGACGATCCGCAATCGTGCCTCCTCGAATCGGCCTCGGTCCATGGTCTTACACGACGCCCGGCCGCCGGGCCCGGATTTCTCGTCGTCGGCCTGCCGCCATATGTCGTGCGCGACCTCGACTGTTGCGTCCCTCGACCCGGTCCGGTCGCTGGTTTTCGTTCGTAGGCGAACAAGCAACACTCGACGGCATATTCGTGCAACCGGGCCGACGTAGTTAACGCCACGCTCCGAGCACAGGCGAGCGGCGGCAGGGACCGCCGAGGCAGCCTTGAGGCCCGGTCCGAGGGCGCGAGGCGAGAAGGCCCGCGCCGAGACCAACGATCCGACAGGGATTTCAGGCCATGAACGCCATCGTCGTCGCCTCCACCGCCGCGATTCTCGCCGCGACCGCCACCTACGCCCACGGCGCCCGGCCGCAAGACCCGCTTCAGCCCGCCGGCACCCTGACCTGCACCACCCGGGCGACGGCCGGCCTGGTCTTCGGGCGCACGCCGGTGGCCGATTGCACCTTCGTGTCGAGCCGCGGCGGCTACACGCAATCCTACGTCGCCCTGTTCTCGCCGCCGCGGCGCCAGCGGGACGCCGCCGTGGAGACGGTCCGGTGGGAGGTCATGACCCGGGCCGGGTTCAGCCGGCCGGGCATGGTCAGCGGGGCGTTCCAGGCCCTGGCGGAGCAGCCCGAGATCAGCCAAGCGGCGGGGGCGGCCGTCCGGGGCGTGCCCGTCACCCTGCGGCTCGTCAGCCATTCCGGGCAGCGGGTCGCGACCTTCGCGCTCGCGACCCCGCGCATCGCCTTCGCGGCCGCGACCGACGCCCTGGTCCGGTGAGTCCGGCAGGCGCCCCGCGGGAGCCGACGTCCCTGCACCCGACATCCTCGCGCGCCTGCTGGACAGCGGATCGGCAGTTTTGCAAGATTTCGTCCCTTCGTCCCGCGATGAGCTTCGGTCCAGGGTGCGCTTCCTTCAATCGTCCGGCGTCGCGCGCCGCGTGTTCATCGTCGGCGCCATCCCGGTCGTCGTCGCGATGTCCATCGCCGGGGCGGCCTGGGCGCTCCTGATCGAGGCCGAGCGTGCGCGCGACGGGGCCGTCCTGTCGAGCGAGACGGTCCACACCTTCACGCTACTCAACAAGGCTCGCGACGACCTCGGACGGCGCGATGAGACAGAGGACGACGCGCGCCTGCACTTCGCCGCACTGGCCGACAAGGCGGAGGCCCAGCTCGCGCAACTGGCGCGGGCGGCCCGCACGGAGGAGCAGGCGGCGCGGGTCGCGACCGTGCAGCGCGACCTCGCCGCGCAGGTCGAGCGGATGCACCGCCTCTCGCGCCTGTCGGGCGATCTCGGGATCGCCGCGGCCGGGATGGCGCGGCGAGCGGACCTCCTCGTCGCCCAGACCGACGCCGAGCGCCGGCGCCAGCAGGACGAGAATGCGCGCCTCGTCGCCGACCTCACCGCCCGGGACGCCGCCCTGGCGGTCAACCAGCGGGTCGTCAGCGCGCTGCGCGACGTGCGCGAGGCGATCTCGGCGGTCGAACTCGACAAGACCCGGATCGGCCGCCCGGTCTTCCAGGTCGAGTTCGACGAGCTGGCGGCGGATATCGCGCTCCTCGACCGCACCGGGACGCAGCTGCACGCGGTGCTCGCCGGGGCGGAGCGCCGGGTCGAGGCCGGCCAGTTCGCCACGCTGCTGCGCTCGTACCGCAACCGGAGCCGAAGCGGCGACGCCGGCCTGAGCCGGGTCATCGCGGAAGGGTTCGAGCTCACCCGCGCCACCCAGTCGGGCCACGCCCTGATCGCCTGGTGCGACAACCTGATCCGCGAGAGCGTCGAGGCGCAGAACCGCCTCCAGGCCGAGGTCGCCGGGCTGATCCGGCACTCGGTGTCGTCGAACGAGGCGGAGCTGACGACGCAGGGCATCGCGCTCGCCGCGTTGCGGCTCGCGCAGCAATCGGCCGCCGCCCTCGACCGGCGCAAGGCCGCGGCGGCGGAGGCGGTCGTCGCCGAGGGGGCCGAGCTCGCCGCCCGGGCCGGCCGCCTCGCGCTGCCCTCGGGCGAGCTGACGACGGCGATCGCCGGCTGGCGCGCGCAGCTCGCTGCCACGCTCGACAAGCTCCGCGAGCAGGACGCCGTGATCGCCGAGATGGACCGCCGCGACACGGTGATCGCCGCCAACGCTCAAGGGCTCAACCGCACCTTCATCGACGATGCCGACCGCTTCGGCACCTCGATCCGCCGGCTGCTCCTCGCCGGCGCGGCGGGGGCGCTGCTGCTCGGCACGGCGGCGGTCGTCGCCGTCGCCCGCTCGATCACCCGGCCCTTGCGCCTCCTCACCGGCAACGTGCTGCGGGCGACGACGGATCCCGGCGTCGCCAGCGTCGGGCTCGGTCACCGGCGCGACGAGCTCGGCGACATCGCGCGGGCCTCCGACACCTTCCTCGCCGAGCTGCGGCGGCGCGAGGCGGGCTGGCGCGAGGCCGCGTGCCGGGCCGACGCGGCGCTCGTCACCCTGCAGCAGGCGCAGGACGACCTCGTGCGCTCGGAGAAGCTCGCCTCGCTCGGGCAGATGGTGGCCGGCGTCTCGCACGAGATCAGCACCCCGCTCGGGATCGCGCTCACCACCTCGACCCAGGTCCAGGGCGAGGCGGCGGCCTTCGAGGCGCTGGTGGCGGAGAACCGGCTGTCGCGCTCGCGCCTCGTCCAGCACGCCGCGCGGATGCGCGACGGCGCCCGGATCATGACCACGAACCTGATGCGCGCCTCCGACCTGCTCTACAGCTTCAAGCAGGTCGCCTCCGACCAGGTGTTCGAGGAGCGCCGCGTCCTCGATCTCAAGACCTGGATCGACGAGTTGCTGACGGGCCTGCGGGCCCTGGCGCGGCCGGGCCGGCACGAGATCCGGGCCGATTGCCCGGACGATCTGTCCCTCGACACCTATCCGGGCATCCTCGCCCAGGTGCTGACCAACGCGGTCAAGAACGCGATCGACCACGGGACCCGCGAGGGCCAGCTGCTGCGGATCGTCATCACGGCGAGGCCCGAGCCAGCGCGGGTCGTCCTCACCATCGGCGACGACGGCGCCGGCATCGAGCAGACGTACCTCGACCGCGTCTTCGACCCGTTCTTCACCACCGCCCGTGCCCGCGGCGGCACGGGTCTTGGCCTGCACATCATCCACAACCTCGTCACCCACCGGCTCGGCGGCAGCGTGGAGATCCACAGCGCGGTCGGAGAGGGAACCCGCCTGTGCGTGCAGCTGCCGCGGCAGGTCGGGTGAGCGAGAGATGGACGCTTCCGGAGCCCGCTTGATCGGTCGCGGCGGTGATCCGGCACGCACACCCACGCCCCTCCCCGTGATCGCGCCGAAGCCATTGCAGAACGAGGGCAGCCCGATGGGCATTTCATCACCCCGGCACGGCGGCAGGAGGGCCGGGCGGCCGGCAACCCCTCTCCTGCGCGCCCTCGCCGGCCTCGTGATCGCCGTGGCGGCGGCCCTGTCGACCATCGTCGCCCACGCCGCGACCGAGCTTCAGCTCTGGCACTCGCTCGACGGGGCGAACGGGGCCCTGGTGGCCCGTATCGCCGAGGAGTTCAACGCCTCGCAGGGCGGCTACCGCCTGATCACGATCTACAAGGGCCCCTACGCCGAGACGATCAACGGCGGCATCGCGGCCTACCGGGCGGGCGCCGCGCCGCACATCCTGCAAGTCTTCGAGGTCGGCAACGGCACGATGGCGGCGGCGATCGGGGCGGTGAAGCCGGTCTCGGAGGTGATGCGCGCGGCCGGGCGGCCGATCGCCCCGGAGGCCTTCCTGCCGGTGATCGCCACCAACTACCTCGCCGACGACGGCGGCATGCTGTCCCTGCCGTTCAACATCTCGGCGATGGTGATGTGGATCAACCTCGACCGATTCGCCCGCGCCGGCCTCGACCCCGCACACCCGCCCGAGACCTGGCCGCAGGTGTTCGAGGCCGCCCGGGCCTTGAAGCGGGCGGAGCCGTCGCGCTGCGCGCTCTCCACCGCCTGGCCGACCTGGGCGCATATCGAGCAGTTGTCGGCCTGGCACGGCCGGCCGATCGCCACCCGGTCGAACGGGCTCGACGGCTTCGACGCCGAGCTCGTCTTCAACACGCCGTTCGTGGTCCGCCACCTCCAGAGCATCGTCGAGCTGTCGCGGGAGGGCGTGTTCACCTACGCGGGCCGGACCAACCGCGGCGAGGCGCAGTTCGTCTCGGGCGAGTGCGCGATCTTCCTCACCTCCTCGAGCCTGTACGGCACGATCTCCGCCCAGGACCGCTTCCGCTGGACGATCCGGCCGATGCCGTACTATCCCGACGTGGCCGACGCGCCGCGGAACGCCGTCCTGGGGGGCGGCTCGCTCTACGTCATGCAGGGCAAGAGCGAGGAGGAGTACGCCGGCGTCGCGGCGTTCCTCGACTTCGTGCTGAGCCTGCCCGTGCAGGCGCTGCTCTACCGGAACACCGGCTACGTGCCGGTGACCCGGGCGGCCCGCGACGAGGCCGAGGCGGCCGGCTTCTACCGGCGCCATCCGATGCTGGAGGTGGCCGTCGACGCGATCACGCGGCGCCCGCCGACCCGCGACACCGCGGGCCTGCGGCTCGGCAACATGCTGCAGATCCGCGACCTCTGGGCCGAGGAGATCGAGGCGGCGCTCGCCGGCACCAAGACGCCGCGCCACGCCCTCGACGACGCGGTGGCACGCGGGAACGCGGTGCTGCGCCTGTTCCAGCGCCGGACGGCGCGGTGAGCGTCGCCGCGCGGCAGGGAAGACGCGAGGCCGCCCCGGGGCTCAGCCCGCAGCCGCCGCGACGCCGTACACCCGCCGCGCCGTGCCGACGAAGAACGCTTCCTGCTCGGCCGGGGCGAGGGGCGCGACGATGGTCTTGAAGCCGTCGATCATCGGGGAGAGGTCGGCGCACAGGCTGTCGACCGGGAAGTTCGAGCCGAACATCGTCCGGTCGGCCCCGAACAGGTCGATCAGCGTCCGCACCACCGGCCCGTTCAGCGCCGGCGTCCAGGCCTGCCCGGGCTGGCCGAGGCCCGAGACCTTGACGGCGACGTTCGGACAGGCGGCGAAGCGGGCCAGCGCGGCGCGCCAGAGCCCGAGGCTGTCGGAGTCGCGGCGCGAGGGCAGGCCGGCGTGGTTGAGGACGATCGTGGTGGCGGGGAAGTCGCGGGCGAGATCGACCGCCTCGTCGAGGTTCCACCACGGCGTCTGCAGGTCGAAGCGCAGGCCGTGACGGCCGAGGAGCGCGTAGCCGGCCCGCCAGGTCTCGTCCGACATCAGGGTCCGGCTCCGCCCGACCGCGTCGGGGGAATCCGGTCCACCCGGCTTGTGGCGCACGCTGCGCACCAGCGGGCAGGCCGCCTGCCCGGCGAGCACGGCCGCGACGTCGTCGCGGTCGAGCCAGGCCTGCGCCACGATCGCGTTCGGCAGGCCCCACTCGGCGGACAGGCCCGCGGCGTAGGCGGTCTCGCCGAGGGGGTCGCCCGGATCCCACTCGGTCTCGACGTAGACGCTGGCGACGATGTCGTGCGGGGCGGCGTCGCGGCGGTAGTCGTCCGGCAGGTAGCGCCGCTTGATCGCCTCGTAGTCACCGTAGCGGAACGGGATCCGCACGCCGGGCTTCAGCCAGGGATGCGGGTTGCGGTCGGGCTCCCAGAAATGCTGGTGGGCGTCGAGGATCGGGCCGTCGTAGCGGGACATCGGCGTCAGGCCCTCGGATAGGCGATCAGCATCGTGCCGGCGACGTAGACAAGCGCGCAGGCGGCAAAGAACAGCAGCACGGCGAGGTAGGCGCCGGTCGCTTGCAGGATCATCCCGGTGACGATCGGCACCGCGATGCCGCTGGCCGAGCCGGCGAAGTTCATGATCCCGCCGACGAGGCCGACCTTGTCCGTGGGCGCGAGCAGCGGCGGCAGGCTCCAGTACAGGCTGCCCCAGTAGAGGAAGAACAGCGTCACCGAGAGCAGCGCCACCGCGCCGACGGGGTCGGCGACCTGCGGCAGGGCCACGAAGGTCGCGAAGATGGCGATCCCGGAGAATCCCAGCATGCCGCGATAGACGACCGCGCGCGACCAGCCGCGGGAAAACAGCGCGTCGGCGGCAAAGCCCGCGAACAGCGAGCCGGTCATGCCGGCGAGGAAGATCACGAAGGTCGCGGAACCCATCTGCTTCAGGTCGAAGCCGCGGGCCTGGGCGAGGTAGCTCGGGCCCCAGGTGAGCAGGCCGAAATTGATCATCGCCCAGGCCATCCGGCCGAGCATCAGGCCGGCGAGCGAGCGGGCGGCGATCCGGGGCGCCGGGACCGCGGCGCGCCGGCCCTCCGGCACCGCCCGGATGGCGGACAGCTCGGCGGCGTTGACCTGCGGGTGCAGGGCTGGATCGTCGCGCAGGGTGCGCCACGCGAGGCCCCCGAGGACGATCGTGCCGAGGCCGGCGGCGAGGAAGGCGAGGCGCCAGGAATCGAAGGCGAGGATCAGGAACGAGATGATGACGCCGCCGAAGGCGGCGCCGAGCGGCGAGCCCGAATCCATCAGCACCGCGCCGCGGCCTCGCTCCTGCGGCGACAGCCAGATCGCGTTGAGCTTGGCGCCGGCGGGAAACAGGGGAGCTTCCGCCGCGCCGAGGCCGAGCCGGGTCAGGAGGAGCGACAGCCCGCCGGTCGCGAGGGCGGCCAGCGACTGGAACAGCCCCCAGGCGATGGTGGCGCCCGCCATCAGGCGGCGCGGGCCGTAGCGGTCGATGAGCCAGCCGCCCGGTACCTGGAGCACCGCGTAGGTCCAGAAGAAGGCCGAGAGGATCACGCCCTGCATCGTCGGCGAGAGGTCGAACTCGCGGGCGATGGTCGGCATCGCGATCGACAGGGCGGTGCGGTCGATCAGGTTGATGACGACGAGCACGAACACGATCCCGAAGATGCGCCAGCGCACCCGCGTGGCGGCCGTGCCGGCGGCGGCGCCGGATCCGGCGATGGTGGCGTCCATGGTGTCTCCTCCGAGGATCCGCCCGGGGCTCTCCCGGCCCGTTGGGCGGCGGTTTCTGTCAGCGGTTCACCAGCCGGGCCGGGATCAGGAAGATCAGGCCGGCGGCGAGCACCAGGGTGGCGGCGAGGAACAGGATCGACAGCTCGGTCTTGCCGGTCGCCTGCGAGGTCCAGCCGACGATGGCCGGGCCGAAGAAGCCCGAGAGGTTGGCGAAGGAGTTGAGCACCGCGAGCCCGCCCGCCGCGGCGACGCCCGAGAGCATCGCGGTCGGCAGGTTCCAGAACAGCGGCGGGATGGCGAGGATGCCGGCGGTGGCGATGCAGAGCGCGAGGACGCCGAGCACCGGCTGGCTCTGCCACAGCACCGAGAGCCCGAGCCCGACCGCGCCCATCAGGTAGAGCCCGGCGAGGTGCCAGCGGCGCTCGCGGAACCGGTCGGAGCTGCGGCTGACCAGCACCATCGAGGCGATGGCGCACAGGCTCGGCAGGGCCGAGACGAGGCCGACCATCGCCGGGTCCTTGACGCCCATGTTGGTGATCAGCGTCGGCAGCCAGAAGTTCAGGCCGTAGAGGCACAGGTTGCAGATGAAGAAGATCCCGGTCATCAGGATCAGGTAGCGGTTGGTCAGCGCCGCCCTCAGCGTCAGCGCCGGCTTCGCCTGGCGCTCCGCGGCGATGTCCTCGAGGATCGCGGCCTTCTCGTCGGCGTCGAGCCAGCGCGCCTGCTCGACACGGTCCTCGAGGAGGACGAGCAGCGCGACGCCGATGGCGACGCTCGGCAGGGATTCGAGCAGGAACAGCCACTGCCAGCCGGCATAGCCGAGCACGCCCGACATGTGGCCGAGGATCAGGCCCGAGAGCGGCCCGCCGATCAGCCCGGCGACGCCGAGCCCGATGAAGAACAGGCCCACCACGCGACCGCGGCGCTCGGCCGGAAACCAGGCGCTGAGATAGTAGATCACGCCCGGCATGAACCCGGCCTCGGCGAGCCCGAGGGCGAAGCGGACGGCGTAGAACTGCCAGGCGGTCTGCACCAGCATCGTGGCGGCCGAGATCAGGCCCCAGGTCACCATGATCCGGGCGAGCCAGGTGCGCGCGCCGACCCGGTGCAGGATCAGGTTGCTCGGCAACTCGAACAGGAAGTAGCCGAGGAAGAAGATCCCGGCACCGGCGCCGTAGACCGCGTCGCTGAATTGCAGGTCGGAAGCCATCTGCAGCTTGGCGAAGCCGACATTGACCCGGTCGAGATAGGCGGCGAGGAAGGCCAGGATCAGCAGCGGCACGATCCGCGCCGTCGCCTTCCTGTAGGCCGCGTCCCGGACCGGGAGACCGGCGCTCGCGGCCGGAAGGGCGATGGTGGACATGATGGTTCCTCCCACGGTTTGTCTGGCGTTGCGGGGCCGATTGTTGTTCTTGTGAGACGCGATCGATGCCTGTTCTCAGGCAGACATGACAATCACCTCGTCATTCCTGGGCCGAGGGTGGAGGAACGGGCTCCGGTCAACTTGCCCGCCTCTCTGCAATATCGTGCGTCATCCGGTAGACCCGCCGCGCGGTCTCCGAAAACACCTTGCGCAGGCGCGCCGGATCACGCGTTGCGAGCCCGCGCAGCACCGCGCCGACGATCCGCGGGATATCGGCCGAGAGGCCGCTGACCGGCAGGTTGCTGGCAAACATCACCCGGTCGTCACCGAAGAGCGCGACCGTCTCGGCGACCACCCGCACGGTGCTGTCCTCGTCGAAGCGCCCGCCGCGCAGGCCGAATTCCGACAGCTTGACGCTGACCTGCGGCAGGGCCGCCAGGGCCTCCATGCCCCGGCGCCAGGCGGACAGCCCCTCCGCCGAGCGGTCGAGCGGCAGGCCGCAATGGTTGAGCACGACGGTGAGGCCGGGCAGCCCGGCCACGACCTCGGCGGCCTCCGCGAGATGCCAGAACGGCACCCGCAGGTCCCAGGACAGGCCGTGCGCGGCCAGGCGCGCGAGGCCCGCCCGCCACGCCTCGTCCTGGAGCGAGCCCGGCTCGCCGGCGACCGACAGGCCGGGCGCCGCGGCGGTGACCGGCTTCGAGCGCACGCCGCGGAAGGCGGGGCTCTCGCGGTGCGCGGCCAGCACCGCGTCGAGATCGGGCTGGAGGAACGAGACGTGGCCGACCGTGACGCCCGGCAGGTGATCGCGGGCGCGCACGGCGTCGATCCAGCGGGTCTCCGCAACCTGCTCGTTCCGGGCGCGCTCGGCCTCGACGTGAACGGTGGCGGCGAGGCGCAAGGGGAGGCAATCCCGCCGCAGGTCGGCGACCGCGTAGTCGTGGCGGAGAGGTTCGTAGGGGCCGAGGAAGAACGCCGCGCCGGCATAGCCCTCCTGGAGCCAGGGGTAGTGCCCCTCCCCCAGCGCCCACAGGTGGTGGTGGGCGTCGACGATCCCCCCGGGCAGGACCTCGTTCAGGAGGGCGAGGGGATCGGCCATCGCGGCGCTCACGCGGCCGGGACCGCGTGCGGGACGGGTTGCGCCGAGCCCGCCACCTGCACCTGCGGCTTGATCCAGAAGGTCGCGGCGGCACCGACGAGGAGCAGGCCGATCGAGCCGGCGAACGGCAGGGTCCAGTTCTGCGTCGCGTCGATGATGAGGCCGAACAGGATCGGCGAGATGATGCCGGCCACCGCCGAGCCGGCATTCATCAGCCCGCTCGCGGTGCCGGCGTGGCGCGGCGCCACGTCCATCGGCACGGCCCAGATCGGCCCGATCGTCAGCTCGATCATGAAGAAGGCGCCGCTCAGCAGGAGCGCGATTCCCGCGAGGTCGCGCACGAACAGGACCGGGACCAGGAAGGCGGCCGCCCCCAGGAAGCTCACCAGGATGACCCGGGCGCGCGCCGCCTCCAGGCTGCCGGTGCGGCGATAGACCCAGTCGCAGATCACCCCGCCGACGGTGTCGCCGACGACGCCGGCGAAGAACACGCCGGAGGACAGGATCGCCGAGTTCTTGATGTCGAGGTTGTAGCCGTGCTTGAAGAACACCGGCAGCCAGGTGAAGAACAGCCAGCCGGTCCAGCCGTAGCAGAAATATACCATCATGGTCGGGGCCATGCGGCGCAGGAGCGGCCCCCACGGCACCGCGTCGGCCTTGCCCTTGCTCAGGGAGTAGGCCGGCACGTCGGCGAGGTCGCCCGCCACCACCCCGCGATGGGTGCGCGGATCGTCCCGGAAGTAGAACCACCACACGACGACCCAGACCGCCGTGACCGCGCCGAGCACGATGAACGACATCCGCCACGACAGGGTGAGGATCAGGAAGGCGACGAGCGGCGGCGTGACCGCGTTGCCGAAGCGCGAGCAGGAATGGGTGACGCCTTGCGCGAAGCCGCGCTTGGCGCGCGGCGTCCAGCTGGTGAGCGCCCGGCCGGCGGCCGGCAGCGTCGCGCCCTCGCCGATGCCGAGGACGAAGCGCACGGCGAGCAGCGCCGCGAAGCTGCCGACGAGCCCGGTGCCGATCGTGGTCAGCACCCAGATCAGGCCGCAGACGAGCAGCGTGACCCGCGAGCCGATCCGGTCGGCGATCCAGCCGCCGACGACCTGGAACACCGCGTAGGAATAGGCGAAGGCCGAGAAGGCGATGCCGAGCTGGGTGTTTGTCATCCCGAGTTCGGCCTGGATCGAGGAGGCCGCCGTCGACAGGTTGACTCGGTCGACGTAGAGCAGGAACGACATCACCGAGAGCAGGATCAGGACGTTGAGCGGCGCGCCTCCGCGGCGATACCCGAACATGGTTTCCTCCCGTCGCCATGGCTGGTCATGATCGTGCGGTTTCTTGCTTTGGTTTTCTCATTGTCCGCTTCGCCCTAACCCGCGACACCATAATGAGGTCGCGGGGGGATGCCGGTGACGTCGTCGCGCGGATTGCGCCGATCAGGCGCTCACGCCGCCTGCCGCACCGCTCCCCTGCCCGCCATCCGGGCGGCGAGGAGC
This sequence comes from Methylobacterium sp. Gmos1, assembly GCF_053764715.1. NCBI lineage: Bacteria > Pseudomonadati > Pseudomonadota > Alphaproteobacteria > Hyphomicrobiales > Methylobacteriaceae > Methylobacterium > Methylobacterium sp. Gmos1. The sequence continues at coordinate 39,246 of NZ_JBSNCC010000008.1, read as the reverse complement.
AGGGCGGCCCGGCTGGCGCCCGGATTGGCGATGCCCTGGCCGGCGATGTCGTAGGCCGAGCCGTGGGCCGGGGTGCAGATCGGGAACGGGAAGCCGCCGAGCAGGGTCACGCCGCGGTCGAAGCCGATGAGCTTCATGGCGATCTGGCCCTGGTCGTGGTACATCGTCAGCACCGCGTCGAAGGCGCCCTTGGTCGCGCGCAGGAAGACGGTGTCGGGCGGGAACGGCCCCTGGGCGTCGATGCCCTCCTGCCGGCCGGCCGCGACCGCGGGTGCGATGATCGCGTCGTCCTCGTGGCCGAAATTGCCGCCGTCGCCGGCATGCGGGTTGAGCCCGGCCACCGCGATGCGGGGCGCGGGAAAACCGCTGTCCTTGAGCGAGCGGTTCGTCAGCCGCAGCCCCTCCAGCACCGCGTCGTAGGTGATGAGCGAGGCCACCGCCGAGAGCGGCACGTGCGAGGTGATGCGGGCGTTCCACAGCCCTTCGAGGATGTTGAACTCCTTGGCCGGCACGTCCTTCAGGCCCAGCACCTCGGCGGTGAAGCCGATCTCGTCGTCGTAGGGCGGGTGGGCGAGGCGCATCGCCGCCTTGTTGAACGGCGTGAAGCAGACCGCGCCCGCGACACCCGAGGCCGCGAGCCCGATCGCCTCGCGGAAGTTGCGCAGCGCGAAAGCGCCGCCCTCCGGCTGCACCTCGCCGAGCGTGATGGAATCCGGGTCGAGATGGCCGAGGTCGAGCAGCACCGGGCGCTCGCCCGGGGTCGGGTCCTGGCCCGGGCGCCGTACCTCGACGTCGAGTGACAGGCCGGCCTGCGCGGCGCCGCACTCGAGGACACGGGCATCGCCGACGATCAGCAGGCGGGCGGCGGCGCGGATCTCCGGATCGGCCGCGACCTTGGCGGCGAGTTCGGGCCCGATCCCCGCCGGGTCGCCGATGGCGACGGCGAGCACGGGGCGCAGCGGGTCGGCGGACCTGTCGGGCATGGCGGAGTCCTGGCGTTTCCTCGGATTGACCACCGTATAGACCCGGGCTCACCTGCACGCAAGAATGCTGTATGCAGGAAGACAGGATGCGTGGCGCCTGCGGTGGCCGTGGGCGGGGCGCGAGTGGCAGGAGGACGAGGCCCCATGCTAGGAGGAGGCGCGGCGGCGAGGCGGGGGATGGACGTGAGCAACGAGGGGGCACCGGCCCTCGACCAGCTGGTGCCGGTCAGCCGGCGGACGCTGCACGACGAGCTGGTCGGGCGCATCCGCGACCTCGTCATCGAGGGCCATCTGGCGCCCGGGAGCCGCATCCACGAGGGCCAGCTCGGGCAGGCGCTCGGGGTCTCGCGCACGCCGCTGCGCGAGGCGCTGAAGTTCCTGGCGAGCGAGGGCCTGATCGAGCTGGTGCCCGGGCGCGGCGCGGTGGTGCGCCGCCTGACGCCCGGCGACGTGCGCGACATGCTCGACGTGCTGGCAGCCCTGGAGACGACGGCGGGCCGCCTCGCCTGCCAGCGTGCGAGCGACGCGGAGATCGCGTCCCTGCGCCGGCTGCACGACGAGATGATGGGCTACTACGCAACCCGCACCCGGCTCGAATACTTCAAGCGAAACCAGGCCTTCCATGCCGGCTTGGCGACCCTGTCGGGCAACGCGTTCCTCGCCGCCACCCACGAGGGCATCCAGTCGCGGCTGCGCCGCATCCGCTTCGTCGGCAGCGACGCGCCGGAGAAATGGGCCGGCGCCGTCGCCGAGCACGAGGAGATGGTGTCGGCCCTCGAGGCGCGCGACGCCGAGCGCCTCGCCGCGGTGATCGCCCGCCACCTCGAGGCGACCTGGGTGCGGGTGCAGGACGTGATCTGATACGCGGTCCGGAAGACTTCCCTCCGGACAGCGTGTCAGGCCGACCCGCTCACCCTCGCCGCCCGAGCCCGGCCGGCGGATTGGTGGCTTTACAGAGGCTCTGACATGCTCGACAATGAATGAAAGAGCATTTCATAGAATGAAATCAATCATGAGGGAAACGCCCGCGCCCGCCCGCCGCCCCGGCGATGGGCAGGCTTGCTCCGCCCGTTGCCCGGCCGCCTTCCGATGACGGCGAGCGGGAGCGCCCGGCGCGATCCCTACGCGCCGGAGGCGATGAGGCGGCTCATCGCGCCCGAGAGCGTCGCGGTCGTAGGGGTATCCGAGCGGCCGAACGCCTTCGGCAGCCGCACGGTCGCCAACCTCAAGGCCTTCGACGGCCGGGTCTACCAGATCAGCGCCAGGCACGCCGAGCTCGCCGGCCGGCCCTGCTACCCGAGCGTCGCGGCCCTGCCCGAGGTCCCGGACTGCGTCGTGATCGCGACGCCGCGCGAGGCGGTCGAGCCGGTCGTGCGCGAATGCGCGCAGAACGGCGTCGGCGCGGTCCTGGTGCTGGCGGCCGGCTTTGCGGAGACGGGCAAGCCCGAGCCCGTCGCGCTCCAGCAGCGCCTCGTCGACATCGCCCGGGACGCGGACATGCGCCTCGTCGGGCCGAACACGATCGGTCTCGTCAACTACGCCACGGGGGCCGGCCTCACCTTCTCGGCGATGCCCGGGCGCCGGCCGCTCCAGCCGCACGCGATCGGGATCGTGAGCCAGTCGGGCTCGCTCGGCTTCTCGATGGCGCAGGGGATCGAGCGCGGCGTCTCGGTCAGCCACGTCCTCACCGCCGGCAATTCCTGCGACGTCGACGTGGCGGACCACGTCGCCTACCTGGCGCGGGATCCGCATTGCCGGGCGATCGCCTGCCTGTTCGAGGGCATGGCCGATCCGGGCCGGATGCTGCGGGCAGCCTCCCTCGCCTGGGAGGCCGACAAGCCGCTCGTCCTCTACAAGATCGCGACCGGCCAGGAGGGCGCGCGGGCGGCCCTGTCGCATACGGGCTCGCTCGCCGGATCGGACGCGGCCTACGCGGCGGGCTTCGCGCGGGCCGGCGTGATCCAGGTCGACCGGCTCGAGGCCCTGGTCGAGGCGGCGGCGTTCTTCGCCAAGGCGGGCCGGCCGCGGGCGCCGGGCGTCGCGGTGATCGCGACGTCGGGCGGCGCCACCATCATCGCCGCCGACAAGGCCGAGGCGCACGGCGTGAGCCTGCCGCAGCCCGGCCCGGAGGCCGCCGCCGTGCTCGCCGCGCAGGTGCCGGAATACGGCTCGACCCGCAACCCGTGCGACGTGACCGCCCAGGTCATCGGCTCGGCGGACAGCCTCGCGGCCTGCGCCGGGGCGCTGCTCGCCGACCCGCTCTACGGCGTCATGGTGACCTCGCACGCCTACGCCTACGACTCGGCGACGGTCCGGCTGCCGGTGTTCAGCCGCGCGGCCGCGGCCAACCAGAAGCTCGTGTGCAACGTCTGGGCGCCGGAATGGCTCGGCGGTCCCGGCGCGCACGAGACCGAGAGCGATCCGCACCTCGCGCTGTTCCACTCGATGGACCGCTGCTTTGCCGCGATCCGTGCCTGGCACCGGCGCGACGCCCTGCGGCGGGCCGGCCCGACCCGCGCGGACCGGATCTCGGACCCGGGCGCCAAGGCGCGGATGGAGGCCCTGCTCCGGGAGGCGAGGGGCACCTCGCTGACCGAGCGGGAAGCCAAGGCCGTCATGGCGCTCTACTGCATCCCGGTGGTGGAGGACCGGCTGGTCTCGTCCGCGGCGGAGGCGCAAGCCGCCGCGCGAGCCCTCGGCTTTCCGGTGGTGCTCAAGGGCGAGAGCCCGGACATCCTGCACAAGACCGAGGCCGGGCTGGTCAAGCTCGACCTCGGAAGCGCGGCTGAGGTCGAGCGCGCCTATACGGAGATCCTGGGCGCGGTCGAAGCCGTGGTGCCGAGGCCGGATTTCCGGGGAGTGGTCGTCCAGCCGATGATCCCGCGGGGCGTCGAGATCATGGTCGGCGCCCGGCACGACCCGCAATTCGGCCCGCTCGTCGTCGTCGGCCTCGGCGGGATCCTCGTCGAGGTGCTGCGCGACACCGCGCTCCTGCTCGCGCCGGTGAGCCGCGCGGAGGCCGAGGCGAGCTTGCGCGGCCTGAAAGGGGCGGCCCTGCTCGACGGCTTTCGCGGCGCGCCGGCGGTGGACGTGCCGCGTCTCGCCGAGATCGTGTGCCGCTTCTCCGAACTCGCCGCCGATGCGGGCGGGGCGGTCGCCGAGATGGAGATCAACCCGCTCATCGGCGCGAGGGACCGGATCGTCGCCGCCGATGCGCTCATCGTGAAGGGCGGGCCGCGCTGATGCCCCGCCTGCGCCCCGATCCCGCGAGGACACGCGATGGACGCCCACCCCATGCCGAGGGCTGAGGCGCCGGCGACCGGTGCGCCGGCCCTGGTCCCGGTGCTGCCGAACCATCGCTTCGACGAGGCGGCGCTGCGGCGCCACCTCGCCCCGCTCCTGCCCGGCGCGGCGGACGGGCTCGTGGTGCGCCAGTTCCAGGGCGGGCAGTCGAACCCGACCTTCCACCTCGCCACACCCGCCGGCGCCTACGTGCTGCGCAAGAAGCCGGGCGGCCTCCTCCTGCCCTCCGCCCACGCGGTCGACCGCGAGTACCGGGTGCTCGGCGCGCTGGCCGCGACCGACGTGCCGGTTCCCAAGGTCCGGCTCTATTGCGACGATTCCAGCGTCATCGGCACTCCGTTCTACGTGATGGACCATCTCGACGGCCGGGTCTTTGCCGAGCGCGACATGCCGGGGGTCGATCCTGGCCATCGCCGGGCGGCCTTCCTCGACGCGGCGCGGGTGCTCGGGCGCCTGCACCGGCTCGATCCGAGTGCGATCGGCCTCGGCGATTACGGTCGCCCCGGCAACTACGTCGGGCGCCAGGTCGCGCGCTGGACGAAGCAGTACCGGGCCGCCGACCTCGCGCCGGAGCCGGCGATGGACAGGCTGATCGCCTGGCTCGCGGCGCATGGCGACGTCCCCGACGAGACGGCCATCGCCCACGGCGACTACCGCCTCGGCAACCTAATGCTCCACCCGGAGGAGCCGCGGGTGATCGCGGTCCTCGACTGGGAGCTCTCGACGCTCGGCCATCCCCTCGCCGACCTCGCCTATTGCCTGCTGCCCTGGCGCACCACGCCGGCCGAGCAGGGGCTCGCCGGGCTCGACGTGCCGGGCCTCCCGGACGAGGCCGAGTTCGTCGCCGCCTACAGCGAGGCGGCCGGGCGCCCGGTGCCGGCCGACCTCGACGTCTTCGTGGTGTTCTCGCTGTTTCGCTGGGCGGCGATCGTCGCCGGCGTCTACCGGCGCGCGCTCGACGGCAACGCCGCGGACGCCCGCGCCGTCGACGTCGCGGGCGAGAAGTTCCGCCGGCTCGCCCGCCGCGGGGAGGAGATCGCCTATGGCCGCTGATACGGGCCCGGAAGTCCTGTCCGACCTCGACGACGGGGTCCTGACGATCACGCTGAACCGGCCGGACAAGCTGAACGCCTTCACGGCCACGATGCGCGAGGGCGTGGTCGCCTGCCTCGACCGGGCGGACCGCGACGACGCCGTGCGCGCGGTGATCGTGACCGGAGGCGGCCGCGGCTTCTGCGCCGGCGCCGACATGTCGGCCGGGGCCTCGCGCTTCGACGTCGCCGGCCGGGCCGGTGGCGACGGCGAGGCCCTGCGCGATTCCGGCGGGCGCCTGGCTTTGCGCCTCTACGAATCCGTCAAGCCCGTGATCGCGGCGGTGAACGGGGCGGCGGTCGGGGTCGGCGCCACCATGCTGCTGCCGATGGACATCCGGCTCGCCGCGACGAATGCCCGTTTCGCCTTCCCGTTCACCCGGCGCGGGCTGGTGCCGGAGGCGTGCTCGTCCTGGTTCCTGCCTCGCGCCGTGGGGATGCAGCGGGCGATGGAATGGGTCGCCACCGGCCGGATGATCCCCGCCGAGGAGGCGCTGGCGAGCGGCCTCGTGCGCAGCCTGCACGCGCCCGACGACCTCCTGCCGGCGGCCCGGGCGCTGGCCCGCGAGATCGCGGCGAGCGCCGCACCGGTCTCGGTGGCGCTCGCCCGGCAGATGATGTGGCGGATGCTCGGGGCCGACCATCCGATGGAGGCGCACCGGATCGAGAGCCGGCTTCTGGCCGAGCGCGGCCGCAGCCCGGACGTCAAGGAGGGCGTGACCTCGTTCTTCGAGAAGCGGGCACCGGATTTCTCGGGGCGGGTCTCGGCCGACATGCCGGAGGCCTATCCGTGGTGGCGCGAGCGTCCCTACGGCGGGAACTGAGGCACAGCCCTGTCGAACACAACACGGAGGAACCCAATGACCGACATCACCGTGATGGCGACGGGCCTGCGCTTCCCGGAAGGGCCGGTCGTCCTGGAGGACGGGTCGATCGCGCTGGTCGAGATCGCCCGCGGGACGGTCTCGCGGGTGGCGACGGACGGCACGGTCTCAGTCATCGCCGAGCCCGGCGGCGGGCCGAACGGCCTCGCCCTCGGGCCGGACGGGATGCTCTATGTCTGCAACAACGGCGGCTTTGCCTGGCACGAGGAGCCCGGCATGATCCGGCCGGTCGGCACGCCGGACGATTATTCCGGCGGGCGGATCGAGCGGGTCGATCCCCGCACCGGCACCTGCACCTTGCTCTACGACCGGTGCGGCGACCATCGGCTCAAGGGGCCCAACGACATCGTCTTCGACCGCGCCGGCGGCTTCTACTTCACCGACCTCGGCAAGGCGCGCCACCGCGACCGCGACCAGGGCAGCGTCTACTACGCCAAGGCCGACGGCTCGTTCATCACCGAGGTGGTGCACCCGATCCTGACCCCGAACGGCATCGGGCTCTCGCCCGACGAGACGGTGCTCTACGTCGCCGAGACCGAGGGCGGGCGGCTCTGGGGCTTCGACCTCGCCGAGCCGGGCAGGATCCGGCGTCACCCGTTCCCGTCGCCGCAGGGCGGCCGCTTCCTGTTCAACCAGGCCGGCTACGAGCGCTACGACAGCCTCGCGGTCGAGGCCTCGGGCAACATCTGCGTCGCGACCCTGATGACGGGTGCGATCACCGTGATCTCGCCGGAGGGGGAACTGGTGGAGAGCGTACCGATGCCGGACGTCTACACCACCAACATCTGCTTCGGCGGGCCGGATCTTCGGACCGCCTACGTGACGCTGTCGGGAACCGGGCAGCTGGTGCGGATGCCGTGGCGGCGACCGGGTCTGAGGCTCAACTTCGCACCGTGACCGGTCGGCACTATCGCTCGTGACGCTCGCCCTTTCCCGGACGGCTGAGGCGTCAGCGGAAGGAGATCCGGGAAAGGGGGCAGCTCATGATAAACGTCACCACGGGCCTCCAACGCCGTGGCGCAACGTGCTTGGGCGCCGTCTAGCTGCCGCGCATTGCGGCGAGCGCCTCCGCGATCTGCGCCGCCGCCTCCCGCAGCGGCGCGACGAAGCGGGCGACCACGTCGGCCTCGTCGAGGGAGTTGCGCAGGTACATCAGGTTGAGGCTCCCGACCGCGACCCCGCCGATCAGCACCGGCACGCCGATCGCCGAGGCGATGCCGTTGTAGGAGGTGCGCGAGTAGTCCGGGTTCATGCTGGCGTATCCCCGCTCCCGCACCCTTGCGAGCAGCCGGTCGAGCGTCTCGGGATGGTGGATGACGGCGTTCCACGGGTCGTCCGACCCGCCGAGCGCCGCGAGCGCCCGGGCGCGGGTCTGCGGGTCGCAGAAGGCCAGGAACGCCAGGCCGAGGGAGGTGCCGAGCAGCGGCGCCCGGTAGCCCGGCCGGCGGTTGAAGTGCAGCACGCCCTCGCTGCGGCTAGTGCGCGCCACCACCATCGCGTCGCCGTCGAAGACCGAGACGTCGGAGGGCCATTGCAGGCCGGCATGCAGCCGCGCCAGGATCGGGGCGGCGGCGAGCGCCATCTCCTCGTGCGTCTGGTAGCCGCTGCTGAGTTCGAGCGTGCGCCCGGTGGTGACGTAGACGGCCTTCGTCGGGTGGCGCGCCACCAGCCCGGCATGGATCAGCGTCTCCAGCATCCGGACGATGGTCGGCCGGTTGAGGCCGGTCTCGCGATAAAGGTCACCGACGCTCGCCTCGCGCAGGCGGTTGAGCGCGCGCAGGACCTCCAGCACCCGCAGGGCCGCCGTGACGGGCTCGAAGGACGGCATCCGCGATCACTCTCCCGGTCGGCGCAGCGGCACGCGAGGACGGCGTTGCATCCGCCGGCGATCGGTCTACACTGTTTTGAACACACGTTTCAACACATGAAACGAAGAAGACCAACGGGAGGAGCGCGGCTTTGGCGGACGCGGATCCAACACGCGCGGCGGACGGACCGGAGGCGGGCGCACCACACGGCCCGCTGCACGGGCTGACGGTCCTCGACCTCTCCCGCGTGCTCGCCGGACCCTGGGCATCGCAGATCCTCGGCGATCTCGGGGCCGAGGTCTGGAAGATCGAGCGGCCGGAGACGGGCGACGACACGCGGCTGTGGGGCCCGCCCTTCGTGCAGGGGCCGGACGGGCCGTCGGACGCCGCCTACTATCTCTGCGCCAACCGCAACAAGCGCAGCGTCGCGATCGATTTCGGCGACCCGGAGGGTGCCGCCCTGGTGCGGCGGCTCGCCGAGCGGGCGGACATCGTGGTCGAGAACTTCAAGACCGGGGCGCTCGCCCGCTACGGCCTCGACTACGCGTCGCTCTCAAGGGCCAATCCGGGTCTGATCTACTGCTCGGTGACCGGCTTCGGTCAGACCGGGCCCTATGCCGGGCGGGGCGGCTACGACTTCCTGATCCAGGGCATGAGCGGCCTGATGAGCGTCACCGGGCGGCCCGACGACGAGCCGGGCGCCGGGCCGATCAAGGTCGGGCTGCCGGTGAGCGACCTGTTCACCGGCCTCTACGCCGCGACCGCGATCCTCGCCGCGCTCCACCACCGCACCGCGACCGGCGAGGGCCAGCACATCGACTGCGCCCTTCTCGACAGCCAGGTCGCGGTCCTGGTCAACCAGGGCATGAACCACATCGTCGGCGGGCTGACCCCCGGCCGGCTCGGCAACTCGCACCCGAACGTGGTGCCCTACCGCGAGTTTCAGACCGCGGACGGCTACGTGCTCGTCGCCTGCGGCAATGACGGGCAGTTCCGCAGCCTGTGCGGGCTCCTCAATCTCCCCGAACTCGCCGCCGATCCGCGCTTTCGCGACAATGTCGGGCGCCTGCGCGACCGCCGGGAGCTGGAGGCGACCCTGGGCGCGGCGATCCGGCAATGGACCTCGGCCGACTTCTTCGCCGCCATGGAGGCGGGCGGCGTGCCCGGCGGTCCGATCAACCGCATCGACCAGATCCTCGCCGACCCGCAGGTCGCGGCCCGCGGCCTGCTCAAGCGGATGGAGCGCTCGGACGGCACCCCCGTCACGGTGATCGGCTATCCGAGCCGGCTGTCGCGCACGCCCGCGACCTACCGCATCGCCCCGCAGACCCTCGGCGAGGCCACCGGCGAGGTACTGGCCGCGCTGGGCGTGGACGAGGCGGAGCGCACGAGGTTGCGGGAGAAGGGGGTGATCCGTGACTGATCCCCTCCCCTCTTTCGGACCGGCGCCGGTCGCATCAAGCCGGCAGCACCAGCCGCTCCTGGAGATCCGCCAGCCACCAGGCCAGCGACGCTTCCGTATCGATGCACTCGCCGAACCCCGCCTGCCGGATCTTGATCGTGCTGAGCAGCGAGGCGGTCGAGTGGGTGCGCGAGAAGGCGAAGTCGGCGAATTGCCACGAGGCGCCGACCAGCCTGTCGAGCGACAGGGGCCGCAGGCCGTGGCGCGCCACGATGTCCCGCCAGGTGGCGGCCCGGCCCGGCAGGATGCGGGCGAGCGGCATCGGGTGCGGCAGGCCGACCTCCATCCGGAACGCGCGGGCGATCACCGGCCAGAGATTCTCCCAGGTGAAGACGTCGCCGTTGGTGACGTTGAAGGTCTGGTTCGCCGCCGCCGCCGTGCGGCCGGCCCAGGCGATGGCCCGGGCGAGCAGGCGCGCATCCGTCGCCTCGGTGACGCGGGTGCCGGTGCCCGGATAGACCAGCGGAAGTCCGAGCTCCCGGCTGATCGCCGCATAGGCGCCCACCGCCGCGACCATGTTCATGGCGCTGCCTTCCGCAAAGCCGAACACCACCTGCGGCCGGAAGATCGTGAAGCTCCAATCCTTTCCGGCCTGCCTGTCGGCCAGAAGGTCCTCCTGCGCCCAGTAGAAGTTCGGGTGGATGTGGCGGGGCGCGCTCTCGCGGGCCGGGACCGGGATCTGGCCGAGATGGACCCCGTAGGCCTTGGCGCCCTGGAGCAGGGCGATGTGGGAGAGCCCCGGATTCCGCGGCTCGACCGCGTCGAGGAGGTTCGTCAGCATCGCCAGGTTGGTGGCGATCTGGTCGTCGTCGAGCCAGCCGCCGGTGAGGTCCGGTTTCTCGTAGAGCGCCGCGTAGACCACATGGGTGAGGTTGCGGATCTCGGAGAGCCGCGCCCGGCACTGCGCGGCATCCGACAGATCGACCGCGAGATGCGCCGCCCCCGTCGCCGGCTCGGGCGGGCGGCGCGACAGGGCGATCACCTCCCAGCCTGCGCTCAAGTAATGGTCGATCACCGCCCGCCCGACCAGCCCGCCGGCGCCCGCAACCAGCACTGTTCCCGCTTGAGCCATGATGTTCTCCGCGTCGCGAATGTGCATATATACAGATAGACGGCGTCAAAAAACAATGTTATAACTTATAAAACGAGCAAGAAACGTCAAAAAATACTTGCTCAAATATGGGAGGAACGAACGTGCTATCGAGACGCAGCGTTCTGGCCGGGCTCGCCGCGGCCCCGCTCGTGCCGGGCCTCGCGCGGGCGGCGGATCCGATCAAGGTCGGGCTCATCATCCCGCTCAGCGGCGGCGCCGGCCGGCAGGGGCAGGACGTCGCCCACGCGGTCCAGGCGATGGCGGCGCTCGTCAACGAGGGCGGCGGCGTGCTCGGCCGGCCGGTCGAGATCCTGGTGCGCGACGACGAGAGCACGCCGGCAATCGGCGTCGCCAAGGCCAACGAGCTTGCGGCGGCCGGGGTCGCGGTGGTGCTGGAGGGCTGGAACAGCCCGGTGACGCTGGCGATGCAATCGGTGCTGGCGCGGGCCGGCATCCTCGACATCACGATGATCTCGAAGGCCGACGCGATCCTGGCCAGCGCCTCGAACCCGCTGGCGATCCGCCTCAACAGCGCCAACGTGCAGGATGCGGCGATCATCGCGCAGTATCTCGGCAGCAAGACCAAAAAGGCCCGCATCGTCTTCGTCACCGAGAACGACGCCTACGGCAACGGCGCCCAGCAGGGCATCGAGGCCGAGTTCAAGAAGGCTGGCCTCGACTACACCATCGCCCAGACGCTCAAGTTTCCGTTCCCGCAGACCGATTTCCGGGTCGAGATCACCAGCATCCGGGACGCCAAGCCCGATTACGTCATCAGCATCAACGCCAACGAGGGCGCCGGGCTGCCGGCCTTCCTGCAGCAATACGCGCAAGGCCAGGTCGGCGCGCCGGTGGTCTGCACCGTCGGCACGGTCGGCCCGAGCGTGATCGAGACCACCGGCAAGGCGGCGAACGGGCTCCACAGCGCCGACATCTACTTTCCCGAGACCGAGCCCTTCGCGAGCAACTCGGAGAACAAGCGCTTCGTCGCGCAAGTCCAGAAGCAGTTCAGGACCGAACCGGACAAGTTCATGGCGCTCGGCGCCGCCTCGCTCCAGGTCTGGGCCAAGGCGGTGGCCAAGGCCGGCACCCTCGACCGCAAGGCGGTCGCCGGTGCGATCCGCGGCCAGGAGATCCCGGACACGATCTTCGGCACCGTGCGCTTCGAGCCCAACGGCCAGATGCAGCACCGGCACTTCGTGTTCACGGTCAAGGATGGCAAGATTGTCGTCGAGAGCTGATCCCCCACCGGTTCTCGCCGTCGAGGCGCTGTCGGTCCGCTTCGGCGGGTTCCAGGCCTTGCGGGCGATGTCGTGGTCGGTCTGCGCCGGCCGGATCCTCGGCATCATCGGGCCGAACGGCGCGGGCAAGAGCACCTGCTTCATGGCCGCCACCAACATGGTGTCGCATGGCGGGCGAATCCGGCTCGACGGGGCGGACGTGACGGGCAGGCCCGCCCACGACCTGGCGCGGGCCGGCCTGCGTCGCACCTTCCAGCAGAACGCGTTCTTCGGCGGGATGACCGTCTTGGAGAACATGGCGGCGGCCCTGATGGAGAGCCGCCCGAGCCCGCTCGCCCAATCGGTGTTTCTGCCCTGGATCGAGGCGCGGCGGCGGCGCGCGATCGAGGCGCAGGCGCGGGCCCACCTGCTGGCCTACCACGTGCCCGAGGCCACCCACGGGCGGCTGCCGGGCGAGCTCTCCTACGGCACGCAGCGCATGCTCTCGATCGCGCTCGCGGCCGCGCCCGGCGCGCGGGTCGTGCTCCTCGACGAGCCGGCGGCGGGGTTGGGCGGCCCGGACATGATCGCGCTCCGGGGCGTGCTGGAGCGGATGCGCGACGATCGTCTCGCGGTGGTCTTGATCGAGCATCACATGGACCTCGTGATGGCCATCGCCGACGAGGTCGTGGTCCTCGAACTCGGGGAGCCGATCGCGTCTGGCCGGCCGGCCGAGATCCAGGCCGATCCGCGCGTGCTCGCGGCCTATCTCGGGAGGGCGGCGTGAGCGCGCGGCTCGAGATCGCCGGCCTGCACGTCGCCTACGGCCGGGCCGAGGCGGTCGCGGTCGAGCATCTCGTCGTCGCGCCCGGCACGCTCGCCGGGGTGATCGGCGCCAACGGCGCCGGCAAGTCGACGCTGATCAACGCGGTCGCCAACTGGTCGCGGGCCGAGCCGCGCATCACAGGATCCGTCCGCCTCGACGGCGAGGAACTGGCCGGGCTCTCGGCGGAGGAGCGCGTGCGCCGCGGCCTCCAGCTCGTGCCGGAGGGGCGCGGCGTGTTCCTCGGCCTCTCCGTCGAGGAGAACCTGAAGGCGGTGGCCCGGCCGCGCGGCAGCCACGGCGGGCGAACCTACGCGGTCGCGGACGTCTACGCGCTGTTTCCGCGCCTGCGCGAGCGCCGGGCGAACCTCGCCGGCTCGCTGTCGGGCGGCGAGCGTCAGATGCTGGCGGTCGGCCGGGCCTTGCGCATGGCGCCGAAGCTCCTCCTCCTCGACGAGCCCTCGATCGGGCTCGCCCCGCGCCTCGTCGCGACGCTGCTCGCCACCATCCGCGAACTGGTCGAGGGCGGGCTGACGGTGCTTCTCGTCGAGCAGAACGTGCACGCGGCGGCCGAGGTCACCGACGTGCTGCATCTCCTGGAGCGCGGCCGCGTGGTCGCCACCGGCTCGGTGGCGGAGATGCGCAACGACCCGCGCATCGTCGAGGCCTATCTCGGAGCGAGCCACGGATGAACGTCGCCCAGCAACTCGTCAACGGCGTCATCATCGGCCACGCCTACGCGCTCGTCGCGGTCGGCTGGACGCTGCTCCTCGGCGCGGCGCGGCTCGTGAATTTCGGCCACGGCCAGATGTACATGATCGGCGCCTTCGTGGCCTGGTGGGTGATGGCGGCGACCGGCCTGCCCTACCCGGCCGCGGTTCTCGCCGCGGTCGTGCTCGGTGCCGTCCTCGGCGCGGTGATGCAGCGCCTGTTCCTGCGGCTCACGCTGTCGCAGGACCTGGTGAGCCTGATGATCGTGACGCTGGGCTTCGGCCAGGCGCTCGAAGGCGCGGCCGGCCTCGCCTTCGGCCCCAAGCCCCAGACCCTGGCGAGCCCGTTCCAGGAGATGAGCGTCCATCTCGGAGCCGTCTGGTTCACCGTGCAGGACGCGATCCTGGTCGGGGCGACGATCCTGGTCTTTGCCGGCCTCTACCTCGCGCTGCACCGGTCCTGGCTCGGGGCCGCGGTCCGGATGGTGGCCGAGGACCCGCGGCTGACGGCGCTCGGAGGCCTGCGGGTCTCGCGCATCTACATGGGCATCTTCGCCTTCGAGGGCGCGGCGGTCGCCTTCGCGGCGGCGCTCGTCGCCCCGCGCACCCCGATCCTGACCTCGATGGGCTTCGACCAGGTGGTGATGACCTTCGTGGTGGTGGTGCTCGGCGGCATCGGCAGCGTGCTTGGCAGCTACGCCGCCGGCCTCGGCATCGGCCTGTTCACGGCGCTGTTCGGCGCCCTCGTCTCGCCGGCCTACACCACGGCGGCGGTCTTCGCCCTCCTCATCGCCGCGATGGTGCTGCGGCCGGGCGCGCTGTCGGCCTCCGGGAGCTTTGCCCGATGACTCATTCCCTTCCCCGCCTCGCCCTCCCCCGCCTCGCCCTCGCTGGCCTGCTCGCCGTCGCGGGCTTCCTGCTCCCGGGGCTGCTCGGCGGCGCGCCGCTCGTCTACGACACCCTGGTGGCGATCGCGATCTTCTCCGCGATGTCCTACGGCCTCGACGTGATCCTGTCGGATCTCGGCGAGATCAGCCTCGTCCATACCGCCTTCTTCGCCACCGGCGCCTACGCGGCGGCGATCCTCACCGTCACCTACGGGCTGGGGGCCTGGACGGCGCTCGCCGGCGCGGTGCTGGCGGCGCTCCTGCTCGCCCTGGTGCTCGGGCTGATCACGCTGCGCACGCGGGAATTCGCGTTCTCGCTCGTCACCTACGCGGCGGCGGTGGTGTGCATGAACATCGCCTCGAACTGGGACTTCCTCGGCGGCTCGGACGGCATCGTCGGCATCCCGCCCCTCGATTTGTCGATCGGCCCGCTGGAGCTGACCGCCGGGCGCAGCGCCGAGTTCTGGCCCTACGCCTACGCCCTGCTGCTCGTCACCCTCTACGTCGTCCACCGCTTCCGGCGCTCGCGCCTCGGCCAGGCGGCGCTGATGGTGCACATGAACCCGCGGCTCGCCACGATGTGCGGCCTCGACGGCACCCGCATCCGTCTCCAGGTCTTCCTGCTCTCGGCGGTGATCAGCGCCGCGGCGGGCTGGCTCTACGCCTTCCAGCGCGCCTATGTCGGCACCGACCTGTTCGACACCTACTTCCTCGTGCTGATGCTGACCGCGGTGATCCTCGCCGGGCGGCGCATCCTGCTCGGGCCGCTCCTCGGCACCGCGCTGCTCCTGTCCCAGAAGAGCTTCGCCTCGCTCGGCGCCTATGGCGACAAGCTGGTGCTCGGGATCGTGCTGGTCGCGGTGCTCTGCCTGTGCCCGCGGGGCCTGGCGAGCCTGTGGCCGCGGCGGCGGGCGGAGGCCGCCTCAGCCGAATCGAATGTCTCCGACACATCGAAGTCGAGCGCGGTTCCCCTCTCCCGTGTGGGAGAGGGGTCGGGGGTGAGGGTGGCTCGGCTTCCGCAATGATCCTGGACCGCCGAGCTGCACAGCTCGGCGTTCGGAGCCTCATTCTGAATCGTCTCCACCCCTGCCCGATCTCCAATCGCCCCTACCCCTCTCCCACATTCTGCAGTGATACAAGGCGAGTATCACTTGGCAGGCCCAATATTGCCTGGAGAAGGGATCCCGCGCTCCGTCTTTACCGAACAGACCTAGCGAAAGCTGCTAAAGTCATGCCCTTCATCTACGATTCCCTGATGCGCCATCGCATCCCGGAGGTGCGCCAGCACCTCACGCGGCGCGACAGCGTGCTCTACGCGCTCTCGGTCGGGTTCGGGCAGGACCCGCTCGACGCCCGCCAGCTCGACTTCGTCGACGGACATCGGCCCTTGAAGGCCGTGCCGACGATGTCGGTGGTGCTGGGTCACCCCGGCTTCTGGATGGCCGATCCGGCGACCGGCATCGACGCGGTCCGGGTCGTCCACGGCGAGCAGCGCATCGCCATGCACCGGCCGCTCCCGGTCGAGGGCGAGATCGTCGGCACCACCCGCATCACCGGGCTCGTCGACAAGGGCGCGGGACGCGGCGCCCTGCTCTACTCGGAGAAGGAGGTGCGGGACGCCGACGGCACGCTGCTCGCAACGACGCGCAGCACCACCTTCCTGCGCGGGAACGGCGGCTTTAACGGTCCCTCCGGCCCGGTGGCGGAGCCGCACGCCCTCCCGGAGACCCCGCCGGACACGATCGTCGAGATGCCGACCCGGCCCGAGCAGGCGCTCTATTACCGCCTCAACGGCGACGACAACCCGCTCCACGCCGATCCCGAGGTGGCGGCACGCGCCGGCTTCCCGCGCCCGATCCTGCACGGGCTGTGCACCCTCGGGCTCGTCGGCCACGCGCTGCTGCGGGTGCTCGGGGACTACGAGCCCGGCCGCTTCCAGGAGCTCGCCCTGCGCTTCTCCGCGCCGGTCTATCCGGGCGAGACCGTGCGGGTGGAGATCTGGCGCGACGGCTCGTTCCGGGCGCGCGTGCCGGAGCGCGACGTGGTGGTGATCAACAACGGGCGCGCGGTGTTCGCGGGCACAGAGGAGGTGGAGGCATGAGCGTGACGGATCACCCCGTGCTGCTGGAGCGCCGCGACGGCGTGGTGGCGATCCTGACCCTCAACGAGCCGGGAAAGCGCAACGCGCTCACCCCGGCGATCCGGGTCGCGCTCGCCGAGGCGATCGAGCGCATCGAGCGCGATCCCGCCATCCGGGCGGTCGTGCTCACCGGCGGGACGCAGGTGTTCAGCGCCGGCGGCGACCTCACGGCGATGCAGGCCGATGGGCTCGCCGGCGGGCGCGACCGATTCCGGCTGCTCCACGCCATCGTCCGGGCGATCGTGAAATCGGGAAAGCCCTACATCGCCGCCGTTGAGGGCTGGGCCGCCGGCGCCGGCTTCAGCTTCGCGCTCCTGTGCGACACGATCGTGGCCGCCGAGGGCGCGCGCTTCGTCGCCTCGTTCCCGAAGGTCGGGCTCGTGGCCGATGCCGGCCTGCTCCACACCCTGCCGGCCCGGGTCGGCCAGGGCCGCGCCCGCCAGATCCTGCTCCAGGCAAGCCCGGTCGGCGCCCGGGACGGCCTCGCAATCGGCCTCGTTGACGAGGTCGTGGCGGACGGCCACGCCCTCGACCGGGCTGTGACGCTCGCCCGCGCCTACGAGGGCCTGGCGCCGCTCTCGACCGCGATGGCCAAGGAATGGCTGGCGCGCGGGATCGACGAGGTGCTCGACTGGGAGCGCAGCGCCCAGGCCGCCCTGTTCCAGACCGCCGACCACCACGAGGGCAAGACCGCCTTCCTGGAGAAGCGCCGGCCCTCCTTCCAGGGACGCTGACATGACGGAATCTCCCACGGACGATGCCGGCGCGATGTTGCGCGAGACCGCCGATCGCCTGCTCGCCGATCGCCTGACCCCGCAGGCGCGCGCCACGGCCGCCGCGGGCGCATGGCCCGCGGCGCTGTGGTCCGCCCTCGACGAGGTCGGCCTGCCCGCCGCGATCCTGCCGGAGGAGGCCGGCGGGTTCGGGGTGCCGGTCGCCGACGCCCTGTCGCTCCTGACGGTGGCCGGCCGCCACGCCCTGCCGCTGCCGCTCGCCGACACGATGCTGGCCGGCCTCCTGCTCGCCCGCGCCGGGATCGCGGTGCCGGCCGGGCCGCTCGCGGTCGCGCAAGGGTCGCAGATCCATCTCGATGCGGCCGGCCGCGCGACCGGCCACGCCTGGGGCGTCGCATTCGGCCGGCACGCCCGGGCCGTCGTCGCCCTGGCGGAAGGCCCCGGCGGGCCGATCCTCGTCGTGCTGCCGCGGGACGCGCTCACGGTCGAGCCCGGCACCGACATCGCCGGCGATCCGAGCGACGCCCTGCGCGTCGACTCGGTCGCGGCGGACAGCGCCCCGGCTCCGTTCGGTGCGGCCGAGTTGCGGGCGGCGGGCGCCGCGACCCGCGCCCTGATGATCGCCGGCGCGCTCGGTGCCGTCAGCGCCATGACGGTGGACTACGCCCGCGAGCGCCGGCAATTCGGCCGCGCCATCGGCCAGTTCCAGGCCGTGCAGCAGAACCTCGCGGTGCTCGCCGGCCAGGCGGCCTCGGCGGCGGCCGCCGCCGACCTCGCGGCGGAGGCGGTGGCGGACTGGGCGAGGGAACCGGGGCCGGGGCTGCTGCCGGCGGTCGCCGCCGCCAAGGTCCGCACCGGCGAGGCGGCGGGCCAGGGCGCGGCCATCGCCCACCAGATCCACGGCGCGATCGGCTTCACGGCGGAGCACCGGCTGCACCACCATACCGGCCGCCTGCGGGCCTGGCGCGACGCCTTCGGGCGCGAGGCCGAATGGGCGCAAGGCCTCGGCCGCCACCTGATCGCCGCCGGCCCCGACGGGCTGTGGCCCGCGATCACGGCCGCCTGAAGGATCGTCGCGATGTCGCAATTCACCTTCCCGCCGCCACCCCCCTCCCCCGCGGCGGAAGCCTTCCGGGCCGAGGTCCGGGCCTTCCTGGCAGCGGAACTCGCTGATCGTGCCGCGATCGACCGGGCCCAGAGCTGGAACGGCCTCGACCCCGCCTTCTCGCGCAAGCTCGGGGCCAGGGGCTGGCTCGGGCTGACCTGGCCGACGCGGTATGGCGGGCAGGAGCGCTCGGCCCTCGAACGCTACGTGCTCCTCGAAGAGTTGCTCGCCGCCGGCGCGCCGGTCGGCGCGCACTGGATCGCCGAGCGCCAGAGCGGCCCGAGCCTGCTCCGCTACGGCACCGAGGCGCAAAAAGCCGCGATCCTGCCAAGGATCGCCGCCGGCGAGTGCTTCTTCTGCATCGGCATGAGCGAGCCCGATTCCGGCTCAGACCTCGCATCGGTCCGCACCCGGGCGGTGCGGGAGGGCGGCGGCTGGCGGGTCAACGGCACCAAGCTGTGGACCACCAACGCCACCCATTGCCACCTGATGATCCTGTTCTGCCGCACCGGACCGCTCGACCGCGAGCAGCGCCACGCCGGCACGAGCCAGTTCATCGTCGACCTGACCCTGCCGGGCATCACCATCCGGCCGGTCCGCAACCTCCTCGGCGAGCACCATTTCAACGAGGTGGTGTTCGAGGATGTCCTCCTCCCCGAGGACGCGCTGCTGGGCCGCGAGGGCGAGGGCTGGGCCCAGGTCACCGGCGAGCTCGCCTACGAGCGCAGCGGGCCGGAGCGCTTCCTGTCGTCGTTCTGGCTCCTCGTCGAACTGGTGCGGGCGCTCCGGCCGGCGGCGGACGCCCGGGCCGAGGTCGCGCTCGGCCGGCTGGGAGCACAGCTCATCACGCTGCGAAGGATGTCGCGCTCGGTGGCGGGCCTGCTCCAGGCCGGGGCCGATCCGGCGCTGGAGGCCGCGATGGTCAAGGATCTCGGCGCGCTCGTCGAGCAGGAGATCCCCGAGATCGCCCGCGACCTCGTCGCCGAGGGGCCGCCGACGCCGGAGTCCCGCGCCTTCGCGCAGGTGCTGGCCTATACCACGCTGCACGCGCCCTCGTTCTCGCTGCGCGGCGGCACCCGCGAGATCCTGCGCGGCATCATCGCCCGCGGGCTCGGGCTCAGATGATGGGAGATGACCATGAGGGACCTGGCATGACCGACGCGGTGCTCTACGAGCAGGAGGGCGGGATCGTCACCCTGACGCTCAACCGGCCGGAAAAGCGCAACCCGATCTCGGAGCGCGACGTGGTCGACGGCCTCGTCGCCGCACTCGGACGGCTCGGCGCCGACGCCTCCGTGCGGGTGGCGATCCTGACCGGTGCCGGCAGCGCCTTCTCGTCCGGCGGCGACCTGCGGGCGATGCAGGACGCGCTGGAGGAGCGCGCCCGGGAGCCCGGCTCGACGGTCGCCTACTACACGCAAGGCATCCAGCGCATCCCGCTCGCCTTCGAGGCCCTCGACGTGCCGGTGATCGCCGCCGTCAACGGCCCGGCGATCGGCGCGGGCACCGACCTCGCCTGCATGTGCGACCTGCGCATCGCTGCCGACACGGCGCGCTTCGCCGAGAGCTTCGTCAAGATCGGCATCATCCCGGGCGACGGCGGCGCCTGGCTGCTGCCGCGGGTCGTGGGCTGGTCGAAGGCCTGCGAGATGGCGCTCACCGGCGACGTTGTCACGGCCGAGGAGGCGTTGGCCTGCGGGCTCGTCTCGCAGGTGGTGCCGGCGAGCGACTTGATGGCGGCGAGCCGCCGGCTCGCCGAGCGCATCGCCGTCAACCCGCCTCAGGCGGTCCGGGCGACGAAGCGCCTGTTGCGCGAGGGCCGCTTCGCGACGCTCCCCTCGTTGCTCCAGCTCTCGGCCACGGCGCAAGCCATCGCGCACACCACCGCGGAGCATCGCGAGGCGCTCGCCCGCGCGCTGGCGCGGACGGCGAAGGGCTGAAGGCGGCCGCGGGACGCAACTGCGACGGCGCGTGAGGCTCGGAGGATTCGTGCTCGCCCCTCCGGACCTCGCGGCGACGATGCAGGCGGGCGAGATCGGCCCGTCCGCCGACGCGTCGGCGGACGAATCGAATCCAGCTTCCCCCACAGGGAACAGCGGGCCTGCCTCGCCGGCGCGTTCCCGCGCGTGATGGCCGGCCCGGCGACGATGCCGGAAACCCGGGGCGACCTGCGACCGAGCAGTGCGCCGCGTCGACGGCACGGCGCGATTCCGGGCACCGACCACGCTCACCATCATCCTCGCTCGAATCCAGCTCCGGCAGATGAACGTCGGGCAGCGGTCACGGGTTCGGATACGTCGCCGGCGGCAGGGTCGTTATCCACGGCCCAAAGCAGCGTCCTGGGTTGTCGCTGTTCTCGAGGATCGTAGCGGCCGGGCATTGACCGACCTTCTGCACGAGCCCGAGTCGTGATTCTCGAATACCTGTCTTGTCTGGCACATTGGCCTTGGGATTGCGAATCCAAGGCGTGATGGACCGAAATACGCTGGTGCCTTCGTCTTCTGAAAAAATCGAGAAATCTGTCAGCCGCAGGCGTTTCAAGAATCTGTTTTCATAGTTTTGATTCTAGGTTTTAGGCCCGCGGGATCCCCTCAAGCCGATGACCGTTAAGGTAAATTCCGGAGTCGAGGAGTCCCAAGTACGGCGCTGCCGGATCGATCTACGCCGCTGACAGAATGATGTACGGCGCGCTTGGGAGCGATGTACGCCGGATTCCGACTTATCCACAGCTGCCCACAGGCCCGGTTTTTGTCACGCGGAGGCCGGACCGATGTACGGCGCTTGGCAAAATCCGCTCCGGCCGATTCGGGCTCCGGCTGTCGGGCCGAGCCGGCTCTTGGTTGAGCCGGTTTTTGGCCGAGCCGGTTTTTGGCAGAACCGGGCGGACCGAAATACGGGGGTTTTGGCAGCCCCCTCCCCTCCCCCGCGCCCGCCCGGTTTTGTCACGGATCGGCGGACCCATGTACGGCGGATTTGTCATGGGTGCGGTTCACCATGCGCAGCACCGGCTCGCGCTCGCCGTCGATGATGCTGAGGTCGTAATCCGGCAGGGGCACCGCCGCCTCGACGATCTCCTTGATCGCCTGGCGGAACTTGTGCTTGGGCAGCTTCGAGCCGCTGCGCTTGTGCAGCTCGGTCATGCCGTAGCGCGCCTCGGTCTGCCCCGCGGCCTTGCGCGCCAGCCGGTACAGGAACTTGGCGATCGGCCGGGTGATCAGGAAGTAGTCCGGGTTCAGCGTCAGGATCGACGGCTTGCCGTCCGGCTTGACCACGCCCTCGTAGACCCAGTCCGGGATGTCGATCTCGACCTGGTCGATGCGGTCGGCGCTGGTGCGCGACACCACCTTGTAGCGGCCGATCAGCGGGAACGCCTCGGTCTCGCGCCGGCGGGTCTTGGCCCGGTCGCTCGCCAGGTTGGTGATCTTGATCCGCGTCGCCTGGAGCCGGTCGAGGGCGCGCTCCAGATCCTCGTACTGCTTGCCGCCGAGCTCGCGCCGGCAGAACTTCAGGATCTCTGACGCGGCAGGCCGGTAGGTCCGGGGCGGCAGCGACGGCCGCAACCCCTTCGCGTCGTCGATGCGGTACTGGCGCGTCTGGTCGGCCAGGTGCGAGATCATGTTGATGACGATGTCGTAGTCGTAGGCGGTGGCGAGCCCGACCTCGGCGCCGCCCTCCACCGTGATGACCGAGTCCTTCAGCTCGTAGCGGATCACCCCCTCCCCCGTCGTCTTCGAAAGCGCGAAGGGGGCGATGTCCATCAGGTTCATGTCGTCCTTGATCGGGGCGTCGTGGACGGTCGGCACGAAGAACGCCATCTGGGCGTCGTCGATCGGCGGCGGGCGGACGAGCGCGCGCGGCTGGCGCGGCACCTCGTGCTCGATGATCTTGGCGACCTCCTCGGAGCGGATCGCCTCGGCCAGGATCGTGAGGGACTTGCGGAGCGGCTCCCCCTCCTCGAACTCCGCGAGCTTCAGGTCCGCGAACGAGCGCCGGCTGTAGAAGCGGCGGATGCGGCTGAGCCCGTCCTTCGACAGGGGGATGAACGCATCGCCGCGCAGATGCGCGACCTGCTGGGCGATGCCTTGCAGGTACTCGTTCTTCTCGTGCAGCGAGAGTTGGGCGAACTCCTCGCGCGTCTTGAGATGCAGCTTGGCCATCGGCACACCAGTTCCTCAAGCGCTACCATAGCACGGTATCGCCTCGCGCATCCGTCCCGCCCCGTCCCGACCCGGCCTCGTTCCGGCCTTCCCCCGGAATCGTGTCGCGGGCCCTGGCGCCCGACCGGTGATCCCCGGGGCGATCGCGTCCGGACCTCCGCGGCGCCTCGCGTCGAAGCTTGCGCGGGGCTTGCGCCCGGCCCGGCGCGGCACGCCAAAACGGTCCCGTCTTCTCGCTTGCGGTGTTATGGTGAATGTCGCCGTTTCACCGTGAACGAGGCAGGGTCGATGAATCAGTACGTCCAGCCGGGCGGGTCGCTGGCGCCGAGCCAGATCGCGGGGCACGATGCCCAGATCCTCGGCGCCAAGCTGCGCGAGATCGCCTCCGTGGTCTTCTCGCCCTCGGAGGCCAAGACGCTGCGCCGCTACACCTCGGGCGAGGCCGCCCGCATCCTCGGGGTGACCGACAGCCGGATTCGGCAGCTGCCCCCGTCCCTCCTGGTCTCCGAGCCTGAGGTCGCGCCGGGCGGACGCCGGCTGTTCACGCTGGCCGACATCCACGCCCTGCGCGCCCATCTCGACGAGATCGACCGTGTCGGCCGGCGCTACGTCCCGCACCGCGATCCCGCCAAGGGCGAGCACCTTCAGGTCATCGCCTGCGTGAACTTCAAGGGCGGCTCGGGCAAGACGACGACCTCGGCCCACCTCGCCCAGTCGCTGGTCCTGCGCGGCTACCGGGTGCTCGCCATCGACCTCGATCCCCAGGCCAGCCTCTCCACGCTCCTCGGGGTCCGGCCCGAGAACGAGCGCGAGCCCTACCCCACTATCTACGACGCGATCCGCTACGGCGACCAGCGCCGCCCGTTCGACGCGGTGATCCGACAGACCTACTTCACCGGCCTCGACCTGGTCGCGGCCGACCTGGAGCTGGAGGTGTTCGAGTTCGAGGCGCCGATGCACTCCGCGCGGCGCAAGGCCAACGACCCGGAGCCGCCGTTCTTCGCCCGGATGGGCCTCGCCCTGACCGAGGTGGCGGACCGCTACGACGTCGTGGTGATCGATTGCCCGCCGCGCCTCGGCTACCTGACGATCGCGGCCTTGTGCGCGGCGACCGCGCTCCTCATCACGATCCACCCGCAGATGCTCGACGTGTCGAGCATGCGCCAGTTCCTGACCATGATGGACGAGATCATGGAGCCGGTGCGCGAGCAGGGCGCAGCCCCGACGCACGACTGGTTCCGCTACCTCGTCACCCGCTTCGAGCCCCAGGACACCCCCCAGACCGAGGTGGTGGCGATGCTGCGCGGCCTGTTCGGCGAGCGCGTCCTGACGAAGGCGATGCTGCAATCGGCGGCGATCTCGAATTCCGGCCTGCGCGGCCAGACCGTCTACGAGACGCCGCTGCGGCGCGACGAGGTCACGGGATCGACCTACCGCCGGGCCCTCGACGCGCTCGATGCCGTCAACGGGGAGATCGAATCGCTCATCACCCGCGCCTGGGGCCGGACATGAACCAGAAGAAGCGCCTCAGTGCCATCATGGGCACGCCGGTCCAGGCCGACGCCGCGCACCAGCCCTCGTCAGAGATATCAGGGGGTTACGCCCCTGTAGCAGGTGCTACGCCGCCCGCTCCCGTCCCGGAGAAGCGCCCGGCGGCGGCCCGCTCGATGGCCGCGATGTGGGCCGCGTCCCGGCCCGCGCCGGCGGAGGCCGACGGCGCGGTGGTCGAGCTCGATCCCGACCTGTGCCTGCCCTCGTCCATCGCCGACCGGGTGCCCGACGTGACCGACCGGGCCTTCGACGCCTTCGTCGCGCAGATCGGCGAGGAGGGACAGCATACGCCGATCCTGGTGCGACGCCATCCCCGCGAGGGCGGCCGCTACGAGATCGCCTACGGGCGCCGCCGGACGCGGGCCGCCAAGGCCCTCGGCAAGCCGGTCCGCGCCGTGGTGCGCGAGCTCAGCGACGCCGAGCTCGTCGTCGCGCAAGGCTCGGAGAACCTGGCCCGGGAAGACCTGTCCTACATCGAGCGGGCCCATTTCGCCCGCAACATGGAGCAGGCCGGCATTCCTCGCGATGTGATCCTCCGGGCGATGGGCGTGCACCGGCCGGACCTCGCCAACTACCTGGCGGTGGCCGAGGCGATCCCCGCGCCGGTGCTCGCCGCGATCGGGCCGGCGCCGAAGGTCGGGCGCCCGCGCTGGCTGACGCTCGCCGACCGGATCAAGACCGCGACCCCGGCGCAGGTCGAGGCCGCCCTTTCCGACCCGGGGCTCGCGGGCAAGGCCTCGGACGAGCGCTTCGCGGTGATCCTCGCCGCGCTCGCCGCCCCGTCGCCGCGCAGGGCCAAGCCCCGGGCGGAGACGGTCAAGGATGCCAGGGGCGTGAGATTCGCGCGCATCGAGCGCAGCGCCGACGGCATGCGCGTGACGCTCGACGAGAAGGCGGAGCCGGGCTTCGCCGATTACATCGCCGGGCGCCTGCCGGAGCTGCTCGCGGCGTATCGGCAAGGCAGGGGCTGATCCGGCCTCCGGGTAAGCCGCTCGGCGGATTGATGCCCTCCTGCTTATCCTGGGCCGCGAAAGTGGAGCCCGGGAGCTATGTCCGGTGGCGGTTCAGGATGGAACGGAGTCCGGTCCGCTTCGTTCGGCACCATCAGCGGTGATGCAGCCCGGTTTCGCGCCTTTCGGAGATCCCGCACGCTATCCGTGTTCGGACAGATCGCGCTTCAGGACGAGGTCGCGTGCGGGAGAGCCGACGACCGGGCTTTGCGCTCCGCCGCAACGCTGGGTGCGATCGCCCGGATCCCGGCGATGATCGCATCCGGCGCCTGCCGGGCGGCAGGGCAGGGGGCCGAACGGTGGCGGACCGCCCGTCACCATCGGCGCACCCGCCGGATCCGGGCTGCGATCAGCCCCATCATGGCGATGCCGACCCCGCCGCCACTCGCCTTCTCCTGACGCAGGTCGCCGAGGAACATCCCGATCAGGGGGCAGAGCGCGAGGACCGAGACGCCGAGGGTCGTCGGCGGCCGTTCGACGAGCGCGCCTCGGACAGCACGTAGCAACGGCCTGAACCGGGCCCTACGCGTGCACCCAGCTTGGGGCGTCTCCCTCACTCGCACAATATCCTGCTTTTCCGTCTGTTTATTTGCAAAATCTCAAAAAATATAGCGTATATCTCGTGATAATGTCCCTATGGCGTTCAAATTCAGAACAAGACAGTTGTCAGACTACTTCGTCGGCCTGACATCGACGAAAAGCTGGTAGCCGCCGTCTCGGCCGACCGGGACGGCAACCTCGATACCGGCTCGAACACCGAGGACACGCCGCCCGAACGCGGCTGGGAGCAGGGGAGGGGGCTTTCAAGCCGCCGCGTGCGCGAGCGCCACCGCGCGGCGATCCGCGACGGTCCGATGTACGGGCGCCGGGGCGCGCTGCCGCCGAGGCCAAGCCGGCGCTCACTTCCCACGCGCACCGTCCCTCGGCTAGGACATCGTTCCGGCGCAGGGCAGCGGATCGACGGATGGTGGACACGGCCAAGGCGACGTGGCGCGTCGGGGTGCTTTTCTCCCGCAGCGGGGTGAGCGGTATCACCGAGACCGAGCACTTCCTCGGCACCGCGCTGGCGATCGAGGAGATCAACCGGGCCGGCGGCGTGCTCGGACGCGCGATCGAGCCGGTCTGCTACGATCCGGCCGGCGACCGGGACGCCTATCGCGATCTTGCCCGGCGGCTGCTCGCCGAGGACGGTGTCGAGGTGGTGTTCGGCTGCTCGCTCTCGGCCAGCCGCAAGGCGGTTCTCTCCACCATGGAGCGCCACAACGGACTGCTCTGGTACCCGTCGATCTACGAGGGGTTCGAGTATTCCGAGAACGTCGTCTATACCGGCGCCACCCTGAACCAGAACGTCTTCGCGCTGGCCGACTTCCTGTTGCAGGAATACGGCCCGCGGATCTTCATCGTCGGCTCGGACTACATCTATCCGCGCGAGTCGAACCGGGTGATGCGCGACCTGATCGAGAGCAAGGGCGGCACGATCCTGGGCGAGGTCTACGCGCCCCTCGATGCCGACGAGGACGCGCACGGGCGCATGGTCGCGCAGATCCGGAGCGCGTCGCCCGACGCGGTGTTCTCCACCGTGGTCGGCCGGGGCGCGGAGCGGCTCTACCGCGCCTACGCGGCGGCCGGGATCGACCGCGCCCGCTGCCCGATCGCGAGCCTGACCATGGCCGAAGGGCAGATCCGCGCGATCGGCCCCGAGGCCTGCGCCGGCCACGTGCTGGCCTCGTCCTATTTCGGCAGCCTGGAAGGCGACGAGAACCGACGCTTCGTCGCCGCCTTCCAGGCCCGGTTCGGGCCGGAGCGGCCGACCAGCATGTGGTCGGAGACGGCCTACGCCCAGGTCCACCTCTTTGCCCGCGCGCTCGCGGAGAGCCGCAGCCTCGACGCCGAGCGCCTGAGCGCGGCGGCGTTGCGCAGCCGCTACCTCGCGCCGGAGGGCGAGCTCGCCTTCGACGGCGAGACCCGCCACATCTGGCTCACGCCGGGCATCGGGGTCGCGCGCGCCGACGGCCAGTTCGACGTGGTCTGGCGCGCGCGCCGGCCGGTACGGCCCGACCCCTACCTCGCCTGGACGCGCTTCGAGCTGAACGCCCTCGAAGATGGGCTCGGCCGATGAGCGCGCCGGCCCGCAAGATCCTCGACGACCTGCGCCACGCCCGGGCGCTGGTGGTCCATCCGCGCGACGAGGAGGGCGCCTCGCTCGTCGACCAGCTGCGCCGCCTCGGCTGCGAGGTCGCGCTCGCCTGGCCGCCGCCCACGGCCTTGCCGCCGGACATCGACACGCTGTTCATCCAGCTCGACGACGGCGAGTTCCGCCACCTGCTGCCGGCCATCGAGGAGACCCAGCCGGCGGTCGTCGCCATCGTCGCCTACGAGAGCCCGACCTCGCTGAAGGCCATCGTCGACGTCAACGCCCACGGCGTCCTCACGAAGCCGCTGCGGCCGCGCGGGGTGCTGACGCAGTTCGCCCTCGCCCGCTACCGGCGCGGCTACGAGGGCCGGCTCGCGAGCAAGATCGTCCGGCTCGAGGAGACCATGAAGGGGCGCCGCAGCGTCGAGCGGGCGGTGCGCCTGCTCGTCGATCTCAACCGCATCGACGAGGACGCGGCCTACCGCCTGCTGCGCGACCGCGCCACCGCCGCCCGGATGCCGATGGCGAGCGTCGCCGAGAGCGTGGTGGCGGCGCACGAGGCGATGAGCGGGCTGGGCTTGCGCATCGCGTTGGCGGAGAAGACCTGATCCGGGCAGTGCCTGCCCGATTTATGGTCTTGCGGCCGCCCCTCGCTTGCGTATCGTAGGGACAAGGGCAAGGTTGCCCGGCAGCCGCGTGCTGCACCACATCCCGGCTTCGAAGCCTCTGGTCTGCGGAAAGTCTTTCCGCGCCCAGGGGCTTTTTGCGTTTTGGAGCGACCATGATCCAAGCGAACGATCCCGCTCGCCCATCACTCAGGGTCTCCTGCATCCAGTTCGAGCCCGAATTCGGCGCGGTGGACAAGAACCTCGAACGCGCCGCCGATCTCGTCCGCGCCGCGGCCCGGGAGGGCAGCCGGCTCGTCGTGCTGCCGGAGCTCGCCAGCACCGGCTACGTGTTCGAGACGCCGGAGGAGGCCGCCGCCCTGGCGGAGGCGGTGCCCGGCGGCCCGACCACCCGCGCCTGGGAGGCGCTCGCCGCCGAGCTCGGCATCCACATCGTGGCGGGGATCGCCGAGAGGGGAGGGGACGCGCTCTACAATTCGGCGCTCATCGTCGGGCCCGACGGCTACATCGGCACCTACCGCAAGGCGCATCTCTGGCACCGGGAGAACCTGTTCTTCCGCAAGGGCGACCTCGGCTTCCCGGTCTTCGAGACGGCGCTCGGCAAGGTCGGCATCGCGATCTGCTACGACGGCTGGTTCCCCGAGACCTTCCGGCAGCTGGCGCTCGGCGGCGCCGAGATCGTCTGCATCCCGACGAACTGGGTGCCGATGCCGAACCAGCCCGCGGGCGAGGCCGCGATGGCCAACACCCTGCACCGGGCCGCGGCCCATTCCAACGGGATCTTCATCGCCTGCGCCGACCGGGTCGGCGTCGAGCGCGGCCAGCCCTTCGAGGGCCAGAGCCTGATCATCGGCCCGAAGGGCTGGACCCTCGCCGGCCCGGCGAGCCGCGAGGCGCCTGAGACCGTCTCGGCGGTGATCGACCTTGCCGAGGCGGGCGCCAAGGACCTCAACGAGTTCAACTCCGTCCTCGGCGACCGCCGCACCGACCTCTACGCCTGACGTCCCCCATCCGAAAGGAGCCCGCACCATGCAGAACCGTTCGCTCACCGCCGCGCTCATGCTCACCGCCGCCCCGGTCCTCGCGGCGGAAAAGCCCATCGTCATCGGCGTGCCCGTCGGCCTGTCGGGGGCCAACAGCGTCGTCGCTCCTTCCGTCGTGCAGGCGGCGGAATTGGCGGTGGACGAGATCAACGCCGCCGGCGGCGTGCTCGGCCGCAAGCTCGCCCTCGAGGTCGCGGACGACGCCTCGGGCGCCGCCGGCGCCCAGAAGGCGTTCGATTCGCTGATCTACCAGAAGAAGGTCGACGTCATCATCGCGATGGAGACGAGTGCGGCCCGCAATGCCGGCCTGCCCGCCGTCACCAAGGGCCGCGTGCCCTACATCTACACCTCGTTCTACGAGGGCCGGTCCTGCAACAAGAACCTGTTCGTCAACGGCTGGGTGCCCGAGCAGCAGGTGCCGCCGGTGATCGACGCCTTCAAGGACAAGGGCGCCAAGAGCTACTTCCTGATCGGCAGCGATTACGCCTTCGGCCGCGGCATGCTCGCCTTCACCCGCAGCTATATCGAGAAGACCGGGGGCAAGGTGGTCGGCGAGGAATACCTGCCGATGGACGGCAGCGACTGGACCGCGATCATCTCCAAGCTGAAGGAGGCCAAGCCCGACGCGCTCGTCACCTCGACCGCCGGTGGCGCCCCGAACGTGACGCTGACGAAGCAGCTGCGCGGCGCGGGCGTGTCGCTGCCCTACGCCAACCTCGCGGTCGACGAGGGCACGGCGAAGAGCATGGGGGCGGACGCGGAAGGGATCTACCTCTCGGCCTCCTACGTCACCGGCATCGACAGCCCGCAGAACAAGGCGTTCCTCGCGGCGATGGAGAAGAAGTTCGGCTCGTCCCTGCGCACGCCCAACGATCTCTCGGTGCCGGAATACGAGGCGATCTACCTCTACAAGGCCGCGGTCGAGAAGGCCGGCGGCACCGAGACCGCCAAGGTGCTGGCGGCCCTGCCGACCGTCACCGCCACCGGCCCGCGCGGCACGATCGGCATGAGCAAGCAGCACCACGCGCCGCTGACGATGTATCTCGGCCAGGTCCAGAAGGACGGTGCGGTCAAGGTCGTCGGAACCTTCAAGGACGTCGATCCGGGCGAGCAATGCCCGAAGCTGGACTGAGAGCCTGATCGATCGACTGAGCCGATTGATCTTGCACCCACATCGACAACTCCCGGCGTCATCCCGGGGCTCGCCGAAAGGCGAGAACCCGGGATCCATAACCGCTGACCTTCAAGATGAGGCAGATCGGGTTCAGCGTCGTCCTGCATCGTCGGCGGTGATGGATCCCGGGTTCCGCTTTCGCGGCCCCGGGATGACGATGGAGGGTGTGAATCCGGCCGGAGGCTCCAGACCGACACCGCCGACGCGACCAGTGCCCGGCTGATCGCCGCGCGTCCCAACCCGGACAAGCCCGATGCTCCTCCTCCTCGACATCCTGACCACCGCCGCGATCCTGTTCGTGGTCGCGATCGGGCTCCTCGCGGTCTTCGGCGTCCTGAAGATCATCAACTTCGCCCACGGCGCCTGGCTCACCATCGGCGCCTACTGCGCCGTCGTGACGGCCAAGCTCGGGCTGAACCCCTGGGCCGCGCTGCCGCTCGCCTTCGCGGTCGGCGCCGCCCTCGGGGGCCTGGCCGAATTGTTCATCATCCGCCCGCTCTACCGCCGGCCCCTCGACGCGATCCTGGCGACCTGGGGCCTCGGCATCGTCGTCGGCCAGCTCATCACCCTCGCCTTCGGGCGCGACGTCCAACTCACCCCGAACCTCGTATCCGGCACCGTCGACGTCTTCGGCACCGGTTATTCCGCCTACCGCCTCGTCGCGCTGCTGGCCGCGCTCGTCATCGGGGCGGGCTTCGCGCTCGTCATCGAGCGCACGCGGCTGGGGCTCTCGGCGCGCGCCGTCATCATGAACGAGACCCTGGCGCGGGGCCTCGGCCTCGACACCGCCCGGGTGCGCCTCGTCGTCTTCATGATCGGGGCCGGGCTCGCGGCGCTCGCGGGGGTGCTCCTCACGCCGCTGACCAGCGTCGATCCCACCATGGGCGTCGGCTGGCTGATCGGTGCCTTCATGCTGGTGATGGTGGCCGACGCCTCGTTCCTGGCGCTCGCCGCCGCCTGCCTCGTCTTCGGTGCGGCGCAGGTGCTCGTCAGCACCTTCGTCAGCCCGGTGCTCGGCAGCATCGCGGTCGCGGTGCTGGCCGCTCTCGTGCTGCGCATCAGCCCGAAAGGATTCTCGCGTGCCTGAGACCGTCGCGGCCACCCCGTCCGCACTTCCCGGCGAGCGTCCCCGCCTCGCCCGGTCCGCCCCGCTCGTCGTCGCGCTCCTCGCCGCCGGCGCGTTGTGGGCAGCCCCGCTCGCCCTCGATACCTTCGCGGTCAACGTGCTGACCCGCTCGATGATCTACGCGGTGCTCGCCGTCACGGTCGACCTGCTGTGGGGATTTGCCGGCATCCTGACCTTCGGCCAGGCCGCGTTCTTCGGCATCGGCGCCTACGCGACCGCGATGCTGCTCTCGGCGCAGGGCGGGGCGCCGCACTGGATGGCGCTCGCGGTGCTGCTCGCGGTCGCCGCACCGGTGCTGCTCGGCCTCGCGGTGGGCTGGCTGTCCTTCTATCACCGCTCGACGGCGCTCTACGCCTCGGTGATCTCCCTCGTCGTGCCGATCGTGGTGGTGCAGGGCATCTATTCCGGGGCTGAGCGCACCGGCTCCAGCAGCGGCCTCGTCGGCTTCGACGTGCTGCCGCTCGAGATCGAGGGCTTCTTCCGGCTCGCCGCCCTCCTCCTCGTCGCCGTGACGCTCGCGGCCTGGATCCTGGTGCGCTCGGATGCCGGGCGCATGCTGGTGGCGTTGCGCGACAACGAGGCGCGCTGCGCCTATCTCGGCCTCAATCCCCGGCGCTGGCAAATCGGCCTCACCGCGGTGCTGGCCGGCGTCGCGGGCCTCGCCGGCTTCGTCTTCGCCAACGCCTCGGGCGTCGTGGCGCCGGAGAATGCCGGTTTCCTGTTCGGCACCGAGCTGGTGATCTGGGTGGCGCTCGGCGGGCGCGGCACGCTGATCGGGCCGGTGCTCGGCACGATCGCGATCGACTACCTGGCGGCGAACCTCTCGGGCGACCTGCCCTTCCTCTGGCAGCTCCTCCTCGGCACCGCCTTCGTCGCGATCATCATCCTTCTGCCGGGCGGCCTCGCCGAGCTCGCCCGCCGCGCCTTCGGCGCGCTGCCGGCCGGGCGGCGCCGGGCCTTCGCGCCGCGGCTTCAGGCCGAGCCCTCGCGCGCGGCGGCGCGCAGCGAGACGCCGCTCCTCGCCATCCAGGGCCTCGCCAAGTCCTACGGCAGCCTGACGGTGCTGGAGAGCATCGATCTCACCATCCGGGCGGGCGAGCTCGTCAGCCTCGTCGGACCGAACGGCGCCGGCAAGACGACGCTGATGCGCTGCCTCAGCGACGGCACCGAGCCGTTCCGCGGTGCCATCGCGGTCGACGGCGTCCCGACCACCGGCCTGACCCCGAACCGCATCGTCGCCCTCGGCGTCGGTCGCAAGTTCCAGGTCGCGAGCGTGTTCGAGAGCTTGATCGTCGCCGATTGCCTGCGGCTCGCCCGCGCCTCGCGATCGCCATTGAGCCCGCTCGCCCGAGCCGGGACCCTGGCCCTGCCGCAGGCGGTGCTCGACATCCTGCGCATGACCGGGCTCGACGCGCACCTCGCCGAGCCCGCCCGCCTGCTCTCGCACGGCCAGAAGCAGGCGCTCGAACTCGCCATGGTGGTGGCCCTGGAGCCGCGCCTCGTCCTCCTCGACGAGCCCACCGCCGGCCTGACCAAGGCCGAGCGCACCACGATCGGCACGGTGCTCAAGGGTCTCGCTCACGATCTCGGGATCGCCGTGGTGCTGGTCGAGCACGACCTCGACTTCGTGCGCGAGATCTCCTCGCGCATCGTCGTGCTGCACCAGGGCCGGCTGGTCCTCGACGGCACGGTCGAGGAGGTCGTCGGCTCGGCGCTGGTACGGACCATCTACGCGGGAGGCGGTCATGAGTGACGTCATGAGCGACGCGGCGACGGCCGGGGCGGCGTCAGCGTTGAGGGGCGCGAGCCTCGTCCTCGACGGCGTATCGAGCGGCTACGGCGCCGTCTCGATCGTGAAGAGCGTATCGCTCGCGATCCGGCCGGGCGAGAGCGTCGCGCTGCTGGGCAAGAACGGCATGGGCAAGACGACGCTCCTCAAGACGATCCTCGGGATGGTATCGCTCCGGTCGGGCTCGGTCGCGATCGACGGGCATGCGACCGCCGGGCTCAGTCCGGCAAAGCTCGTCGCCCTCGGCGTCGGCTATGCGCCCCAGGAGCAGCCCCTGTTCCAGGATCTCTCGATCCGCGACAACCTGCGCTTGGCGCTGGCCTCGGACCGGCTCCTGCCGGAGGCGCTGGAGCGGGTCTTCGGCCATTTCCCGTTCCTGAGGGAGCGGCTGGCGCAGCGGGCCGGCACGCTGTCGGGCGGCGAGCAGAAGATGCTGATCCTCGCCCGCGCCCTGATGCTGCGCCCGCGCCTGCTCCTCATCGACGAGATCTCCGAAGGCCTCCAGCCCTCGGTCATCGACCGCATCGCCGCCGCCCTCGCGGCCGAGCGGATCGCCTACGGCACCACCCTCCTGATCGTCGAGCAGAACCTCGACTTCGCGCTCCGGGTCGCGAACCGCTGGGCCGCGCTCAAGCTCGGCGAGATCGACGACGCGGCCAACGTCGACGGCGAGGCGCGGGGGCGGATCCTGCGGCACCTGAGCGTGTGAGGGGGCAGCGACGGCGGTGGATCCACGGGGTGGCGAACGAACACTCCTCCGCAAGCCACCCCCTTTCCCGGATCTCCCTCCACTTCGCTCCAGTCGTCCGGGAAAGGGGGAGTGGCTCGCGAGTGATCGTCAGATCGTGGATCACGGCGGGGGATGCCGCTGCGGACCAAAGCACGCCATCCCTCGCCGACCCAACAGGTCGATCTTGCCGCCCCTTGCGAAAATTCCCTACCCGACGAAATCCCCGCGGCTGAGCCCGTAGCGCTGCATCTTCTCGTTGAGGGTGCGGCGCGGCAGGTCGAGGAGGCGCATCGTCTCGGCGATGTTGCCCTGCGCCTGCTGCAACGCCTGCTCGATCAGGCCCCGCTCATAGGCCTCGACGCGCAGGGCCAGCGGCTGCGGCCCGGCCTCGACGGGGTCCGGGGCGGCGCCGAGCCGGTCGAGGCCGAAGGCGTAGCGCTCGGCCGCGTTGCGCAACTCGCGCACGTTGCCGGGCCAGGGCTGCGTGACGAGATCCTGGACGTGCCGGGCACTCAACGGCCGCATCGCGCGGCCATGCGCCTCGGCGGCCTGGGCGGCGAAATGCTCGAACAGCAGCGGGATGTCCTCCCGCCGCTCGCGCAGGGGAGGGATGTGCAGCTCCGCGACGCCGAGGCGGTAGTAGAGGTCGGCCCGGAACAGCCCGGCCTCGGCCTGCCCGCGCAGGTCGACCTTGCTGGCGCAGAGCGTGCGCAGGTCGGCGGCCACCGCCTCGTTCGCGCCGAGCCGCTCGACCCGGTGCTCCTGGAGCACGCGCAGGAGCTTCACTTGGCCCAAGAGCGGCATCGCCTCGATCTCGTCGAGGAACAGCGTGCCGCGATGGGCGTATTCGAGCTTGCCGATCCGGCGCTTGAGCGCGCCCGTGAAGGCGCCGGCCTCGTAGCCGAACAGCTCGCTCTCCACCATCGTGTCGGGGATCGCGCCGCAATTGACGGCGACGAAGCGGCCGTCGCGCCGGCCCGAGAAGGCGTGCAGGCACTGCGCCACCAGCTCCTTGCCGGAGCCAGTCTCGCCGTTGATCACCACGTTGACCGGGGTCGTGGCGAGGTCGAGCACCTCGCGCCGCAGGGTCTCCATCGCCCGCGAGGTGCCGATCAGCCGGCTCTCGATGGCGTGCGCGTCCGGGCCCGCGTCGAGCCGGCGCAGCCGCAGTGTGAGCTGGCGCTTCTCGCAGGCGCGCCCGATCGCCTCGACCAGGCGCTCGGGGACGAAGGGCTTCTCGATGAAGTCGTAGGCGCCCCGCCGCATCGCCTCGACCGCCATCGGCACGTCGCCGTGGCCGGTGACGAGCAGGACCGGGAGGTCGGGATCGCGTCTCAGCGCCCGCTCCAGCACCTGAAGGCCGTCGATCCGCGGCATGCGCATGTCGGTGACGAGGATGCCGGGAAAGCGCGCGTCGATCTCGGCCAGCGCCTCCTCCGGCGCCTCGAAGGTCGAGACGGCGTAGTCCGCAAGCGTCAGCCACTGGTGCAGCGCCTCGCGCACCGTCTCGTCGTCGTCGACGAACAGAATGCGGTCCACCCGTGCCGCCATGTCAGTGCACCTCACGCTTCCGCGGCCGGCAGGACGAGGATCAGCACGGCGCCGCGGGTACCGTTCTCGGCCGACAGGCTGCCCCCGAGGTCGCGCACGATCAGCGACGACAGGGACAGGCCGAGCCCCAGGCCCTCGCCGGCGCCCTTGGTGGTGAAGAAGGGATCGAAGATCTGCGGCATGTGCTCCGGAGAAATCCCGCTCCCGCTGTCGGCGACGGTGAGCCGCCAGCAGGATGCCGGTTCCGGTACCGCCGTCAATGCGAGCCGCCGCTCGGGGGCGTCGCGCATCGCGTCGAGGGCATTGACCAGCAGGTTGAGGAGCACCTGCTCGAGGCGCACCGGCTCGGCCCGCACCATCGCGTCAGGCGGGATCGCGCAAGCCACCGCGACGTTCTCCGCCCGCAGCAGGACCCGCAGGAGGTCGAGGGCTGCCTCGGCGGTCGCGGCGAGGCGCACCGGCTCGCCGCGACCGGGCCCGGTCTTGCGGGCGAAGTCCTTGAGGTGGCGGATGATCTTGGCGATGCGCTGCGTCACCTCGGTCATGCGCTGGAGGTTGCGGCGCACCGTCGCCTCGTCGCCGCGCTCCAGGAAGACCGCGGTGCGGGCGAGGAAGGTCCGCAGCGCCGCGAGCGGCTGGTTGATCTCGTGGTTGATCGCCGTCGAGATCTGGCCGAGCGCGGCGAGCCGGCCGGCATGGATCAGCTCGTCCTGGGTCGCCCGCAGGGCGGCGGTGGCGCGCTCGCGCTCGGCGATCTCGGCGCGCAGGCGCGCATTGGCGCCGCTCAGATCGTGGGTCCGTTCCGCCACCCGCCGCTCCAGGGCGAGCCGCATCGCCTGCTCGCTCATGAGCCGCGCCCGCCGCTGCCCTGCCGCGACGAGGGCAAGGGCGAGGGCCAGGCCGGTGATCCCGGCGGCGGACGCCACCAGGAGCGCCTGGCGAAAGGCCGGTCCGGTCGGCGCGACGTACCACAGCGTCCAGCCCAGATCCGGCATCGCGATCGGCTCCACGAGCCCGCGCGCGGGCTCGTGGAGCCGGGAGGCGGATCGGTCGGCCGGGCTCGATCCGGCCGTCCTCCAGGAGGGGGCGCAGGTCGCTGTCGCCGTATTGCTGCGCGGCCTGGATCCGCTGCCGGTCGGCCGTCGCCAGGGGCCGGAACGGGCGGTACTTCCAGCCGGGCTCGCTCGCCAGGAAGACCACGCCGGCGGCGTCCGACACCAGGATCTGCTCGCCGGCTCGGCGCCACTCACCTTCCAGAGGCTCCAGGTCGACCTTGACCACGACGAGGCCGGCGGCCGCCCCGCTCGGCGTGACCACGGCCTTGCTGATGAACAGGCCCGGCTGCTGGGTGGTGGTGCCGACCCCGAAGTAGCGCGCGGCACCGGTCGCGAGGGCGTCGTGGAAGTAGGGCCGGTAGGCGTAGGACGAGCCGACGAAGCTGAGCGGCTGGTTCCAGTTGCTGGCGCTGCGCGTCAGGCCCTGCTCGTCCATCAGGTAGATCGCCGCGACGCCGGAGGCCTGCGCGATCGCCTCGAACTTGGCGTTGACGGCGCCGGGTGCGGCGGGTGCGGCGAGGAGATCCCGCACCTGCGTGTCGAGGGCGAGCACCGCCGGCAGGTACTGGTACCGGTCGATCGCGGCGCGCAGCACCGCCTCGGCAATCACCAGGCGCTGGCGCGCCGCGCGCCGCGCCTGGTCGTGGCCAGCCTCCAGGGTCAGCAGGAAGGCGGCGAGCATGAGCGCCAGCGTCGCCGCTGCCAGCGCCCACCGCCAGGCGCCGGCCCCGCCGAGCCATGCCCACAGGCGCCGCAGCGCGGGGAGGTCGGCGCAAGGGGCTAGGCTCATGGGCGGGCTAGGCTCATGGGCGGGCTCGGCTCATGCCGGACGCCTTGCCCCGGGCCGACGATCTCCGCAAGCCGCCGGCCGGGGACGCTCGCCTGTGGTCAGCCGCTCATGCGGCCGTTGCCGTCGAGGTACCCGTTCCTGCGGGTGTCGGGCATCCACAGCGAGGCCGCGAAGGCGACCGCGGCCATGGCGGCCACGTACCAGAAGAACAGGCTCTCGTTGCCGTAGGTCTTGAACGAGAGC
The DNA here is from genome assembly GCF_053764715.1 of Methylobacterium sp. Gmos1. Lineage (NCBI taxonomy): Bacteria > Pseudomonadati > Pseudomonadota > Alphaproteobacteria > Hyphomicrobiales > Methylobacteriaceae > Methylobacterium > Methylobacterium sp. Gmos1. Next base: position 2,024 of record NZ_JBSNCC010000008.1, on the reverse strand, counting down.
GCGACGTATTCCGCCGTGCCGCCGAACAGGGCGTTGGCGATGGCGTAGGGCAGGCCGACGCCGAGCGCGCGGACCTCGGCGGGGAACAGCTCGGCCTTCACCACGCCGCTGATCGAGGTGTAGAACGAGCCGATCACCAGGCCCGTGAGGATCAGCGCGAAGGCGGTCCAGGGGCTCGTCACCAGCGACAGCGAGGAGAGCAGCGGCACCGCGCCGAGCATCGCCAGCCCGCTGAAGGCGATCATGTTGTTGCGCCGCCCGATCCTGTCCGACAGCGCGCCGAAGACCGGCTGGAGCAGCATGAACACCACGAGCGCCAGGGTCATCACGGTCGAGACCGTCTTGAGGTCGAGCTTGACGGTGTTGACCAGGAACTTCTGCATGTAGGTGGTCATGGTGTAGAAGTAGAGCGAGCCGCCCATGGTGAAGGCGAGCGTGATCAGGAGCGCCCGCTTGTGCTGCATCAGGGCGCGCAGCGAGCCGGCCTCCTTGCTCGTCATGGCGGCGTGCGAGGCCGACTCCTTGAGCGAGCCGCGCAGCATCATGGCGACGATGGCGGCGGCGGCGCCGATGAGGAAGGGGATACGCCAGCCCCAGGCGCGCATCTCCTCGCCGGTGAGCATGTGCTGGAGGGCGAACACGATGAGCACGGCGAGCAGCTGGCCGCCGATGAGGGTGACGTACTGGAACGATGAGAGGAAGCCGCGGCGGCCCTTGCCGGCGATCTCGCTCATGTAGGTGGCCGCGGTGCCGTACTCGCCGCCGACCGAGAGGCCTTGCGCGAGGCGGGCGACGAGGAGGAGCACGGGGGCGAGCACGCCGATGGTCTCGTAGGTCGGCAGGAGGCCGATCATCAGGGAGCCGGCACACATCAGGAGGACGGAGAAGACCATGGAGGACTTGCGGCCGCGCCGGTCGGCGATGCGGCCGAAGATCCATCCGCCGAGGGGTCGCATGAAGAAGCCGACGGCGAAGATGCCGGCGGTGGCCAGCAGCTGGCCTGTGGGGCTGCTGCTCGGGAAGAAGGCGGAGGCGAAGTAGATCGACGTGAAGGCGTAGGCGTAGAAGTCGTACCACTCGACGAGGTTGCCGGACGAGGCGGCGACGATGGCCTTGATCTTCTGGCGATCGGTCGTCTCGACCGTGGCCGGAAGCCCCCCGACCGCGGGTGCAGCCGTGTTCATGGACGTTCTCCCTCAAGCTCCGAATCGCCCCGCGGAATGCGGGTGCGATCGCCCGGTCCGACCGTCCGGGAGCCTTCGGCTTCCTGCAGACGGCGTCGACGGGCCGCGGGAAGGCCATGGCAAGCGCGAGGCCAGGAACGAAAAATAAAAAAAGCCTTTATCATCCGATGCTTGGAGCGGATCGGCGGCACCCGCTCCGGCGGGAAACAGCCGATCGATCCGCCGCGTCGGCGGAAATTCGCCGATAGGCCGCGCGGGTCGGATCTCCTCGCGCTAGGGGCGCCAGTCCATACGTCCGTCACGCCAACCCATGCGTCGGAGGTCACGCAGAACGAAGGCGTTCCCGTCCGCCAACGAACCCGCGAGCCGACTTCGCCCCATGCCTGCAGATCCCGGGTTTGCTCCAGCGCTGGGGCGACCGCGATCGGTGTTCGCTGCCGCCGTCAGGTGGTCGAGGATCGGATGCCGGGGCGGTGTGCGGCCTTCATGCCGGTCAGGCGCACACCACCTCGTCGCGGTTCACCGCAACTTCGCACATCGACCGTCACCACGAGATTTGGTACAACGCAAAAACCCCGCGAGGCTCGCGCCTCACGGGGTTTTTGATCGTTGGTTGCGGGGACAGGATTTGAACCTGTGACCTTCAGGTTATGAGCCTGACGAGCTACCGGGCTGCTCCACCCCGCGCCAGGGTGTTGTCGCGAGGAGGGAACGTGTGACGTGCTTGGCAGGTCTGGCGGTGACCGACTCTCCCGTGTCTTGAGACACAGTACCATAGGCGCTGGGGCGGTTAACGGCCGAGTTCGAGATGGGATCGGGTTTGAGACACCCCGCTCTGAC
>NZ_JBSNCC010000007.1:37635-263926 GCF_053764715.1 Methylobacterium sp. Gmos1 | reverse complement strand
GGGCGGCCGGGCCTGCCGGGCCCCGGGGTCCGGGAGGACCGGCCGGGCCCGCGGGCCCGCGCGGGCCCGGCTTGCCGGCCTCGCCCCTCGGACCCGGCTCGCCCCGCGCTCCGGGTGGACCCGCGGGACCGGCCTCGCCCCGCGCGCCGGCCTCCCCGCGAGGGCCGACGGGCCCGGGCGCGCCTCTCGGACCTATCTCTCCCTCGGGACCGGGATCGCCCTTTGGACCAGGATCGCCCTTGGGACCGGGATCGCCCTTGAGTCCCGTCTCGCCCCTCGGCCCCGTATCTCCTCTGGGCCCTGCTTCCCCCCTGGGCCCTGCTTCCCCCCTGGGGCCGGCATCCCCCCTCGGACCTGCCGCGCCTCCCGGGCCGGGAGGACCGGGCGGTCCCGCCACGGTCGTGACCTCGGCATGCCCCGCCGGGCCCACCGCGCCCTTCGGCCCCTCGGGGCCCGCGGGCCCTTGCTGGCCGCATTCGCCCACCACCGCGCCGCGCTCCTGGCGGCCGGCGCGCAGGGTCACGATGCAGGTCGCCGGGTGGTAGACGAGGCGGAACTCGAACTTGCCGCGGGAATCGGCTCGTGCCGTGAAGCGGCCGTCGAGGCTGACCTCGGTGTCGGCCTCGTCGGCGGTGCCGAGCACCCACAGCTCGCCCGCGGTGATCCGCGCCGCCAGGACCTGGATCTCGGCCCGGGCCGGCGCCGCCAGCATCAGGCAGGCCGCCAGGGCCGCGCCCGCTCGCGACGCGGAGCGTCCGGTTCCGCCGCGCACCATCGCCCGCCCCCGCATCCTCGGTCCCGCCCCCAAAGTGTTTTTTCGCAGGCCTGGAAGTCAAGCACGCCCGAGCTTCGAGCACAGGCGCGATGGTCGATGGTCGATGGTGGCGCTTGACCGTGGCCCGTCAGGGTGCCGGTCCGACATAGACCGCCCGCGGGCGGATCAGCCCGCCGGCCTGGCGCTGTTCGAGGGCCTGCGCGATCCAGCCGGCCGAGCGGCCCAGCGCGAACAGCCCGAAGGCGCTCCCCCGCGGCAGCCCGAGCTGCCGGCGCAAGGCGACGAGGGCGAAATCGAGGGAGGGCCGCGCTCCCGTGAGCGCCTCGCCCGCCGCCGCGACCGCCCGCAGGCGAGCATCGTCTGCCAGGAGCGGCGCCAGCAGGGCGGCGGCCCGCGGGTCGCCGGCGGGGTAGAGCGGGTGGCCGAAGCCCGGCAGGGCCTCGCGGCCGGCGAGCTGGCGCCGCAGGGACGCGGCCGGGTCGGCCCCGTCGAGGGCGTCCCACAGGGCTTCGACCCGGTCGGTCGTGCCGCCGTGGCGGCTGCCGCTCAGGGCCGCGAGGCCGCCGATCACCGCCGCGCGCAGGCTCGCGCCCGCCGAGGCGATGCAGCGCGCGGTGAAGCCCGAGGCGTTCAGTTCGTGGTCGGCGCACAGGACCAAAGCCCGTCGCACGGCCTCCGCCCCGGCCGGGTCGAGGCCCCAGGCCCGTCCACATTGGCGGTGGAGCGGCGCGGCGTCTGGGACGCCCCAGGTCACGCAGGCCCCGAGCAGGCGGACGAGCGCGCCGCTCCCCGCGGCGAGCCGGGCCGGATCCTGCTGCCAGGCCGCCGTCGGCGCGTCCTCCGTCGCCGCCGCGAAGGCGCCGAGGAGGTCGCCGCCGCGCGGCTCCGCCCCGGGAGCCTCGGGTCCGAAGGCGGCGGCCTGCGGCAAGGCCCAGAGGAGCGCCGCCGCCTCCTCCAGGGTCGCGGTCTCCGAGAGCGCCACGGCATCGGCGCCGCGATAGAACAGGCGGCCGTCGCGGATCAGCGTAACGGCGGTCTCCATCACCGGCAGGCCCCAGTCGAGGGTGGCGCGGGCGACCTCCCGCGGCCGCCGGCCGCGATGTCGGGCGGCGGCGAGGCGGTCGACGGCGTCGGCCGCATAGGCCCGCACCCGCGGGTCGGCGGTCGGATGCGCCTCGATCAGGCCGCGGCTGACATAGGCGTAGAGGGTCTGGCGGCTCACGCCGAGGCGGGCGGCCGCCTCGGCGGCGGTCAGATAGGCGGTCACGGGCAGGCTCGCGGCGGTCAGATTGATTCGAGTAATCAAGATTGACGATCTGACCTCCTCGGCGCCCTCCTGTCACCGCACACGCATCAGGAGCGGGCGATGACGGACGAGAGGCGCAATCCGGCCTTCGCGGCGATCCTGGAGGCGATCCGGCGCGGCCTCGGCGCCGGGGCCGCGCCGCCGGTGACGGTGACCGGGGCGGGCGCCCTCCCGTCGGTCTACCCGGTCAGCGATCTCGCGGCGGCCTCGGTCGCGGCGGCGGGGCTGGCGCTGGCCGAGCTGGTCGAGGCCCGCTTCGGCCGGCAGCCGGGTGTGACGGTCGACCGTCGCCTCGCCGCGTTCTGGTTCTCCCGCTCGCTCCACCCGCAGGGCTGGGAGCTACCGCCGCTCTGGGATCCGGTGGCGGGCGACTACCGGACGGCGGACGGCTGGATCCGCCTTCACACCAACGCCCCGCATCACCGCGACGCCGCCCTGGCGGTGCTCGGCACCGCGCCGGAGCGGGAGGTGGTGGGCCGGGCTGTGGCGGCCTGGCGGGCGGACGACCTCGAGGCGGCGGTGGTCGCGGCCGGCGGCTGCGCCGCCGCGATGCGCCCGGCCGCGGCCTGGGCCGCGCATCCGCAGGGAGCGGCGGTGGCGCGCGAGCCCCTGGTCGCCTGGGAGGCGGGCGGGGCCGGCACGGCCGGCCTGACCGAGGCACGGCCCGAGCGGCCGCTGGCCTCCTTGCGCGTCCTCGACCTGACGCGGGTGCTCGCCGGCCCGGTGGCGACCCGCTTCCTCGCCGGGTTCGGCGCCACGGTGCTGCGCCTCGATCCGCCGGGCTGGGAGGAGCCCGGCGTGGTGCCGGAGACGACCCTCGGCAAGGCCTGCGCTCGCCTCGACCTGAAGGATCCGGCCGGGCGGGCGCGCTTCGACGACCTGCTCGCGACGGCGGACGTGCTGGTCCACGGCTACCGGCCGGACGCGCTGGCCCGCCTCGGGCTCGACGCCGCGGCCCGCGCCCGCCTGCGGCCGGGCCTGATCGACGTCAGCCTCGACGCCTACGGCTGGACCGGGCCGTGGCGGGAGCGGCGCGGCTTCGACAGCCTGGTCCAGATGAGCTGCGGCCTCGCCGAGGCCGGGATGCGACGAGCGGGTGCCGACAAGCCGGTGCCGCTGCCGGTCCAGGCCCTCGACCACGCCACCGGCTACCTGATGGCGGCGGCCTGCCTGCACGGGCTGGCGCGGCGCCTCGCGACCGAGCGCGGCGCCACGGCGCGCCTCTCGCTCGCCCGCACCGCCGCGCTGCTCGCCGCCGCACCGGCGCCCCGCCCCGAGGCGGCGCCCGCCGCGCCCGAGCCGGCCGATTTCGCGGAAGTGCCGGAGCCGACCGGATGGGGGCCGGCTCTCCGCCTGCACCCGCCGCTCGTCCTCGACGGTGTGCCGATGGCCTGGGACCGGCCCGCCGGCCCCCTCGGCACCGCTGCGCCGGCCTGGTGAGGAACGGGGCCAGTCGGCGGGAGTTGGCCGGGCTCATTCGCGACAGGAGGAGCCCATGGCCGGCGAGAAGCCCCACGGCGACAAGACCCACGCGCAGAACATCCGCCTGATCGAGGGCAAGGACGGCCCCAACGTCCCGGCCGGTGGCGGCGCCCGCATCCGCACCAGCGCCGATCCGACCCGGCCGCCCTCCACCCACCAGGAGAGCCGCGACCACAACAAGCACAACAATCCGGGCCAGGACGGGCACCGTCCGCAGAAGCACGGCCCGGCGGAGGAGAAGCCGTGACGGCGTCTCGGGCGGCCGCGCGCGGCCGCCCGACCGGTTACACCCGGCCCGGGTAGTTCGGGCTCTCCCGCGTGATGGTCACGTCGTGGACGTGGCTCTCTCGCAGGCCCGCATTGGTGATGCGGATGAACTGCGCCTTCTCCTGCATCTCCGGGATCGACGGGGCGCCGACATAGCCCATGGCGGCGCGCAGGCCCCCGGCGAGCTGGTGCAGCACCGCCGCGACCGGGCCCTTGTAGGGAACCTGGCCCTCGATGCCCTCCGGCACGAGCTTGTGGGTGTCGCTGACCTCGGCCTGGAAGTAGCGGTCCGCCGAGCCGCGCGCCATGGCGCCGACCGAGCCCATGCCGCGGTAGCTCTTGTACGAGCGGCCCTGGTACAGGAACACCTCGCCCGGCGCCTCGTCGGTGCCGGCGAGCAGCGAGCCGAGCATCGCCACCGAGGCGCCGGCGGCGATCGCCTTGGCGAGGTCGCCCGAATACTTGATGCCGCCGTCGGCGATCACCGGCACGTCGGCCTCGTTGCCGGCCTCGACCGCCTCCATGATGGCGGTGAGCTGGGGCACGCCGACGCCGGCGACGATGCGGGTGGTGCAGATCGAGCCCGGGCCGATGCCGACCTTGATCGCGTCGGCGCCGGCGTCGATCAGCGCCTGGGCGCCCTCGCGGGTCGCGACGTTGCCGGCGATGACCTGCACGGCGTTCGACAGGGTCTTCACCCGGCGCACGCTCTCCAGGACCTTCGAGGAATGGCCGTGGGCGGTGTCGACCACGATCACGTCGCAGCCGGCGTCGATCAGGCGCTCGGCCCGCTCGAACCCGCCGTCACCGGTGGTGGTGGCCGCCGCCACCCGCAGGCGGCCCTGCTCGTCCTTGATCGCGTGCGGGTAGGCGACCTGCTTCTCGATGTCCTTGACGGTGATGAGGCCGATGCAGCGGTAGTGGTCGTCGACGACGAGCAGCTTCTCGATGCGGAACTGGTGCAGCAGGCGCTTGGCCTCGTCCTGGGTCACGCCCTCGCGCACGGTGATCAGCCGGTCGCGGGTCATCAGCTCGGAGACCGGCTGGCTCTGGTTGGTGGCAAACCGCGTGTCGCGGTTCGTGAGGATGCCCACGAGCTTGCCGCGCGAGCCGTTGGGGCCGCGCTCGACCACCGGGATGCCCGAGATGCCGTGCTGGCGCATCACCCCGTAGGCGTCGGCCAGGGTCTCGTCCGGGTGGATGGTGATCGGGTTGAGCACCATGCCGGACTCGTACTTCTTGACGAGGCGGACCTGCTCGGCCTGCTCCGGCGGCTCGAGGTTGCGGTGGATCACCCCGAGGCCGCCGTTCTGCGCCATCGCGATGGCCATCCGGGCCTCGGTCACGGTGTCCATCGCCGAGGCGATGATCGGCATGTTGAGCCGGATCGAGCGGGTGAGCCGGGTGCCGAGATTCACCTCCGCCGGCATCACCGAGGATGCGGCGGGGCGGAGCAGGACGTCGTCGAAGGTCAGGCCCTCGATGATCGTATCGGTGCTGATGCGGGCCATGAACCAACTCCTCGTGCGTGCGACGCCTTGTGGACGCCGCCAAATCGGGTCTCGCCGGGCGGTTTGTCTGGCAAACGCCCGTTATTGAGTTGGCACCGGCCGATAGCACGCGTCTGTGACGGGCGCAAAGCGCTATCGCCGCAGCGCAGCGATGCGTCCAACGACTCTTGCAGCCGGGAGCGGCGTCTACGCAGGTGTGAGGACGAACTCGCCCCAGTCCGGCGCCCGCATCGCGCGCTGGTAGGCCACCACCGTGCCGGGCCACAGCGCGATGTTGCGCCCCGCCGCGTCCTGGTACCAGCTGGCGCAGCCGCCCTGCTGCCAGATGCTGCCCGAGAGCCGCTCCTCCAGCTCGGCGAGGTAGCGCGCCTGCGCTTCCGGCGACGGTTCGATCGCCGCGAGGTTGCGCGCCTTCATCTCGGCGAGGCAGGCGAGCACGTACTCGACCTGTGCCTCGATCATCAGCACGACCGAGTTGTGGCCCAAGCCCGTATTGGGCCCGAGCAGCATGAAGAAGTTGGGGAAGCCCGCCACCGCCACGCCGCGATGCGCCGCCACCCGCTCGCCCCAGGCGCGGGCGAGGATCAGCCCGTCGCGGCCGACCACCGGCACCCGCGCGAGAGAGGCGGTGGTGTCGAAGCCGGTGGCGAGCACCAGCACGTCGAGGGGGTGGTGGCGGCCGTCCCGCATCGTCACGCCGTCCGGGGTGACGTCGCGGATCGCCTCGGTCTCGAGGGTCACGTTCGGCCGCGTCAGGGCCGGGTAGTACGCGTCGGAGATCAGCACCCGCTTGCAGCCGAGGCGGTAGGGCGGGGTCAGCTTGGCGCGCAGGGCGGGGTCGGCGACCTGCTGGCGCAGGTGGTGCCGGCTCGCGGCCTCGGCCAGCCGCGTGAGCCCCGAGACCCGGGTGAAGCCGAGCACGGCGCGCGCCTCGCGCACCCGGAACTGGATCGTGCGCAAGGCCCGGCGCGCGACGGGCAGGCGGCGGAACAGCGCCCGCATCCGCGGGCCGATCGGCCGGTCGTTGCGCGGCATGACCCAGGGCGGCGTGCGCTGGAACAGCACCAGGCGCTCGACCTCCGGGGCGATGGCCGGCACGACCTGGATCGCGCTCGCCCCCGTGCCGATCACCCCGACGCGCTTGCCCTTCAGCGACACGCCATGGTCCCAGGCCGAGGTGTGGAAGAGGGCGCCCAGGAACGTGTGCAGGCCGGGAATTGCCGGAACCGCCGGGTGGTGCAGCGCCCCCATGCCGGAGACCAGCACCCGGGCCTCCAGCGGGCCGCGATCGGTCTCGACCCGCCACAGGGAGCGCGCCCCGTCCCAGACCGCCCCGGTGACGGCGGTCGAGAGAGCGATCTTCCCGGCGAGGCCGAACCGCCCGACCAGCTCGCGCAGGTAGGCGGCGATCTCCGGCTGGCCGGCATAGGTGCGGGTCCAGTCGGATTTCGGGGCGAAGGACAGGGCGTAGAGATGGGCCGGGATGTCGCAGGCGGCGCCCGGATAGGTGTTCTCGTGCCAGGTGCCGCCGACCGCGTCCGCCTTCTCGACGACGAAGAGGTCGTCGATGCCGGATTGCCGGCAGCGGATCGCCATGGCGAGGCCGGAGAAACCGGCCCCGAGCACCAGCACCGCGAGGGGCTTGTCCGGCCAGGGCGCCGCCGGCGGGGCGGCCTCGTCACTCACCGGACCGCCTCCGGCGCGGCGGCGTGGCTCTTCAGGAAGGCGGCGGCCTCGGACACGGAGCGGCGCGCCTCAGGCAGGAACGACTGCGCCAGCTGCCAGGCATGCGGCACCACCGGCCAGACCGTCACGGTGGCGGGGATGCCCGCGGCCCGCGCCTTCTCGGCAAAGCGCACCGAATCGTCGCGCAGGACCTCGCGGGCGCCGACGTGGAACAGGAGCGGCGGCAGGCCGTCGGGGTCGCCGCGCAGCGGCGAGACCAGCGGGTCGGCGGGGTCGTGCCCGCCGAGATAGAGGTCGACGAGGTGGTGCAGCTTCGTCGGGTCGAACATCGCGTCGCGGCGGGCGTTCGTGCGCATCGATTCGCCCTCCCCCAGCATGTCGGTCGAGGGGGAGAACAGCACGGCGGCGTCGGGGAGCGGCAGCCCGTCCCGGCGCGCCCGCAGCATCAAGGCCAGCGCGAGGTTGCCGCCGGCGGAATCGCCCGCGATGCCCGCCGGCCCCGCGGCCGCGAAGGTCGACCAGCAGGCGGCCGCGTCGTCGAGGGCCGCCGGATAGGGATGCTCGGGGGCGAGGCGGTAATCGGGGCAGAACACCCGGAATCCCCGCACCGCGAAGGCGCCGGTGATCGACCGGTGGGTGCGGGGCGAGCAGGCGATGAAGCCGCCGCCGTGCAGGTAGAACAGGCGCGGGGCGTCCGGGGCGAGGCCGGGACGCTCGACCCACTCGCCGGCGATCCCGCCGACGCTGCCCTCGCGAAAGGCGATGCCGGGCGGCTCGGGGAAGCTGCCCTGGTTCATGATCCGGCGGATCGCCGCGACGTCGCCGCCGGCGCGGGCGACCTTGGGCCGGACCTGCCAGCGGATGATCCAGTCGAAGACGTGGGCGCGCAGGCTCGACATCCGTTACTCCATGGCGCGGGCGATCAGCGACCAGTACCGCACCGGCATCAGGCGCTGGATCAGCGCCACCTGGGCGGCGTCGCGGCCGACGATGATGCGGGGCTCCCGCCGGACGATGCCGCGCAGGATGCGCGCGGCCGCCGCCTCGGGCGGCAGACGCAGGTAACGTTCCGCCGCGGCCTTGCCGCTCGCGACCTCGGCGGGATCGAGGCGCGGGCCGGCGCGGGCGTTGCGGGCGATCGCCGTCGCGACTCCGCCCGGATGCACCACGCTCACCCCGAGATTGGTGCCGGCATATTCGTGCCGCAGGGCCTCGGAGAAGCCGCGCACCGCGAACTTGCTCGCCGCATAGGCCGCCTGGCCCGGGGGGGCGACGATGCCGTAGAGGCTCGACAGGTTGACGATCTGCGCCGCCGGCCGGCTCTCCAGCTGGGCCAAGAACGCGCGGGTCATCCGCACCACGGCGCGGAAATTGACGTCCATCAGCCAGTCGAAATCGGCGAGCTCGACGTCGGCGAAGCGGCCGGCGAGCGCCACGCCGGCATTGTTGACGAGGAGGTCGAGCGGCCCGTGCCGCGCGGCGACCGCGTCGGGCAGGGCGGCGATGCGGTCGAACTCCGTCAGATCGAAAGCGTGGGTGCTGACGTCGCGCCCGAGCGCCCGCACGGCGGCCTCGCTGCGGGCAAGGCCGTCGGGATCGCGGTCGACGAGGACGAGGCGGGCGCCCTGCCGGGCAAGACCCAGGGCGAGGGCCGCGCCGATGCCGCCGCCGGCCCCGGTGACCAGGGCCAGCTTGTCGTGCAGTGGAAAGGCGTCCGCCAACAGCTCGCTCCGTCCGGCCCGTCGGCGACTGAGATCGCGCGGGCCGGCCGGGAGCGCAAGGGTCGGCTGAGAAATCAAGCCGCCCGGTGAACGGCCTTCGGCAGCTCGACGTCGATCTCCAGGGTCGAGACGGCGTCGCCCCGCTCCATGGTGATCTTCACCTTGTCCTGGTCGATGGCGACGTGCTTGGCGATCACCGCCAGGATCTCCTCGCGCAGCACCGCCACCAGGTCGGAGCGGCCGAACGCCGTGCGCTCGTGCGCCAGCAGGATCTGGAGCCGCTCGCGCGCTACCGGCGCCGTGCCGCGCCGCGACAGGAAGTTCAGCAGGTTCATGCCGCCCTCCGGGTGAACAGCTTGCCGAGCAGCGAGCGCTTCTCGCTCGGCACGATCATCTCGACCGTCTCGCCCTTGAGGCGGCGCACGGCGTCGGCATAGGCCCGAGCCGGCGCGCTCTGGGGCGCGTTCAGCGTCACCGGGCTGCCGAGGTTCGAGGCCTTCAGAACCTCCTCGCTCTCCGGGATCACGGCGAGCAGCGGGATCGACAGGATCTCCAGCACGTCGTCGATCTTCAGCATCTCGCCGCGCTCGGCCCGGTTGGGGTCGTAGCGGGTCAGGATCAGGTGCTTCTCCAGCCGCTCGCCGTTCTTCGCGCGCTCGGTCTTGGAATCGAGGAGCCCGATGATGCGGTCGGAGTCGCGCACCGAGGAGACCTCGGGGTTCGTCACCACGACCGCGATGTCGGCGTGACGCATGGCGAGCGTGGCGCCGCGCTCGATGCCGGCCGGGCTGTCGCAGATCACCCAGTCGAACTTCTCGCGCAGTTCGCCGACGACGCGGGCGACACCCTCGTCGGTGAGCGCGTCCTTGTCGCGGGTCTGCGAGGCGGGCAGGAGCGACAGGGTGTCGAGGCGCTTGTCGCGGATGAGGGCCTGGGGCAGCTTGGCGTCGCCCTGGACGACGTTGATGAGGTCGTAGACGACCCGGCGCTCGGCGCCCATGATGAGGTCGAGGTTGCGCAGGCCGACGTCGAAATCGACCACGCAGACGTTCTGCCCGGACTGGGCGAGGGCGGCACCGAGCGCCGCCGTCGTGGTGGTCTTGCCCACCCCGCCCTTGCCGGACGTCACCACTATGATCTTGGCCATGGACAATGCTCCCCCCGGGCGATCGGGATGATGCGGCGCCCCGGGATCCGGGTCGCGCGCTCACGGGGTTGTTCGAGTGTCTCTTCTTCCAGGCGGGCCCGGGCGCGCGTGGCGCCCGTGAAGGCCCGTCCGGCCGTCGTGTCGGGTGGCTCAGTCGAGGGCGGCCATGCGGAGGGTTTCGCCCTCGAGCCAGACCTGGACCGCCTTCTTGCGCAGCTTCGGGTCGGTGGTGTCGGCGGTGCGGAACAGGCCGTCGATGCCGATCAGCTCGGGCTCGAACTTGCGGCAGCAGATCCGGGCCCGGGGGTTGCCGCCCGCTCCCGCGATGGCGCGGCCGCGCAGCGCGCCGTAGACGTGGATCGAGCCGCCGGCCAGGATCTCGGCGCCGGAGGCGACCGAGCCCATCACCGTCACGTCGCCCTCGGGGTGGTAGACCGACTGGCCGGAGCGCAGCGGGGTCTCGAGGACGAGGGAGTTCGGCTTGCGCGGCTCCGGCGGCGCCTTGGCCTCCGGCTCCGCCATCTCGGCCGGGCGGCCACCGCTCAGGAGCGGCGGCAGCGCCGGGTCGAGCCAGGCCGGCTCGGCCTTCTCGACGCCCATGATGCGGATGCCGCGCTGCTTGAGCTCGTCGACGAGGCCGGCGATGTCGGGCGTGGCCGCCGCGGCATCGCGGTCGTCCTCGGCGGGCTCGGCCGCCTCGGGTCCGGCCAAATCTCCCCGGGGGGAGTCCTTGGCCAGGCCCGAGACGTCCAGAATCACGGCGCGCTCGGAGAAGAGCGTCGGCGAGCGCTGCACCAGGGCATCCAGGTGCGAGAACCAGTCGCCGAGCGGCGTCTCCGGCGCGAGCACGAGCGCCCGGAACGAGCGGCCGCGCAGCGGGAGGGAGGGGCGTGTGAGGCTGATGCTGGTCACGGCGGTTGACGAGTTGTTACCGGGCACCATGAAGCGCGCAGCATGGTTACCGGATCGTTAATGCCGCCCCGGACCGGCCTGAATCGTTGCGGGGCGGGCCGGCGGGGCACAGGCGCTCCCGGCCCGCGCATCGAACGAAAAAGGGCCCGCGCAAGCGCGGGCCCGGGAAGGCGTCGGCAGGATTCGTAGGCGAGTGGCGGCTCAGCCCAGGAAGTCGCCGCATTTCGGCGGCGCCTCGGTGCCCCAGGGCATCAGCGGCACCGTCGAGGTCGAGTTCTTGGGCGAGCCCTGAACCACCTTGTCGGAGTAGACCATGTAGATCAGGGTGTTGCGCTTGGCGTCGCAGCCGCGCACGATCTGCATGCTCTTGAAAATCAACGAGCGGCGCTCGCTGAACACGACCTCGCCCTGCTTCATCTTGGTCTTGAACTTGACCGGCCCGACCTGGCGGCAGGAGAGCGAGATGTCGGAGACCTCCTCGGCGAGGCCGAGCGTGCCCTTGATTCCGCCCTTCTCGGGCTGGGTGTAGTGGCAGGCGACGCCGTCCACGTCGGGGTCGTCGATGCCGTAGACCACCAGCTTGTCGTTGGGCGTCAGCGGCCGCCAGACCGTCGACTTGTCGAAGATCCGGTCCGGCTCCTGGGCGAGCGCGGCGCCGGCCGCCAGCCCGAGACACGCCACCCCGCAGAGAGCCGTGAGACCCCGCCGCCACACCATCGCATCAACCTTTCCTTGAAGAAGCTTAACGTATGTAGGGAGGCTGTCGCGCGGCGGCGAGGGCGGCTAGAACGGAGCCGTTCCGTCCCGCCACGCTTGGCGACCCCGCTCGCGGGGCGGCTCGTTCTCGTCCGCCGCCCTCCCCGGGGCGGATCGTCCTCGCATCACGGCCGGTTCCCGAACGCCATGACGCTGCTCCGCTTCACGGTCCGGCTCCTCGCCGGTGCCCTTGCGATCCTTTCCTTGTGCCAGGCTGCCCTGGCCGAGCCCAACGCGGCCGCCTGCCAGCGCTTCCGCGCCGAGCTCGCCGGCCTGCAGCGCGACTCGAACCGCGGCCAGATCGAGGAGATCCAGCAGCTCGTCGCCTATCGCCAGTCGATCGGCTGCGAGGGCGGGCGCTTCCTGTTCTTCGACATGAGGCCGCCGCAATGCGCCCAGGTCGAGCAGCGCATCCGCGCCCTCAACGCCGGCTACGGCGCCGGCGCCCGCGAGGTCTCGAACGCCCGCCGCGAGCAGCTAATCGCCGCCGTGAAGGACGCCTGCACCGGCCTCCAGAGCGCCGCCGCGTCGCAGCCGAAGCCCGCCGACGGGTTCGGCCGCGGCGGCTCGCAGGTGATCTGCGTGCGGATGTGCGACGGGGCCTATTTCCCGATGCCGAACCTGCCCGACGGGCGGGAGGGCGCCGACGAGATGTGCCAGGCGCTGTGCCCGGGGGCCGAGGCCGCCGCCTACTCGATGCCGCCGACCGATGGCGGCCTGACCCAGGCCGCCGCGGTCCAGACCAAGCGCGCCTACTCGACCCTGGCGAACGCCTTCAAGTTCCAGAAGACCTTCGTGCCGAACTGCTCGTGCAAGGGCACGCAGACCTGGGCGCAGGCCCTGGTCAAGGCCGAGAGCATGCTGGTGCGCCACAAGGGCGACATCTTCGTCACCCCGGCCCAGGCCGAGGCGATGTCGCGGCCGAAGGTGCGCCTGACCCTGGTCGGCCGCGCCGATCGCGCCGCCGCGACGCTGGCCGCCACCGCCGCGACGCGGGTCGAGGACGGCACCGCAGAGGCCGCCGAGGCCGCCCGCCCGGCTGTCCCCGAGGAACGCGCGGTGCGGATCATCGCGCCCAACCTGATCCCGGTGCCGCTGACCGCCCGGGCGGACGGGCCGCAGGCCGCCGCCACGGTCGCCACCCCCGGCGCCGCGCCGGTCGCCACCCCGTGAGGCCGTCCGGCCCGGCGCGACCGCCCCGGGCCGGCTGACCGCAGGGAACCATCTCGCCGTCACGATGTTCGAAGGGACCGACGACGGACGAGAGGTTTTCCCTGATGCGCCCTGCCCGCGCGCTGCTGCTGACCGGCACGATCCTGCCGGCGCTGCTGCTCCAGCCCATCCTTGCGAACCAGGCTTTTGCGAGCCAAGCGGCGCGGGGCGACGATGTGATCCGGCTGGCCCAGGGCGGGCCAGGAGAGCGCGGACCGGGTGAGCGCGGGCCCGGCGGACCGGGAGGCGGCGAGCGTGGGCCAGGCGGACCCGGAGGTCCGGGCGGCGAGCGCGGCGGCCCGCGCCCCGAGCGGGGCCCGGCCGAGCGCCCGGAGCCGCGCGAGCGACCGGAGCCCCGGCAGGAGCGGCCCGAGCCCCAGCGCGAACGTCCCGAGCGGCAGGAGCCGCGCGAGCGCCCGGCGCCGGCCCGCGAGCGGCCCGAGCCGCAGCAGCGGGAGCGGCCCGAGCCCCAGGAGCGCGCGCCACAGGGCCGTCCGGACCGGCCCGATCGCCAGGAACGCCCGGATCGCCAGGAGCGTCCCGACCGCCCGGACCGCCAGGAACGCCCCGACCGGCCGGATCGTCAGGAACGCCCGGATCGCCAGGAGCGTCCCGATCGACCCGATCGTCCGGAACCCCGCGGTCCCCGCGGCGAGGAGCCCGGCCGTCCGCCGGCACCGCCGCAGGATCGCGGCCCCGCCGCGCGTCCCGATCAGCGCGAGCGCCCCACCCCCGACGCCCGGCCCGACCGTCGCGACGACCGTCCCGATGCGCGCGAGGATCGCCGTGGTGGTCCCGACGGCCGGCCCGACCGTCGAGACGAGCGTCCCGACCCGCGCGAGGATCGCCGCGGGCCCGACGCGCCGGCCCAGCGCGGCCCGGGCCAGCCGCCCGCACCCGGTCAAGGTCCCGATCGGCAGGGTCTCGATCGACAGGCGCCCGGCCAGCCCCCTGCCCCGGGCCGCGCCGGCCCGCCGGCGGCCGGCGAGCCGCAGCCCGGCGCTCCCGGTCGTGGACCCGGCCGGCCGGACGCGCCCGGCGCCGGCCCGAACGGCGCGCCGCTTCCCCCGAACCAGCAGCCCGGAGTGCCGGGCCGGCCCTTCGTGCCCGGCGGGGCCGGCGCACCGGCCGACGGCCGCGATCTCGACCGCCGCGACCCGCGCGACCAGGACCGGCGCGACTTCGACCGGCGCGACGGCCGCGACTTCGACCGGCGCGGCGACGATCGTCGCGATCTCGACCGGCGCGGCTTCGACGACCGGGGCGACCTGCCCGGCGGCTATCGCCGCGACGCGCCCGACTACGTTCCGGGCGGCTTCCGCCGCGGCGACGTCGACGTGCGCAGCTACGACGACGTCCGCCGCGCCCGCCGCGAGTACAACGAGAACGGCCGCCTGATCGTCCGGGAGCCCGGCCGCGTGATCGTGCGCGACGACGACCGCTACTTCCTGCGCCACGACGAGACCGAGCGCTTCCGTCTGCTCGACCGCGACGCCCGCATCGAGCGCCGCGGCCGCGACACCGTGACGATCATCGACCGCCCCGGCGGCTACCAGGTCTTCACGGTGGTGGACGATGACGGCCGGCTGCTGCGGCGCTACCGCCGCGGCCCGGACGGGCGCGAGGTGGTGCTGATCGACAATTCCTACGCGGGCCCGCCGCGGTCGATCGAGCAGGACGTGGTGGTGCTGCCGCCGCCCGACATCCGCATCCCCCGCGACCGCTACGTGGTCGAGGCAGAGCGGGCCGACCAGGGCGCGATCTACGAGGCGCTGACCGCCCCGCCGGTCGTGCCGGTCGAGCGGCGCTACACCCTCGACCAGGTGCGCTACAGCCCGACCCTGCGCGCCCGGATGCGCAGCGTCGACATCGACACCATCACCTTCGACACCGGCTCGTGGGAGGTCACGCCCGACCAGGCCCAGCGCCTCGCCACCATCGCGGCGGCGATCAATCAGGCGATCCAGAACAACTCGCAGGAGGTGTTCCTGATCGAGGGCTACACCGACGCGGTCGGCGCCGACGTCGACAACCTCTCGCTCTCCGACCGGCGTGCCCAGTCGGTGGCCGAGGTGCTGACCCGCGACTTCAAGGTGCCGCCGGAGAACCTGACCACGCAGGGCTACGGCGAGCAGTACCTCAAGGTGAACACGCAAGGACCCTCGCGGGAGAACCGCCGGGTCACGGTGCGGCGCATCACCCCGCTGATCCAGCAGCAGCAGGCCCAGCAGCAGCCGCAACAACCGCAGCAGCGCTGAGTTGCGCGGGGGCCGTCCCCCGCCGACCTGCGCGTCGTCCCCGCCCCTGCCTTACAGAGGGGCGGGGGCGATGTCTGAGTAGTACCGCCCCGTGACCCGCTCGCCGTCCAACGGCGCCGACGCAGATTTGTGCAAAGAAAACCCGGCCCAACCGCTATGGGCCGGCGTGTCTAAATGAAGACTAGAGACTCACCATGTCATCCTGGGGCTCGACACTATCGAGAACCCGGGATCCGTGACCGGTGACGGCGCAGAACCCGGTTCGACGCGTTCCGCCTCGTCCTGATACCTCAGCAGTTACGAGTCCCGGGTTCCGCGATGCGGCCCCGAAATCACATCGAGGGCTTCAGTTCCGGCCGCCCGTCCGGGCGAAGACGCGGTCAGACGCTCGCCCGCTCCGCCGCCACCAGGATCGCGGGCGGAATGGCGGGTACCTGATCCGCCTGCACGCCACGCCTCAGCGCGTCCCCCACCATCACGATCGCCGGCCCATCGAGCCCGGCCGCCTCGACCCGGTCGGCGATGTCGCGGGCCTCGCCCCGCACCACCGCCTGGTCGGACCGCGTGGCGTTGAACACCACAAGCGCCGGGGTCGCGGGCGGCAGGCCCTCGGCGACGGCCTGGGCGAGGAGGCTGCGCAGGGTGCGCTTGGGCATGTAGACCACCGTGGTCACGGTGGGGTCGGCGAGCGCCTTCCAGTTCAGGTCGTCGGGAAGGGCGCCGCGGCGGTCGTGGCCGGTGACGTATTGCAGGCGTCGCGCCGCGTCGCGGTGGGTGAGCGAGATGCCGAGCGAGGCCGCCGCGCCCTGCGCCGCCGTGACGCCGGGCACCACCGTGACGGGGATGCCGGCCGCGTGGCAGGCATCGATCTCCTCGCCGGCCCGGCCGAAGACCAGGGGGTCGCCGGATTTCAACCGCACCACCCGCTTGCCGCTGCCCGCCAGCGAGACCATCAGGGCGTTGATGTCGTCCTGGCGGCAAGACGGGCCGTGGCCGGTCTTGCCGACCAGCATCGTGCGGGCCTCGCGCCTTGCGTAATCCAGGATCTCCGGCGCGACGAGGTCGTCGTACAGGATCACATCGGCGCTGCGCAGGGCGCGCAGGGCCTTGAGGGTCAGGAGCTCGGCGTCGCCCGGGCCGGCGCCGACCAGCACCACGCTGCCGCCGGAGGGCGCGGCGTCGTTCTCGGCCAGCAGCGCGTCGAGGTCGGCGCGCACCGGCGCCCGCTCCGGGTTGGCGAAGGCGATGTCGGTGAAGCGCTCCCAGAACGCCCGGCGCTCGCCGAAGGCGTGGTAGCGGGCGCTCACCTCGGCGCGCCAGTCGCGGGCCGCCCCGACCCAGGCCTTGAAGCCGGCGGGCAGCATCGCCTCAATGCGGGCGCGCACGGTCTGCCCGAAGACCGGGGCCGCGCCCTCCGTCGAGATGCCGACGACGAGCGGCGAGCGGTTGACGATGGCGCCGAACGAGACGTCGCAGAGATGCGGCCGGTCGATCGCGTTGACGATCGCGCCCGCCGCGCGGGCCGCCCCGACGAAGCACTCGCACTCGCCCTCGTCCTCGAAGGCCGCAATGGCGAAGGCCGCGCCGACGAGGTCGGCCGGCGACCAGTCGCGCTCGTGCAGCACCACCGTGCCGGCCACAACCTCGGCCGGCGTGCCGCGCATCTCCTCGGTGGGTTCCGGCGCGAACACGTCGACATGGGCGCCGGCGGCGGCCAAGAGCTTCACCTTCCAGGCCGCGCCGCCATTGGCCCCGGCCAGCACCGCGCGCTTGCCCGTCAGCGTCACGAAGACCGGCAGCACGGCCAGGGGCTCGAGGCCCGGGGAGCGGGTCTCGCGGGGAGCACGGGGGGTACGCATGGGCGGATGAAGGTCTGGCACGAGTCGCGGGAAATCCTGGGCCATCAGATGCGCCTATGCGGAAGCCGGCGCAAGTTCCGCGGCCAGCAGCTTG
Organism: Methylobacterium sp. Gmos1; assembly: GCF_053764715.1. NCBI lineage: Bacteria > Pseudomonadati > Pseudomonadota > Alphaproteobacteria > Hyphomicrobiales > Methylobacteriaceae > Methylobacterium > Methylobacterium sp. Gmos1. The sequence continues at coordinate 246,940 of NZ_JBSNCC010000007.1, read as the reverse complement.
CGGATCTCGGGGATGCACGAGCCGCAATTGGTGCCGGCCTTGCACGCTGCCCCCACCGCCTCGACCCCGTGCGCCCCGCCCTTGATCGCCGCCCGGATCGTGTCGAGGCCGACGGTGTGGCAGGCGCAGACGAGTGGCCCGGTGCCGGCGCTCTCCGCCCGCCCCGAGATCAGTGCCCGGCGGGCGGAGGGCTCCAGCAGCTCCTGGGTACGGAAGAACGCCTTGGCGGCGTCCCAGGTCGGGCGCTCGGCGGCCGGCGCCAGGGCCAGCACGCCGAGGAGCCGCCCGTCGCGGAAGGCGGCGGCGCGGTAGCGGCCGCGGGCCGGGTCGGCGTACTCGCTGAACGTCGCGCCCGAGAACAGCTCGCGCATCAGGGCGGCGGCCTCGGGCACGCCGTCCTGCGCGGCGAAGATCAGGCCGGTCGCCCCCTCCAGCGTCGCGCGCGCCCACCACCAGCCGAACGGCGCTGCCACGCCCTCGCGGGTGATGAGGTAGCCGCGGGAGCGGTAGGGCTCGGGGGCGATCGAGGCCGGGGTCGCCTTGAGCTCCGGCTGGCCCGAGACCGGGTCGACCGCGCCCTGCGCGAGCGCACCGACGCGCCCGTCCGAGGTGTTGGCCTCGCTCCAGTGCATCGGGGCGAACAGCATGCCGGGCTGGGCTCCCGGCGTCACCATGACCTCGAGCACCGCCGCGCCGTGGGCGGTGCGGACGCGGGCGAGATCGCCGTCGGCGAGCCCGGCGGCCGCGGCATCGTCGGGGTGGATCTCGACGAAGGGGACGGCGCGATGGGCCGACAGGCGCGGGCTCTTCCCCGTCCGGGTCAGGGTGTGCCAGTGGTCGCGCACGCGGCCGGTGTTGAGGCGCAGGGGAAGCGCGTCGCTGGTGGCCTGCGCGAGCGCGGGTTTCTGCACCGCGACGAAGCGGGCCTTGCGGTCGCGGGTGAAGAAGCCGCCCTGGGCGAAGAAGCGCGTCTGCGGCCCCTTGGCCTTGCGGGTCAGCGGCCACTGCACCGGCGCGGCAGCGTCGTAGGCCGGGTCGGTGAGGTCGGCGAGCCCCCCGATGTCGAAGTCGCGGCTGCCGCGGTTCTCGAATTCCGACAGGGCGGCGTGCTCGCGGAACACCGCCGCCGCGTTGCCCCAGGCGAAGGCCTTGGCGTGGCCGAGCCGCTTGCCCACCTGCGCCATGATCCACCAATCGGCCCGCGCCTCGCCCGGCGCCTTGAGGAAGGCGCGCTGGCGCGAGATGCGGCGCTCGGAATTCGTCACCGTGCCGTCCTTCTCGCCCCAGGCGAGCGCCGGCAGGAGGATCGCGTTGCGGGCCCGCACCGTGTCGGTCTCCGCCACTACCTCGGAGACCACGTAGGTGTCGAGCTTCGCCAGCGCCGCCCGCACCCGGTCGGCACGGGGCATCGAGACGGCGGGGTTGGTGCCCATCACCCACAAAGCCTTGATCTTGCCGCGCTCGATCGCCTCGAACAGCGCCACCGCCTTCATCCCCTCGCCGGTGATGATGTTCGGCGCGTTCCAGAACCGGCGCACCAGATCCACCTCCTCGGGGGTGAAGTGCATGTGCGCCGCCAGCATGTTGGCGAGCCCGCCGACCTCGCGCCCGCCCATGGCGTTGGGCTGGCCGGTGAGCGAGAACGGCCCCATCCCCGCCTTGCCGATGCGGCCGGTGGCGAGGTGGCAGTTGATGATCGCGTTGGCCTTGTCGGTCCCCTGCGACGACTGGTTGACGCCCTGCGAGAAGGCGGTGACGACCCGCGGCGTCGTGCGGAACAATTCGAAGAAGGCCGCGACCTCGGCCTCGGACAGGCCGGTGGCGGCGGCAGTCGCGGCGAGGTCCGGGGCGATCTGCCGGGCGCGCTCGAGCGCCGGCTCGAAGCCGGCGGTGTGCTCGGCGATGTAGCGCGGGTCGAGGGCGTTCGCGTCGGCGAGGTGGACCAGCAGGCCGGAGAACAGTGCCGTGTCGGTGCCGGGCCGCACGCCGAGGAAGAGGTCCGCCTCCTCGCCGGTCTGGGTCCGGCGGGGATCGATGGCGACGATCTTCGTGCCGCGCTTCTCCCGCGCGTCGAGCATGCGGCGAAACAGGATCGGGTGGCACCAGGCGGTGTTGGAGCCGACCAGCACCAGGAGGTCGGCCTCGTCCAGGTCCTCGTAGCAGCCCGGCACGGTGTCCGAGCCGAAGGCGCGGCGGTGGGCCGCCACCGAGGACGACATGCACAGGCGCGAGTTGGTGTCGACGTGCGGCGTGCCGATGAAGCCCTTCGCCAGCTTGTTGGCGACGTAGTAATCCTCGGTCAGGAGCTGGCCCGAGAGATAGAACGCCACCGAGTCCGGGCCGTGCGCCGCGATGGTGCGCTTGAACCCCTCGGCGACGGCGTCGAGCGCCTCGTCCCAGCTCGCCCGCCGCCCGGCGATCTCGGGATGCAGCACCCGGTCGTCGAGGGACAGCGTCTCGCCGAGCGCCGAGCCCTTCGAGCAGAGCCGGCCGAAATTCGCCGGATGCTGCGGATCGCCCGCGACGCTCGCACCGCCCTGCCCGTCCGGCCGCGCGAGCACGCCGCAGCCGACGCCGCAATACGGGCAGGTGGTCCGGACGGGGGCGGCCTCGGGGGAGAGGGCCGGCACGTGCAGGTTCATCGGAAGAGCCTTTCGCCGGGCGTACGGGTGGGGGCCGGTGAGCCCAGACAAGCAATGTTCGAGCCGCCGAGCGCCCTCGGCGTCCCATCGGTTACCCGAGGAGATCGTCCAGGCTGACGTTGAGGACGGCGGCGATCTTCCGGTAGGTGTCGACCGTGCCGTCACGCTTCCCGGTCTCGATCTGCGACAGGAAGGCCTGGGACAGGCCCGTCTGCTCCGCGAGGGCCGCGGCGTTCAAGCCACGATGCTCGCGCCAGACGCGCACTCGGCTCTCGCCTGAGAGCAGACGGTCGACGACCGGTGCCGGGATCAGCTCCTCGTCCCCGGCGGCGAGGCGCTGGCGGAATTCGGCGACGGCGAGACGATCGGCATTGTCCTCGGCAGCATCGAGAAGAGCTTGATAATCCGCGTCGGCCAGGACGATCAGCGTGTCCCCCGCCGGGGTCGTGATCCGTTGGATATTCATGGGTCAGACCTTCGCCTCAATCGTAAGCGCTGGAGCGCGGAGCGACGCGGATGACGGCCAGCACCACGCCGTCCTCCGTGAACAGCACGCGCCAGTCGCCGACGCGGAGCCGAAACACGCCCGGCTCTCCCTTCAGCGCCTTCACGTTGTTCGCCTGTGTCCGGGGATCGGAGGCATATTGCTCAATCTTCGACCGGATGAGAGCCGACATGTTGGTCGGCATCCGGCTCAACGTCCGCAGGGCATCCTTGCTGTAAGCGATCTGCAGCATACTAGATAATTAGCATAATGCTAATCGCCACCCAAGAGCGTCCTGCTGGACGCATCCTCGTGCCGACGCGCGAGACGCCGACGAGCCGGCTTCAATACACGTCCGCCTGATACCGGTTCGCCTTCTTCAGCGCGGCGAGATACGCCACCGCCTCCTCCGGGCTCTTGCCGCCGTGGCTCGCCGCCACGTCGATGATCGCGCGCTCGACGTCCTTGGCCATGCGCTTGGCATCGCCGCAGACGTAGAAGTGGGCGCCCTCCTCCAGCCAGCGCCACAGCTCGCGGCCGTTCTCGCGCATGCGGTCCTGGACGTAGGTCTTCTCGCCCCCGTCGCGCGACCAGGCGAGCGACAGGCGGGTGAGCACGCCCTGGTCCTTCATCGCGTTCAGTTCGTCGCGGTAGAAGAAGTCGGAGGCCTGGCGCTGGTGGCCGAAGAACAGCCAGTTCTTGCCCGGCGCCTTGACGGCGGCGCGCTCGCGCAGGAAGGCGCGGAACGGCGCGATGCCGGTGCCCGGGCCGACCATGATCACCGGGGTGTCCTGGTTCTCCGGCAGGCCGAAACCGTGGGCCTTCTGGAGGTAGACCTTCACCTTGGCGGTCTCGGACAGGCGCTCGCCGAGATGGGTCGAGGCGACGCCGAGGCGCAGGCGCGAGCGGTGGCTGTAGCGCACCGCGTCGACGGTGAGCGAGACCCGGCCCGGATCGGCCTTGGGCGAGGACGAGATCGAGTAGAGCCGCGGCTGCAGCTCGTCGAGGGCTTCGAGGAAGACCTCGGCGTCGGGCCGGGCGCCCGGGAACTTGTGGAGCGCGCCGAGCACGTCGAGATAGCTCGCGTCGCCGTCCGGGTCCTCGCCGGCGCTGAGCGCCTGGGCCTTCTTGCGCTGCGCGCCGGAGGTGAGGAGCGAGAGCAGCTGGAAGAGGCCGTCCGGCGCGCCGCCGAGCGAGTAGTTGGTGAGCAGGTGGTCGCGCAGGGTCTTCTCGCCGAGCTTCGTGGCGATGACCCGCTCGGGCCGGGCGCCGAGCTCGGCGATGACCGCGTCCGCCAGCGCCGGGGCGTTGGCGGGAAACAGGCCGAGCGAATCGCCGACGACGTAGTCGATGCCGGTGCCGGCGAGATCGATCTCGATGTGCCAGGTCTCCTTCTCGCCGCCCGGCGCGTTGAGGCGGCGGCGGGAGAGGAACACCGCCTCGGCCGGGTTCTCGCGGCACTGGCCGTAGGGGCCGAGGGGCGCCTCCGCCTTGGGAGCGTCGTCGGAGGCGGCAGCGGCGGCGCCGGCGGGCGCCGCGGTGCCGAACTCCGCCTCCAGCTTCTTCAGCATCCGGAGCGTTTCTTTGCCGCCGGGCTGGCACAGGTTCAGGCGCTCTTCTTTCTTGAGGAAGAGGGCGTTGGCGTAGTCGGCGCAGTTGTAGCCGCACTGGCCGCAATCCTGCTGGGCCATGGCGGCCATCAGCTTCTGCGGCTCGGAGCGGTCCTTGGCCAGCGCCATGCGGTCGTCGAGGCCCATCGACGGGTCGTGCCAGGGCGCATCGCCGTTGTCGGCGAGCGCGGGGCCGCCGGGCGCCTCGCCGGCCCCAAGGGCGGTCGCGCCCTCGACCGCCGGCCCGAGCAGGGCCGCGAAGTAGCCCGAGAGCCAGGCGCGCTGGTCGGCGTTGAAGGGGGCGGATTCGGGGATCAGGACGAGCGGGGGAGCGACGTGCTGGGTCATCGGGGGGTTACCAGAGAAGAGTGGCGTTCCGCCGGTGATGCACCGGCCGTCTCCTCTCCCCGCGGGCGGGGAGAGGGCTCCGGCGACCTTGTCGTCGACGGAGCGAGCTGCGAACCGCAGGTTCGCCGCGAGGGTGAGGGGGTGGTACCGGAGGAGTCTCACGCGGAGACACCCCCTCACCCTCGCCCTCCGGGCTCGCCGCGCCCTCTGAACGAGGGCGCGGCCCTCTCCCCGCCCGCGGGGAGAGGAGAAGGGTCGGCTACTCGGCCGCCTCCAGCATGCGTTCGCCGGCGAGCGCCTTCAGCGCGTCGGGCCCGCGGCGGGCGGTGTAGGCCTGGAAGGTCTCCTCCGGGCCGGTGCGGTGGGCGAGGTAGTCGTTGAGCAGGGTCTCGACCCGGCCGGGGCACTCCTCGGCCTTCACGGCCTTCCAGATCTCGGTACCGATCTTGGCCGCCTCGCCGAAGCCGCCGCCGACCACGATGTCGTAGCCCTCGACGGTGTCGCCCTCCTCGCTCACCACTACCTTGGCGCCGATCAACCCGATATCGCCGATGTAGTGCTGGGCGCAGGAATGGTGGCAGCCGGTGAGGTGGACGTTGACCGGCACGTCGAGCCCCGGCACCGCCGCCTCGACGTGGTCGGCGATGAGCAGCGCGTGGCCCTTGGTGTCGGAGGCTGCGAACTTGCAACCGCGGTTGCCGGTGCAGGCGACGAGGCCGGCGCGGATGCTCGACGCCTTGGTGGAGAGCCCGAGGGCCGCGACGCGGGACTCGACCTCGGCCACCTTGTCGTCGGGCACGCCGGAGAAGAGGAAGTTCTGCCACACGGTGAGGCGGATCTGGCCGTCGCCGCAGTCGCGGGCGATCGTCGCCAGCGCCCGCATCTGGTCGGTGGTCATCTTGCCGACCGGCAGCACCACGCCGATCCAGTTCAGGCCCGGCTGGACTTGGCTGTGCACGCCGACATGGGCGTAGCGGTCGAAGCCGCCGCGGGGCTTCACGTGTGAGGGATCGACCCGCTCCAGCTTGCGCCCGAGCTTCTCCTCGACGGCGGCGAGGTACTTGTCGTAGCCCCAGGCGTCGAGGACGTACTTCATCCGCGACTTGTTGCGGTTGGTGCGGTCGCCGTTCTCGATGAACACCCGCAGGATCGCGTCGGCGACGGCGTTGCACTCGTTCGGGCGCAGTACCACGCCGGTGTCGCGGGCGATGTCGCGGTGGCCGGTGATGCCGCCGAGCACGAGCCGCATCCAGAGTCCGGGCGCGACCGCCGCACCCTCCGTCACCTCGACCGCCTGGAAGCCGATGTCGTTGGTCTCCTCCAGCACCGGCAGCACGCCGCCGCCGTCGAAGGCGACGTTGAACTTGCGCGGCAGGCCGTAGAGCGAGCGGTCGTTGAGGATGTGGTTGTGCCAGGACCTGGCGAGCGGCCGGGTGTCGAGCAGTTCCTGCGCGTCGATGCCCGCCGTCGGCGAGCCGGTGACGTTGCGGATGTTGTCGGCGCCGGTGCCCCGCGCGGTCAGCCCGAGATCGACCAGCCCGTCGAGGAAGGGCTGGCCGTGCTCAGGGCTGATCTCGCGCACCTGGAGGTTGGCGCGGGTCGTGACGTGGCTGTAGCCGCCGCCATGGGCATCGGCGAGGTCGGCGATGCCGGCGAACTGCCAGTGGTGCAGGATGCCGTTGGGGATCCGCAGGCGGCACATGTAGGAGTTCTGGGCTGGAGCCACCCAGAACAGGCCGTGGTAGCGCCAGCGGAAATTGTCCTCGGGCTTCGGTGCCTTGCCGGTCGCGGCCTCGGCGATCAGCCGGTTGTGGCCGTCGAACGGGTTCTCGGCGCGCTTCCACTTCTCCTGCTCGGCGAGCTTGCCGCCGTTCTTCACGGTGCGGTCCTGCGCCTTGATGTGGATCGCGTCCGGCCCGGTCGGCTCGGCGGCGGGCGCGGCGGCGGCTCCGCCCCCGGCGAGGCCGCCGGTCATGCGGATTGCGGCGATGCCGTGGGAGAAGCCTTCGAGGTAGCGCTTCTGCTCGGCGTCGAAGTCGTCGGCCATCGCGGGCTCCTTCACGCTGCGAGGGGTTGGGGGGCAGGAACTTCGGGGGAGACCTGGCGACCGAACATCAGGTCGTCCCGGTCGTCGGGCGTGATCGGGTCGCCGGTGCGGATCAGGGCCTTGCACCAGCCCTGCTCGGCGACGTCGCCGACGAAGACCGCGCCGATCAGCTGGTCGCCGTCGATCACGAGCTTGCGGTAGAGGCCGGATGCCGGATCGCTCCAGGTCACCGCCTCGGCGCCGTCCGGCACGTCGACGGCACCGGCGGAGAAGACCGGCAGGCCCGACACCTTCAGGCTCGTGGCGAGCGAGGTGCCGGCGTAAGCGGCCTCAGTGCCGCAGAGGTGCCGGGCCAGCACCTCGGCCTGCTCGTAGGCCGGCTCGACGAGGCCGTAGGTCTGGCCGCGGTGCTCGGCGCATTCGCCGAGCGCGTAGATCCCGGGAACAGAGGTCGCCATCGTGTCGTCGACCCGGATGCCGCGCCCGACCGCGAGCCCGGCGTTTGCCGCGAGCGCGGTGGAGGGCCGCACGCCGACCGACATCACCACGAGGTCGGCCGGCAGCACCGTGCCGTCCGCGAGAACCAGCCGCTCGACGCGGCCGTCGCCCTCGATCGAAGCGGTGTCGGCCTTCAGGATCACCCGCACGCCGCGGGCCTCCATCGCCTCGCGCACCAGCCCCGCGGCGGCGTGGTCGAGCTGACGCTCCATCAGCCGGTCCATGACGTGCAGGAGCGTGGTGTCGACGCCGAGGCGCGCCAAGCCCACCGCCGCCTCGAGCCCGAGAAGCCCGCCGCCGATCACGATCGCCTTCGCGCCCGCCACCGCCGCCCGGCGGATCGCCGCCACGTCGGCGAGATCGCGGAAGGTAATGACGCCCGGCAGATCCATCCCGGGCTTCGGCAGCCGGATCGGCACCGAGCCGACGGCGAGCACCAGCTTGTCGTACGGCAGCACCAGCCCCTCGCCGACCTGCACGACGCGCTCAGTCGTGTCGATGGCCGTCGCGGGTGCGCCGGTAACCAGGGTGATGCCGTGCTCGGCGTACCAGTCGAGCCCGCGGAAGGTGCAGGCCGCCTCGTCGACCTCGCCGCCGAGCAGCGAGGACAGCAGCACCCGGTTGTAGGCCGCCACCGGCTCGGCGCCGACGCAAGTCACGTCGAAGCGCCCGGGGGCGGCCTCGGTCAGCCGCTCCAGGAAGCGGAGCGAGGCCATGCCGTTGCCGATGACGACGAGGCGTTCCGTCATGGGATCAGGCCGCGATCGCGGGTTTGGCGTGGCGGGCGTAGAGGAATTCCAGCACCTCGGCCCGGGCATGGGTGTAGGTCGGGTCCTCGACCAGCTCGAGGCGCTTGCGCGGCCGCTCGAGCGGCACCGTCAGGACTTCCCCGATCGTGGCCGAGGGGCCGTTCGTCATCATGACGATCCGGTCGGAGAGCAGCACCGCCTCGTCGACGTCGTGGGTGATCATGATGACGGTGTTCTTCAGCCGCAGGTGGATCTCCATCAGCTGGTCCTGGAGATGCGCCCGGGTCAGCGCGTCGAGCGCACCGAACGGCTCGTCCATGAGCAGCACCTTCGGCTCCATGGCGAGCGCCCGGGCGATGCCGACGCGCTGCTTCATGCCGCCGGAGATCTCGTGCGGGCGCTTCTCGGCGGCGTGGGTCATGTTGACGAGGGCGAGGTTGTGCTCGATCCAGTCGCGCCGCTCGGCCCGGCTCTTTCTCGACTTCAGCACCTTGTCGACGGCGAGCGCCACGTTCTCGCGTACCGTAAGCCAGGGCAGGAGCGAGTGGTTCTGGAACACCACCGCCCGCTCGGGGCCGGGGCTGTTCACTTCCTTGCCGTCGAGGAGGACGCAGCCGGTGGAGGCCTTGAGCAGGCCCGCCACAATGTTGAGCACCGTCGACTTGCCGCAACCGGAATGGCCGATCAGCGAGACGAACTCGCCCTTGGCGATCTTCAGGTTGACGTCGCGCAGCACTTCGGTGGTGCGGCCTGACCGGGTGAAGCTGATGCCGACCTGTTCGAGGCTGAGATGGGTCATGTCGGGCTCCCTCAGGCCGTCGCGGTGCCGCGGGTGACGAGGTGGCCGAGGCCGGCGACGAGGCGGTCGAGCACGAAGCCGATCACCCCGACATAGACCAGGGCCACGATGATCTCGCTGATGTGCGAGGAGTTCCAGGCATCCCAGATGAAGAACCCGATGCCGACGCCGCCGATCAGCATCTCGGCCGCCACGATGGCGAGCCAGGACAGGCCGACGCCGATGCGAAGGCCGGTGAAGATGTACGGCGCCGCGGACGGCAGCATCACCTTGGCGAAGAACTCGAAGGCGTTGAGGCGCAAGACCGCCGCGACGTTGCGGTAATCCTGCGGGATGTTGCGGATGCCGACCGCGGTGTTGATGATGATCGGCCAGATCGAGGTGATGAAGATCACGAAGATCGCCGAGGGCTGGCCGTCCCGGAACGCGGCGAGCGAGAGCGGCAGCCAGGCGAGCGGCGGGATGGTGCGCAGGACCTGGAAGATCGGGTCGAGCCCGCGCATCGCCCATTCGGACTGGCCGACGAGGGTGCCGAGCATCACCCCGACGATGACCGCCAGGGTGAAGCCGAGCGCCACGCGCTGGAGGCTGGCCGAGATGTGCCAGAACAGCCCCTTGTCGGTGCCGCCGTTGTCGTAGAACGGGTGGGCGATGATGTCCCACGCCTCCGTCACCACCCGCGAGGGCGGCGGCAGGCCGGCGCCGGGGCGCTGGCACAGCACCTCCCACAGCAGCAGGAACACCGCCAGCACGACGAGCGGCGGCACGATCCGGAGCGCCAGACCTTTCAGGGCGGCGCGGGTGACGAGGGGAGCCTTCGCCCCCTCGGCTTTGGCGGCGCCGACGCGCCCGATGCTTAATCCGAGGGCCATCTCACGCCACCTTCTTGATGCCGAGGCTGTTGAGGTACGCGGCGGGATCCGCCGGATCGAAGACCTTGCCGTCGAAGAAGGTCTCCTTGCCGCGCGAGGTCGAGGCCGGGGCGGTCACGCCGACGGTCTTGGCCGCCTCGCGCCACAGGTCCTCGCGGTTCACCTTGGCGATCAGCGCCTTGGTGTCGGTCTGGGCGTCGAACTTGCCCCAGCGGATGTCCTCGGTGAGGAACCAGAGGTCGTGCGACTGGAACGGATACGAGGCGTGGTCGGCGAAGAACTTCATCACGAACGGGCTGTTCTCGACCTTGCGGCCGTCACCGTAATCGATCGTGCCCTTCATCCGGCCGGCGACGTCGCCCACCGGGATGTTGATCCACTGGCGCTTGGCGACGATGGCGGCGAACTCGTCCCGGTTCTCCGGCTTGTCGCACCACATCTGCGCCTCGATCACCGCGGCGAGCAGCGCGAGGGCGGCCCGGGGGTGCTTCTCGACCCAGTCGGCCCGCATGGCGAAGGCCTTCTCCGGGTGGTCCTTCCACAACTCGCCGGTGGTGAGCGCGGTGTAGCCGAGGCCCTGCTGGACGAGCTGCGCGTTCCACGGCTCGCCGACGCAGAAGCAGTCCATCGTGCCGACCTTCATGTTCGCCACCATCTGGGGCGGCGGCACCACGATGGTCTCGATGTCCTTGTCGGGATCGATCCCGCCGGCGGCGAGCCAGTAGCGGATCCACAGGTCGTGGGTGCCGCCCGGGAAGGTCATCGCCGCCTTGACCGACTTGCCGGCGGCCTTCTTCTTCTCCGTCGCGGCCCGGAACACCTTGGAGTCGAGCGCGACCTTCTGCTCGAGGTACTCCTTGGCGACCGAGATGCACTGGCCGTTGGTGTTGAGCCGGGCCAGGATCTGCATCGGCACCGGGACGTTGTTCTGCGTCACCTTGCCGGCGCTGATGAGGTAGGGCATCGGCGACAGGATGTGGGCGCCGTCGATGCCGTTGCCCTCGGAGCCGAGCACGAGGTTGTCGCGGGTGGTGCCCCAGGAGGCCTGCTTCAGGACCTCGACGTCGGGCATGCCGTGCTTGGCGAAGAACCCCTTCTCCTTGGCGACGAAGAGCGGGCCGGCATCGGTGAGCGCGATGAAGCCGAGCTTGGCGGCCTTCACCTCGGGCCCCGCACCCTGCGCGAAGGCGCCGCCGGGCAGCGCCACGCGGCTGGCTGCCGCCAGCGACAGGGCGCCGGCTGCCCCCTTGAGGATCTGGCGACGCGTGGTGTGCTCAACGCTGCTCATCGATGGACCTGTCCTCAAGCCGCTTGCGCCGTCGTGGCGCGGATTCCGGTGCCGAAACGCAAAAAGCCGCCGCCCAAGGTCTTCCGCCGGCCGCGCATCGCGGGGCCCACAGGGGAACTCGGGTCAGCGGCACTGCTGACGGTCGGTGCCCGTCGACGCTGACGGACGAGAGAAGGAGAGCAGGTTCCGTGCCAACTGAATGGCGAGCGATTCAAGTGGTTGAAATTGAAATGATTCGCGGCTTGGCCGGAGCGGTCGGCTGGAGGGCCCGACGGATTGGTGCGATGCACAAATGATGGGCTGGTGGATGGGGAATGAGCAGGGGTCGCGTGCTCAAGGGGTGAGCAGATCCACGGATGGCGCCCTGGTGAGCACCGAACGTTCCGCGGGGCCCGTCGCGTCGCGCCCCTTTCCAGTTCCACCGTCGTCCCGGGGCTCGCCGGAACCCGGGAGCCCTGCCCGCTGACGCTCGACGAGAAAGCGGAATGCTCTCCGACAGCTTCTCGAGCGCCCGCGGCCATAGATCCCGGGCTCTCGCCGTCGGCGAGCCCCGGCACGGCTCGGTGGGTGTCACCCCGTCGAGACAATCGGACCCGTCAGGCCGCCGCCAGCAGGTCGGCCCGGTACAACCCCGGGGCGTCCGCCGCCCCCGCCTCGATCTGCCCCGCCGCCGCCATCTCGGCGACCAGCCAACCGAGCGCCGCCGGGTCGGGCGCCAGTTCCGCCTCCCCGAGGGCGAGGTAATCCCCCGCCTCGACCACCGGCCCGCCCGGCGCGAGGCGCAGCGATCCGGAAAGCCCGCGCAGGATCAGCGCCGGGTCAATCCCGAGATGGTGCGGGGCGCCCAGGAGTTCGGCCAGGTCCTGGCGGTTCTCCGGCTCGCCGCACCAGCGCGCCGCGCGCTTCACGGCGCGCAGCAGGGGCGCCGCCCGGTCCTCCATCTCGGCTGGCAGCGCCAGCACCTTCTCCGGGCAGTCGGGCGCGATGGCGACGCCGAGCGCCGCGATGCGACCGACCCCGGCCTCGACCGCGACGCTGCTCCACGGCGCGCCGACGCAGAACCCGTCGATCAGGCCGCGCCCCAGCGCCTCGACGGTGCGGGGCGGCGGCACCACGACGAGGCGCACCGCCGTGAGCGAGCTGCCGCCGAGCGCGAGCAGGCGGCGCCACTGGTAGGTGTGGCTGGAGAACGGATGGACGGTGGCGAGCGTCAGCGGCCGCCCCTCCTCGGCGCGGGCCTCCGCCACCCGGGCGAGCGCCCGGGCGACGTCGGACACGGCGTCGGAAGCGGCATCGAGTGCCTGCCAGAGCGGCAGCGACAGGGTCACGGCGTTGCCGTTGCGGGCGAGCGCCGCCGGGGCGATCAGGCGGGCCTGGGGCCCGGAGAGGCCGAGATGGCAGGCGAGCGCGAGCGGGGCCAGCATGTGGGCGCCGTCGAGGAGGCCGAGCGCCAGGCGGTCGCGCAGGGTGGCCCAGGACGGCTCGGCGACGAGATCGACCTCCAGCCCCTCCGCCGCCGTGAAGCCGCGCTCCACCGCGGCGATCAGCACCGCGGCGTCGGTGAGCGGGACGTAGCCGAGCTGCAGCCTCATCCGAGCAGGTCCGCGGCGGTGACGATGGCGCGGGCGATGTCGACGATCTTGCGCTTCTCGTTCATGGCCTTGCGGCGCAGCTGCCGGTAGGCCTCGTCCTCGGTCAGGCCCTTGGCGCTCATCAGGATGCCCTTGGCGCGCTCGATCAGCTTGCGGTCGGCGAGCTCGCTCTTCGCCTCCGAGAGCTCGCGCTGGAGCCGTGAGAAGGCGTTGAAGCGCAGGATCGCGATCTCGATGATCGGCTTGATCCGCTCGGCGCGTAGCCCGTCGACGATGTAGGCCGAGATGCCGGCATCGACCGCCGCCTGCATCATCGGCGCGTCCGAGCGGTCGACGAACATCGCCACCGGCCGCTCGACGAGGCGCGAGACCCCGAACATCTGCTCGAGGAGGTCCCGGCTCGGGCTCTCGAGGTGGATCACCACCACGTCGGGCGAGAGGGCGGAGAGCCGGTCGAGGAGGTCGGCGGTGTCGGGGATGACGACCACCCGGGCGCCCTCGACGGCGCGCAGGCCCTCCTCCAGGATCGCGGCCCGGGCGCGGCTCGGGTCGACGACGGCGATGACGAGGCTGTTGTCCCCGGAGGACGGGGCGGGCGGGGCCGGGGCTTGGGGGCTTGCGCGGTCGGGCATGTCGGCGTCGGATCACGCAAATGTCGGGCCTGGGACGGCGCCCGGCCCGGGGCGAACGAGAAGCGGCGGGACCGCTCCTTACCCCGGGGGAGATCCGGGCGACACCCCCCGGAGGCGCCGACCGCTCCTTCGACACGAAAGCGCAAAGAAACGGCCCCGCTTCGGCCCGAAACCCGGGCTTCACTGCGGCAATGGTCGAGCGGGAGGTTGGGATGCGGCAGAACGGGCGGACGCGCAAGCCGGTGGAGACGAGCGCGCTCGGCAGCCTGCCCGGCGCCTCGCGGGGCTACCTGCCGCTCCTGCCCACCGCCTGCGTGGCGGTCTGCCTCGCGGCCGGCTCGCTGTACTGGCGCGAGGCGCCGCCCCGCGCCCCGGAGCGCCACGTCGCCGCCGTGCAGCCGCTGCCGCAGGCCAGCGACCTGTTCCGCATCGTGCCCGAGGCCGAGGGGCGGGTGCGCGCCCCCTACCCGCTCGAGTTCGAGCAGCAATTCCCGCTGATCGCCGGCCTGCCGGCCGAGGTAGCCCCGCCGGTGCTGCCGACCCTGGAGGCCAGGCAGGAGACCAAGCAGGAGGGCAAGGCCCCGCGCCGCGCGGCGACGCCGCGCCCCCGGGCGGTGCCGGCCCTGGCGGACCTGCGCCCGCCGGCGCGGCCCGAGGATCTCAAGCCCCGCCGGATCGTGGCGGAGAAGCCGGACCCGGCGACCCGCACGGCGAGCACTGGGACGGAGCCGGAGCGCCCGGCCTCCTGGCTGCCCTTCGCGCCGACCGGCCGGCTGGTGACGCAGACCATGGTCGCGCTCGGCGACGGCGTCACCAATGCGGGCTCCGCGATGATCGACCTCATCGACCGCCGGCGCTGACGCAAGGGTCCGGGTTCGCCGCGCCCGGGTTGGCCCTCGGGAATGCCGCTCTAGCTAACGGCGTCACGGCACTGTTCGGGACGCATCATGGCGTTGCTCATCGAGGATTACGCGCTCGTCGGCGACGGGCGCAGCGCCGCGCTGGTCGGGCGCGACGGCAGCGTGGACTGGCTGTGCTGGCCGCGCTTCGACGCCTCGGCGTGCTTCTCGGCCCTGCTCGGCACCCGCGAGGATCACGGGCACTGGCGCATCGCGCCCGCCGGCGAGGCGACGACCACCCGGTGCTACCGCGAGAACACCCTTGTGCTGGAGACCACCCACGAGACCGCCGAGGGCGCGGTGCGGGTGATCGACTACATGCCGGTCGAGGACGGCACCCACCTCGTGCGCCTCGTCGAGGGCATCCGCGGCCGGGTGGCGATGCGCATGGACCTGGTGGTGCGCTTCGATTACGGTTCCGCCATCCCGTGGGTCTCGCGCAGCGAGAACGACGACCTGCGGGCGATCGCCGGTCCGAACAAGCTGGTGCTGCGCACCCGCGCGCCCCTGAAGGGGGTCGGCCAGTCGACGGTGTCCGAGTTCACCGTCGAGGCGGGCAGGAGCGTGTCCTTCGTGCTGAGCTACGGCCTCTCGCACGAGGAGGACCCGGCGCCGATCGAGCCGCGCAAGATGCTGGCCTCCACCACCGCCTGGTGGCGCTCGTGGTGCCAGCGCTGCCACGGCGGAACGCCCTGGGATCCGATCCTCACCCGCTCGCTCCTGACCCTGAAGGCGCTGATCTACCGGCCGACCGGCGGCATCGTGGCGGCGCCCACCACGTCTCTGCCCGAGCAGATCGGCGGCGTGCGCAACTGGGACTACCGGTTCTGCTGGCTGCGCGATTCGACCTTCACGCTGCTCGCCCTGATGGATGCGGGCTACATCGACGAGGCCCGGGCCTGGCGCGACTGGCTGACCCGGGCGGTGGCCGGCAGCCCGGAGCAGGCGCACATCCTCTACGGCATCGCCGGCGAGCGGCTTCTCCCCGAGATCGAGCTCGACTGGCTGCCCGGCTACGAGAGCTCGCGGCCGGTGCGGGTCGGCAACGCCGCCGCCCAGCAGTTCCAGCTCGACGTCTACGGCGAATTGTTCGACGCGCTGTTCCAGGCCCACCAGCGCGGCATGCTGGCCGACGAATCCGGCGTCAGGGTCGGGCGCGCCCTCCTCGACCACCTGGAGCGGGTCTGGAGCGAGCCCGACGAGGGCATCTGGGAGGTGCGCGGCGGGCGCAAGCACTTCGTCCACTCGAAGGTGATGGCCTGGGTCGCCTTCGACCGGGCGATCCGGTTCTACGAGGCCCATGCCGCCGACGAGCCGACGGCCGGCGACGGCGCGGCGGTCGAGCGCTGGCGGGCCGTGCGCGACCGGATCCACCGCGAGGTCTGCGAGAAGGGCTTCGACAAGGACCTCAACAGCTTCGTGCAGTTCTACGGCTCGAAGGACCTCGACGCGAGCCTCCTGCTCATCGCCCATATGGGCTTCCTGCCCCAGGACGACCCCCGGGTCGTCGGCACCGTCGAGGCGATCGGCCGCGACCTGATGCACGAGGGCTTCATCCTGCGCTACGACACCAGCGGCCAGAGCACCGACGGCCTGCCCGCCGGCGAGGGCGCGTTCCTGCCGTGCAGCTTCTGGTACGCCGACAACCTGATCGGTCTCGGCCGGCGCGACGAGGCCCGGGCGCTCATCGAGCGGCTGCTCGGCTTGTGCAACGACGTCGGGCTGCTCGCCGAGGAGTACGACCCGGTGCGCAAGCGCCAGGTCGGAAATTTTCCGCAGGCGTTCAGCCATGTCGCGCTCGTCAACACGCTTCTGAACTTCAGTCGGACGATCGGACCCGCTAAGGAGCGCGGCGGAGACCCGGACGCGTCCGGGCATCCGGGCGAGCGGCCCGTGATGCCGCGCGACGCGGCCCAGGGGCCCGCGTCGTGAGGCGCGGCGTCCCGACCCTTCCACTCGACGAGGCCCAGACATGAGCGCAGCCGACACCAAGCCGAAGGCCGGCACCAGCGAGATCGACCAGCGCAGCATCGACACGATCCGCACGCTGACGATTGACGCGGTGCAGAAGGCGAATTCGGGCCATGCCGGCGCCCCCCTCGGGCTCGCCCCGGTCGCCTTCACCCTGTGGAACCATTACCTCCGCTACGACCCGGCGCACCCGCACTGGCCGAACCGCGACCGCTTCGTGCTCTCGGTCGGCCACGCCTCGATGCTGCTCTACAGCCTCATCCACCTCGCCGAGGTGGCGGAGAAGGACGGCGGCAACGCCCCGGCGGTGAGCATCGAGGACATCAAGAAGTTCCGCCAGCTCGACAGCCGCACCCCGGGCCACCCGGAATACCACTTCACCACCGGCGTCGAGGTGACGACGGGACCGCTCGGCCAGGGCGTCGCCAACTCCGTCGGCATGGCGATGGGCGGCCGCTTCCTCGGCGAGCGCCTGGCCTACGGCGACCAGCCGCTCTTCGACTACAACGTCTACGCTTTGTGCAGCGACGGCGACCTGATGGAGGGCGTGGCCTCCGAGGCCGCCTCGATCGCCGGGCACCTGCGCCTGTCGAACCTGTGCTGGATCTACGACAACAACACCATCACCATCGAGGGCCACACCGACCTCGCCTTCAGCGAGGAGGTCGCCGCCCGCTTCCTGGCCTATGGCTGGCAGGTGCTGCGCGTCGCCGACGCCAACGACACGACCGCGGTGTCGCACGCCATCGAGACCTTCCTGCAATCGGGCGACCGCCCGACGCTGATCATCGTCAACTCGGTGATCGGCTACGGCGCGCCGACGAAGCAGGGCACCCCGAAGGCGCATTCCGACGCCCTCGGCCCCGACGAGGTCAAGGGCGCCAAGCGCGCCTATGGCTGGCCGGAGGATTCCGAGTTCCTGGTGCCGGACGGCGTCTACGACAACTTTCGCCAGGGTATCGGCGCCCGCGGCAAGGCGCTGCGGGAGGAGTGGCTGGCGCTGGTCGAGGAGGTGAAGGCGGGCGACGCCGGACTCGCCCGGGACCTCGCCGCCTATCTCGACGGGAACCTGCCCGAGGGCTGGGACGCCGACATCCCGGTCTTCCCCGCCGACGCCAAGGGCCTCGCGACCCGCGAATCGTCGGGCAAGGTGCTGAACGCGCTGGCCAACCGGGTGCCGTGGCTGCTCGGCGGCTCGGCCGACCTCGCGCCCTCGAACAAGACCAAGCTCGAGGGCCCGGAGGCCGGCACCCTCGGGCCGTTCACGCCCGGCGGGCGCAACATCCATTTCGGCGTGCGCGAGCACGCGATGGGGTCGATCGTCAACGGGCTCGGCCTCGTGGGCCTGCGCGCCTACGGGGCGACCTTCCTGGTCTTCTCCGACTACATGCGCCCGCCGATCCGGCTCGCCGCCCTGATGGAGCTGCCGGTCTTCCACGTCTTCACCCACGACTCGATCGGCGTCGGCGAGGACGGGCCGACCCACCAGCCGGTGGAGCACCTGCTGGCCTTGCGCGCGATTCCCGGCCTCGTCACCTTCCGGCCGGCCGACGCCAACGAGGTGGCGGAGGCCTACCGCGTCATCATGAACCTCAAGCACCAGCCGGCGGTGCTGGCGCTGAGCCGCCAGCCCCTGCCGACGGTCGACCGCGAGAAGTACGCGCCGGCCTCCGGCACCGCCAAGGGCGCCTACGTGCTGGCCGGCGCTGAGGAGGCCAAGCCCGACGTGATCCTGATCGGCACCGGCTCGGAGGTGCAGCTCTGCCTTTCCGCCTACGAGACCCTGAAGGCCGAGGGCGTGAAGGCCCGGGTGGTATCGATGCCGTCCTGGGAGCTGTTCGAGCAGCAGGATGAGGCCTACCGCAACGGCGTGCTGCCGCCCGAGGTGACCGCCCGCGTCGCGGTCGAGCAGGGCTCGGTGATCGGCTGGGACCGCTATGCCGGCAGCACCGGCACGATCCTGGGCATGCACACCTTCGGCTCCTCGGCGCCGATCAAGGACCTCCAGACCAAGTTCGGCTTCACGCCGGAGAAGGTGCTGGAGGCCGCCCGCGCCCAGGCGGCGAAGAAGAAGGGCTGAGGCAAGAGATGTGCGGGAGCCCGCCGGGTATCGCCGGCGGGCTCCCACACCCTCGACGTCATCCCGTGGCGCGCCGAAGACCAGAATCCGGGATGACGTCGACGATGTCGGCTTCGCCGGGAACACTGGACCAGCTCCCGGACCCTATCGCACCGCCAGCACCTCCACCGGCGGTCCCTGCTCGTCGGTGAACACCCCGGCGGTCAGCGGCCCGCCGAACACCGCGCCGGTATCGAGGTTGGTGCGGTGGGCGAGCAAGTCCGGCCGGTCGTCCCGGGTCGGGGTGTGGCCATGCACGACGTGGCGGCCGAAGTCGCGGCCCGACGACAGGAACGGCTCGCGCATCCATAGCCGGGTCTCGCGGTCGCTCGCCTCGGCATCGCGCGCCGGGTCGAGGCCGGCATGGACGTACCATCGCCGCGCGTCGCCGTGCAGGGTCGGCAGGGCCGCGATCCAGGCAACGACCTCCGCCGGCAGCTCGGCCGGGCGCGCAACGCCGTAGGAGGCGAGGGTCGCGCCCCCGCCGTTGATCCGCCACAGGTCGGGGTTCCTGCCTTCGGCCGCGTCGAGCAGCATCGCCTCGTGGTTGCCCATCAGGCAGGTCACCGCCCCGGGCTCGCGGGCCTGGAGGTCGGTCAAGGTGGCCACCGCCCCGGCGCTGTCGGGCCCGCGATCGACGACGTCGCCGAGGACGACCAGGCGGCGCGGGCGCCCGGCGCGGTGCTCCTCGATCCGGGCGAGCAGGGCGGCGAGGAGGTCGGCGCGGCCGTGGACGTCGCCGATCGCGTAGGTGAGCATCGCCCCCGCCTCCCCTTTCGGGTGCGGGGCGCCCCGGTCAGGCGACCGCCTGGACCGGCCGGATCGCCCGCACCGCCTCGGCATCGAGGTAGCGCAGGGTGTCGGGGAAGGCCATCGGCCGGCTGAAATGGTAGCCCTGCATCAGCACGAAGCCGAGGCCTTCGAGCAGGCGGGCCTGCTCGTCGGTCTCGATGCCCTCGACCACGCAGTCGAGCGTCAGGTTGCGGGCGAGCGCGGCGATCGACGTGATGATGTCGCGGCTGGCCGGATCGGTCGTCACCTCGCTGACGAAGCTGCGGTCGATCTTGAGCTTGTCGAGGGGCAGGCGGTGGACGTAGCTCAGGGACGAGTAGCCGGTGCCGAAATCGTCGAGCGCGATGGCGATGCCGCTGGCCTTCAGGGTCTCGAGCACGGTCTGGGCCTGCGCCACGTCCTGAATCAGGGCGGTCTCGGTCACTTCCAGGATGATGCGCCCGGGCGCAAGGCCGCTCGCCCGGATCGCCGCGACGAGGGCGGCGGCCGATTGCGGCGAGGCGATGTCCGCCATCGACAGGTTGAAGGACAGGGCGACCCGCTCCGGCCAGGCCCTGGCCGCGGCGAGGGCCTGGCCGAACAGCACCGCGGTGATGCGGGCGATGAGGCCCGAGCGCTCGGCGATCGGGATGAACACCGCCGGCGAGATCGGGCCGAGCTCGGGATGGGTCCAGCGCGCCAGCGCCTCGAACGCCACCGTGCGGCCGCGCCGCGCATCGACGATCGGCTGGAACACGAGGCTCATCTCGCGCGCCAGGTCGGCATGGCGCAGGGCCTGCTCGATCACGCTCTGGGTGCGCAGCAGCCGCTCGTGCTCCTCGGTGAACAGCACGGCGGCGCCGCGGCTGTTCGCCTTGGCGTAGTACAGGGCGTAATCCGCCCGCTCGACCAGCACCGCCGCCTTGTGGCCGGCCTCCGGATAGGTGGCAAAGCCGATCGAGGCGCCGATCTGGGCGGTGCTGCCGTGCGGCAGCCGGAACGGCGCGCCGAGCGCGCTCCGGATCGCCTCGCCCATCGCCGCGGCCGTCCCCGTGTCGCCGATGCCGCGCAGGACGAGGCCGAACTCGTCGCCGCCGAGCCGCGCCACCACGCCGACCTCGCCCACGACCGCGCGCAGGCGCCGGGCGGTCTCCTGCAGTACCGCGTCGCCGGCGCCGTGCCCGTGGGCGTCGTTCACCGGCTTGAACCCGTCGAGATCGACGAGGCCGACGATGAACCGCTCGCCGGTGCCCGCGACCGCCTCCAGCGCCTGCTCCAGCGAGGCGAAGAAGCTGCGACGGTTGGGCAGCTCGGTCAGGGCGTCGAGGTTCGCGAGCCGCAGATTCTCGCGGCTGAGGCGCTCGAGTTCGACCTGATGCCCGATCAGGCGGGTGAAATCGCGGTTGTAGGCCATCACAACGACGGCGACGGCCGCCATCACGATCAGCAGGTTGAGGGAGATCGCCTTCATGACCGGGCTGTCGAGCTGGCCGACATAGAGGCAGAACGGGCCGGTGGCGATCATCGTGATGAGCAGGGCGGCGGCCCGCAGATGCGCGAGGCAGAACACGCAGGCGATGGCCGTGGTGGCGGCATACAGCAGCACGTACGCCCGCTCGTAGGCGTCGCCATAGGAGAGCAGGGCCGCGGCCCATCCCATGAGACCGGCCGTGAGGAGCGCGGCGAGCACGACGGTCGCCCGCAGCTTGGCGGCCATCCGGCTCTCGTCGGGTGGATGATGACGACGGCGCAGCCACACGTAGAGCCTGAGGCCGAACAGGCTGAGGATACCGCCGAGGGGATAGAGCGTGAGCCAGGCCGGCGCCATGGCGAGGCGCATGATGATCATCACCATCGTCGTGTTGATCGCCAGGATCACGTACAGCAGCGGCACCTGGTCGCGCAGGGCGCGCATCTGCGCCCGCATCAGGTCCGGGTTGGCGGTATCGATCCGGAACAGATCGATGATGGTCTGCATCCTGCGCACTGCGCGTCCACCCCGCCCGGTCCCGCCGATCATGGCACCGCATTCAGGAACTAGAAATCACGTGCGCTTGAATCAAAGGTTACCTTGATGGCCTAAGCCAGCAGATGACGGTTAGCCCCGGCGGCCTCACCGTCCCCGCGTGCCGCCGGCCGTCTCGGCCACGTGTCCTAGGCGCCGCCGTGGCGAAAGGGAATACCGTCCGCTGCCCGCTATTGAAGCAGATCCTGTGCGCCAGGGGGCCGCGCGACGGTGGCAGCTGCGTTAATTCTAGGACTTTGCCCCTGGAATCGCACGATCTCCCGCCGAGGCCATCCGGTGACCCAGCGACATGGTGCGGTCGCGCCGGCTCCTCACCGGCCTTGCCTCGCGCGTCCGCCCGCTATGTAGGCTTTCAGAGCGCGGCCCTTCACCCCGCCGTTCTCCGGCCGCGACGGGAGACGCGATCCCTTGACCGACACCGCCTACGCCCTCTTCCTCGACTTCGACGGCACCCTCGTGGAGATCGCGCCGCGCCCCGACGGCGTCGTGGTTCCGCCCACCCTGCCGGCGGGGCTGGCGCGGCTGCGCACCCGCCTCGGTGGGGCCCTGGCGCTGGTGACCGGCCGGCCGATCGCCACCATCGACGGCTTCCTCGATCCGGAGCAGTTCGACACCGCCGGCCTGCACGGGGTCGAGCAGCGCCGCGGCGGCCGGATGGTCGGCGGCGATCCGGCCGCGCATCCCGCCCTGCGCGCGGGCGTGGCCACCTTGCAGAAGGCGGTCGTCGACCTCGACGGCGTGCTGATCGAGGACAAGGGCTGCTCGGTCGCGGTGCATTGGCGCCTCGCCAACGACGCCGACGCCGCCCGGGCGCAATCCGCCGCCGCCTCGGTCGCCGGCATCCTCGGGGAGGCCTACCGGTTGCAGCAGGGCAAGGCGGTGGCCGAGATCCTGCCCGCCAGCGCCACCAAGGGCCACGCCATCCGGGACTTCCTGCGCGAGGCGCCCTATGCCGGCCGCCGGGCGATCTTCATCGGCGACGACCTCACCGACGAGAAGGCCTTCGGGCCGGTGAACGAGGATGGCGGGATCACCGTGCGGGTCGGGCCCGGCGAGACGGTCGCGCGCCACCGCCTCGCCGATCCGGCGGCGGTGCGGGCGCTGCTG
The DNA here is from genome assembly GCF_053764715.1 of Methylobacterium sp. Gmos1. Taxonomy (NCBI): domain Bacteria; kingdom Pseudomonadati; phylum Pseudomonadota; class Alphaproteobacteria; order Hyphomicrobiales; family Methylobacteriaceae; genus Methylobacterium; species Methylobacterium sp. Gmos1. Next base: position 224,486 of record NZ_JBSNCC010000007.1, on the reverse strand, counting down.
CTCGGCTGGGCCGAGGGCGGGCCGATCGAGCCCGGGACGCTGCCGCCGGCCTGACGGCCTATCCGTCGGCGGGGCGATGCCCTAACTGGGGTTCCGACGTCACGCACAGGAACGATCCCGTCGATGCGCCGTTCGCCCCTCTACCTTGCCGGAGCTCTCACGATCGCCATGACCGCCTCAGCCTCCGCCGATTCGTTCGTCACCGCCCCGTCCGGCCTCCAGTACAAGGATACGGTGGTCGGCACCGGCCCGCAGCCCAAGGCCGGCCAGACCGTCAACGTCCACTATACCGGCTGGCTCTACCAGGACGGCCAGAAGGGCAAGAAGTTCGACAGCTCGCTCGACCGCGGCCAGCCGCTGAGCTTTGCGGTCGGCACCGGCCAGGTCATCAAGGGCTGGGACGAGGGCCTGTCGACCATGAAGGTCGGCGGCAAGCGCACCCTGGTGATCCCGCCCGACCTCGGCTACGGCGCCCGCGGCGCCGGCGGCGTGATCCCGCCGAACGCCACGCTGATGTTCGACGTGGAACTGCTCGGCGTGCGCTGAGCCGGTCGCCACCGACCCCGGCCGAACATCCTTCCCGACATCCCGGGTTCTCGCCTGCGGCGTGTCTCGGGATGTCGTCGGGAGGGGTGATACGGGATCCAGACGATTGCTTCCGGATCCCGTATCACGCGCCTGAGCGACGCCGACCTCCGCATCGCCAAGCGATCACCCGGTCGTCCACTATCTATCGAAGCACTCATCCAACTTACGGGAGACCTCAGCACGATCGATGCTGGCAGGAGCGCTCCCCCGCGTCCAGCGCCGCAATGACGCTGCGTCAGGCGAACTCCGGTGGGTAATCCACCCCGATCAGCGTCAGCCCGCCCGACGGCGCCAGCGGCCCGCACCGCGTGCGGTCGCGGGAATCGAGCACGTCGCGCACGCCCTGCGGCGTCAGCCGGCCGCCGCCGGCGAGCATCAGCGTGCCGACCATGCCGCGGACCTGGTGGTGCAGGAACGAGCGCGCGGCGGTGACCACCACGATCTCCTCGCCGTCCCGCGTCACGTCGAGCCGATCGAGGGTGCGCACCGGGCTGTTGGCCTGGCACTCCGCCGCCCGGAAGGCGGAGAAGTCGTGCCGGCCGAGCATCAGCTGCGCGGCCTCGTGCATCGGCCCGGCATCGAGCGCCCAGGGCACGTGCCAGACGAAGCCGCGGGTGAGCGCCGGCGGTGAGCGGCGGTTGAGGATGCGGTAGCGGTAGTGGCGCTTGATCGCCGAGTGGCGGGCGTCGAAGTGGTGGCTCACCTCCGCGGCCGCTACCACCGCCACGGGTTCGGGCCGCAAGTGGGCGTTGGCGGCGTCGCGCACGGTGTCGGTGCGCCACGGCTTGTCGAGGTCGAGATGGACGACCTGGTGCGTGGCGTGCACGCCGGCATCGGTGCGCCCGGCGCAGTGGACCCGCACCGGCCCGCCGACGAAGCGGGCGATCGCCTCCTCCAGCGCCTGCTGCACCGAGCGGTCGGCGGCCTGCCGCTGCCAGCCGGCGAAGGCGGTGCCGTCATACTCCACGACGAGCTTGTAGCGGGGCATCAGGCGAGGCGCGCACCCGGCGCGAGCTGCCGGCCGCGGGCGAAATCCTCGAACGCCATCGCGCTCTTGCCCGCCGGCTGCACGGTGACGAGGCGGATCGCCCCCTCGCCGGCCGCCACGATGCCGGCGGCGTCGAGGAGCGTGCCGGGCTCTCCCGACCCTTCGGCGAGGCGCGACCTCAGCACCTTCACCCGCTCCGGCCCGCGGCCGAGATCGGCCGTGAAGTAAGCGCCCGGGAACGGCGACAGGCCGCGCACGCGGTCGTGGAGGGCTCTCGCTCCCTGCGACCAGTCGAGCCGCGCCTCCTCGTTGGTGATCTTGTGGGCGTACTCGATCCCCTCCGGGCTTTGCTCCCGGAACTGGAGGTTGCCGCGCTCGAGCGCGCCGAGCGCCCGCGCCATCAGGTCGGCGCCGAGCGGCATCAGCCGGTCGTGCAGCTCGCCGGCGGTCATGTCGGGAGCGATGCCCACCCGCTCGACCATGCCGACCGGCCCGGTATCGAGGCCCGGCTCCATCCGCATCACCGCGACGCCGGTCTCCGCGTCGCCCGCCATCACGGCGCGCTGAATCGGAGCGGCGCCGCGCCAGCGCGGCAGCAGGGACGCGTGCAGGTTGAGGCAGCCCAGCGCCGGCGCGTCGAGGATGGCGGGCGGCAGGATCATGCCGTAGGCCACCACCACCGCGACGTCGGCCTCGTGGCTCCTGAACGTCTCGGCCGCCTCCTCGGTGCGCAGGGTCTTCGGGGTCAGGACGGGCAGCCCGAACTTCTCCGCCAGCGCCTGGACCGGCGAGGGGCGCAAGGCCATGCCGCGGCCGGCCGGGGCCGGCGCGCGGGTATAGACCGCCACGACCTCGTGGCCGCCGCCGACGATCTCGGCCAGCGTCGGCACCGCGAAGTCCGGGGTGCCCATGAACACGACGCGAAGGGACATCGTCGCTACGCGGCTTCGCGCTTGGCGGCCTTGGCGAACTTCTTCATCACCCGGTCGCGCTTGAGCTTCGACAGGTGGTCAATGAACAGCACGCCGTTGAGGTGGTCGATCTCGTGCTGGAGGCAGGTGGCGAGGAGGCCGTCGGCCTCCTGCTCGACCGTCTCGCCGTCGAGGGTGCGGAAGCGCACCCGCACCCGGTCGGGCCGGACCACCTCGGCGTAGTATTCGGGGATCGACAGGCAGCCCTCTTCGTAGGGCCGGGTCTCCTCCGACGACCAGACGATCTCGGGATCGAGGAGCACCAGCGGCTTGCGCTCGTCCTTCTCCTTCGAGGTGTCGATGGTGACGATGCGCACCGGCTCGCCGATCTGGATGCCGGCCAGCCCGACGCCGGGGGCGTCGTACATCGTCTCCAGCATGTCGGCCGCGAGCTTCCGCACCTCGCCGGTGATCGTGCCGACCGGGGCCGAGATCTCGCGCAGGCGCGCGTCCGGCAGGATGACGAGGGGACGGATGCTCATGGTATGCCAGGCGGTCGGGAGGTCGGGCGCCGACGGGCGCCCGCAAGTTTCCGGGAGATAAGGATTCGTGTCCGGCGGGTCAAATCGCGGCGAGGCCGCGCGGTCAGAACGCCGTGCGCTGGCGGATCGCCGCCGACAGGGTACCCTCGTCGAGGTAGTCGAGCTCGCCGCCGACCGGCACGCCGTGGGCGAGCCGGGTCACCTTGACCGGCAGGTGGCTCATCAGCTCGGTGACGTAGTGGGCGGTGGTCTGGCCGTCGACGGTGGCGTTGAGCGCCAGGATCACCTCGCGCATCTCGGGCGCACTCACCCGCTCGACCAGGCGGGAGAGGTTCAGGTTCTCCGGCCGCACCCCGTCGAGGGCCGAGAGCACGCCGCCGAGCACGTGGTAGCGCGCCGTCACGGCGCCCGAGCGCTCCAGCGCCCACAGGTCCGAGACGTCCTCGACCACCACCAGCATCGAGGGATCGCGGCTCTGGTCGCGGCAGATCGTGCAGGGATCCTGCGTGTCGACGTTGCCGCATTCGTGGCACACGACGATCCGGTCGGCGGCGACCCGCATGGCATCGGCGAGCGGCGCCAGCAGCGTCTCGCGCTTCTTGATGAGCTGGAGCGCGGCCCGGCGCGCCGAGCGCGGCCCGAGGCCGGGCATGCGCGCCAGGAGCTGGATCAGCCGCTCAATCTCGGGGCCCGCGACGGCCTGGGGCATAACATTGGGCCTGCTTTGAGGATGGAGCGGTTTCCACTCCCCCCGGCGATCCCGGGCTTGCCCGGCATCGCTGCAAGTCGTGGGGAGGGGAGAATGCTAAGCAGATTTCGCCGAAGTGGCTGCCGGTTCGGCGCCAAAAATCTGCGGCAAAACAAGAACCTAAGCAGACTTGCGTTGGCAGGCCAACGCAAGTCTGCTTAGAACGGCAGCTTCATGCCGGGCGGCAGCGGCAGACCCTTGGTCAGCTCCTGCATCCGCTCCTGCGCGGCGCGCTCGGCCTTGGCCTTGGCGTCGTTGAGCGCCGCGACGATCAGGTCCTCCAGGATCTCCTTCTCGTCCGGCACCAGCAGGCTGGCGTCCAGGGCGAGGCCCTTCACGTCGCCCTTCGCGGTCATCGTCACCGAGACGGAGCCACCGCCCGACGCGCCCGTGACCTGGACGCCGTCGAGCTCGGACTGAAGGTCGGCCATCTTCTGCTGCATGGCCTGGGCCTGCTTCATCAGTCCCATGATGTCCATGGCGGCGTCCTCGCGGTGTGAGAGAGAATCGAAGAGAGATGTGGGGTGCCGGCAGGCCGCCGGCTACCGGTGCCGGCCGTCACAGGTCCGGGTCGTCGGCCTCGGGCGGCGGCGCGCCTTCGAGCGCCGGGGGCTCCGGCGTCTTGTCGCGCACGTCGACGATCTGGGCGCCGGGGAAGTTCTTGAGCACCGCCTGGACCAGCGGGTGACTCGCCGCGCCCTGGTGGCGGCTCTCGACCGCGGCCTTGGCCCGGGCGTCGAGCGTCGCCTCGCCGGTCTCGTGCGACAGCGCCACCACCCAGCGCCGGCCGGTCCAGGTCTCCAGCGCACGGGCGAGGTCGGTGGCGAGGCTCGGGCGCCCGCCTTCGGCGAGGCGGAACTCGATGCGGCCGTCCTCGAAGCGCACGAGATGCGCCTCGCGCTCCAGCGCCATCTTCAGGCCGATGTCGCGGCGCTCGTCGGCGAGCGCCACCACGTCCTCGAACCGGCGCAGGCGCGGGCCGGATTCGGGCTTGGCGGCGGGTTTCGGGGCCGGGGCGGATTGCACCAGCGTCGGACGCGGCGGTGCGACGGGAGGCGGTGCGGCGAGAGGCGGCAAGGACCTGGGCGCCGTCTCGGCCGGGGGCGCCTCCGGCACGACGCGCGCCACGGCGGGCGCCGCAGCCGCCTGTGGGCGCAGGATCGCGACGGGCGCGGAAGCCGGGACCTCGCGCAACGCCGGTGCCGCCGACGCGACCGGTTGCACGGCCGCCGGCGCCCGCGCCGGGATGCTCAGGCTCCCGCCCTCCCTGATCTGGCGCAGGGCCTCGTCCGGGGTCGGCAGGTCGGCGGCGTAGATCAGGCGCACGAGCGCCATCTCGGCCGCAGCCAGCGGCCGGGTCGCGGCCTGCACCTCTGGAATCGCCTTGAGCAGGATCTGCCAGGCGCGCGACAGGGCCCGGACCGAGAGCCGGTCGGCGAAGTCGCCGCCGCGCACCCGCTCGACCTCGCTGAGCGAGGTATCGCTGCGGGCCGAGTCCGGCGCGAGCTTGAGCCTTGTGACGAGGTGGGTGAACTCGGCGAGGTCGGAGATCACCACCGCCGGGTCGGCCCCGGCGTCGTGCTGGGCCCGCAACTCCGCGAAGGTGGCCGGCACGTCGCCGCGCATCGCCGCCTCGAACAGGTCGACGACCCGGGCGCGGTCGGCGAGCCCCAGCATGTCGCGCACCGTCTCGGCGGTGACGTGGCCGGCGCCGTGGGCGATCGCCTGGTCGAGGAGAGAGAGCGAATCGCGCACCGAGCCTTCCGCCGCCCGCGCGATGGCGGCGAGCGCCTCGGCTTCGGCGGCGACGCCCTCGGCATCACAGATCTTCTGGAGATGGGCGATGAGGGCGCCTGCCTCGACCCGGCGCAGGTCGAAGCGCTGGCAGCGCGACAGGATGGTGACCGGAACCTTGCGGATCTCGGTGGTGGCGAAGACGAACTTCGCGTGCGGCGGCGGCTCCTCCAGCGTCTTCAGGAAGGCGTTGAACGCCTTCTCGGACAGCATGTGGACCTCGTCGACGATGTAGACCTTGTAGCGCGCCGAGACCGGCGAGTAGCGGATGCCGTCGATGATCTGGCGGACGTCGTCGATGCCGGTATGCGAGGCGGCATCCATTTCCAGCACGTCGATGTGCCGGGATTCCATGATGGCGGCGCAGTGCAGGCCGAGCTTGGGCAGCCGGATCGTCGGCCCGGCATTCGGGTCTTCGGGCAGGGCGTAGTTGAGGCCCCGCGCCAGGATGCGGGCGGTGGTGGTCTTGCCGACCCCGCGCACGCCGGTGAGCATCCAGGCCTGCGGGATGCGGCCGGCCTCGAAGGCGTTGGCCAGGGTGCGCACCATGGCGCCCTGGCCGATCAGGTCGTCGAAGTCCTTCGGCCGGTACTTGCGCGCCAGGACCCGGTAGGCGGGGGTCGGCTGCTGGCCAGATGCTCCCTGGCTCTTGGCCGCGCCGAACCCGGGGAGACCCGGCTCGTCGATCGAGGGCGTGCCGGAGGTCTCGTCCATGCGCTCGCAGGGTCGTGAGGGCGGCCCCTGACGGGGCGCACGCGCTCCTGGAAGGAGAGGGGTGGGAGGCTGGACGAAAACCCGCTCGGTCTCGTTAGGGCTGCTTCCTTCCGGACCTGACCCGGTTGGCGAGTGAAACGTCCCTCGCCAACCTCCCGCGGCCTATATGGCGGGATGGTGCCGGAAACGCAAGCGGGTGTCCGGCCCGCTCGATGCGCGGACCGGACGCTGCCCCGGGCCGGGCGCATGGCTCGGGGGGAGCGGCGCGGTGTAAGAGCCTCGGCCACCACCGGAGATCCTGCCGCATGCGCCTGCCGCTCCTCGCCGCCGCCCTCCTGTCCGCCACGGCGGCCGCCGCCGCGCCCGCCTACGGCCCCGAGCTCGAGGGCTTCGACTATCCCTACCCGGTCCGGCGCCACGCCTTCGCCTCGCAGGGGCAGGACCTGTCGATGGCCTACATGGAGGTGACGCCGGAACGGCCGAACGGCCGCACGGTCGTGCTGCTCCACGGCAAGAACTTCTGCGCCGCGACCTGGGGCGACACCGCCGCCGTGCTGGCGCGGGACGGCTACCGGGTGCTCGCCCTCGACCAGGTCGGCTTCTGCAAGTCGACGAAGCCCCTCGGCTACCAGTTCAGCTTCAACCAGCTCGCCACCAACACCCACGACCTGCTGGAGGCCCTCGGCGTCGAGCGTGCCACGGTCGTCGGCCACTCGATGGGCGGGATGCTGGCGGCCCGCTACGCCCTGATGTTCCCCGAATCCGTCGAGCAGCTGGTGATGGTCGATCCGCTCGGGCTCGAGGACTGGCAGGCCAAGGGCGTGCCCTACCAGACCATCGACGCGGCCTACGCCGCCGAGCGCCAGACCAGCGCCGCCGGCATCAAGGCCTACCAGCTCAAGTTCTACTACAACGGCCAGTGGAAGCCGGCCTACGACCGCTGGGTCGACATGCAGGCCGGGCTCTATGCCGGCCCCGGGGCCGAGCGCGTGGCCTGGAACCAGGCCCAGACCTCCGACATGGTGTTCACCCAGCCGGTGGTGCACGAGCTCGACCGGTTGCGCGTGCCGACCGTGCTGATGGTCGGAACCAAGGACCGCACGGCCCCGGGCGGGAATCGCGCCGCGCCGGAACTGGCGCAGACCCTCGGGCGCTACGACCGGCTCGGGCCCGAGGTGGCGGCGCGGATCAAGGGGGCGCGGCTCGTGACGTTCGAGGGCCTGGGCCACTCGCCCCAGGTCGAGGCGCCCGACCGGTTCCACGCGGCACTGCTGCGGGAACTGGCGGCGAAGTAGGCCTCGGCCGGGCCCGCGCTCGCTGCGGCCCGCCGCTACTGCAGCGACTGCATCTCGCAATTCGCGTAGGCGACGCTGCCGTCGGCGTAGGCCTTGAGCTTGCGGGCATAGGCTTCGGCGCCGGTGCGGTAGGGGCCGAGCTGCGCGTTGTAGGCCTTGATGCCGTCGTTGTAGGTGTAGGCTTCCCAGCCGGGGCAGCCGCCCTTGGCGTCGAGGCAGGCGGGCTTCTGCGGCAGGGCGGGCTTCACCGGCTTCTCGCTCGCCGGCGGCGGCGTCGGCGCGATGCAGGCAGCGTGAGCCGTCACCGGCATCAGGAGCAGGAGGGCGGCGAGGGCTGTGCGCGGCACGGCGGGTCTCCTCAAGGTGCCGCCTCTCACGCCATCGTGTGGTCGGCAGCTCGGGTCAAACCTCCGCTCGCGGCTTATCTGTGGCGCATTCCGCACTGCACTCAGGTCCCGCATGACCGTCCACCCCCGGATCGCCGCTCCAAGTCCCGCCGATCCAAGTCCTGCCGCTCCGAGTCCCGCCGGTCCTCGCCCCGCCTCGCCGCGCATCGCCTGGCCGTGGCTCGACCGGGCCGGCCGCCTGTCGCGGTTCAAGCTCGCGGTGTTCCTCCTCGCCCTCGCGCCCGGCCTGTGGTTCACCGCCGCCTACGCCCTCGACCGGCTCGGAGCCAAGCCGCTCACCGCCTACCTGCACGCCATGGGCGACTGGTCGGTGCGGTTCCTGGTCCTGTCCCTCGCGGTCACGCCGATGCGGCGCATCGCCAACGCACCGAAGCTGATCCTGGTGCGGCGGATGCTCGGGCTCACCGCGCTCGCCTACGCGCTCGTCCATTTCACCCTGTATATCGCCGACCAGAAGTTCGACCTCGCCCGGGTGGCGAGCGAGATCGTGTTCCGCATCTACCTCACCATCGGCTTTGCCGGCCTCCTCGGCCTCGCGGTGCTCGGCGTCACCTCGACCGACGGGATGATCCGCCGCCTCGGCAAGGCCTGGCCGCGGCTGCACCGGCTGGTCTACCCGCTCACCGCGCTCGCGCTGCTGCACTTCTTCCTGCAATCGAAGATCGACGTCTCGAACCCGGTCTACTGGAGCGGCCTGTTCCTCGCGCTGATGGGCTGGCGGCTGATGCACCGCTTCAAGGTGCCGAGCACGCCGCTGCCGCTCTTGGGGTTGAGCCTCGCGACCGGCCTCGCGACCGCGGGGCTGGAGGCGGCCTGGTACGCGCTCGCGACCAACGTGCCGGCCGAGGCCGTGCTGGCGGCCAACCTCGACTTCTCCTACGACGTGCGCCCGGCCTGGTGGGTGCTCGCCACGGTGATCCTGATCGTGCCGCTCAACCTGTGGCAGAGCCGGACCGCGTCGGGCGGGCGGGGGCCGGTGGGGCGGCCGGCGCGCACCCTGAAGGCGTGACCGGTCCCGCGGGTGCGCCGGCACGCCCCCGTCAGCCTAGAGGCGCGCGCGGGATGCGGGATTCCGTTCGCGGCATCGAGGGAGGGAACATTACCCTCGAAACCGCCACACCCCCGTCCGCTTGATCTCAGCATCCTCCAGCGCCCGGGTCACCGGCACCTCGTAGGTGGCGAGAGCCTCCAGCCGGTCCTTCGGCAGGTAGGCTCGGCCGGGATCACCCAGCAGCACCCGGGCGCCGCGGGCGTGCAGGCCGGCCAGCCAATCGCCGACCCGGGCGGCGAGGTCGCGCTCGTAGAAGATGTCGGCGGCGAGCACGCAGTCCCAGCCCTCGTCGCGGCCGATCAGGTCGGCGCCCTTCACGGTGATGCGCTCCGCAACGCCGTTCTCGGCCGCGTTGAGGCCGATCGCCGCGAGCGCGAACGGATCGAGGTCGCTCGCCTCGACCGACGCCGCGCCGGCCAGCGCCGCCGCGATGGCGACGAGGCCGGAGCCGGAGGCGAAGTCGAGGACGCGTGCGCCCGCGACCGTCTCGGGGCGTTCCAGCACGTAGGCGGCGAGCGCCTGGCCCCCGGCCCAGGCGAAGGCCCAGAACGGCGGCGGCAGGCCGATCTCGCCCAGCTCCTCCTCGGTGCGGCCCCACAATTCCGTCGCCTCGTCGGCGACGTGCAGGCGGATCGCGGGCGCGTGCGGCACCGGGCGGAGGGCCGTGTGGGCGCGGATGAAGTCGAGGGGCTCCATCACGCGAGTTCCGCGTAGAGACGCAGCACGCGGGCCGTCACCGCGGCCTCGGTGAAGCCGCCGGTGATGATCCGGGCCCGGGCCGCCGCCCCCATCCGGGCGACGAGGGCGGGATCGGCGGAGAGCCGCGCCATCGCGGCGGCGAGCGCCTTCGGATCGTCCGGCGGCACCACCAGCCCCTCGATCCCGTCCCGCACCAGGGTTCGGCAGCCCGGCACGTCGGTGGTGAGGATGGCCCGGCCGCTCGCCGCGGCCTCGAGCAGCGCCCGCGGCAGCCCCTCCCCGCCGCGCGAGGGCAGGCAGGCGACGTGGGCCCGCGCCAGGGCGCCGGCGACGTCGTCGGTGGGGCCGTGCCAGGTGACGCCGTCGCGCGACCACTCGCGCAGGGTGGCTTCGGGAATCGCGCGCCGGTTCGAGGGGTCGGGGGCGCCGTGGAGTGCGAGTTCGAGGTCGGCGCCCTCGGCCCGTGCCAGCTGGGCGGCCTTGACGGCCGTGTCGATCCCCTTCGACCACAGCATCCGGGCAGTGAGGGCGATCCGCAGCGGCGGCTGCGGCGGCAGGGCTGTCGGGAGCCAGGCCTCCGGGTCGATGCCGGCGCCGCCGATCACCGCGACCTTCGGGCTCTCCGGATCGAGGCCGAGCAGCCGCGCGTCGTCCGGGTTCTCGAACAGGTAGCGGGTGCGGGCGGTCTCGAGCGGGCCGCGGATCAGGAGCCGCAGCGCGGTGCGGGACAGGCGCCCGGTCCGGTCCTGGCGGGCGCCGATCAGCCCGAGGCCGGTGAGCGCGTAGACCCGCGACGGGATGCCGGCGAGCATCGCCGCCGCTCCCCCGACCAGGATCCCGCGCAGCGCGATGCAGTGGACGATGTCGGGTTTGAGGGCCTTCAGGATCGCCGCGAGCTGGCCGGCGGCGTAGCCCGCCGCCATCGGGTTGAGGCTCGACCGCTCGGCCTCGAGCGCCACCACCCGGGCGCCGGTCGCCGCGATGGCCTCGCGATGCGCCCGCACCCGGGTCACAACCGAGACGGCATGGCCGGCCGCCACCGCGGCACGCGCCATCGGCAGGAAATGCGACGCGAAGAACCAGTCCTCGGTGACCACGAAGGCGACGTGTGCGCGCCGTGCCTCTCCGCCCGCGTCCTGTGGCTGCACCCGAACTCTCCCGCTCCCGATCCCGCCCTCCCTACAGCCTGGCGCCGCGCCGGGATACCGCCCGGCGCGGCCCGCTTCCGGATACCCGGTGCCGGTAGGAACCGGGACGGGCACGCGCCGGTTGAGTCCAACCTGGAAACCGCGAGGTCGTGAAGCCCATGCTGTCGGATCCCGAGATGGCGGAGTCGGCCGCCGAGGATCGCGTCGACACCCGCGACGCCGCCCGCGAGGCGGGCCTGCGCTACGTCAGCGACGAGGAGCCGGGCTACCGCCGCAAGCGCAACGGCCGCGGCTTCGCCTACGTCGACAGCGCGGGCGCGAAGGTGCGGGACGCGGCGGCTCTGGCGCGGATCCGATCGCTCGCGATCCCGCCGGCCTATACCGACGTGTGGATCTGCCGACACGCCAACGGCCACATCCAGGCCACGGGCCGCGACGCCCGCGGCCGCAAGCAGTACCGCTACCATCCCGAGTTCCGTCAGGCCCGGGAGAGCACCAAGTTCGCCCACATGATGACCTTCGCCGAGGTACTGCCGGGCCTGCGCGAGACGATCGACGAGCATATGGGCCGGCGCGGGCTGCCGCGCGAGAAGGTGCTGGCCACCGTCGTGCACCTGCTCGAGACCACCCTGATCCGGGTCGGCAACGACGATTACGCCAAGCAGAACAAGAGCTACGGCCTCACCACCCTGCGCGACCCGCACGTGAAGATCGAGGGGCGCGAGCTGAAGTTTCGCTTCAAGGGCAAGAGCAACAAGGTGTGGGAGCTCGCGGTCCACGACCGGCGGGTGGCGAGGATCGTCAAGGCCTGCCAGGACCTGCCAGGCCAGGAGCTGTTCCAGTACCTCGACGAGGAAGGGACACAGCGCGACGTGACCTCGGCCGACGTGAACGCCTACCTGCGCGAGATCACCGGCCGCGACATCACCGCCAAGGATTTCCGGACCTGGTCCGGCACGGTGCTGGCCGCGATGGCGTTGCGCGAGTTCGAGGCCTTCGACAGCGAGGCCAAGGCCAAGCGCAACGTGCGCGCGGCGATCGAGCGGGTGGCCGAGCGGCTCGGCAACACGCCGACGATCTGCCGCAAGTGCTACATCCACCCGGAGATCCTGGGCTGCTACCTCGACGGCGAGTTGCTGCTCCAGGTCAAGGACGAGGTCGAGGCGGCGTTGCGCGACGACATCGCGGCCCTGCGGCCGGAAGAGACGGCGGTGCTCGGCCTGCTCCGGGGCCGCCTCGCCAAGGTCGAGCAGGCGGGCAAGGCCGGGCAGGCGGGAAAGACCGGTGCCGTCGACGACCGTCAGAAGGGCAAGGGGCGCGCGATCAAGGGGGGAACGAAAGCCTCGGCCGGCTCGTCGCGGTCGAGCAGGTCACGGTCGGCTAAGGCGGCGTCGCGCAAGGCCGCTTGATCCGGACAATATGGGGCGGTCCCGCGCGGACCGCCCGATCCCGCGCCGCCCCTCAATGCGAGGCGACGCGGTGCGACTCGTGGTTGATGCGCCGCAGCGGCCGGGCCTCGCCCTCCAGCACCGGCGCCAGGCCGATCTGGCGGGCGAGCTGCACCAGGTCCTTGAGGCGGCCGGTCTTGGTCTTGCGCCGCAGGTTGAGCCGGTGGGTCTCGACCGTGCGCACGCTCACCGTGAGGCGGCGCGCCACCTCCTTGTTGCTGAAGCCGGCGGAGAGGAAGCGCAGCACCTCGGCCTCCCGTGGGGTGAGGCCCAGGCTCTCGGCCGCCGTCTCGGGGGCCGCCTCCGCGTCGCCCTCGTGCAGCGGACGGCCGTGGGCGAGCGCCAGGATGGTCCCGCAGATGTCGCGCGGGGGCGCGCAGCGGGCGACGAAAGCATCGGCCCCCGCGGCCGCGTAGCGACCGACCGCCGCCGCGTCGGCGGCCTGGAACGCCACCAGGATCCGGACCTCAGGCGCCCGCTCGCGCAGGGCCGCCACCGCCGCCGGATCGTATTCGGGGGCGAATGCCAGGACGACGCAAGTCGAGCCGGCTTCTCCCAGCTCCTCCTCGCCCGCAGTCCGCAAGGTCGGGGTATGTTCCAGCGTCGCCCGGAAGGCGGTGGTCAGATCCGACGGCTCGTTGATGATCAGAACCTTGACGGCGTCACTCATGCCGCTTGCCCTCCGTCCCAGCGCGATACATGCGCGGTGCCTACGGAGGAGACGGATCAAGCCGCGTTCCACCTTGGCCGGAGAACGGGGTTCCTGTCCGACTCTGCGGCAACGCAAGGACGCGCCCGAGGGGCGGAGTGCCTAGGTAGACCGACTCCGCGGCAGGATGTCGCGAATCCGGGGCCGTACCGGGCGGCCCGCGGGTGCGGCGGGGGCCGCGGGCCCGGTCCAGTTTGAAACGCGGGCCTCGGTACTTTCCCGCATTGGATCAAGCCGGGACGACCCGCTCCAGGAAGAGGCTGACCGGCAGCGCGCGGTAGGGCGGGAACGGCCCGCGGGGCGTGAAGCCCACGCGGCGGTAGAGCGCCCGGGCCTCCGCGTTGCGGATGCCGACCTCAAGCACGATCACCCGGGCGCCGAGCCGCCGCGCCTTCTCCTCAGCGCCCCGCACCAGCGCGTATCCGACGCCGCGTCCGCGCGCCGGCGCGGCGACGACCAGGCGCTTCTGCTCCACCGCGCCGTCGCCGCGTTCGATCACCGCGCAGAGGCCGGCCGCCGCCCCGTCCAGGCGCGCGACGAGGAGGTGGGTTCCCGGCGCGGTTAAGCTCTCGGGCGCGATCGGGCGGCGCGGTGCGTCGGGATAGAGGCGTGCGGCCACGTCATCCGCCAGCGACAGCAGCGCCCGTACGTCGTCCTGCACAGGTGTCTCGACCCGGATGGTCGCGGCCGTCGTCATGGCGGCAGGGTAGCTGGGTCCGGCGGAGACCGGAACGGGCCAGCGCTCCGGCCGGGCAATCAGCTTGGCTCCCCGGGCCTTAGCACGGTCTGGCGGAACGGGCCGCCCTGCGCCGCCGCGTGGGCGACCGCCGCGTTCGCCTCGTCGAGCGGAAATTCCGCGACGGCGAACTCCTCCAGGCGCAGCAGCCCGCCGCGGACGAGCCCGGCCATCCGCCCGACCGCGTCCGGCGGATACATCCACTTGCCCCGCACCGTGATGTCGTTGCGCATGATCCACGGATAGGGCAGCGCCAGGTCGTCGCCGCCGAGCATGCCGACGCCGCCCATCAGCACCACCTGGCCGTAGGGGCGCACGCTCATCACCGCCGCCCGCGCGACGCACGCGGCGGCCGAGGGCGGCAGGATGTCGAGCACGCAGTCGATCGGGCCGGGCGCGGCGGCGATCATGCGGGCGCGGTCCGCCGCCTCGTCGCCGGTGAGCGTCACCGGGCGGATCCGGTCGCCGAAGCGCCGGACGAGGTCGGCGAGGACCGCCTCGTTGCGGCCCGGCGCGACGATGCAAGCTGCCCCCATGGCGAGCCCGACCGCGACGGCGGCGCTGCCGAAATGTCCGGTCGCGCCGCTCACCAGCAGCGTCTCGCCGGCCCGGACATTCGCCGCCAGCAGGCCGCCATAGGGAACGAGCAGGGTGTTGAGCGCGCACCAGTGCCCGGCCTCGGCCGCGGTGATCGGGCCGATGCGGACCGCGTTCTCGGTCGGCACCCGCACCCGCTCGGCGAAGGCGCCGTCCCGGTGGTACCGCTGGAGCTTCTGCCCGCCCTCCCCCCGGGCGCTCCAGCCCTGGAGCACGATGTCGGGCATGGCGGCGTCGTCGCGCGCGCGCACCGTCGGGTCGCAGAACACCCAGTCCCCGACGGCGAGCTTCGTCGCGTCGGGGCCGACCTCGCGCACCCGGCCGACCGCCCCGCAGCCGGGGATGACCGGCACCGGCAGGAGGTAGCGGCGCGTCCCGGACAGAACCTCGTCGGTATAGGGCAGCACCGGTGCGGCCACGACATCGACGATCACCTCGCCCGTCCCGATCACCGGGTCGGGCACCGCCTCGACGGTGAGCGGCGACCCGAACGCCTTGAGCACGGCAGCCTTCATCTCTCTCTCCTCCGAGGAACGGGAAGAGAATGACGCCGGCGACGCGGGGGAGAAGGACTGGTACTATCCTGGGATCATTGGACCCACCGTCGCGCGGGAGGCACGAATGGGCGATCCCCGGCAGAAGGCCTTCGGCGACTTCCTGCGCTCGCGCCGCGAGCAGCTCGATCCGGTGCGCCTGGCGCTTCCGTCCCTGCGCCGTCGCCGGACTCCGGGGCTGCGGCGCGAGGAGGTCGCCGAGCGGGCCGGCATCGGCATCGACTGGTACGTGCGCCTGGAGCAGGGGCGCGACGTCAGCCCGTCGGCCGCCACCCTCGACGCCCTCGCCCGGGCCTTGTGCCTGAGCGAGGCCGAGCACGCGCACCTGCGCGCCCTGTCGCGCAGCGGCCGGTCCCCGGCCTTCGTGCGCGAGGAAGTGCCGGCGACCATCCGCCGCCTCGTCCGCGACTGGCCGCAGCCGGCCTACGTCACCGGCCGGCGCTGGGACCTCCTGGCCTGGAATGCGGCGGCCACCGACCTGTTCGGCTTCGACGGCCTGCCGGAGGGGGAGCGCAACATCCTGCACTTCGTCCTGACCGATCCCCGGGCGCGGGCCCTGTTCGGGGCGGGCTGGGCGGAGGAGGCGCAGCGCATGGTGGCGCAGTTTCGTGCCGTCCACGACCTCTCGGCGGCCGACCCGGCCTTCCTCGACCTCCTCGACCGCTTGGCGGAGGGATGCCCGCATTTCCCCGGGTGGTGGGACGCGCACGAGGTGCGCGGAGGGGGCGGCGGGCGCAAGGTGCTCCACCATCCGCGGCACGGCCGGCTCGTCTTCGACTACGCGACCTTCCAGGCGACCGGCGATCCCGCGCTCCGGCTCGCGATCTACGCGCCCGCCGAGTAGGCGGGCTATCCCGCCCGCGCCAGGATCAGGTCGGTGGCCGCCGAGACGACCCGGTTGCGCCCGGTGCTCTTCGCTTCGTAGAGGGCGATGTCGGCGCGCTTGATCAGGCCGCCGACGGTCTCGCCCTCGGACCAGGTGCTGACGCCGAAGCTCGCGGTGAGCTGCACCGGGCCGCGCTGGCCCTTGAAGCGCAGCTGCGTGCAGCGCAGCCGCAGGCGCCCGGCGGCGGCCTCGGCCTCCTCCAGGGTGCGGCCGGGGAGCGCCAGGGCAAATTCCTCGCCGCCGATCCGCCCGGCGATGCCGCCGGCTTCCGTCAGCAGCTCGCCGGCGACGCCCCGGATCGCCGTGTCGCCGACATCGTGGCCGTGCTGGTCGTTGATGGCCTTGAAGTGGTCGATGTCGATCAGGATCATCGACAGGCGGCCATGCGCGCCGGCCCGCTCGGCGACGTCGCCGACCCGTTGCAGGAAGGCGCGGCGGTTGAGGAGCCCGGTGAGCGAATCGGCCTCGGCGAGCCGGATCAGCTCGCGCTGCATCCCGGTCATCCGCTCGGCAGCCCGCAGGCGGGCGTAGAGCTCCTCCGGGCTCGGCGGCTTGTCGATGAAGTCGTCCGAGCCGCTGTCGAGCGCCTCCGCCAGGTTGCGGGCGTTGCGGGCCGAGGACATGGTGATGATGTAGAGCGGCCGGTGCGCGTCCGCGAGCAGCCGGGCCGACCAGCACAGCTCCAGCCCGCCGATGGGACGGACCTCGAGGCTGGTGATCATCGCGGTGACCGACGCGTTGTCGGTGATGAAGTCGAGCGCCTCGCGCGAATCCGTGAAGGTGTCCACGGTGTGCCCGCGGGGCGTCAGGAGCCCGCTGATGACCTTGAGCACCACCCGGCTCGGATCGACGACGACGATGTGCATGGCGCCCCCCGGCAGGAGGACCAACTCCCGCTTCCCGCGACGAGGTTGCGCGCGAAGGTTTAACGCCGCCTCAAGGCATCGCGCGCAATCGCGGAGCTTACGGTGATGGCGCGCGACACCGTCCCGACGACGCCCGACGGGCGCTACATCGTGGTGCGCGGGCGGCTGTGGCGCCGCGCGAATCCCGGACTGCCGGAGGCGCGGCGCGAGGCGCTCGTGCAGGACCTGATGCGCGCCCGCCGCGCCGTGCGCGCCGCCAAGGGTGAGGGCAAGGGCGAGGGCGGGGCGGCGCTCGCCGCGGCGCGGGCGGCGGTCGACGCGGCCAAGCACGGGCTCGGCGAGCGGGGACCGCCGTGGTGGACCGACGGCGCGCCGGACTACAACCGGCACCTCGCCCGCAATACGCCCTACGCGGAATGGTTCGCCGGGCTGGAGGAGGGGTGATCCGTCAATCGACGATCCCGAGGCTGCGCATGCGCTCGATCGTCTCCATCAGCTTCGGCCCGGTGTCCCGGCGCAACACGTCCTCGGTGAGCAAAAAGGCCGGGCCGCTGATGTTGAGGGCGAAGTGGCCCCGCCCGCCGGGGGCGTGGATCGGGGCCGCGACCGCATTGATGTCCTGGTGCCAGATGCCGATGCCGACGCAGAACCCTTGCTCGGCGATCTCGGTGGCGCAGCGGCGGTAGCTCTGGTCGAGGCGGGCCGCGTCGGCGCCGTCGCGGCGCAGGCGGGTCATCAGCGCCGCCCGCTCCGCCTCGCCGAGGCTCGACAGCGTCGCCATGCCCATCGCGCTGCGGGCGAGCGGCAGGCGGTAGCCGACCTCGCTCGACAGGACGATGCGCTGGCCCTGGCCGCGCCAGAGCTGGACGTAGACGCTCGACAGCCCGTCGAGCAGGCCGAGCGCCACGTGCGCCTGCACCGCGGTGGCGAGGTCCTGGAGGAAGGGCTTCACCATCTGCGGGAAGGAGTTCTGGCGCAGGAAGGCGGCGCTCAGCGCCAGTACCGCCGGTCCCAGGCCGTAGCGCTCGCCCTGCGGATCGTGCACCAGGTAGCCCAGCGAGAGGAGCGTGTGGGTCAGGCGCGAGACGGTGGGCTTCGGCAGGCCGGTGCGGGCGGCGATCTCGCGGTTGCCCAGCATCTCGGCCGCGTCCCGGAAGGCGCGCAGGACCTGGAGGCCGCGGGCGAGCGCGGTGACGAATTGCCGGTCGCCGTCCTCCGGCTCGCCGACGTCCTGGGTGACCGCGCCGGCGCGCGCCGCCATCGCCTGTGCCATGCTGCCGCCTCCCTCCCGTGCCCTGTTCTGCGGACCTCGTCCCGGGCCGCCCTAGGGTGACGGCACGGCGCCGGCTCGGCAACATGTTTCGCGATGCGGATCGTCATTTCGCGTCTTGACCCGTCCGGGACGCGGAGGCAGTGTCTGGCCCAAGGCGGGCAGGGATCCGCCGGCGACGCCGAACGCGGCGCGCCCCACAACAACGACGGAACGCCATTCCAGGAGGACGCCTTGGTCAAGACCCTCGCGCGCATCACGGCCGCCGGCCTCGTGGCCCTGGCGGCCTCGACTGCGCTCGCCGCGCCGATGAGCCTGAAGATCGCCTTCGTCGATCCGCTCTCCGGCGGCGGGGCCAGCACCGGCGAGGCCGGGCTCAAGACCTTCCAGTTCATGGCCGAGCAGCTCAACGCCAAGAACCCCGACCTGAAGCTCGAGGTCCTGGGCTACGACAACAAGCTCAACCCGCAGGAGAGCTTGGTCCAGCTCCAGAAGGCGATCGATTCCGGCGCCCGGATCGTGGTGCAGGGCAACGGCTCGTCGGTCGGCGCCGCGCTGATCGACTTCGTCGGCAAGTACAACGACCGCAATCCCGGCAAGGAGATCATCTATCTCAACTATGCTGCGGTCGATCCGGCACTGACGAACGCCAAGTGCAATTACTGGCACTTCCGCTTCGATGCCAATTCCGACATCAAGATGGCGGCCCTGACCAACTACATCAAGGGCAAGCCGGAGATCAAGAAGGTCTACCTGATCAATCAGGACTACTCGCACGGCCAGGCGGTGCGCGCGGCGGCCCGGGCGATGCTGAAGGAGAAGCGGCCCGACGTCCAGATCGTCGGCGACGAGGTGGCGCCGCTCCAGAAGGTCAACGACTTCTCGCCCTACATCGCCAAGATCAAGGCCTCGGGCGCCGACACGGTGATCACCGGCAACTGGGCGCAGGACATGGCGCTGCTGCTGAAGGCCGCCGGCGATGCCGGGCTCCAGGCCAAGTTCTACACCTATTACGGCGGCGGCGCCGGCGGTCCCACCGCGATTAAGCAGGCGAATCTTCCCGACCACGTCTACCAGATCTCCGAAGGCTTCCCGAACATCGACTCGAAGCCCGCTCATGAGTTCGAACTCGCCTTCCGCGCCAAGACCGGCCAGGAGCTGACCTACCCGCGGGTGGTCAACCTGATGAATATCCTGGCCAAGGCGACGCTGGCGGCGAAGTCGACCGACCCGAAGGCGATCGCCAAGGCGATGGATTCGATCCACCAGGACACGCTCTACGGCAAGGACAGCTTCATCCGCCCGGACGATCACCAGATCTTCCAGCCGATCTACATCTCGCGCTTCGGACCGGTCGACACCGCGAAGGTGCTCGACAGCGAGAATACCGGCTGGGGCTGGGTCGGCGACGGCGTGGTCGAGGCGAAGGACACCCTGCTCCCGACCACCTGCAAGATGGACCGGCCGAGCTGAACCGGACCGGGCGGCGCGCCGGGATGCCGGGGCGCCGCTTCACGTCTCGCGCGTTTTTTTCAAGCTGAACGGCCCTTCCCCGGCTCATCCTTCCGCTGACGTTCCAGTCGTCCGGGAAAGGGCGGGGTTGTGACAGTCCGGGCCGGCGGGTGCTCCCCGTTCGGCCTTCACTCCGACAGCGCCCCGCACCGGCAGGAGACCCCGCGTGCTCGAACTCGTCATCGTCTCGACGCTGAACGGCGTGCTCTACGGGATGCTGCTCTTCCTGATGGCGAGCGGCCTCACCCTCATCTTCAGCATGATGGGCGTGCTCAACTTCGCGCATGCCAGCTTCTACATGCTGGGCGCATTCTTCGGCTACCAGATCAGCAGGTTCACCGGCTTCTGGATCGGCCTCGTCGCCGCGCCGCTGGTGGTCGGCGGGATCGGGGCGCTCGTCGAGCGCTACGGCCTGCGCAACGTCCACCGCCACGGCCACGTACCGGAGCTCCTCTTCACCTTCGGCCTCGCCTACGTGATCGAGGAGGTGGTGCAGATGGTGTGGGGCAAGCTGCCGGTCGATTACCGGGTGCCGGCGGTCCTCGATTTTCCGGCCTTCACGGTGTTCGGCACCAACTACCCGGCCTACAAGCTGTTCATGCTGGTGATCTCGGTGGCGATCTTCATCGCGCTGCTGGTGGCGCTCACCCGCACCCGGGTCGGGCTGATCATCCAGGCGGCGCTGACCCACCCCAACATGGTGGCGATGCTTGGCCACGACGTGCCGAAGGTGTTCATGCTGGTCTTCGGCGTCGGCACGGGGCTCGCCGCGGTCGCGGGCGTGATCGCCGGCCCGGCGCTGGTGACGCAGGCCAACATGGCGGGCCTGCTCGGGCCGATCCTGTTCGTCGTCGTCGTCGTCGGGGGCCTCGGCTCGCTCACCGGCGCCTTCGCGGCCTCGCTCCTGATCGGGCTGGTCCAGACCTTCGCCATCTCGCTCGACGTCTCGGTCGCCAGCGTCTTCCAGGCGCTCGGCATCGACGCGGCGCCGTCGGGCGGCGTGCTGGGTGACCTCTGGAACGTGACGATCGCCCAGGTCGGGCCGATCATCCCCTATCTCCTGCTGGTCCTCGTGCTGATCGCGCGGCCGACCGGCCTGCTCGGGAACCGCGAAGCATGAGCGACCTCGCCGACATCGCGCCGTCCGGGTCCCTGGCGCAGGCAGGCAGCCGCCCGTCGATCCGCCCGCGGGGTGCGAGCCTCGCCGCGCAGGTTCTGCCCTGGGTGATCGCCGCCGCGATCCTGGTCGCGGCGCCGCTCGTCTTCACCAGCGGCACGGCGCTGACCATGATGAGCCTGATGGGCATCATGGTGGTGTTCTCCCTGTCCTACAACATGCTGCTCGGCCAGACCGGGCTCCTGTCCTTCGGCCACGCGGTCTATTACGGCCTGGGCGCCTTCTTCACCGTCCACGCGATGAACCTCGTGGCGGCCAACCGCCTGCCGATCCCGCTGCCGCTGATGCCGGTGGTCGGCGGGCTCGCCGGCCTCGCCTTCGGAATCCTGTTCGGGGTGATCTCGACGAAGCGCGCCGGCACCGTCTTTGCCATGATCTCGCTCGGCATCGCCGAACTGGTCTCGTCCGGCTCGCACATCCTGCACAGCTTCTTCGGCGGCGAGGAGGGCATCACCGCCAACCGCACCAAGATGCTGCGCCTGTTCGATCTCAGCTTCGGGCCGCAGATCCAGGTCTACTACCTCATCGCCGCCTGGTGCCTGATCTGCGGCTTGGCGATGTACGCGATCACCCGCACGCCGCTGGGGCGCCTGTGCAACGCCGTGCGGGAGAACCCGGAACGGGTCGAGTTCCTGGGCTACGAGCCGCAAAAGATCCGCATCACCGCCTTCTGCCTCTCGGCGATGTTCGCCGGCGTGGCGGGGGCGCTCGCGGGCATCAACTTCGAGATCGCCAACTCGGCCTATCTCGGGGTGCACCAGTCCGGCGTGGTGCTGCTCGCGACCTTCATCGGCGGCATCGGCACCTTCGTCGGCCCGGTCGTCGGCGCCGTGGTGGTGACGCTGCTCCAGGTCTCGCTCAGCGACCTGACGGAGGTGTGGCAGCTCTATTTCGGGCTGCTGTTCATCGCCATCGTGATGTTCGCCCCCGGCGGCATCGCCGGCCTGGCGCTGATGCACGGCCCGCTCCTGCGCGCCGGCACCGCCCACCGGCTGCTGCCGGCCTACCTTCTCGCGTTGGGTCCGTTCCTGCTCATGCTGGCCGGCATCATCGCGCTGATCGAGATGGCGTTCCGGGTGCTGGTCAAGGCGAGCGACGGCACCGAGATGAGCCTCGCCGGCATCCCCTTCGACGCCGCCCAGGTCCTGCCCTGGGCGATCGCCGGCGCGATGGCGGTCGGCGGCGGGCTCGGTTTACGCGCCGTGCTGCCCCGGGTCGCGGCCGCCTGGCACGAGGCCTCCGACGCCGCCAAGGAGAAGCTGGCATGAGCACGAGCGCCCCTGCGATCGAACTGTCCGGCGTCCACAAGAGCTTCGGCCCGGCCAAGATCATCAACGGCGTCGACCTCTCCGTGCCGGTCGGCGAGCGCCACGCCATCATCGGGCCGAACGGCGCCGGCAAGTCGACCCTGTTCCACCTGATCAGCGGCCGCTTCGCGCCGACGAGCGGCACGATCCGCCTCGACGGCCAGGACATCACCGGCTGGCGCCCGGCGGCGATCAACAAGGCCGGGCTCGCCCGCAGTTTCCAGGTCACCAACATCTTCCCCAAGCTCAGCGTGTGGGAGAACGTGCGCTGCGCGGTCCTGCGGGCGATGGGCCACGGCCCGTCCTTCTGGCGCGGCGTCGAGAACCTGCCGGGCGTCGCCGAGCGCACCGAGGAGATCCTCTCGCGCATCCGCCTCGGCCATCGCGCCTCGGTCGCGGCGGGGCTCCTCGCCTATGCCGACCAGCGCGCGCTCGAGATCGGCATCGCCATCGCGAGCGATGCCAAAGTCATCCTGCTCGACGAACCGATGGCCGGGATGAGCCACAGCGAGAGCGAGCACGCGACCCAGCTGATCCGCGAGGTGACGACGGGGCGCACGCTGCTGATGGTCGAGCACGACATGGCGGTGGTGTTCGGGCTCGCCGACCGCATCTCGGTGCTGGTCTACGGCCGGATCATCGCCACCGACACGCCAGCCCGCATCCGGGAGAACCGCGCCGTGCAGGAAGCCTATCTCGGCGTCGCCACCGGGGAGGAGGCCGCGTGAACGCCGCCCTCGCGATGCCGGCCGTCTCGGCCGCTCCCGCGCTCCTCGAGGTCGAGGACCTGCACGCCTATTACGGCAAGAGCCACATCCTCCAGGGGGTGAGCTTCCGGGTCGGGGCCGGCGAGATCGTGTCGATCCTCGGCCGCAACGGGGTCGGGCGCTCCACCACCCTCAAGGCGATCATGGGCGACGTGCCGCCCCGCGGGCAGATCCGCTTCAAGGGCCAGGCCATCGCCGGCCTCAAGCCCTACGCGGTCGCCCGCCGCGGCCTCGGCTACGTGCCGGAGGAGCGGGCGATCTTCCCCAAGCTCACCGTGCGCCAGAACCTGGCGCTCGGCGAGAAGAGCGGGAAACGGGGCGGGCGCTGGTCCTACGCCGACATCTTCCGGCTGTTTCCGCGCCTGGAGGAGCGGATCGACACGCCCGGCGGCGTGCTCTCGGGTGGCGAGCAGCAGATGCTCACGATCTGCCGCACCCTGATGGGCGATCCCGACCTCATCATGATCGACGAACCGACGGAGGGGCTCTCGCCCCAGATGGTCGCACGCGTCGCCGAGATGATCGGCGAGATCGCCGCCCGCGGCGTCTCGGTGCTGCTCGTCGAGCAGAAGCTCACCATCGCGCTGAAGCTGTCGCAGCGCCTCTACGTGATGGGCCACGGCCACGTCGTGTTCGAGGGTACGCCGGCGGCGCTCGCCTCCAACGAGGCGGTGCGGCGGGAGTGGCTGGAGGTCTGAGGGCCGTCGGCGGGACAGGGCTCAGACCATCGAGCCGACCCGCTCCGTCCATCCCGGGGCGAGCCTCGGGGATGGACGGAGCGGGTGGTGCAGCCGTTGGATCCAGCCCCATGGGCCGGCGCGACGCGAGGACGTCCGGCACCGGGTCACGCAAAGGCATGCGCCCCGCCGGCGATGGCGGTGACGAGCCCGAAGCAGGCGAACGTGACCAGCGCCGCCACCGGCGCCGGCAGGCCGAGGATCGCCCGGGCGGCGCGGGCGTGCAGCCACACGACCACGACCAGGAAGGCGCCGGCATCGAGCGCCGCGAGGCCGGGCGTCGCGAGACCGAGGAGCAGCAGGCAGCCCGGCAGCGCCAGGGCGGCGAGGCCCGCCGCCAGGCACCAGTTGGTCACCACCACGAACGGCACGTAGGCCCGCGTGCGCCCGAGCCGGCGCAGCACCGCGATCATCGCCAGCGGCACCGCCAGGAATGCCGCCGCCCAGCCGGCGAGCACCGCCACGGTGACGTGGTCGGGCTGGAACGGCGCGGCGCCGGCCCCCCGCTCCAGGGCAAGCGCCACCGTGACCGCCGGCGCCGTGAGCCAAACCGCCCCGAAGGAGCGCCAGAAGCCGCGCTCGCTCACGTCGAAATGCGTCAGGGCGTCCGGCCGGCGGCCGATCAGCCCGGCGGTGCCGCGCAAGGAGCGGGTCACCTCGTCAGCGCTCACGAACATCGGCGGCCTCTCAGGGATCGAGGCCGCCAGATTCAACTTTCGTCTAATGGTGGTCAAGCCTGCCGCGGCGTCGCGGGCTTTGCGGGAAAATACGCCTCCAGCACGCGCCCGTAGATCGACGCCAGCCGGTCGAGGTCGGCGACCGCCACCCGCTCGTCGACCTGATGCATCGTCCGCCCGACGAGGCCGAACTCGATCACCGGGCAGGCATCCTTGATGAAGCGGGCATCCGAGGTGCCGCCGGTGGTCGAAAGCGCCGGCCGGCGGCCGGTCTCGGCCTCGATCGCATCCGTCACCTTGTCCACGAAGGCGTCGGGCGCGGTCAGGAAGGCGACGGAATTGGTCGGGCGCACGTCGAGGGTGTAGCGCACGGCATTGCCGGCGGCGGCGGCAAGGCGCCGCTCCAGCTCGGCGGCCAGGGTCTCGGGCGTCCAGAGGTCGTTGAAGCGGATGTTGAAGGTCGCCCGCGCCTCGGCCGGGATCACGTTGGTCGCCGGGTTGCCGACATCCATGGTGGTGAATTCGAGGTTCGAGGCGTCGAAATGCGCCGTCCCGGCATCGAGCGGCTCGGCGAGCAGCCCCTGCGCCAGGCGCAGGAGGCCGGGGATCGGGTTCTCGGCCCGGTGCGGATAGGCGACGTGGCCCTGGACGCCGTGCACGACAAGATTCGCCGTGAGCGAGCCGCGCCGGCCGATCTTGATCATCTCGCCCAAGGCATCGGGATTGGTCGGCTCGCCGAGCAGGCAATGGTCGAAGCGCTCGCCCCGTCCTCTCGCCCAGTCGAGGAGCTTGACGGTGCCGTTGACCGCCGGGCCCTCCTCGTCGCCGGTGACGAGGAACGCGATGGCGCCGCTGAAATCCGGCCCGCGCCGCGCGAGGAAGGCGAGGACCGCCGCCAGCATGCAGGCGATGCCGCCCTTCATGTCGACGGCGCCGCGGCCGTACAGCTCCCCGCCCTCGACCGCGCCGGCGAAGGGGTCGTGGCGCCAGGCGGAGGAGTCGCCCGGCGGCACGACGTCGGTGTGGCCGGCGAGCAGCAGGCACGGCCCCTCGCCGATGCGGGCGTAGAGGTTCTCGATGTCGGGCGTGCCTGCTTCCGAGAAGACCGGGCGCTCGACGGTGAAGCCGGCCCGTTCGAGGATCCCCGCGAGGTAGGCGAGGGCCCCGCCCTCGTGCGGCGTCACGGAGGGGCAGCGGATCAGCCCCTGGGCCAGGACCAACGGAGAATCGGCGAGGGGGGAATGCGGGTCGGTCACGGGGCAGCCGGTGGTTCGAGGGTCTCTAGGACTGGCTGCGAGCCGTAGCGCCGAACCGCCCCGATGAGAACCGCCGCGACCGGGGCCCCTCCCCCGGCGGCTCCTCCGCCGAGGCTCTTCCCCCGTGCCGGCGTCTCGCTTAACCAGGGCCACATGACCGCGCTCAGCCCCGACGAGATCGAACGCTACGCCCGCCACATCGTGCTGCGGGAGGTCGGCGGCCCGGGCCAGGTCCGCCTCAAGGCGGCGCGGGTCCTGGTGATCGGCGCCGGCGGCCTCGGCGCGCCGCTGATCCAGTACCTGGCGGCGGCCGGGATCGGCACGATCGGCATCGTCGACGACGACATCGTCTCGCTCTCGAACCTCCAGCGCCAGGTGATCCACGGCACCCCCGATATCGGCCGGCCGAAGGTCGAGAGCGCAGCCGATGCGGTCGCCCGCCTCAACCCGAATGTGCAGATCGAGACGCACGCCACCCGGCTGACCCCCGAGAATGCCGAGGCGCTGATCGCGTCCTACGACCTCGTCGCCGACGGCTCGGACAACTTCTCCACCCGCTACGCCGTCTCGGATGCCTGCTATCGCGCCCGGCGGCCGCTGGTGACCGCGGCGCTCGGCCAGTTCGACGGCTCGCTCACCACGATCCGGGCCCATGAGACCGGACCGGACGGACGGCCGAACCCGACCTATCGCTGCCTGTTCCCGAGCCCGCCGCCGGCCGGCTCGGTGCCGACCTGCGCCGAGGCCGGGGTGCTGGGCGCGCTCGCCGGCCTGATGGGCTCGCTGATGGCGCTGGAGGTGATCCGCGCCGTCGCGGGCTTCGGCGAGCCCCTGGTCGGGCGCCTGCTGATGGTCGATGCGAGATCCCTGCGCTTCGAGACGCTGTCCTACGCCTGGGACCCGGGCAACCCGCTGAGCGGGACGGAGGGCTGAAGGCGCGGCGAAGGGACGGGTGACGCGACGTGCGGTGACGCTCCTCCTGCCGATGCTCGCGGCGAGCCCGGCCCTCGCGGCGTCCGGGGTCGAGCGCTGGTCGGCGCTGAGCCTGACCGCACAGGCCATCACCGGCGACATCGCGCTCTCGCCGACCCGGCTCGTCGCGGCGGGCCGGAGCCTGCCGCTCGCCGTCGCCGCCGACATTCCGGCCTTCGGCACCCTGGCGGGGCCGGTCGCGGCCCGCATCCTGCGGGTGACGAGACCGGTCGATCCCGTGCTCCTGCGCGGCAACCGGCTCTGCGGCGCGCCGGTCCGCTGGATCGTCGCCTACCGGCGCGAGGGCGGCCGCAGGCTGACCCTCGCGGCGTTCACCGGCAACGATCTCCCGGCGAGCGAGTCCGGCCCGGACCTCTGCGCAACCTTCTCGTACGCGCGCTGACGCCCGGGAGGGCGCTTGCGGCCGAAGCGTGATCTCAGCGCCCGCGCGGCAGCGGCGGCAGGGCGGCAAAGCCCTGCTCGACCTTGTCGAGGCAGCACTTCTTGAACTTCTTGCCGCTCCCGCACGGGCAGGGATCGTTGCGGCCGACGTCGCGGTAGGGGTTGCGCTCGGGGATCGGGTAACCGTCCTCGTCAAGGTCGGGCAGGTGGTCGGACGCACCCTCGCGGGTGTGCTCCAGCGCCCCGATCAGGTCGTCCAGGTAGTCGATCAGCAGGTCGTCGAAGCGATCGCGGCTCTTCGGCCGCAGGCGGGCCTCCTTCAGGGTCTCCTGCACCGTCTCCCAGCCGACGACGCTGCCGGCATTGCGGCCGTCCTTGCGCGCCGCCTTGAGGCGCGGAACGAGATCGTCGAAGCCGAGGAGCGAGATCGCGTCCTCCCAGCCCTGCCAGACCTCCTCCGCATCGGGAGCGGCCAGGCGCTCGTCGTCGAAGCGGACCAGGAATGCCTTCGCCGCCTCGCGGTCGATGCGCCCGTGCGCGGTCAGCAGGGCGAGGGCGTGGAAGAGCTGCATCCGCGCGATGCCGACAGGAGCCTCGCCGGCGATGGCCGCGAGCAGCCGGTCGGCATCGCCGTCGAAGCTGCCGGCGACCAGGCCCGTGAGGGTGGTCGGGTAATCCTCGCCGAGCGCCGCAGAGATCGCCTCGTCCTCGCGGCGCAGGAGACGCATCAGCGGCGCCTGGATCCGGGTGTCGCGGGCCGAGGCCAGGACGTGGATGCCCCAGAACAGAAGGCACCGCTCGGGCTCGGTCAGCGCCTCGCCCTCGCCGTCCGCGGCTCGATCGAGCAGGGCGAGGACCGGTTCGGCAATCGTGTCCGGCGCCGCCAGGGCCCGCTCCAGGGCTTCTTCGGGCAGGTATGTCGCCCGCGAAAGCTCCCGGACCAGATCAGCCTCTGCCATCCCCGCCTCCATTCACCCGTCTCTCGCCGGCGGCGCGCGGAACGCCGCCGGCCCGCCCACGATCAGCCCCGCAGGGTCGCGCCGGTCTTGCGCGTCACCTCGGCGACGATCTTCTGGCTCACCGCCTCGATCTCCGCGTCGGTGAGGGTGCGGTCGGTCGGCTGGAGCCGCACCGCCACGGCGACCGACTTCTGGTCCTCACCGACGCCGGCGCCCTCGTAGACGTCGAACACCTCGATGCCGGTGACGAGGTTGCGCTCGGCGGCTTGCGCCGCCTTCAGGATGTCGCCCGCCGAGACGCTGCGCGAGACCACGAAGGCGAAGTCGCGGGTGAGCGGCTGGAAGTCGGGAAGTGCCGCCGCCGGCTTCATCTTGGTCGGCCGGTGCTTGGGCAGCGGCAGCGCGTCGAGGGTGATCTCGCACACCACCACCGGGCCCTTGATGTCGAGGGCCTTGAGCACCCGCGGGTGCAGCTCGCCGAAGAACCCGACGGGGTTGCGCGGCCCGAACTGGAGCGTGCCGGAGCGGCCGGGATGCAGCCAGTCCGGCCCGCCGGCGACGACCTGGAGGCCGCCGGTCGGCACGCCGAGGTTGGTCAGCAGCGCCAGCGCGTCGGCCTTGGCCTCGAAGGCGTCGACGGGACGCGCGGCACCGTCCCAGTGCCGGCCGGCGCCGCCGTGGCGGGCGGAGCCGCGGCGGAGCGCCGTCGCCTTGGTGGTCTGGCCCTCGGGCTGGTCGGAGGCGAAGCACTGCCCGACCTCGAACAGGGCGACGTCGCCGTATCCGCGGTCGGCGTTGCGCTGCGCGGCGCGGGCGAGGCCCGGCACCAGGCTCGGGCGCATGTCCGAGAGATCGGCGGCGATGGGGTTTGCCAGCGCCAGCTCCGGCTTGCCGCCGCCGAACAACGTCGCGTCGGCATTGGCGATGAACGACCAGGTCACCGCCTCGACGAGGCCGCGGGCGGCGAATTCGCGCTTGGCCTGCCGGGTGCGCTTCTGCATCACGGTCAGGACCGGGCGGATGACCGTCGCCTCGATCCGTGGCAGGGGTTTCGGCTCGATCCGGTCGAGGCCGGCGATGCGCACGATCTCCTCGACCAGGTCGGCCTTGCCCTCGATGTCGGGGCGCCAGGACGGCGAGAGCACCTTGGCCCGGTCGCCGGTGCCGGCGACGTGGAAGCCGAGCGATTCCAGCGTCACCTTCATCTCGGGCCGCGGCAGGTCGAGGCCCGACAGCCGGCGCACCTCGGTCCACGGGAAGTCGATGATCCGGTCGGTGTCCGGCACCTCGCCCGACACGGTCGCCTGGCTCGGGGTGCCGCCGCAGAGATCGAGCACCAGCTTCGTCGCGAGGTCGAGGCCCGGCAGGGCGAAGGCCGGATCGACCCCGCGCTCGAACCGGTAGCGGGCATCGGTCACGATGCCGAGGCGGCGCCCGGTACGGGCGATGGTGAGCGGGTCCCACAGCGCCGATTCGATCAGCACGTCGGTCGTGCCCTCGTCGCAGCCCGAATGCTCAGCCCCCATGATGCCGGCGATCGACTCGACGCCGGCCTCGTCGGCGATGACGATCGCGCCGTCGTCGAGCCGGTAGGTCCGCCCGTCGAGGGCCAGCACCTCCTCGCCGTCGCGGGCGCGGCGCACGGTGAGGCCGCCCTTCACCTTGGCGGCGTCGAAGACGTGGAGCGGCCGGCCGCGGTCGAAGGTGACGTAGTTGGTGATGTCGACGAGCGCATTGATCGGCCGCAGGCCGATCGCGGTGAGCCGCCGGCGCATCCACTCGGGCGAGGGCCCGTTCTTGACGCCGCGCACCAGCCGCAAGCCGAAGAGCGGGCAGAGATGGGCGTCCTCCGGCGCGAAGTCGCGGGTGACCGCGACCGGGCAGGCCCCCTCCCCGCGGACCGGCGCCAGCTGCTCGCGCTTGAGCGTGCCGATGCCGGCGGCCGCGAGGTCGCGGGCGATGCCGTGGATGCCGGTGCAGTCGGGCCGGTTCGGCGTCAGGTTGATCTCGATCACCGGGTCGTCGAAGCCGGCGAAGGCCGCGTAGGGCTGGCCCACGGGGGCGTCGGCCGGGAGATCGAGGATGCCGTCATGGTCGTCCGACAGGCCGAGCTCCGAGCCTGAGCACAGCATGCCGCGGCTCTCGACGCCGCGGATCACGCCGACCGACAGGGTGATGTTCTTGCCCGGCACGAAGGTGCCGGGAGGCGCGAACACGGTCTTCATGCCGGCGCGCGCGTTCGGCGCGCCGCAGACCACCTGGACGGGCGCGCCCTCGCCGGTGTCGACGGTGCAGACCCGCAGCCGGTCGGCGTTCGGGTGCTGCTCGGCGGTGAGCACCGCGGCGATGCGGTAGGCCGAGAGATCCGCGGCCTTGTCCTCGACGCGCTCGACCTCCAGCCCGATGCGGGTCAGCGTCTCGACGATCACGTCGAGCGGGGCGTCGGTGTCGAGGTGGTCCTTGAGCCAGGAGAGGGTGAATTTCATCGGGATCTAGCCTCTCGGCTCAGGCGAGCCGGGTCTTCGTGATGAGGAGGACGGCCAGGCGGCGGCACTGGTCGTCGTCGAGGGATTCGAGGTCGGAAACGGTCTTGCGAGCCAGGGCGATCGTGTTGCGCGCTTCCTCGCGGCTGATATCCAGGCTCGGCGAGCTGTAATCCGCCAGGTGCCGGAGTGCCTGCAACTCGGCAAAATTGATACCGATCACAGCGACGATCGGGCTGATCTCGGCCGCATCACGCCCGCTCAGCCGCTTCCTGATCTGGGCGTGGTCGAGCAGGCGATAGACCGGCTCCGTCACCGCAGCGTCGCGCCGCCAGAGGCCGAGCGCGCGCGTGCAGACGAAGCAGAGCCCGTGGAAGACGGCGTAGTACGCGCTGCTGACGGCGCGCCGCGTCGCGGCCCTTTGCAGGTTGCGGCGCCCGCGCTGAGCCGAGAGCAGGTCGGTGACGGCAAGGAGATCGTAGACGAGGGGATTGCCGAGACGCGGCATCACGCGTCCTCTTCCTCGTCCCATTCGATCTCGTCGTCCTCGTCGTCCACGAAATCGTCCGCATAGATGAACCGGAGATAGGGGAAGCGCTCTTCCCCCTTCTCGAGCAGAGTCATCCGCAAAGCCACGTGGGCGGCGCTGGATTCCGCGCCGCCAGCTGCCTTCGAGCCTGGCTTGAAGTGGGCCTTGAAAAGCAAAGCCGGATCGTCGTCGTGGTCGTAGCCCGCGCGCAGCTCGGCCCGCTCGTAGCCGGAGGCGGCGAGGTGGCGGGTCAGGACCTCGTCGGCGATCGCCAGGATCTCGGTCTCGGTCATCGGGCGCCTCTCGGGGCAGGTTGTCTCTTCGGCAGGAGGATCAGCCGGTCAGGCCGCCGACCAGGCTCGGGATGTCAAGGGGCCGGAAGCCGTAATGCTCCAGCCAGCGCACGTCGGCCTCGAAGAACGGGCGCAGGTCCGGCATGCCGTATTTGAGCATCGCGATCCGGTCGATGCCCATGCCCCAGGCGAAGCCCTGCACGGAATCCGGGTCGAGGCCGCAATTGCGCAGCACGTTCGGGTGAACCATGCCGCAGCCGAGGATCTCGAGCCAGTCGTCGCCCTCGCCGAAGCGGATCTCGCCGCCTTTGCGCGAGCACTGGATGTCGACCTCGGCCGAGGGCTCGGTGAAGGGGAAGAACGAGGGCCGGAAGCGCATCTTGACGCTGTCGACCTCGAAGAACGCCTTGCAGAACTCCTCCAGGATCCACTTCAGGTGCGCGATGTTCGCCTGCTTGTCGATCACCAGGCCCTCGACCTGGTGGAACATCGGGGTGTGGGTCTGGTCGGAATCGTGCCGGTAGGTGCGCCCCGGGCAGATCACCCGGATCGGCGGCTGCACGGAGCGCATGGTGCGGACCTGCACCGGCGAGGTGTGGGTGCGCAGGAGCTTGCGCTTGCCGTCCCGGTCGGGACGCAGGAAGAACGTGTCGTGCATCTCCCGGGCCGGATGGCCCTCGGGGAAGTTGAGCGCGGTGAAGTTGAGATCGTCGGTCTCGACGTCCGGGCCTTCGGCGATCGAGAAGCCCATGTCGCCGAAGATCGCCGTGATCTCGTCCATCACCTGGGTGATCGGGTGGATGCGCCCACGGGTCTCCGGTCCCTCGCGCACGGGAAGCGTCACGTCGATGCGCTCGGCCGACAGCCGCGCGGTGAGGGCCGCCTCGGCCAGGGTCTCGCGCCGCGACTGGATCGCGCCCTGGACCCGGTCGCGCAGGCCGTTGATCAGCGGGCCCTGCTCCTTGCGCGCCTCGGGGCTCATGCCGCCCAGCGTCTTCAGCAGCTCGGAGACGGCGCCCTTCTTGCCGAGGGCCGCGACGCGCACGCCCTCCAGCGCCGCCTCGTCGGAGGCATCGGCGACCTTGGCGAGGAGATCGGTTTCGAGGCTGGTGAGATCGGTCATGGTCTGCTCAATCGGGGCTCGCGGATGCCCTGCAACGCGCCACCCCGCCTCGTCAACCCGAGGCGGGGACACGGCCCGCGCAACGCAAAACGGCCCGCGCGGGCGGGCCGTGATGGTGCAGTCTCGACAGGTCGGGCCCGCCTGAGGGGGCGGGACCGTCGGATCGGCCTTACGCCGCCTTGACGAGCTCGGCCGGCAGGGCGGACTTCGCCTTCTCGACCACGGCGACGAAGGCCGCCGGCTCGTGGATGGCGAGTTCCGACAGGGCCTTGCGGTCGACCTGCACGCCGGACTTGGCCAGGCCGTCGATGAAGCGCGAGTAGGTCAGGCCGTGGGGACGGACCGCGGCGTTGATGCGCTGGATCCACAGGGCGCGGAAGTTGCGCTTCTTGTTCTTACGATCGCGGTAGGCATACTGCATGCCCTTCTCGACCGCCTGCTTGGCGATCCGGATCGTGTTCTTGCGCCGGCCGTAATAGCCCTTGGCGGCCTTGAAAACCTTCTTGTGCTTGGCGTGGCTGGTCACGCCGCGCTTGACGCGGGCCATGGTGATCTCCTGGAAATTCTACGAAACAGATTGACGGACGAAGCGTCTTCTTGGCGCGAAGCCGGTTCTCAGCGGGCGTTCGGCAGGAAGTACTTCTTCACGTTGGCGGCATCGCCCTCGAACAGGGTGGTCGTGCCGCGCAGGTTGCGGATCTGCTTCGTGGTCCGCTTGATCATGCCGTGGCGCTTGCCGGCCTGGGCGTACATGACCTTGCCGGTCCCGGTGATCTTGAAGCGCTTCTTGGCGCCCGACTTGGTCTTCAGCTTGGGCATTTTGCTCTCCTGACGCGAACTCCACCGGGGCTCCGCCACGGGCGGGCCCCGACGATCGCGCTCGATCGAAGGTGTGGAGCGACACGAACCGCCACGGCAGCCCTCACGGCCGGGCGGTTCGTCGAGGCGCGCGCTATAGCAGGGAGCGGCGCTTCACGCAATCGTCGCATCGTCGGGCGCAGCCTCGCCTGTGGGAGGCGGGAACAGCCGGGGCCTCGCTGTGGCGTTGTGCAGCGCACCGGAACCATAAGCGTGGGTGGGCTGTTTCGTTCATGTCCCGCTCAGGCCCCATCCTGCTTAAGTCTTCGCCAACGTGAACCGCCTCCGTCTGGCGTCTCAGGAGAATCCGTCGTGCGCATTGCCCAGGTAGCCCCTCTCGCGGAGGCCGTTCCGCCGAAGTTCTACGGCGGCACCGAGCGTGTCGTGTCCTGGCTCACCGAGGAGCTGGTCCGGCAGGGCCACGACGTGACGCTGTTCGCGAGCGGCGATTCCGAGACGAGCGCCAAGCTGGTCGCCTGCTGCCCCGAGGGCTTGCGCCTCGCCGGCATCCGCGACCACGTCGCCAGCCACCTCGCGATGCTCTATCACCTGCGCCGGCGGGCGGACGACTTCGACGTCATCCACTTCCACATCGACCTCCTGCAGTATCCGCTGTTCGAGGAGTTCAACCACAAGTGCGTCACCACCCTGCACGGGCGGCTCGACGTGCCGGACTTCATGCCGGTCTACCGCACCTTCACGGGCATGCCGCTGGTGTCGATCTCCGACCACCAGCGCGGGCCGATGCCCGAGAACGCCAACTGGCTCCAGACGATCCACCACGGCCTGCCGGCGGAGAATTGCCGCTTCTCGGCCAACCCGAAGGACGGCGGCTACCTCGCCTTCCTCGGCCGCATCTCGCCCGAGAAGCGCCCCGACCGCGCGATCGAGATCGCCAAGGCCTCGGGCGTGAAGCTGAAGATCGCCGCCAAGGTCGACAAGGCCGACCAGGAATACTGGGACGAGGTCATCGAGCCGATGACCCACCACCCGCTGATCGAGTATATCGGCGAGATCAACGAGGACCAGAAGCACGAATTCCTCGGCAACGCCCTGGCCCTCGCCTTCCCGATCGACTGGCCGGAGCCCTTCGGCCTGGTGATGATCGAGGCGATGTCGGCCGGCACGCCGGTGATCGCGTGGCGCAACGGCTCCGTGCCGGAGGTGATCAAGGATGGCGTGTCGGGCGTCGTGGTCGACTCCATGGAGCAGGCGATCGCCGCGGTCGAGACCTGCAAGGCGATGAGCCGCGAGGGCGTGCGCCGCTACTTCGAGACCCGCTTCACCGCGAGCGTCATGGCCCGCTCCTACGTCGCCGCCTACGAGTCGCTGCTCGCGGGTGACCTCGACGCGATCAAGATCCCGGGCCTGGCCATCGGGGCGCCCGCCGCCCTCAACGGCGCGGCCAACGGCGCGACGGTGCGTCCGGTGCTCCGGGCGATCTGATCCGCCGCACCCCATGACGATGACGAGGCCCGGTCCCCGCGAGGGGGCCGGGCTTCTTTTTTGGTGCGAAGTACTTTTGCTGCGCGATGAAGAGGCGTTTTCCGCAGCGCTGTCCGGG
The DNA here is from genome assembly GCF_053764715.1 of Methylobacterium sp. Gmos1. Taxonomy (NCBI): domain Bacteria; kingdom Pseudomonadati; phylum Pseudomonadota; class Alphaproteobacteria; order Hyphomicrobiales; family Methylobacteriaceae; genus Methylobacterium; species Methylobacterium sp. Gmos1. The sequence continues at coordinate 189,919 of NZ_JBSNCC010000007.1, read as the reverse complement.
GAAAGAAGAGGCGCCAGTCAACCCTCCCCCCTCTGCGGGGGAGGGTGGCCCCCGGAGGGGGCCGGGAGAGGGGACGCCGCTTCCGGGGAAGTCGCGCGCTGCATGATGGGCGCCACGTCCTTCAGCGTCGCGCTGCTCCTCTCCCGCCCGGCGCACGAGTGCTTCGCACTCGCAGCCGGGCACCCTCCCCCGCAAAGGGGGGAGGGGAAATCCGCGCCACTTTCTTTCCCCAGAAAGCCCCTTTCGTTCGGGGCAAGAAGGCCTGCCCGCGCCATCCCTGCCTGAAATCCGGGCCAGCCCTACGTCGCCTCCCCCCTGGCGCCCGCCGCACGATGGCCCACATTCGCTCTAGCGTGGGGCCCAACCCGCGAATCGCCGCGGGTGCCGCCTCCCCGCTGCCGCCCGGAACCGTCCGGAGCCCCGAGATCTCGCCCTGATTCCCGTGACGCTCGCTCCCGCGACGCCTCGCGGAGCGAAGCCCCAAGGAGTGAAGCCGTGCCGATGGTCGCGACCGCCCCCGACGACGAGACGCTGCCGCAATACCACATCGAGGCCCAGACCTCGCTGGTCGAGCGCCAGCTGCGCTCGCTCAAGCACGGCGACGCCTTCGCGGTGCTCGACAGCTACGGCGATATCGGCGTCTTCCCGGGGCCCGAGGGCCTGTACTTCCAGGACACGCGCTTCCTGTCGCGCCTGGAGCTGACCGTCGAGGGCCAGCGGCCGATGCTGCTCGGCTCGGTGGTGCAGGACGACAACGGCGCCCTCTCGGTCGACATGACGACGCCGGACATCCGGCTGGATGCCGGCGACGAGACCAGCATCCCGCGCGAGATCATCGCGCTTGAGCGGACCAAGTTCCTGTTCCGCGGCACCTGCTACGACCGTCTGGGCCTGCGCAACTACGACACCAAGCCGCGTCATCTCCGGGTGTCCCTGAGCTTCGACGCCGATTTCCGCGACCTGTTCGAGGTCCGCGGCAGCGACCGGGCCCATCGCGGCAAGCGCAGCGTCGAGGTGACGGGCGCAAACGAGGTGACGTTCACCTATGACGGGCTCGACAACCGCCGCCGCACCACCCGCCTGCGCTTCGGGCCGAAGCCCGCGAGGCTGGAGGCGAACCGGGCCGAGTTCGAGGTCAAGCTCGCCCCCGGCGGGCGCGCCTCGATCTTCGTGCGGGCGGTCTGCGACACCGTCGATCTCGGCCGCGAGGGCGTGGCGGCGGTCGGCAGCGCCCTGCCCTTCACCCACGCCGCCTATCCGAACCCGCGCCGGGAGGACGGCCACCCGAAGGGCGAGGGCATGACCTTCGCGCTCGCCTACCGCGACGCGCGGCGCGACCTGCGCAAGGCGACCGCCAACATCACCACGATCGAGAGCTCGAACGACCAGTTCAACGAGGCCGCCTGCCGCGCGACGGCCGACCTCTACATGCTGCTCAGCCGCACGCCGAACGGCGTCTACCCCTACGCGGGCATCCCCTGGTACAGCACGGTCTTCGGTCGCGACGGCATCATCACCGCCATGATGACGCTGTGGATCGATCCCGAGATCGCCAAGGGCGTGCTGCGCCACCTCGCGGCGACGCAGGCCGCCGCCGTCGACCCGGCCGCCGACGCCCAGCCCGGCAAGGTCCTGCACGAGACCCGCAACGGCGAGATGGCGATCCTCGGCGAGGTGCCGTTCAAGCTCTACTACGGCACGATCGACGCCACCCCGCTCTTCGTGATGCTGGCGGGTCAATACTACGAGCAGACCGGCGACCTCGCGACGATCAGGACGATCTGGCCCAACATCCTGGCGGCGCTGAACTGGATCGACGAGTACGGCGACCGCGACAAGGACGGCTTCGTCGAGTACGCCCGCGAGACCGAGAAGGGCCTGGCCAACCAGGGCTGGAAGGACAGCCACGATTCGATCTTCCACGCCGACGGCCGCATGGCGCAGGGGCCGATCGCGCTGTGCGAGGTCCAGGGCTACGTCTACGCCGCCAAGAAGGGCGCGGCCAAGCTCGCGGCCCTCATGGGCGACGACGTTCTCTCCGAGCGCCTGAAGGGCGAGGCCGAGCGGCTGCGCAAGGCCTTCGACGAGAAGTTCTACCTGCCCGAACTCGGCACCTACGCGCTCGCCCTCGACGGCGAGAAGCGTCCCTGCGCCGTGCGCTCCTCGAATGCCGGGCACGCGCTGTTCACCGGAATCGCCTATCCGGAGCGGGCCGAGGGGGTCGCCGCGGCGCTGATGTCGAAGGACGGCTTCAACGGCTGGGGCGTGCGCACCATCGCGGTCGGCGAGGCGCGCTACAACCCGATGTCGTACCACAACGGCTCGATCTGGCCGCACGACAACGCGCTCATCGCGCTCGGCCTCGCTCGCTACGGCCTGAAGGCGGAGGCCGCCCGGGTGTTCGAGGGCCAGCACGGGGCCTCGCTCTACCAGGAGGGGCGGCGGCTGCCGGAATTATTCTGCGGCTTCATCCAGCGCAAGCAGCGCGGGCCGACGAACTATCCGGTGGCGTGCAGCCCGCAGGCCTGGGCGGCGGCCGCGCCCTTCGCGTTCCTCGCCGCCTGCCTCGGGCTGGAGCTGCGCCACGACCGCAACCGGATCCGCTTCCGCGACCCGATCCTGCCGGCCTTCCTCGACGACGTGCTGATCCGCAACCTGAAGCTCGGCGACAGCCATGTCGATCTGCTGATCCACCGCCACGGCAGCGACGTCACGGTGAACGTGGTGCGCCGGACCGGCGACGCGCAGGTGGTGTTGCTGAAGTAGAAAAGCGATGGGCCGGGACATGCCCGGCCCTTCGATGCTCCCCGCGCGGGTCGTCTCAAAAAGAGGCCCGCGCCCGGAGCGCTCCGTGATCCGTTCCCCGCCTCGAAAACGTGGGGAAGCGCCGTGTCTTAGCGCGGCGCCAGGATCATGATCATCTGGCGGCCTTCGAGCTGCGGCTCGCTCTCCACCTTGGCGACCTCTTGCGTCTCGGCCTTCACGCGCTCGAGCAGGCGCAGGCCCAGATCCTGGTGCGCCATCTCGCGGCCGCGGAAGCGGAGGGTCACCTTGACCTTGTCGCCTTCCTCGAAGAACCGCTGCACGGCCTTCATCTTGACTTCGTAGTCGTGCTTGTCGATGCCGGGCCGGAGCTTGATCTCCTTGACCTCGACGGTCTTCTGCCGCTTGCGCGCCTCGGCCTGCTTCTTCTGCTCGTTGAAGCGGAAGCGGCCGTAGTCGAGAAGCTTGCAGACCGGAGGCACGGAGTTCGGCGCGATCTCGACGAGGTCGAGGCCCGCCTCTTCGGCGACCTGCAGCGCTTCGAAGAAGCCCATGACACCGCGATTCTGGCCGGTATCGTCGATGAGCTGCACCTCGCGGACGCCGCGGATGTCCCGGTTGGCGCGCGGCCCGTCTTTCTGCGGGGCCGGCATGGCTCTCATAGGTCTGCGAATGGCTTCATTCTCCTCAATCACGTCGTCCGGCGGCGGCCCGCCGACCACGTCCTTCCGGACCGGTCCCGAACCACCGCGCGGGCATACTCGTGGTGTACGCTAGCACCTTGGCGAGATCGTCCGATTTGTCAACTCGCGGAGGCGCAGCTTGGTTGCCGGGGTTCAAGGCCGCCTCCGGGGCGATACCGGATTCGTGATCCCGGCGGACCACCCCGTTTTAGGGCCCCTCCCCCGCGGGCGCGGCGCCGAGCAGCTCGGCGTAGATGGCCAGGGTGTCGGCGAGCATCAGCTCGAGGGAGAAATGCGCCTCCACGTGGCGGCGGGCGCGGCGCACAAGGGCGTCGCGGGCGCTGGCGCCGAGCTGCAACGCCTCCGCGACGGCGCCGGCCAGCGCCTGCGGGTCGCCGGCGGGCACGCGCCAGCCGGTGCGCTCGTGCGCCGGCACCTCCGGGGGAGCGAGCACCGTCTCCGGCACGGCGCCGAGATCCGACACCACGACCGGCGTGCCGAGGGCCTGCGCCTCGACCGCGGAGCGGCCGAAGGCCTCGGGCTCGGTCGAGGGGACCACGACGACCGACGCCGCCCGGTAGGCCGCCGGCATGTCGCTGCAATGCCCGACGCGCTTCACCGAGCCCGCGAGGCCGTGCGCGGCGATCATCGCGTCGATCTCGCGCAGGTAGCCCGTGCGCCCCTGCGGGTCGCCCGCCAGCACGACCGTGAAATCGGCGAGCCCCTGCGCGCGCAGGGCCGCGGCGGCCTCGATCAGCACGCGGTGGCCCTTCCAGGGGGTGAGGCGGGCGGCGAGCAGCACCACCCGCTCGTGCGGGGCGACGCCCCAGGCCCGGCGCAGGGCCTCGACCCGCTGCGGCGTCACCTGCGCGGGCGCGAAGGCGGCGAGATCGGTGCCGCGGTGGATCACCCGCACCCGGTCGCCCGCGACCTGCGGAAACAGGCGCCGGATCGCGTCGGCGGTGAAGTGCGAGTTGGCGATCACGACGTCGCCGCGGGCCATCACCGAGTTGTAGAGGAGCTTGGTCGGCGAGCGGCCGGCATAGCTGCCGTGGTAGGTGGTGACGAAGGGAACGCGCAGCCGCCGGGCCGCACCCAAAGCCACCCAGGCCGGGGCGCGGGAGCGGGCATGGATCAGATCGACTCGCTCCGCGCGGCAGATCCGCCTCAGCCGCCCGACATTGAGCGCCATCGCGAAGGGGTTCTTGGTCCGCGCCGGAAACGGCACCCAGGCGCCGCCCTTGGCCTGCAACTCGCCGACGAGGCGGCCGCCCTCGGTGGCGACGAGCGCGCGGGCGCCCGCGGCGGCGAGCGCCGCCGCCACGTCGACGGCGGTGCGCTCGGCGCCGCCGGCGTCGAGCTCCGGGATGATCTGGAGCACGGTGCGGCCCGCCAGCGGGTGGCTCGCGGCCGGGAACGGCGTGGCCTGGCTCGTCGGCATGGGACTCCGGGTCAGGGTTCTGATCGCAGCACTCGCAGCGTGACGGTGCCCGCTCCGCGCAGGGCTCGACGGCAGGAATCGACGAAGGACCGGCGCGACGCCGGCCGGATCTCGCATATGGTCGGCGGCCGCCGCCGGTGTAGAAGCCGGCCGTCGCGGTCCGCTTACGGACGATGCATAAAGGTCGCCCGGCCTTGTTGCGGATCGGTAAACCTTGGGCGCCGGCCGCCCGCGACCAGGGTTGCCCACGGAATAACGGGGATAACGTCATGCAAGAGCCCGCACCCGTACCTGCCAAGGACGTACCTGCCAAGGATCCGCCCGCGCAGATGCTGCCCGTGCGGGGCCGCCGCCTCGCCACCCTGGTGCGACCGGGCGCCGGACCGCCGGTGGTCTGGCTCGGCGGCTTCCGGTCGGACATGCGCGCCACCAAGGCCGAGGCGCTGGACGCCTGGGCGGCGAAGGCAGGCCGCGCCTTCGTGCGCTTCGACTATACCGGCCACGGCGAATCGGAGGGCCGCTTCCCCGATTGCACGATCTCGGACTGGCTCGCCGACGCGCAGGACGTCGTCGCCGCCCTGGCGCCGGAGCGCCCGATCCTCGTCGGTTCCTCGATGGGCGGCTGGATCGCGCTGCTCGCCGCCAGGAAGGTCCGGCCCGCCGGCCTGGTGCTGATCGCACCGGCGACGGACTTCACCGAGGAGCTGATGTGGAAGCAGTTCCCGGAGGCGATCCGCGCCCAGGTGCTGCGCGACGGGGTGTGGCAGCGCGATTCGCAGTACTCGCCCGAGCCGACGCCGGTGACCCTGGCGCTGATCGAGGATGGGCGGCGCCACCTGATGCTGGACAAGCCGATCGATCCGGGCTGCCCGGTGCACATCCTCCAGGGCATGGCCGATCCGGACGTGCCGTGGCCGCATGCGATGCGGCTCGTCGAGCGGCTGCCGGAGACAGGGGTCGTCCTCACCCTGATCAAGGAGGGCGACCATCGCCTCTCCGGCCCCGCCGACCTCGACCGGCTGGTGGCGGCGGTGGCGGGCATCGCTGCGCGGGAGGGCTAGGGCAGCGTCCGCGTCCCCCCCCGCCGACATGGACGGCGACGCCGTGGGCCCGGCACCCGAACGGCCGTCGGGGCCGGGACCGGCACCGCGGCGCGGGCCCTGGCGGCGGGCTGCCCGCGGATGACCGTGCCGGCCGACCATGCCCGCGAGGCGCGAAGGGTGCTGCGCGCTCACGCGTCGAGGTAGCGCCGGCGCAGGTGGTCGAGGAAGATCTCGGCCGAGAGCGGCCGGCCGGTGGCGGCTTCCAGGATCTCCTGCGTGCCGAAAGCACTGCCCTTGCCGTGCACGTTCACCCGCAGCCAGCCGACGAGCGGCGCGAAGTCGCCCCGCGCGAGGCCGGGGCGCAGGTCCGGCTCGGCCCGGCAGGCGGCGTCGAACAGCTGCGCCGCCATCATCGCGCCCAGCGTGTAGGTCGGGAAGTAGCCCCAGGCGCCGCCCGGCCAGTGGATGTCCTGGAGGCAGCCATGGGCGTCGTCCGGCACGGTGAGGCCGAGGAGCCGCCGCACGCCCTCGTTGAAGGCGTCCGGCAGGTCGCCGATCTCCATCTCGCCGCGGATCAGCGCCCGCTCGAGCCGGTAGCGCAGCAGGATGTGGGCCGGATAGGTGCACTCGTCGGCATCGACCCGGATGAAGCCCGGCGCGACCGTCGTGTAGTTCCGATAGAGGGAATCGGCCTCCCAGGCCGGGCCGGTGCCGCCGAAGGCCTCCCGCACCAGCGGCGCCAGGTAGGCCACGAACTCGCGGCTGCGGCCGGCCTGCATCTCCAGGGTGAGCGACTGGCTCTCGTGCAGGCTCATGCCGCGGGCCGCCCCCACCGGCTGGCGGCGCCAGGCGGCGGGGCGGCCCTGCTCGTAGAGGGCGTGGCCGGTCTCGTGCAGCACGCCCATCAGGGCGCGGGCGAAATCCCGCTCGTCGTAGCGGGTGGTGATGCGTACGTCGTCCGTGGCCCCGCCGCAGAACGGGTGCAGGCTGACGTCGAGCCGGCCGCGGTCGAAGTCGAACCCCGCCGCCCGCATCAGGGCAAGCCCGACCTGGCGCTGGGTCTCGACGGGGAACGGACCCTCGGCGACCGGAGCGGGCCCCGCCGCCGCCTGGCGCGCCTGCGCCTCGGCGATCAGGCTCGGAAGCTCGGCTTCCAGAGTGGCGAAGAGCGGGTCGATCGCCTCCTGCCGCAGGCCCGGGTCGTAGCTGTCGAGGAGCGCGTCGTAGGGCGCGAGCCCCAGGGCCTCGCCCTTCGCCCGGCCGATCTCGCGCTGGAGCGCCAGCACCTCGCCGAGGTCGGGGCGCAGGAGGGCGAAGTCGGAGGTGCGGCGCGCCTCTCGCCAGGTCATTTCGGCCCGCGACACCGCCCGCGAGCTCGCCTCGACGAGCTCGCGCGGCACCGCCGCGGCGTGGGTGTGGCTCCTTCGCATCTCGGCGAGGTTCGCCCGGCTCCAGGCGTCGAGGCCGTCCTCGTCCGTCGCCGCGGCGAGCCGGTCGACGGTGGCGGGATCGGTCAGGAGGTCGTGGGCAAGGCCGCGCAGCACTGCCATCTGGTCGCCCCGCCCCTCCGCCGCCCCGTCCGGCATCATGGTCTGGGCGTCCCAGCCGAGGATGCCGGAGGCATCCTCGAGGGCGCTGATGCGGGCGAAGGTGGCTTCGAGGGCGCGGTAGGCCTGCATGGGGGATCCGGTTGCTATCGCTGGTGCGCCGGTTGTCCGACGGCAGGCCGTCTCCTGGCAAGGGAGCCGGCACGGCTCTTGACGCGAAGCCGGCCTGCATCAAACTATAGGCAGCCTGCGTACGGGATGACAGCGTGCCAGCCTGCAAGGTCAGCATCGTCGTCGATCACGCCACGAGCGCGACCCGATCTTCACGGTCGATGTGCTGACCCCGTGGGGATCGCTCGCCGTGATGGCGGAGGTGGCGCTCGCCGAACGGTCGCTTCGGCTGGACGGTCTGCATATCGGTGGCGACGCGTCGAAGGCGTGGGGCGCAGCGGCGCTCAGGGACATCGCGCAGGGCGTGATGGAGGAACTGGATGTCGACGAAATCCTCATTGTTGGCGGCGTTCGGACCACGGGTGCGAATCCGGGACGAGGCTCCCGTCCACGACGGCTCCGCCGAACGGCTCGGCCTCAAGGTTCGGCGGGATCGAAACCTTGATACCGTGTCGGCGGCTCGCGCCCTGGTCCGTCGGCATCTGCCGATCAAGGCGGCGCACGCGCTCATGACGGAGCTGTTCGACACGGGGGAGGCCTATGTCGAGGTGCCGAAGGTCGAGAGCGTGAGCCGGCTGATCGCCGAGCTGGAATCGGTGGGGATCGAGGCGCGCAGGCATGGGCCGGAGGCGATCTCGGTCCGGGCCGTACGGGAGGCGCTACGGCTCTCCCAGTCGCAATTCGCGCTGCGGTTCGGGCTGGAGGAAGCGACGGTGAAGAACTGGGAGCAGGGCAAGTCGAAGCCGAATGCCACGGCGATGGCCCTGATCTGCACGATCCACCGTCACCCCGAGGCCGTCGTCGACGCGCTTGCGGCTTCCCTCGATTCGGGGCTCGGCGGCGCGGGACGAGGGTAACGGCGCGGGACACCTCGCGGCGACACGGCGACAATGGTCCTAACCGGTCCCGAGAACCGGCAGCCACGCCGCCAGTGCCACGAGCGTCGCCAGCAGCACCGGCGGGGTGACGACGAGGCCGATTCGCATGTACTGGCCCCAGGTGATCCGCTGGCCCTTGGCCGCCAGCACGTGCAGCCACAGCAGGGTCGCGAGGCTGCCGATCGGGGTCAGCTTCGGGCCGAGGTCGCAGCCGATCACGTTGGCGTAGATCATCAGCTCCCGGGTGAGCGGCGGCAGGTCCGGGGCCTGCTGGATCGAGAGCGCGCCGACGAGCACGCTCGGCATGTTGTTCATCACCGAGGACAGGATCGCGGCGGCGAATCCCGTGCCGATGGTGGCGACCCACGGCCCGTACCCGGCGAGCCGGGCGAGGCCCTGCGCCAGCCCGTCGGTCAGGCCGGCATTCCGCAGGCCGTAGACCACCAGGTAAATGCCGAGGCTGAACAGCACGATCTGCCACGGCGCGCCGGCGAGCACCGCGCGGACCGGGACGACCCGGCCGCGGGCGGCAAGGACGAGCAGGACGGCGGCGCCCGCGCAGGTGACGGCCGAGACCGGCACGCCGAGCGGCGCGGTGACGCAATAGGCGGCGAGCAGCAGGCCGAGGAGCGGGAAGGCGGCGCGGAACACCAGGGGATCGCGGATCGCGCCGGCCGGGCGCTCCAGCGCCGCGACGGAATAGGACACCGGCACGGCACGCCGGAAGGACCACCCCAGCACCGCGAGCGTCGCTCCCAGCGACACCAGGTTCACCGGCACCATCACGGCGGCGTAGCGGCCGAAGCCGATGTCGAAGACGTTGGCCGAGACGATGTTGACGAGGTTCGAGACCACCAGCGGCAGGGAGGTCGAATCCGCCACGAAGCCGCAGGCGACGACGAACGCCATCGCCGCCGCCGGCTTGACGTCGAGGCGCGTGAGGATCGCCAGCACGATCGGCGTCAGCAAGAGGGCGGCGCCGTCATTGGCGAAGAACGCCGCGATGGCGGCGCCGAGCAGGATTACCAGCGGGAACAGCCGCCGGCCCGACCCGCCGCCCCAGCGGGCGACGTGCAGCGCCGCCCAGTGGAAGAACCCGGCCTCGTCGAGCAAGAGCGAGATGACGATCAGCGCCACGAAGGTGAAGGTGGCGTCCCAGACGATGCGCCAGACCACCGGGATGTCGCCGGGCTGGATCACCCCGGCGGCGAGCGCGACGAGGGCGCCGGCGAGCGCGCTCCAGCCGATCCCGAGGCCGTTCGGCTGCCAGGCGAACTTGGGCTGCCAGATGACAAGGACGAGGGTGACGAGGAAGATGGCGAGCGCGAGCATCGGGGCCGTGTCGTGGTGCGGGTGAGGCTCAGGCGGTGGCGACCCGCCGGCCGTGCTCGTCGACGACCCGCTCGCCGTCCTCCTTGACGAACTCGGCCCGCTGCGGCGGCAGCAGGTCCAGCACGGCCTCCGACGGCCGGCACAGGCGCACGCCGCGCGGGCTCACCACCAGCGGACGCTCGAGCAGGACCGGGTGGGCGGCGACTGCGTCGAGCAGCTGGTCCTCGGTCAGCGTCGGCTCATGGAGGCCGAGTTCGGCAAACGGCGTGCCCTTCTCACGCAGCAGCGCCCGGACCGGGATCCCGGCCCGGCGCGCGAGCGCCCGGATCAGCTCCCGGGTCGGCGGGGTCTTCAGGTACTCGATCACGTGCGGCTCGATCCCGGCATTGCGGATCATCGCCAGGGCGTTGCGGGACGTGCCGCAGGCCGGGTTGTGGTAGATCACGACGTCGAACGGCTCAGACATGGTCGGTGTCTCCGGCGGGGCAGCAGGCGGCGAGCGCCGCGAGGGCCGGGGCGCAGACCTCCGGGCGGCCCTGGCAGCAATCGCGCATCAGGAAGCGGATCAGGTCGGACAGGCCGTCATAGACAGCCGTGTAGATCACCGACTTGCCCTCGCGCCGGGACGCGATCAGCCCGGCATGGGACAGTTCCTTCAGGTGGAAGGACAGGGTGTTGCCGGCGATGCCGATCGCCTCGGCGAGGAGACCGGCCGCCAGGCCCTCCGGGCCGGCGGCGACGAGCGCGCGCAGGGCCCGCAGGCGATGCTCCTGGCCGAGGGCCGCGAAGGCGGCGAGGGCTTGTCGTTCGTCCATCGTTCGTTCAACGTATCTACATTCGTTGAAACTTAGAGAAATTCACTTTCGTGGACAAGCCCGCCCTGGACCAGCCCGCTCCGTCCGCCCGCGACGGGTTCCCGAACCTGAGCGAGGCGCATGCCGAGGTGCCGACGCGGGAGCGCTTGGCGGTGACCGAGCCGTTCGCCCATGCCCCGCGCTTCCTGATCCTCTACGGGTCGCTGCGCGCGCGCTCGTTCAGCCGCTTCCTCGCCTACGAGGCCGCGCGCCTGCTCGAGGCGATGGGCGGCGAGGTGCGGATCTTCCACGCCGACGGGCTGCCGCTCCCCGACGACGCCACCGCCGAGCATCCGAAGGTGCAGGAATTGCGCGCGCTGTCGATCTGGTCGGAGGGGCAGGTCTGGGTCTCGCCCGAGCGGCACGGGACGCTGACCGGCGTGATGAAGAGCCAGATCGACTGGCTGCCGCTCTCGGAGGGCAGCGTGCGGCCGACGCAGGGGCGCACGCTCGCGGTGATGCAGGTCTCCGGCGGGTCCCAAAGCTTCAACGCCGTGAACGCCCTGCGGGTGCTCGGGCGCTGGATGCGGATGGTGACGATCCCCAACCAGTCCTCGGTGCCGATGGCCTACCGGGAGTTCGACGAGGCCGGCCGGATGAAGCCGGGGCCGCTCTACGACCGGGTGGTCGACGTGTGCGAGGAGCTGATGAAGTTCACGCTGCTCGTGCGCGAGCGCTCGGACTACCTCGTCGACCGCTACAGCGAGCGCAAGGAGCGCGACCCGGAGCGCCTGAAGGCGGTCGCCGCCGATGTGGGCTTCGGAAAACGGTAGGCCGGCGCAGGGCCCTACTCCATCACGGCTCCACCCGCCGCAGCACGAAGGTCGTCCCGATCTCCGGATCGCGGCGCCAGCGCCCCTCGCCCACCGGGACCAGCTCGACGCTGTGGCCGCGCCGGGCGACGAGGACGAGGCGGCCGGCGTCGTAGTGCCAGGCGGTGGGGTCGAACAGGGCGAGACCGGGGTCGCGGCAGCCCTCCTGCACCTGGGCGGTCTCGGCCGCGAGCCGCACCCGGCAGACGTCCTTCTCGACGAAGCGGTCGAGGGTGTAGAGCCCGGTCACCCCGGCCGCGGTCGCGGGCGCGCCGGCCCAGCTCTCCCGCGCGGCCTCGCGCGGGCTCGGCTGGGTCGAGAGCGCGGCCTGCGTCACCAGCGGCGTCTCCGGGGCGGCGGGCCGCGCGCCGGCCTGGGCCAGGCTGTAGCGCTCGCCGCCCGGGCTTTCCGCGCTGCGGATGCCCTCGCCGTCCGGGGCGGCGAAGGCCAGCATCGGCTGGCCCTCACGGTCGAGGAGCTGGATCAGGCCGCCCTCGACGCGCCAACCCGCGATGCCGTTGACCACCGGCAGCGCGCGCCGGCAGCCGGCCGGGAAGCGCAGGGCCTGGCCCACGGTCCCGGGCTCGGCGGCCAGCATCAGGCCGCAGCGGCGGAAGCTGCCGTCGAGAGAAAGCTCCCACGGCCCGGCGGCGTCCCGCACCGGGGCCGCCTCCTGCGCCGCCGCGCTCCCCGCCCAGATCGCCAGACCGAGGACGGGGAGGAAGCGGCGCAGGCACATGGCTCGGGTCTTTCGTGAAGTCTAAGCCTTCCAGGGAGTCTCGGCCACGGGCGTCACCGGACCCTTGCCCTGGAACCAGGAGGTCAGGTTATCAACGACGAGTTGGCCCATTGCGTTGCGCGTGTGATGCGACGCCGAGCCGACATGTGGCAGCAGAACCGCATGCTCCTGGGCGATGAGGGCGTCCGGGACCTTCGGCTCCTCGGCGAACACGTCGAGGCCGGCGCTCTGGATCGTGCCGTCGGCGAGCGCCGCGGCGAGCGCGTCCTCATCCACGAGCGTGCCGCGGGCGACGTTGACGAGCACGCCCTCCGGCCCCAGCGCCTCCAGCACCTCGCGGCCGACGATGTTCTTCGTCTCCGGGCCGCCGGGGGCCACCACCATCAGCACGTCGCAGGCCTTCGCCATCTCGATGAGCGAGGGGAAGTATTCGTAAGGCACGTCCGACTGCCGGTTGCGGCCGTGATAGGCGATCGGCAGGCCGAAGGCTTCGAGGCGGTGGGCGATCGCCCGGCCGATGCGGCCGAGACCCAGGATGCCGACCTTGCGCCCGCGCAAGGTCCCGGTGAGCGGATAGGGCTTCTCCAGCCACTTGCCCTGGCGCAGGTAGCGGTCGACCTGCGGGATCTGCCGCACGGTGGCGAGCAAGAGGCCCACCGCCAGGTCGGCCACCTCGTCGGTGAGCACGTCCGGCGTGTTGGTGACGATCACGCCGCGCTTCCCGCAGGCGGCGGCGTCGATCGTGTCGTAGCCGACGCCGAAATTGGCGACGATCTCGAGCTTCGGCAGCCGGTCGAGCAGCGCGTCGTTCACGTGGACGTGGCTCACCGCCATGCCGCGGATCTTACGCCCGACCTCGTCGAGGAAGCGCTCCTTGTCCTCGGCGAGGTCGCCGCGGTGAACGGTGAAATGCCTCTCCAGGCTCTCGGTCACGAGCGGCGACAGCGGCCGCAGGATCAGAACATCTGTGGACTTCAAGCCTGTCTCCCGGTGTTTTCTCGCGCATCCGACGATGGGCGCATGGCGAGGGCGCTTGATCTTGCGCCCCGCGCGCCCGATGATGGCCGCCAACACGAGAGGCGGCAAGACAGTCCGCCCCGTTCTTACGGGTCGAGGAAACAACCCAGATGAGCGCCAGACGCCCCCCTGCGGGCCTGCCTGTCGTGTGTTCGTCGTCTGCCTGTGGCAGCGCTGCCGTTTCGGTCCGCGCGCCGCGCGCGACCCTGTTCTGATTCATACACGACACGAGGAGCCGATGGCCGGGCTGGAAATCAGGAACGTGCGCAAGTCGTTCGGGGCCACCCCGATCCTGCACGGCGTCTCGATCGACATTCAGGATGGGGAATTCGTGATCCTGGTCGGCCCGTCGGGCTGCGGGAAGTCGACCCTGCTGCGCATGATCGCGGGGCTGGAGAACATCACGGCGGGCGAGATCCGGATCGGGTCGCGCGTCGTCAACGCGGTGCCGCCCAAGGAGCGCGACATCGCCATGGTGTTCCAGAACTACGCGCTCTACCCGCACATGACGGTGAAGGACAACATGGCCTTCTCTCTCAAGCTGAGGAAGGCCGCCAAGGAGGAGATCGAGAGCCGCGTCGGCCGCGCCGCCGCGATCCTCGGCCTCGAGAAGCTCCTCGACCGCTACCCGCGTCAGCTCTCGGGCGGCCAGCGCCAGCGCGTCGCCATGGGGCGGGCGATCGTGCGCGACCCGCAGGTCTTCCTGTTCGACGAGCCCTTGTCGAACCTCGACGCCAAGCTGCGCGTGGCGATGCGGGCCGAGATCAAGGAACTGCACCAGCGGCTGCGCACCACTACGGTCTACGTCACCCACGACCAGATCGAGGCCATGACCATGGCCGACAAGATCGTGGTGATGCATGACGGCGTGGTCGAGCAGGTCGGCGCGCCGCTCGAACTGTACGACCGGCCCGACAACATGTTCGTCGCCGGCTTCATCGGCTCGCCGGCGATGAACTTCCTGAAGGGCAAGATCGCCGGCGACACCTTCCGCACCGAGGGCGGCCTGACCCTGCCGCTGCCGACCCGCGGCGCGCGGCCCGCCGACGGCATGCCGGCGGTCTACGGCCTGCGGCCCGAGCACGTGCGGCTGGCCGAGAACGGCGTGCCGGTCGAGGTCGCGGTGGTGGAGCCGACCGGCTCCGAGACCATGGTGCTGGTGCGCCCGCCGGGCGGCGGCGCGCAGGCCATCGCCAAGGAAGTCGCCCGCGACATCGCCTGCGTGTTCCGCGACCGGATCGGCGCCGGCCCGGGCGAGCGGATCAGCATCACCGCCGATCCCGCCCTCGTCCACCTGTTCGACGCCGAGAACGGCCGCCGGCTGAACTGACAAGACGATACCGTCCGGCGGCGGGACGCCATCCCGCCGCCGGACGCATCTTGCCGACATCATAAAAATCATCCTGGGAGAGACGCAACGATGTCAGGTTTCGATCGTCGCCAGATCCTCAAGGGGGGCGCCGCCCTCGGCCTCGCCTCCGCCGCGAGCCTCGACGGCTTCGCCCGCGCCTGGGCGCAGGAGAACCAGTGGAAGCCCGAACAGGGCGCCTCGCTCAAGCTCCTGCGCTGGAAGCGCTTCATCCCGTCCGAGGACGAGGCCTTCATGCGCCTCGTCGACGCCTTCACCAAGGCCACCGGCGTGCCGGTCACGGTGACGAGCGAATCCTTCGACGACATCCAGCCCAAGGCCTCGGTGGCTGCCAATACCGGCCAGGGCCCGGACATGGTCTGGGGCCTGTACTCGTTCCCGGCGCTGTTCCCGTCGAAGTGCCTCAAGGTCGGCGACGTGGCCGATTACCTCGGCAAGAAGTACGGCGGCTGGCTGCCCGCGGCCGAGGCCTACGGCAAGGTGAAGGGCGAGTGGATCGCCATCCCGATGGCATTCAACGGCGGCTACATCAACTACCGCATCTCGGCCATGAACAAGGCCGGGTTCCAGAAATTCCCGGAGGACCACGCCGGGTTCCTGGAACTGTGCCGGGGAATGAAGAAGAACAACACCCCGGCCGGCTTCGCGCTGGGCCACGCCACCGGCGACGCCAATTCGTGGATCCACTGGGCGTTGTGGTCGCACGACGCCTACCTGGTCGACGCCAACGAGAAGATCATCATCAACTCGCCGGAGACCGCCAAGGCGCTCGACTACGTCAAGGCGCTCTACGAGACCTTCGTGCCCGGCACCGTGTCGTGGAACGATTCGTCCAACAACAAGGCGTTCCTGTCGGGCGATCTCTACCTCACCGGCAACGGCATCTCGGTCTACGCCGCGGCGAAGAACGAGAAGAAGGACATCGCGGCGGATATGGATCACGCCGTCTGGCCGGTCGGCAAGTCCGGCAAGCCGACCGAGTTCCAGCTCGCCTTCCCGATCCTGGCCTACACCTACACCAAGGCGCCGAACGCCTGCAAAGCCTTCATGGCCTTCGCGCTCGAGGCCCAGAACTACAATGCCTGGCTCGAGGCATCCCAGGGCTACCTCTGCCACCCGCTCAAGGCCTACGGCAACAACCCGATCTGGTCGGCCGACCCGAAGAACAAGGTGTTCGGCGAAGCCTCGACCCGGACGCTCGCCGCCGGCGGCCTCGCCCCGGTGAGCGAGAAGGTGGCCGCCGTGCTCGCCGACTTCGTCGTCGTCGACATGTTCGCCTCCTACTGCACCGGCCGCGAGGACCTGAAGGGCGCGATCAAGACGGCCGAGCGGCAGGCGCAGCGGATCTTCCGGTCGGCCTGACGCCTACCGCGCGGCTCGTGCGCATCCCCCTCTCCCCGCGGGCGGGGAGAGGGCTTTGGTGACCTCGTCGTCACCAAAGCGAGGCGGCGCATCGATCCCGGAGGGATCGACCCGAGGGTGAGGGGGCGATGCCGTAAGAGGCTACTCCGGGAACACCCCCTCACCCTCGCTCAGGCTTCGCCTTCGCTCACTTCATCGACGACAGGGTCGATGAAGTCCTCTCCCCGCCCGCGGGGAGAGGAGAAACCCGCGCCTCAAGCCGCGACGGACGAGTGTTGGCCGCGCGATCGTGCTGCCCTCGTCTCCCGGAAGGCGGCCCCGAACCAAAAACACACCCGGAGGAGTCTCCCCGTGGCCGATATCGCCCTCGCCCGCCCCGCCGCGGCGGCGCCCACGACCGGCTCGGCCTGGAGCCGGCTGCGGACGAGCCGCGGCTGGCTCGGCTTCTGGTTCATGCTGCCGGCGGCCGCGATCCTGCTGCTGTTCCTGGCCTATCCGCTGGCCAAGGGCATCTGGCTCTCGCTCACCGACACCCGGATCGGCCGCGGCGGCAATTTCGTCGGCATCGAGAACTACGAGTGGCTGTGGGACGACAGCGTGTTCTGGCTCTCGGTGTTCAACACGCTGGTCTATACGGGCTTCGCCTCGGTGGCGAAGTTCGGGATCGGCCTGTATCTCGCACTGCTCCTCAACAAGCGGCTGCCGTTCAAGGCCCTGATCCGCTCGATCGTGCTGATCCCGTTCGTCGTGCCGACGGTGCTGTCGGCACTCGCCTTCTGGTGGATCTTCGACAGCCAGTTCTCGATCATCTCGTGGTCGCTGCGCCATCTCGGCCTGCTCGACCGCAACATCGACTTCCTCGGCGATCCGACGATGGCGCGGATCTGCGTGACCTTCGCCAATATCTGGCGCGGTGTGCCGTTCATCGCCATCACGCTGCTCGCCGGCCTCCAGACCGTGTCGCCCTCGCTCTACGAGGCAGCGACGATCGACGGCGCCACCCCGTGGCAGAACTTCCGCCACATCACCCTGCCGCTGCTCACCCCGATCATCGCCGTGGTGATGACCTTCTCGGTGCTGTTCACCTTCACCGACTTCCAGCTGATCTGGGCGATGACCCGCGGCGGTCCCGTCAACTCGACCCACCTGATGGCGACCCTGTCCTACCAGCGCGGCATCCTCTCGGGGAACCTCGGCGAGGGCGCGGCCATCGCCACCGCGATGGTGCCGTTCCTGATCTTCGCCATCGGGATCTCGTGGTTCGGCCTCCAGAACCGCAAGTGGCAGACCGGCTAAGAGAAGGATCGAACACCCATGGCCGCGACCGCGACCCCCGACACCCCCGACAACAGCGAGGGCATGGCCTATCTCGACACGCTGCCGAAGCGCGTCGTCACGGTGTACCTGCCGCTCTTCGTCATCCTGGTGGTGCTGCTGTTCCCATTCTACTGGATGGCGCTGACCGCCATCAAGCCGGACGACCAGCTCATCGACATGGAGACCTACAACCCGTTCTGGGTGGTCTCGCCGACGCTCAAGCACATCTCGAAGCTCTTGTTCCAGACCAACTATCCGCTGTGGCTGTGGAACACGATGATGATCTCGGTGGCGGCCACCGTGCTGTCGCTGTTCGCCAGCGTGCTCGCCGCCTACGCGATCGTGCGGATCCGCTACAAGGGCGCGGTCGCCGTCGGCGCGGCAATCTTCCTCGCCTACCTCGTGCCGCCCTCGATCCTGTTCATCCCGCTCGCCACCATCATCCAGGCCTACGGGCTCTACGATTCGCCCTTCGCCCTGGTGCTGGTCTACCCCACCATCCTGATCCCGTTTTCGACCTGGCTCCTGATGGGGTACTTCAAGACCATCCCCTACGAGCTGGAGGAATGCGCGCTCATCGACGGGGCGAGCCGCTGGCAGATCCTCGTCAAGATCATCCTGCCGCTGGCCGTCCCCGGGCTGATCTCGGCCGGTATCTTCTCGCTCACCCTGTGCTGGAACGAGTTCATCTACGCGCTTACCTTCCTGTCCTCGACCCAGAACAAGACCGTGCCGGTGGCGGTAGTGAGCGAGTTCGTCGACGGCGACATCTATCGCTGGGGCTCGCTGATGGCAGGCGCCCTCGTCGGCTCGCTGCCGCTGGTGATCCTGTACTCGTTCTTCGTCGAGCACTACGTCTCGGCCATGACGGGAGCGGTGAAGGAGTAGCGATAGCGTTCGGTCGATCCGCTCGAATGAAAGTAGAGCGCACCTCCCCTCTCCCGTGTGGGAGAGGGGTCGGGGGTGAGGGTGGCTCGGGTTCAGGATAATACTCAAGCTGGTAAGCTGCGCAGCTCGACGGTTAAGGATCATTACGGAAGCCGAGCCACCCTCACCCCTACCCCTCTCCCACACGGGAGAGGGGATCCCGCGGCTTACTGGTACAGGCAAAGAGCAGGCTGAAGGCGATTCACGGCGCCTGCACGCCCAGACAGCCGCGATTCCCGACCGCCGCCCACTCTGTTCCAGAGCGCCTTGCGATGCCTGCATCCCCTTGCGGCGCCAAGGGGTCTACCCGTCGGCGGATGAGACGGTTACATGACGATCCGCCGGGCCCGAACGCCGCGACCCCGGCGCTCACCGACAGGTCTTCGTGACAAGGCAAAAACCCCGATGACTGCCCCTCGCACCCTCTACGACAAGATCTGGGACGACCACGTCGTCGATCGTCAGCCGGACGGCACCTGCCTCCTCTACATCGACCGTCACCTCGTCCACGAGGTCACCTCTCCCCAGGCCTTCGAGGGGCTTCGTCTCGCCGGGCGCCGGGTGCGCCACCCGGAGAAGACGCTGGCGGTCGTCGACCACAACGTCCAGACCTCGGACCGCAGCTTCGGCATCGAGGATCCCGAGAGCCGCACGCAGATCGACACGCTGGCCGAGAACGTCCGCGAGTTCGGCATCGAGTATTACGATGCCCTCGACAAGCGGCAGGGCATCGTCCACATCATCGGGCCGGAACAGGGCTTCACCCTGCCGGGCCAGACGATCGTCTGCGGCGATTCCCACACCTCGACCCATGGCGCCTTCGGGGCGCTCGCCCACGGCATCGGCACGTCCGAGGTCGAGCACGTGCTCGCCACCCAGACGCTGATCCAGAAGAAGGCGAAGAACATGCGCGCCGTCGTCGACGGGCGCCTGCCCGCCGGCGTCGGGGCCAAGGACATCATCCTGGCGATCATCGGCGAGATCGGCACCGCCGGCGGCACCGGCCACGTGCTGGAATATGCCGGCGAGGCGATCCGGGGGCTCTCGATGGAGGGCCGGATGACGATCTGCAACATGTCGATCGAGGGCGGCGCCCGCGCCGGCATGGTGGCTCCCGACGAGACCACCTTCGCCTACATCAAGGACCGGCCGAAGGCGCCGAAGGGGGAGGCGTTCGAGCGCGCCCTCGCCTACTGGCGCAACCTCGTCTCGGACGAGGGCGCCCATTTCGACCGCGAGATCCGGCTCGATGCCGCGAACCTCCCGCCGATCGTGACCTGGGGCACTTCGCCCGAGGATGTGATCTCGGTCCAGGGCCGGGTGCCGGATCCGGCCTCGATCGAGGACGAGAACCTGCGCCTCTCCAAGGAGAAGGCCCTGTCCTACATGGGCCTGACCCCGGGCACGCGGATCACCGACATCGCCCTCGACAAGGTGTTCATCGGCTCCTGCACCAACGGCCGGATCGAGGACCTGCGGATCGTCGCCCGGATGGTCGAGGGCAAGAAGATCCACCCGAACGTGTCGGGCATGGTGGTGCCGGGCTCGGGGCTGGTGAAGCAGCAGGCGGAGGAGGAGGGCCTGGCCCGGATCCTGATCGAGGCCGGGTTCGACTGGCGCGAGCCGGGCTGCTCGATGTGCCTCGGCATGAACGCCGACCGCCTGAAGCCCCACGAGCGCTGCGCCTCGACCTCGAACCGCAACTTCGAGGGCCGCCAGGGCCACAAGGGCCGCACGCACCTCGTCTCCCCTGCGATGGCGGCAGCGGCGGCCATCGCGGGGCACTTCGTCGACATCCGCGAGTGGCCCGCGGGCGCCTGAAGACAGTCTCGCGAAACGGCGGAGTTCGGCGTTGACGCCGGCTCCGCCGCCGACTAAACGACTGACACCGGGGCGCCGCCAAGGCGACGCTCCTGGGCCCAGGTGGCGGAATTGGTAGACGCGCTGGTTTCAGGTACCAGTGGTGCAAGCCGTGGAGGTTCGAGTCCTCTCCTGGGCACCAATACCCTTTAGGGTGTTGATGCCGTCCGCGAAGCGACGAGCTTGCGGATACACTCCCGATCTTGAGGCGACAGCAAGGGACGATCGAGCGGCAGCTCTCGTCCGTGAAGCGATCATCCCCGCGAAAGACTTTCCATCCCACCCGCGCTGATCGCGCAAGCGCGGGACCGCAGGCATCGGCCCGCCGACCTGCAAGCGCGGCTCTCGGGAAGCCCCTCCCCTGCGGAACGGCGCTCAATCCCGTTGACGCCGCCGTCGCCGCCCTCTAAACGACTGTCACCGCGGCGCTGCCAAGCAGTGCTTCGGGCCCAGGTGGCGGAATTGGTAGACGCGCTGGTTTCAGGTACCAGTGGTGCAAGCCGTGGAGGTTCGAGTCCTCTCCTGGGCACCAACACCCTTCTGGGTGTTGATGCCGGCCCTGAGCGGGGCGAGACCTGACCGACCTCAAGGCCATCCTCGATCTTACGCGCGGCATCGATTGCCCCATGGGCTACGGTGGCCGTGCGATGCAGGCCCCCTTGAGGCCTGACATCGAGGCGCCTCCCCGACATCCTCCCTCCACTTTTTCCGGACAAGAGCAGCGTCAGCTGAAAGAAGGTCCGAGAAGGGGCGAGGCGCACCGGGGATCGTCGGGCGCGCGAGACGTCGAACCGCTCCGGACCGCCCGCGTTGGCTCTCGCCGATTGGAGGAGACGCCGATGCCCGAGACCCGCGACGACCGGCTCACCGCCCGCCCGCACCTGACCCGCCGCGACGAGGACGCGGCGGCGGCCAAAGCCGGCGTCACCCCGGCCGACCATGAGGCCGCCCGCAAGCCCGACGCCCTCGATCCCGGCATCACGACGACCGGCACCGACACGCGGCCCCGGCCCGCCCCGGCGGGCGAGGGCGAGGTCTGACCGGACGGACACCCTCCGCGCGTGTTAGATCTCGGCTCATCCGACGCGGAGACCCGCCCGTGAGCCGCTACCGCCTCCACTACTTCCCCGAATCCGGCAACAGCTACAAGCTGGCGCTGATGCTGGCCTTGTGCGGCGAGACGTTCGAGCCGGTCTGGACCGATTTCGGCGCCCGGGTGACCTGGACGCCGGAATGGCGGCGTACCGTCAACCCAATGGGCGAGATCCCGGTGCTGGAGGAGGACGGCGCGAGCCTGACCCAGACCGGCCCGATCCTGCTGCGCCTTGCCGACCGCTACGGCCGGCTCGGCGGCGAGGGCGAGGCGGAACGGTTCGAGGTTTTACGCTGGCTGTTCTGGGACAACCAGAAGCTCTCCGCCCACATGGCGACCTACCGCTTCATGCGCACCTTCAGCCGCGGCGCCGACCCGGCGGTCCTGACATACCTGCGGGCGCGGGTCGACGATTTCCTCGGCATCCTCGCCGGGCAGGTCTCGGACCGGGCCTTCGTCGTCGGCGACCGGCCGAGCGTCGCCGACCTGTCGCTCTGCGCCTACCTCTCCTTCCCCGCCGACGAGACCGGCTACGACCTCGCGGCGAGCCACCCGGCGATCCAGGCCTGGCTGGAGCGGATCGCGGCCCTGCCCGGCTGGCGGGCGCCCTACGACCTCCTGCCCGGCCGGCGCCTGCCCCGCTTCGACGGCGCTGCGGGCGGGAGGTGAGTTTAGCCCGGCGAGGGTCCGCCGGCACCGCGGGCCTCGGGCGCGGGCGCCGGGCTCGCCTCCGGCTTCGGCCGCTCCGGCGCGGCGCTCTCGGGGTAGCGGGCGCGGTAGGCGCGCAGGAAGTCGGTCAGCGTCTCGGCGCTGGTCGCCTGGCGCACCAGGCTGCGGAAGGCCGCGGTGCCGGAGGCGTTCGGCGCGGCGACGAGGCTGAAGGTGCGGGCGTCCGGGCTCTCGGCCATCTTCGCGGTGAACTTGGTGCGCAGGCGGTCGAGGCTCAGCGGATCCTCGGCGAGCGCGTAGGCGATCGCCGCCCGCATCACGTCGCCGCGCTCGGCGTCGCTCAGGGGGCCGGGCTCGCGCCAGCGGGTGCCGAGCAACGCCTCGTGCGCCTCCCCGGCCTCGCGCCAGCGCCGCGCGCCCCATAAGATGTCGCCACGCAGGTGCGCCGCCTCCGGGGTGGCGTTGCCCTCCAGCAGCTCGAGGGCGAGGTCGGTGCGCGAGAGGTCGGAGAGGGCGCGCACCTCGAGCAGCAGGCGCGCGTCGCGGATCTGCGCCGGCAGTTCCGGCAGGCGGGTGTTCTGCAACACCTTGAGGGCCTTCAGCGGCTCGCCCTCCATCAGCCGGACGGTCGCGAGGCGCGCCGCCACGCTCGCCCGCGCCGCACCGGTGAGGCGGTTGTCGACCTGGTGCTGCAAGAGGTCGCCGGCGGCGTCGAGGAGGTCGAGGGCGACGAGGCGGTCGGCGAGCCGCCGCACGATCTCGTCGCCCTGGCGGCCGATCGGCGTGAATTCCTTGAAGTCGTAGAACAGGGCCAGGGCCTCGATCTTGCCGAGGCTGGCGCCCTTGTCGGACAGGAACAGGGCGGAGAACAGCGCCACCGTGTCGTCGTGCAGGCCGCGCGTCGCCGGGTGGTCGGGGAAGAGGCGGTTGGCCTTGCGGGCGGCCGCGAAGGCGTCGCGCCAGCGGCCGACCCCGGCATAGAGCCGGCCGAGCCGGGCGAGAGCCTCGGCCTCGGCCTCGCCGTGCCAGGTCAGGCTCAGGCGCTCGAGCCGGTCGACCGCCGCCTCCGGCGTCATCGTGCCGGTGGCCCGCCCGAGATCGACCGCCCGCAGGGTCGCCTCGGCGGCGATGGCGGGTGCCGCGGTCTCGGCGAGCTGCTGGTAGGCATGGCGGGCCTCGCCGTCCTGGCCGATCGCCTCGGCGAAGCGCGCCCGCAGGAAAGCCAGCCGGTCGCGGGCCTGGGGCGCGTCGGCGAGCGGCGCGACGGCGGTGAGCGCCCGCTGGGCGAAGGCCGGGTCCTTGGCGTCGAGGGCGGCCTCCACCGCCGCGAGGTAGAGCACCACCTGGAGGTCGTCCGGGTAGGCCTCGATCGTCGGCAGGCCGGCCTTGAAGGCGGCGATCGCCGCGGCGCTGCGCCGGCCGCGGGCATCGACGACGCCGCGCCACAGCCGCAGCTCGGGATCGAGCGCCCGCTTGCCGTCGGGGGTGAGGAAGCCGGCCGCCCGCGCGTCCTGGTTCAGTCGCAGGGCGGCGAGCGCCGAGAGCAGCCGCACCGACCGCTCGGCGGCGAGCGGCGGATCCTCCCGGACCGCGAGGGCGAGCACCCCGGCGGCCTCGGCGGAAAAGTCGTTGGCGAGGAGCACCCGGACGAGGTCGAGGCGCGCGGCGGAGCGGGCCGGCCGCTCGGCCGCGGCGGCGGCGCCTTCGGCGGCGCGGATGCGCGCGCGCACGTCGCCGCGCTGGTCCTCGCGCCAGCGGTCGGGCTGCACCAGCAGGTCGGCGGCCTGGGCGGCCGGGCCGGCCTCCGGCGTCTCGGCCACCGTGGCCGAGACCGACAGGCCGCCGGGACGGGTGATGGTCACGTCGGCAAGGCCCGGGCGCACGGCGAGGTCGTCCGCCGCCGCCAGCACGGCGACGCCCTGGCGGGTCGGCAACAGCTCGAACTCGACGAAGCGGCCCCGCTTCGGCAGCCCGGCGATGCGCGGTCCGCGGGCGGTCGCGACCGCGATGCGCTCGCCGTCGCGCTCCAGCCACAGGGTGCCGCCGGGACGCGCCAGCGGCACCGTCACCGCCGGCCGGCCGGCGGGATCGGCGCTGCGCTGCGGCACCAGGACGTCGCCCCCCGGCAGTGCGGCGTCGCCGAGTACCAGGTCCCAGCCCTGCCCCTCCCCCGCCGCGAGTTGGGCGAGCATGCCGGCTTCGAGGCGCAGGCGAAGCACCGTGAACGCGCCCTCCGCCCGCGGCCCCTCGGCGACGCTCGCCGGCGCTCCCGCCGGCAGGGACGGCAGGGCGATCGGGGCGCCGGTCTCGAACACCAGGGTGGCGACCCCGCCCCGCTCGAACAGGGCCGCCGGCGGCCGGGCCGCGAACGGGAAGGCGATCCGCAGGCCTTGGCTCGTTCCTTGGCTTCCCCGGGTGACCCGGGCCTGGACCGGGCCCGATTGCGGCTCCGCCGGAGCGGGCGCCGGCGCCTCGGCCGGCGGCGGGGCCCCGGCCTGGGGGCGGGATTCGGCAGGGGACGGGGCCTCGGCGCGGGCCGCAGGTCCCGGGGACGCGTCCGCCGCCGCCGCGGACTTCTTCTCGTCGGGCTTCTTGTCGTCTGCCTTCTTGCCCGCCGGCTTGACGAGGTCGAGGATGTAGGAATCGTCCTCGCGGTAGCCCTCCGCCGTGAAGCCCTCGCCGAGGGTCAGGGCGAGGCGGGCGGCGTCCGTCCCGGCCTCGGCCGCGAGCGCCGTCGCGGCCGGCCGCAGGGCGGCGCGGGCCTCGGTCGAGTCGATCGTGTAGGCGCCGGGGATGCGCAGGCGGACCTCGGAGCCGGCGCGCTCCAGCGCCACCTCGGCTTCCTGCGGCAGGCGGACCGAGAGCCGGGTGAGGGTCGGCAGGGTGGCCACTTCGAGGCGCAGCGGCGTCGTGCGGCGGGCGCGGACGGCCTCGCGGCGCAGGCGCTCGCTGAGTTCCTCCGCCCGGCGCGACAGGTCGGCCAGCACCTCCGGCGGCAGGCCTGGCGGCAGGCCGGTCCAGCCCTCGGGCATCAGGTCGATGAAGACCCGCTCGCCCGCTTCCAGCACGTTGACCTTGTAGGAGGATTGGAGCGCGACGCGCAGGCCCGCGCCGTCCGGATCGCGCCGGACCTGCGCCACGTAGGCCGGCATCTCGGCGGCCAGGCGCTCGCGCTGGCCGGTCACCGGCTCACGGAAATTCACCACCAGCACGCCGCCGGTCACCTTGGCGGTGACCTTGACGCCGTGGTCGAAGGTGAGCGCGATGCGCCCGAAGTTCTTCTGCTCGCTGCCCTGGATCGCCACGAGCTGCGCCGCGTCGGCCGCGCCCGCCCCGGCGGCCAAAGCCGCCAGCGCGATCAGCGCCGCCGCGCGGCGGCTCCTGCCCGTCGAACCCATCGCATCCGCCCAATCACCCTTGCGCCGGTACCATGCCGCCACAGGGCTAATGAGCGCTTAAAACCGGCCGGCCTCAGCGCGCCGCGTCGATCGCCGGCAGCTCGCCGGGCGGCAGGCCCGGGGCGATGGCGGCGGCCTTGGGCCCGCCGGCGCCGCGGGCGCGCTGGGCGAGCGCCACGGTCAGGCGCTCGGCCGCGTCCGGCTGCATCACCGCCAGCACCTCGGCCATCTTGCGCGGGTTCATGCCGACCACCACCGGCACCAGCACGTCGAGCTTCAGCCGGTCGAAGACCCGGGCGGCCTCCTTGGGCTTCATCGTCTCGTACATCGTCACCAGGGACTTGAGCCCCGCGGCCTCGGCCTCGGCGCGCCGGGCCGCCGCGTCGTCCCCCTTCTGCTCCAGGGTCTTGAGGTCGTTGATGCGGGTCTCGAGCTTGCGCTCGGCGTTCTCGATCAGCTGCTCGCGGGTCTCGAGGTCGCGCGAGCGCTGCTGGAGGGCGTCGCGGCGGGCGCCGAGCTTCTCCAGGATCGCCCGCTCGGAGGACGAGGCCGGCTCGGGCGCCGGCCGGGGCGCCTCCGGCGGCGCGGAGGCGGGCGCGGGCGCGGCCTCCTTCGGCGAGAGCGATCCGGTGATCGTCGGGTCGAGGGGCTCGTAGCCCGAGCGGGCATGGACCAGGAACTCGGCGAAGCGGGCGCCGGTGGACGGCCCGGCCTCGAGGAGGGCGAGAACCTTGAGCAGCAGGAGGCCCGCGGCCGCCACCGCCACGGCGTCGACGAGGCGCAGGCGGATCGTCGGCCCGCGCCAGACCGGGTTCGCCAGCAGGCGCTGCACCATGAGGGCGACGGAGACGGGCGCCGGCGGGATCCGTGCGGGCAGCGTGCCCGCGGGCTTCGCCGCGGCCGCGCCCGGTGCCGCGGCCGTTGCGGGCTTGGGAGCGGCAGGCTTGGGAGCGGCAGGCTTGGGAGCGGCAGGCATGGATTCGGCAGGCTTGGATGCCGCGGCTCCGGGCGCGGCGGCCGCTCGCGCCGCGACGCCGGCCGCGGGCGGTCCTTCCGCCGGCGGCAGCCCGGCGAAGCGGCGCAGGAGCAGCGCGAGGGTCATGCGGCCTGGGCCTGGAGGCGGCTCAGGGCCCGCTCGCTGAGGGCGCGGGCGGCGGCGGCGGCGGCGCCGAGGCGCTCGCCGGTGGAGACCGGCCGCGGCTCGGGCGCGGGCGGCGGAACCGGAGCCGCGGGAGCGTAGGCCGGCGCGACGGGAGCCGGCGCCGTCTCGGCCTGCTGCGCGAAGGCCGCGTGGGTGAAGGCGGCTTGAGCGACGGGGGACGGGGCCGCGGCCTCGCCCGGCACCGCCGCCCGGGCCTGGGAGACGATGCGGCCGATGCGCGAGAGCACCTCGTCGCCGGCCTGGAGCTGGGCGGCGAGGTCGGCGTTGGTGCGCTCGGCGAGCCGCAGGCGCTCGGCCAGGGTGCGGTCGCACTCGGCGAGCGTGGTGCGCAGGCCGAGGATCGCCCGCTCGGCGGATTCGGTCGCCACCATCAGGTCGCCGATGGTCTGGCGCATCGCCGTCTCGTCGCCCTTGAGGCGGGTGATGCGGCGGCCGAGGCTGACCGAGGTGGCGATGCAGGCGACGAGGAGGACCGCCACCAGCAGGTCGGCCAGGATGCTGACGATCAGGCTCACGAGACGGCCTCGCTGCGGGAGATGAGGGAGGAGGCGGGAGAAGGCATGGAGGGAGAAGGCATGGCGATCTTCAGCCGTCCTTGCGGTTCTGCATCGAGGCCTCGAAGGCCGCGAGGGTGGTGCGCGAGCGGCGCAAGGGGCGGGTGACCTGCACGGCGATGCTGTCCTCCAGCCGACCGATCCGCCCCTGCGTCATCGCCCAGTCGCCGCAGCGCAGGGTGATGAGGTCGGCGGGCTTGGCGTCGAACATGATGGTGTCGCCGACCTCCAGCGACAGCACCCGGCGCAGCGGCAGCGACATCTCGTGCAGCACCGCCTCGACCGCGACGTCGGCCTGGAAGATCTCGGTGGCGAGGTGGCTCTCCCAGATGTGGTCGCGGCCGAGCTTCTCGCCCATGAAGCTCTGGAGCAGCAGGTCGCGGATCGGCTCGATCGCCGCGTAGGGAAACAGGATCTGGAGCAGGCCGCCCCGGCCCTCCATGTCGAGCTTGAGGTCGATCAGGATCGCGGCGTTGGCCGGCCGGGTGATGGTGGCGAAGCGCGGGTTGGTCTCGATCCGGTCGATGAGGAAGCGCACCGGCGAGAGCGGCTGGAACGAGGCCTCGAGGTCGGTCAGGATGATCTCGACCATCCGGCGCACCAGCTGCATCTCGATCGGCGTGAACGGCCGCCCGTCGAGGCGGATGCTCGATCCGCCGCGCTTGCCGCCGAGCAGCAGGTCGAGGGTCGAGTAGGCGAGGTTCGACTCCACCGTGACGATGCCCGAATTCTCCCAGGCATCGGCCCGGAACACGCCGAGCAGGGTCGGCAGCGGGATCGCGTTGAGGTAGTCGCCGAAGCGCACCGAGGTGATGTTGTCGAGGGTGACCTCGACGTTGTCCTGGAAGAAGTTGCGCAGGCTCGTCGACAACAACCGGATCATCCGGTCGAAGACGATCTCGAGCATCGGCAGGCGCTCGTACGAGACGACGCCCGAATCGACGATGGCCCGGATGCCGCCCGCGCCCGAGGCCGACAGCTCCCGCAGCGAGAAGCCGAGGACCTGGTCGATCTCCTCCTGGTTCAGGATGCGGTCGTTGCCGGCGAGCTCGGGCAGGTTCTCCGACTCGCCCTCGTCGATCATGTTGGCCCATTCGGCCGCCATGTCGCTCGATTGCGCGGTGGTGCCCTGCTCGGCGAGCGCCGCGCCCCATTCCTCGGCGAGCGAGGCGTCGCCGCCCCCGCCCTGCTCGATCAGGGCTGCGGCCCAGTCGTCGTCGTCGATGGTGTCGTCAGGTCCGGCCACGGAAGCACCAAATCCCGCTGGAGCATTTTCCGACGAAGTGGATACCGGTTCGTCGAAGAAAATGCGACAAAACGAAGACCTAGAGAGATTCGCGATTGCAATGCGATCGTGAAGCTCTCTTGTGGATGGTTATTGGATGATGAAGTCCTTGAAGAGGACCGCGTCGACCTTGGCGGGGTAGACCGCCACGTTGACCCGGCGCAGCAGCTCCTCGCGCAGGCGGTAGGTGCCGCCGGCGGCCTCGAAGTCGCCCACGCGCAGGTCGCGCACGAAGACCTGGAAGGTGTCCTCGACCCGCGGCATCAGCGGCTGGATCTCGGAGACCACCTTAGCATCCCGCACCTCCAGGGCGACCTTCAGGCGCACGAAGCGCGGCTGGGTCTGGCCCGGCTCGGGCATCAGGTTCATGGTCATCTCGCGCACGTCCATGAACGCGACCGGCACCTTCTGCTCGGCCGCCGCCTTCTCGGCGTGCGCGGCGCGGCTGCGCATCACCATGAAGCCGCCCCCGCCGCCGGCCGCCAGCAGCACGAGAGCGGCGCCGACGATGATCAGCTTCTTCCGGCTCTTGGGTGCCGGAACCGCCCCCTCCTCGCCTTCGCCCTCGGCGTCAGGCGCCGGGGCCTTCTTCGGCTTCTTGGCCATCGCCCGCCGTCCAACCCTCGAAAATCCGTGACCAGACTCTGTGCGAAGACGGTTAATGCCGCGTTAAGGCGGCAATTTCTGCCCGGTCGATCCTGCCGGGTCGGCACGAAACGACCGGCCGGGCCAGAGCCCGCAATTAACCAAGCATTTGCCATAACACCAGAATTCGGCTCCGGCACGACTGGCACGGCCCCTGCGATCAAGCAGGTGGGTCCGCCGCTGGGGAGCGGGGTGGCCCGTCACCACGCATCGTCGGGGAGTAGCCGGTGCAGAATGCTCAGTTGATCGGGCTCTCATCCCAGATGGCGCTTGGGCGCGAGCTCGAGGTCATCGCCAACAACATGGCCAACGTCACCACGACGGGCTTCAAGGCGCGCGCGACGCGCTTCCAGGAATACCTGATGCCGAAGGCGAGCGCGGAGGCGTTCCGCCAGCCCGACCGCAAGCTGTCCTACGTCATCGATGCGGCGACCCCCCTCGACCTGACGCAAGGCCCGATCGAGCCGACCGGCAACCCGCTCAACGCGGCGATCCGCGGCGAGGCGTTCTTCGCCGTGCAGACGCCGCAGGGCGAGCGCTACACCCGCAACGGCGCCTTCGAGCTGAACGCGCAAGGCCAGATCGTGACGAGCGACGGCTACGCCGTGCTCGGCGACGGCGGTCCGATCCAGATCGGCCAGCAGGAGACTGGGCTCGCGATCGGGCCCGACGGCACGGTCTCGACCAACCAGGGCACCCGCGGCAAGCTTCGCCTCGTCACCTTCGCGGATCCGCAAGGCCTGACGAATGCCGGCGCCAACCTCTATTCGTCGAACACGCCCGCGCAAGCCGCCGGCCCGCAGGGGCGGATTGAGCCCGGCGCGCTCGAGCGCTCGAACGTCCGCCCGGTCCTGGCGATGAGCCGGATGCTGGAGGTGAATCGCACCTACCAGCTCGTCTCCGACACGGTGTCGCGGCTCGATTCCTTGCGCGGCCAGGCGATCCAGCGCCTCGCCGACGTCGGCAACGCATAAAGGGGAGCCTGAACGATGCGCGCTCTCTACGCCGCCGCCACCGGCATGGCGGCCCAGGAACTCAACGTCCAGGTCATCTCGAACAACATCGCGAACCTGCGCACCACCGGCTACAAGCGCCAGCAGGCGCATTTCCAGGATCTGCTGTACCAGAACCTGCGCCGGGCCGGCACCGCGACCTCGGACCAGAACAACCAGCTGCCGGCGGGCCTCGCGCTTGGCTCGGGCGTGAAGACCACCTCGACCGCCCGGGTGATGTCGCAAGGGACGCTCACCTCGACCGAGAAGACCTACGACATCGCCGTGCGCGGCGAGGGCTTCTTCCAGGTCACGATGCCGGACGGGCGCACCTCCTACACCCGCGACGGCTCGTTCGACCTCGACGCGCAGGGGCAGATCGTGACCCGCGAGGGTTACCTGATGAACCCGAACATCACGGTGCCGAAC
This sequence comes from Methylobacterium sp. Gmos1, assembly GCF_053764715.1. Lineage (NCBI taxonomy): Bacteria > Pseudomonadati > Pseudomonadota > Alphaproteobacteria > Hyphomicrobiales > Methylobacteriaceae > Methylobacterium > Methylobacterium sp. Gmos1. Next base: position 159,577 of record NZ_JBSNCC010000007.1, on the reverse strand, counting down.
AACGCCACCGGCGTCACGATCAGCGCCTCGGGCATCGTGCAGGCGCAGATCCCCGGCCAGACCGCGCCGCAGAACCTCGGCCAGATCCAGATGGCCCGGTTCGTCAACAAGGTCGGCCTCGAATCGATCGGCGACAACCTGTTCGTCGAGACCCTGGCCTCGGGGCCGCCGATCACCGGCAATCCCGGCACCGACGGGTTCGGCAACCTCCAGCAGAGCTACCTCGAAGAGGCCAACGTCAACGCGGTCTCGGAGATCTCATCCCTGATCGCCGCGCAGCGCGCCTACGAGATGAACTCGAAGGTCGTGACCGCCGCCGACCAGATGCTCTCCACCACCTCGCAGATGTTCCGCGGATGAGCGCCCCGATGATCGACCTCGCTCCCGTCGTCCGCGCCCCCGTCTCGCGCGAGGGCCGCCGTGCGCTCCTCGGGCCCGGCATCCTGTCGCGCACTGCGCTGACCCTCGTGGCGCTCGGCCTCCTTACCCTGCCGGTGCTGGCCGAAGGCCCCCGCCTCGCGCTCAAGGGCGACATCACCGCCGAGCGCGACGTGATCACGCTCGGCGACCTCGTCGCCGGCGCCCCGCCGGCGCTCGCCCAGCGGGCGCTGTTCCGGGCGCCTGCGCTCGGCACCTCCGGCACGATCCAGGTGCGCCGCATCGTCGAGGCGACGGCCGGGCTCGGGCTCGACGCGCCGGAGAGCGGCGGCCGGCTCCAGATCTCGGTCCAGCGCGCGGCCCGCCGCATCGCCGCCCCGGAGATCGAGGGCGCGGTCAAGGCGGCGCTCGCCAAGGTCCGCGGCCTCGATGCCGGCTTCGTCACGATCGCCTTCGAGGGCGAGCCGCCGGTGCTCACCGTGCCGCCCGACCTGATCGCGGCGGTGACCGCGCAGGAAGTGACCTACGACCCGCGCAGCCGCCGGGTCTCCGCCCTGGTAGTGGTCGGCGAGCGCCAGGCTTCGCTGCGGGTCTCGGGCCAGGTGGTCGAGATGGCCGACGTCGCGGTGCTGACCCGGTCGATCAACCGGGGCGAGACGCTGTCGGCCCCCGACATCGCGGTCGAGCGCCGCCCGCGCGAGGGCCTGCCGGGCGACAGCGCGGCGGATGCCGCGGCCTTCGTCGGCCAGGTGGCGCAGAAGTCGCTCGGGGCCGGCACCGCGCTGCGCGCCGGCGAGCTGAGCCGGCCCGACCTCGTCGCCCGCGGCGAGGCGGTCACCATCGTGTACGAGACCCCCGGCGTGGCCCTGGCGCTGCGCGGCCAGGCCCGCGAGGGCGGTCCCCTCGGGGCGGTGATCGGGGTCGTCAACCCGGTCTCCAAGAAGGTGATCCAGGCCACCGTGATCGGCCCCGGCCGCGTCACCGTGGCGCCGATCGTGCCGGTGACGGCGGCGGCCCCGGCCGCCCCGGCCCGCCTCGCCTCGGCCCGGCCGTGAGGGGGCGCTGAGATGACCCTCACCCGCCTCATCGTCCTCGGCCTGTCCGGCGCGCTGCTCGCCGGCTGCAACACCGCCGACCGGCTCACCCAGATCGGCGCGACGCCGACCCTCTCGGCGATCGAGGACCCGACCGCGCAGCCGGGCTACCGCCCGGTGCGGCTGCCGATGCCGGACGTCCAGCCGGTCTCCTACGCCTCGAACTCGCTGTGGCGCACCGGCTCGCGCGCCTTCTTCAAGGACCAGCGCGCCGCCAAGGTCGGCGACCTCGTCACGGTGAAGATCAACGTCACCGACAAGGCGAACCTGAACAACGAGACCAAGCGCTCGCGCTCGAACACCGAATCGTTCGGGATGCCGAACGCCTTCGGCCTCGAGACGAAGGCGAAGCTCCTCGCGGGCGCCGACCCCAAGAGCCTGCTCAGCACCGACTCCACCACCTCGAACGACGGCGCCGGCTCGGTGCAGCGGGCCGAGACGGTGACCACCAACGTGGCGGCGATCGTCACGCAGGTGCTGCCGAACGGCAACCTGGTGCTGGAAGGCCGCCAGGAGATCCGCATCAACTTCGAGGTGCGCGAGCTGATCGTCGGCGGCGTGGTGCGGCCGGAGGACATCGAGTCCGACAACACGATCGATTCGAGCAAGATCGCCCAGGCCCGCATCGCCTATGGCGGCCGCGGCCAGATCACCGACGTGCAGCAGCCGCGCTACGGCCAGCAGTTCCTGGACATCGTGCTGCCATTCTAGAGCGTTTTCCGACGAAGTGGATACCGGTTCGTCGCAGAAAATGCGGCAAAATCAATGACCTAGAGAGCTTCGCGATTGCAGCGCGATCGTGAGGCTCTCTAGCGGCCCACCACAGGATCCCGCACCGGTCGGCACGCTCCCCCCTGAGCCGCCCGGACGCGGCGCGGCCCCGGCACTCCCGCCGGGGCCGCTCTCGTTTGGCATGCCGAGCAAGCGAAGCGCTTCGGTGCCTTGCACGCCCCCCGCATGAGGGGGCGGGGGTTCACGCGCCGGAGCGCTCCTCCCGACGCCCGCTCTGCCTCGCCGCCGCCAGCGCGCTCCCGCCGATCAGCCCGGCCGCGGCGATCATCCCGATATGCAGCCACATCGGGTCGGCGGCGACGACGCTCCCCTTCGCCCGCCCGTCGAACCGCCCGTGGGCGCCGTGGTCGCGGCGGTCGTCGACCGGCTCGAACAGGTTGTCGGTCCGGCCGGCCCGCGCCGCCTGAGACGTCATCTCGCCGCGGTAGCCGTGGCGGGCGAGGTAGTGGTCGCTGAAGGCGGGCGCGGCTTGCGCGCCGAAGATCGCGAGCCAGGACGGGGTGCCGATCCAGAGTTCCCGTGGCGCGTCGTGGGCGGCCCGCACGATCTCCTCGGCGATCGCCTCGGGCTGGAAGATCGGCGGCACCGGCTCGAGTTGGCGCGGCAGGCGCGAGCGGGCCCAGTCGAATTGCGGCGTGTTCACCGCCGGCAGCTGCACCATGGTCAGCCGGATGCCGCTGCGGTGGTGCAGCAATTCCGTGCGCAGGCTGTCGACAAAGCCACGCACCGCCGACTTGGCGGCGCAATAGGCCGATTGCAGCGGGATCGACCGGTAGGCGAGCGCCGATCCGACATGCACGATGGTGCCGCGATCCGAAGCCTTCATGTGGCGGAGCGCCGCGAGCGTGCCGTGGACCTGGCCGAGATAGGTGACCTCGGTGACGCGCCGGAACTCCTCCGGGGTCGTGTGCTCGACCTCGGCGTAGACCGTCACCATGGCGTTGTTGACCCAGACGTCGATGCCGCCGAACTCTTGGGCGAAGGCGTCCGCCGCCCGGTCGACCGCCGCCGGGTCGGCGACGTCGGCGCGGTAGCCGAGCGCCCGGCCGCCGACCGCCCGCACCTCTTCGACCGCCGCCTCGATCCCGGCCCGGCCCCGCGCCACGATGCCGACGTTCCAGCCGCGGCGCCCGAAGGCGACCGCGACGGCGCGCCCGACCCCGGCGCTGCCGCCGGTCACCACGATCGTGGGGCGCGTTGTTCCGCTCATGCGACTGCTCCTGCTGACACCTGCGTCAGCCCCGACAACGCGCGTGCCGGCTTTGGGGTGCAGGGGCCGGAACGGCTGAGGAATGTGCCAGATCGGCGGGCAGGCTGCCCGCTATTATGTCTATACACAAAGGCGAGGCGACGGTACGACAGGCGAGGCTTTGCTGGTCAGACTCGGCGGATGAGCGGGAGAGAACGATGAGGGCGGTTGCCGCAGGTTTGATGGTCGCGGTCGCGCTGGCCGGCTCGGCCGCCGCGCAGGAGACGAAGGTGACGGTCGGCCTCTCGGGCTGGACCGGATTCGCCCCGCTGACGCTGGCCAAGGAGGCCGGCATCTTCAAGAAGAACGGCCTCGACGTCTCGCTGAAGAAGATCCCCCAGGCGAGCCGCCACCTCGCGATCCGCTCCGGCGACGTGCAATGCGCCGCCACCACGGTCGAGACCTGGGTGGTGTGGAACGCCAACGGCGTGCCGACGAAGCAGATCTTCCAGCTCGACAAGTCCTACGGCGCCGACGGCCTGGCCGTGCGCAACGACGTCGCGACGATCAAGGACCTGAAGGGCAAGACGGTCGCGGCCTCCGTGCCCGGCACCGCGCCCTATTTCGGGCTCGCCTGGATCCTCAAGGCCAACGGCCTGTCGCTCAAGGACGTGAAGGTCGTCAACCTCGAGCCCGGCCCGGCGGCGCAGGCCTTCATCGCCGGCCAGAACGACGCCGCGATGACCTACGAGCCCTACCTGTCGTCGGTGCGCGCCGCGCCGCAGGCCGGCAAGATCATCGCCACCACCCTCGACTACCCGATGGTGATGGACACCTTCGGCTGCACCCCGGAATTCCTCGACCAGAACCCGAAGGCGGCGAAGGCACTCGCCGACAGCTACTTCGAGGCGCTCGACATGATCGCCAAGGACCCGCAGAAGTCCTACGAGATCATGGGTGCCGACGTGAAGCAGACCGGCGAGGCCTTCGGCAAGTCCGCACAATTCCTGCGCTGGCAGGACCGGGCCGCCAACAAGGCGTTCTTCAACGGCGAGATCCAGAAGTTCTCCGAGCAGGCGGCCGACCTGCTGCTCGAGATCGGGGTGATCCGGCAGAAGCCCGACATCGCCGGGCTCTCCGACAGCCGCTTCGTGCAGTGAGGCACTTGCTGTGAGGCATTTGGAGTGAGGCACTTGCGTCCGCTGCAGCCGGTCGGCGGGCCGGCGAAGGTCGTCCTGGGCCTCGGCTTCTTCGTGCTGTTCGTGGCGGCCTGGGCCGCCGCGACCCTCGGGGGGCTCGTGCCCAAAACCTTCCTGGCCGATCCGGTCACGATGGTCCAGGACGGCTGGCTGCTCCTGACCCGGTTCGACTTCCTGTCGGATATCGGCGTCACGGTGTGGCGGGTGGTCGGCGGCTTCGTGCTCGCCTGCGTGGTGGCGGTGCCGCTCGGCGTGATGATGGGGGCCTACAAGCCGGTCGAGGCGTTCTTCGAGCCCTTCGTCTCGTTTGCCCGCTACCTGCCGGCCTCGGCCTTCGTGCCGCTGCTGATCCTGTGGGCCGGCATCGGCGAGACGCAGAAGCTGCTGGTGATCTTCATCGGCTCGGTGTTCCAGCTGATCCTGATGATCGCGGTCGCGGTCGGCCAGGTCCGGCGCGACCTCGTCGAGGCGGCCTACACGCTGGGAGCGAGCGACACCGGCATCATCCGCCGGGTGCTTCTGCCGGCGACCGCCCCGGAGATCGCCGAGATCCTGCGCCTCGTGCTCGGCTGGGCCTGGACCTACGTCATCGTCGCCGAGCTGATCGGCTCCTCGTCGGGCATCGGCCACATGATCATCGAGAGCCAGGCGCTGCTCGCCACCGGCCAGATCATCTTCGGCATCATCGTCATCGGGCTGATCGGCCTCGTCTCGGACTTCCTGTTCAAGGCGGCCAACCGGCTCCTGTTTCCCTGGAAGCTCGCCTGATGCGGGATACGATCGAGGTCGCGGTCGAGGGGGTGACGCGGACCTTCCCGGGCCATCGCGGCGCCAGGCCCGTGCAGGCCTTGAGCCCCACCGACCTCACGGTGGCGAAGAACGACTTCATCACCATCCTCGGGCCGTCGGGCTGCGGGAAGTCGACGCTGCTTCGCATCATCGCCGGGCTCGACCGGCCGAGCGCCGGGCGCGTGCTGGTCGAGGGGCGCGAGGTGCGCGGGCCGGGCCCCGACCGGGGCATGGTGTTCCAGTCCTACACCCTGTTCCCGTGGCTGACGGTCGCCGAGAACATCGGCTTCGGCCTGCGCGAGCGCGGCGTGCCGGTGGCGGAACGCCGCGAGATCGTCGCGGCCTATCTCGACAAGGTGGGCCTGCGCGGCTTCGAGGGGCACTACCCCAAGCAGCTGTCGGGCGGCATGCAGCAGCGCACCGCCATCGCCCGGGCGCTGGCCAACGATCCCGCGATCCTGCTCCTCGACGAGCCGTTCGGCGCGCTCGACAACCAGACCCGCGGGCTGATGCAGGAGCTGCTGCTCGGCATCTGGGAGCGCGAGCGCAAGACCGTGATCTTCGTCACCCACGACATCGAGGAGGCGATCTTCATGGCCTCGCGGGTGATCGTGATGACGGCCCGCCCCGGGCGGATCAAGGCCGACGTGCCGGTCGATCTCGGCCACCCGCGCCACTACACAATCAAGACGAGCCCGGACTTCTCGCGGCTGAAGGCGCAGCTCACCGAGGAGATCCGGGCCGAGGCGGTGCTGGCGGCGCGGGAGCATTGAGGGGGCATGCCGCTCGGCCTCGACAAATGTCGGAATTCCCCGCCGCGCTGGGGCTGCCAGCTCCCTTCAGAGCATAGGCCCGAGTAAACCCCTCCCGCTTTCCCGGACGACTGGAGCGACAGCGGAGGGAGATCCGGGAAAGGGTGGTGGCCCACGATGCGCGAACGAGCCGTTCGGCTGGGCGGCATCCTCGAAATCCCACCCCGCCCCGCTCGAATCCCCCGTCCCATGTTCTAACTGCACCCCCTCACCGAACCCCGCCGCCCGCGAGGCGGCGCGACCGGCCAGGAGGACAGCATGAAGGCCTTCGTCGTCCGTACGCCCGGCGGCCTCGACCGGCTCGAGATCGCCGAGCGGCCCGACCCCGGGGCGCCGGGCCCCGGCGAGATCCGGGTCGCGGTCCGCGCGACCTCGCTCAACTTCCACGACCTCCTGGTGGCGAGCGGGCGCTCGCCGGCCGAGGACGGCCGCGTGCTGATGTCGGACGGGGCCGGCACCGTCGAGGCGGTGGGCGACGGCGTCGCCGAGTTCGCCCCCGGCGACGCGGTCGTCTCGTGCTTCTTCCCGCTTTGGGCCGACGGATTGCCGCAGACGCCGGTGGGCAACTTCGCGCAGGTGCCCGGCGACGGGGTCGACGGCTTCGCCCTCACCCACGCGGTCCGGCCCGCCGGCGCGTTCACCCATGCGCCGCGCGGCTGGAGCCCGGCCGAATCGGCCACCATCACCACCGCCGGCCTCACCGCCTGGCGCGCCCTCGTCGGCGATGGCAGCCTCAAGGCCGGCGACACGGTGCTGGCGCTCGGCACCGGCGGCGTCTCGATCGCGGCGCTCCAGATCGCCAAGGCGATGGGGGCGACGGTGATCGTCACCTCCTCCTCCGACGAGAAGCTCGCGCGGGTGCGGGCGCTCGGCGCCGACCACACGGTCAATTACCGCCAGAACCCCGACTGGGGCCGGCGCGTGCACGACTGGACCGGGGGCACCGGCGTCGACCACGTCGTCGAGGTCGGCGGGCCCGGCACCCTGGCGCAGTCGATCGAGGCAGTTCGCGTCGGCGGCCACATCGCGCTGATCGGCGTGCTCACCGGGCGGGCCGGCGAGGTGCCGACCTCGGCGCTGATGGCCAAGCAGGCCCGCCTCCAGGGCCTGATCGTCGGCAGCCGGCGCCAGCAGCAGGACTACGTCGCGGCCCTCGACCGGACCGGGATCCGCCCGGTGATCGACCGCACCTACGCCTTCGAGGAATTGCCCGCGGCGTTCCGCCACCAGGAGGGCGGCGCCCATTTCGGCAAGCTCTGCGTCGCCTGGTAGGCCCCGCGCTCGACGGCGCCGCGGCTTCCAGGCTATGTCCCCCCGATGAACGGAATCGTGGTGGTCGGCGCCGGCCAGGCCGGCTTTCAGCTCGGGGCCTCCTTGCGAGAGGGCGGCTATGCCGGGCCGGTGACCCTCGTCGGCGACGAGCCCGGCCTGCCCTACGGCCGCCCGCCCCTGTCGAAGGCCTACATGCTCGGCAAGACCGACGCGGCGGGTCTCGCGTTGCGGCCCGACGCCTACTTCGCCGAGCACCGGCTGACCGTGCGGGCGGGGGAGCGGGCGGTCGCGATCGACCGGGCGGGACGACGCCTCCGGCTCGCCTCCGGGGAGGCCGTGCCCTACGACGATCTCGTCCTGGCGACCGGCTCGCGCAACCGGCCGCTGCCGGTGCCGGGCGCGGATCTCGCCGGCGTCCACCAGTTGCGGACGCTCGCCGAGGCGGAAGGCCTGAAAGCGGCGCTCGCCGGGGCGCGCGCGGTCGCGGTGGTGGGGGCCGGCTTCATCGGACTCGAATTCGCGGCGGTCTGCGCGCAGCAGGGCCTGCCGGTCACGGTGATCGAGGGGCTGGAGCGCCCCCTCGCCCGCTCGGTCTCGCCCGGCATGGCCGCCCTGATCGAGGCCTCGCACGTCGGGAGCGGCACGCGCTTCCTGTTCGGCAGCGCCGTCGCGGCGATCCTCGGGGAGGGCCGCGTCCGCGCGGTGGCGCTCGCCGACGGGCGCGAGGTTCCGGCCGACCTCGTCCTCGTCGGCATCGGCGTCGTGCCGAACCACGACCTCGCGGCGGCGTCGGGCCTGCGGGTCGAGAACGGGATCGCCGTCGACGCGATGCTGGCGACCGAGGACCCGGCGATCTCGGCGATCGGCGATTGCGCCAGCTTCCCCTCCCCCCACGCCGACGGCGCGCGGGTGCGGATCGAATCGGTGCAGAACGCGGTCGACGGCGCCCGCTGCGTCGCCGCCCGCCTCACCGGCCGGCCCGCGGCCTTCGGGGCGGTGCCGTGGTTCTGGAGCGACCAGGGCCCGCTCAAGCTCCAGATCGCCGGCCTGTGCCAGCCGCACGACCGCGCGGTGCGCCGGGGCGACCCGGATTCCGGCGCCGTCTCGGTGTTCTGCTACCGTGGGGACCGCCTCGCCGGCGTCGAATCGCTCAACCGCCCGGCCGACCACATGATCGCCCGCCGCCTGCTCCAGGCCGGCCGCAGCCCGACGCCCGATCAGGCGGCAGATCCCGGCTTCGACCTCAAGGCCCTCGCGCTCGGCTGACGAGGAACGCCCCCCGCGAAACCTCCCCGCGGGGGCCTATGCGGCCGATCCCGACCGGAACGGGCGGCGCGTCAGGCCGCCCGGATCGTCTCGACGAAGCGGCGCACCTCGGCGCTCAGCCTGTCGGATCGGCGCGACAGGCCGGAGGCGGTGTCGAGGACCTGGCTCGCCGCGCGGCCGGTCCCCTCCGCGGCCTGCGCGACCCCGCGACGGCGCAGCCCGATCGAGGCGGTGCGATGGCCGTCACGCTCGGCGGCGCCGGGGCTCACCCCCGCGGCGCGAGCACGATCACGGCCGCCCCGGCGAGGCACAGGACGGCGCCCGCGCAGTCGAACCGGTCCGGCCGCTGCCCTTCCGCCGCCCACAGCCAGAGAAGCGAGGCCGCGATGTAGATGCCGCCATAGGCCGCGAAGGCGCGGCCGGCGGCGTCCGACTCGATCACCGCCAGCAGGAACGCGAAGGCGCCCAGCGCCAGGGCCCCGGGCACCAGCCAGAGCGGAGAGGCCGAGAGCCGCCACCAGGCCCAGACCGAGAAGCACCCGGCGATCTCGGCGAGGGCGGCGGCGGCGTAGAGGAGGAATGTCGGCATGGCGCGGCTTCTCCCACGCCATGCCGCCGCGCGAAAGCGCTCAGGCGCGCCGTTTCATCAGGGCCGCCGCCGCGAGGCCGACGCCGGCCATCACCGCGCCGGTGGCCAGCGGATTGAGCTTCGCCCGGGTGTAGGTGCTGGTGTGGCGCACCATCCCCGGATGGTCGCCGCGCACGTGGCCGTCCTGGGTCGGCTGATGGAGCGCGCCGTGCGGGTCCCGCGGCGGCTCGGGGCGCAGCTGCTGGCCCGCCATCACGCCGCCGAGGCGGTCGAAGGTGCTGGGCGCGAGCTTCTTCAGGCCCGTCATCGCCCGGCCGCCGCCCCCGACGATGATGTCGCGCTGCGGATGGACCGCGGCATGCAGGATCGCGTGCGCCACCTCGTTCGGGTGGTAGACCGGCGGCGGCAGCTTCGGCTCGCGGTCGAGGTAGTTGCGGGCGTGCTGCGGGAACGGCGTGTCGATCGCCGCCGGCTTGATCAGCGTCACCGAGACCGGCGCGCGGTCGATCTCCAGTTCGGACCGGAGGGCGTCGGTGAAGCCGCGGATCGCGTGCTTGCTCGCCGAGTACATGCCCTGGAGCGGGATCGCGAGGTCGGAGGCGATGCTGCCGAGGTTGATGATCGCGCCGCCGCGCCGGCGTAAGTACGGGGCCGCCACCAGCGAGCCGTAGACCACGCCCCAGAAATTGGTCTGGAACAGGCGGTCGTGATCCTCGTCCGAGACCTCCTCCAGGCGGCCGTAGATCGAGATGCCGGCATCGTTGACCCAGGTATCGAAGCCGCCGAAGCGCTGAACCGCCTTGTCGGCGATCGCCTGCACGTCCTCGCGCCGGCCGACATCGGCGACGACGTGGGTCGCCTCGCCGCCCTCGGCCTCGATCTCCTCCTGGATCGCCGCCAGCGCCTCGGCGTTGCGCGAGGCGAGCACCACCCGGGCGCCGGCCCGCGCCGCCATCCGGGCGGTCGCGAGCCCGATGCCGCTGGAGCCGCCGGTGATGACGATCACCTGCTCGCCGAGGGGCTTGTGGGCGTGGCTCATGGAATCCTCCGTACAGGATGGGGGTATCCAGGCCCTAACGATGATGGGCGTGCTTCGTTCATTCGCGGGGTGTCGCCACTCCTACGCACGGCATTCCGCTGCCGAGTCTCCCACCCTCCCCTTTCCCGGACGACTGAAGCGTCAGCGGAAGGAGATCCGGGAACCAGCATGAAAAGTCGCGAAGCGTCTGCCTGTCCGCAACGGTGCAGCATTCAGAGCCGCTTCGCGGCGAGTCTTACGTCTGGATCCCGGATCTCCTTCCACTTCGTTGCAGTCGTCCGGGAAAGGGCGTGCAGTTTGTCTGGATGAACGGTCAGGTCGATTGTCGTCTGACCGCGATCTGCGCCGGCTCACACAGCCCCACGATCGCCTCGCCCCCACCCATCCCATATCTCGATCCTCTGGCACGAGCCCGAACAAGCTATTGGACAGGAGGTCACCGCACCCCCATGATCCGCCCCGCGGCGAGGCCCCCGACGCCAGTTCCAGAGGGGCCCGCACGCGATCGAAGTCAGGGAGGAAACCAATGGCAGGGACGGGTCGTGCCGGGAACGTCACGCGGCGCGAGGCGCTGATCGGCGCAGGCGCCGCCGGAGCGAGCCTGATGCTGCCGGGCGGTTCGGCTTTCGCGCAGGGCGCGGGCAAGCCTGCCGAGCTGAAGGTCGGCATCGCCACCTACCTGTCCGGCCCGGCGAGCGTGTTCGGCGTGCCCGGCCGCCAGACCGCCGAGATGCTGTTCGACGAGATCAACGCCGCCGGCGGGATCGCGGGCGTCAAGGTGCGGCCGATCTTCGTCGACGAGGGCCCGGGCGTCGACCACGTCGTCGGCGAGTACCGCCGGCTGGTGCAGTCGGAAGGGGTGCACCTGATCTTCGCCGCGATCTCGTCGGCCGACTGCATCGCCTGCGCGCCGCTCGCCGACGAGCTGAAGCGCCCGACGCTGCTGTGGGATTGCGGCACCCAGCGCATCTTCGAGGACAACCGCTACAACTTCGCCTTCCGCACCCAGGCCAACGCCACGCCGGAGATCCTGGCCGCGCTCCTCTACCTCCTCAAGGTCAAGCCGGACTTCAAGTCGATCGCCGTCATCAACCAGGACTACGCCTGGGGCCGCGATTCCTGGGACATCTTCCGCACCGCGATGAACACCCTGAAGCCCGGGGTGAAGGTCTCGGCCGAGCTTTTTCCGCGCTTCGGCGCCACCGATTTCTCGACTGAGATCACCCGGGTGCTGGCGCTGCGCCCCGACGTGGTGCTGTCGACCTCCTGGGGCGGCGACCTCGACGCGCTCATCCGCCAGGCCTCGGACCGCAAGCTGTTCGAGCGCGCGACCTTCGTGATGCCGCTCGCCGAATCCTCGCTCCAGCGCGTCGGCAAGGCGCTGCCGGCCGGGCACATCGTTGGCGCGCGCGGCGACCACTGGTTCCTGCACCCCTCGCCGGCCGATCCGGAGCGGCTGAAGCGCTTCAACGAGAGCTACCGCGCCCGGCACAATGCCTGGCCGATCTACCCGTGCTTCCACATGGCCCAGGCGGTCTCGGCGATGAAGGCCGGCATCGAGAAGGCGGTAGCGGCGAAGGGCGGCGGCTGGCCGAGCGACGCCGAGCTGGCGGCCGCCTTCAAGGGCCTCGAATTCCCCTCGCCCACCGCCAGCGTGCGCATCCGCGAGGACGGCCAGGGCCTCGAGAACCAGCTCATCGGCACCACCCTGCACTCCGACAAGTACCCGTTCCCGGTGCTCACCGACATGATCGTCTTCCCGGCCGAGTCGGTGACGACGCCGGTCGGCCAGAAGAGCGCCGACTGGCTCAAGACCCTGACTCCCGACATGGTGGCGAAGCTCCCGCAGGCGCAGGCCTTCAAGAACTGATGGCTTGGCCTTCGATGACTTGGCTCTCCGAGAACGGGATCCTCGTCGGGCTCGCCTTGCTCGACGGGCTGTCCTACGCCGCCGCCGTGTTCATGGTGGCGGTGGGGCTGAACCTGGTGTTCGGCGTGCTGCGGGTTCTCAACGTGGCGCATGGCAGCCTCTACGCCATCGGCGGCTACGCGGCCGCCTCGATCGGGCTGTTCGCGGCCTCCCTCGGCGCCCCGCCCTGGCTCGGCCTGCCGATCCTGCTCGCGGCGGCCGTGCTCGTCGGCGTCGCGCTCGGGCCGGTGATCGAGCGGCTCTTGCTGCGGCGGATGCAGGACCGCGAGCCGGTGCTCCAGCTCCTCGTCACCTTCGCGCTGTTCATGATCCTGGAGGACCTGCAGAAGCTGGTCTGGGGCGTGCAGCCGGTGGTGTTCGACGCGCCGCTCAAGTGGCTCGGCACCGTCGACGTGCCGTTCGGCCAGGATGTCATCCCGTTCACCGCCTACCAGCTCTACGTGCTGCCCGGCGTCGCCCTCGCGACGCTGGCGATCCTGGCCTATGTGCTCCGCTACACGCTCACCGGCCGCATGGTCGTCGCGGTCACGGTCGACCGCGAGGCGGCCCGCGCCATGGGCATCGACGCCGCCAAGGTGACGATGCTCACCTTCACGGTCGGCGCCGCGCTGGCGGCGCTGGGCGGGGCGCTCGCCGCGCCCACCGTCTCGCTGGTGCCCGGCGTCGGCGCCTCGACCATCGTGCTCTCCTTCGCGGTGGTGGCCACCGCCGGCCTCGGCCAGATCGAGGGCGCAGCGGTGGCGGCGCTGCTGATCGGCCTCGGCCGCTCCTTCGCGGTCTACGTCGCGCCGGAATTCGAGGTGGTGGTGCCCTACGCCATCATGGTGGCGGTGCTGCTGTTCCGGCCGCAGGGCCTGTTCGGCGTGGCGGAGACCCGGCGGATATGACCTGCATCCTGGGAGGCGCCGCGCGATGACCCGCCGCTCCGAAACCCTTCTCGCCTTCGCCGGCGCTGCGCTGATCCTCGTCCTCGCCTACGCGGTGCCGTGGCTGCGCTTCGTGCTCACCATCGCGCTCGCCAAGGGGCTCGCCGTGCTCGGCATCCTGCTCCTGCTGCGCGCCGGCCAGGTCAGCTTCGGCCACGCGCTCTACCTCGCGCTCGCCGCCTACACGGTGGCGTTCGGGGCGGTCGTCGTGCCGGAGGCGCTGCTGCTGCTGCCGCTGGCGGCCCTGCTCGCCGGCCTCGTCGGCCTGCTGATCGGGCTCTTCGTGGTGCGCTACCGCGAGATCTTCTTCGGCATGCTGAATCTCGCGCTCAGCATGGTGTTCTACTCGGTGCTGGAGAAATTCTACGCGCTGACCCACGGCGCCGACGGCATCCGGTTGCCGCCCGTGACATTCCTCGGCCGGCCGCTCGCCGGCGAGGCAGGGGAGTGGACGGTGCTCGGCATGGCGCTCGTGCTGGCGCTCGCCTGCGGCGCGCTGGTCCGGGTGGCGCTCGCCTCCCCGCTCGGCGAGGCGCTCGCCGGCATCAAGACCCGCGAGACCCGTCTCGACTTCATGGGCGTGTCCCCGAAGCGCGTGCTGCTCGCCGCCTACGTCGCGTCGGCCGTGATGGCGGGCTTCGCCGGCGCGATCATCGCGCTCACCACCCGGCACGTGACGCCAAGCTTAAGCTACTGGACCACCTCGGGCGAGCTCGTCTTCATCGCGATCCTCGGCGGGGCCGGCAGCGTGATCGGGCCGTTCCTGGGTGCGGCGGCCTACGAGCTGACCCGCGTCTACGCGGCGGCCACCTTCGCCAATGCCTGGCAGCTGGTGCTCGGCCTCGTGCTTCTCGCCGTCATCGTGTTCGCGCCCGGCGGCATCTGGGGGATGATTTCGAGCCGCAGGAGGGCCGCATGACGGCTTTGCTCCAGGCCAGGGACCTGCGCCTCGCCTTCGGCGGCCTGAAGGCCGCCGACGGGATCGACCTCGACGTCGAGGCCGGCGAGTTCCTGGCGATCATCGGCCCGAACGGCGCGGGCAAGACCACCTTCATCAACATGACGACCGGCTACCTGAAACCCCAGGGCGGCTCGATCGCATTCGAGGGCCGGCCGATCCTCGGCCTGTCGCCGCGCCGCATCGTCGGGCTCGGGGTCGCCCGCAGCTTCCAGCTGCCGCAGCTCTTCACCGAGCACACCGTGCTCCAGAACGTGGCCCTCGCGGTCGCGGCCCGCGAGGGCGTGTGGTCGGTGCTCAATCCGCTGCTGCGCCCGCGCTTTCGCGACGAGGCGGCGGAGCTGATCGGGCGCTTCGGCCTCACCCGCATCACCGACGTACGGGCCGACGCCCTCAACGAGGGCGCGCGCAAGCTCGTCGACATCGCCATGGCCGTCGCGCTCCGCCCCCGCCTCCTCCTGATGGACGAGCCGACGAGCGGTGTGGCTGCGGCCGAGAAGATGGCCATCGTCGAGACCCTGGTGCGGGTCCTGCGCGAGGCGCGGGTGACCGCGGTGTTCGTGGAGCACGACATGGAGGTGGTCGGGCGCTTCGCCGACCGGGTCGCGGTATGGGGCCAGGGCAGGATCGCGGCGCTTGGGTCCCCGGCCAAAATCCTCAACGACCCGGAGGTACAGCGCACGGTGATCGGCATCGCGCCGACAGGAGGTGCCCATGCTGCGGCTTGAGGGGGCGGCGGTCGCGATCGCTGGCGCCCCGGTCCTGCGCGGCGTCTCGCTCCAGGTGCCGCCGGGCGGGCGCGTGGCCTTGATCGGCCGCAACGGCGCCGGCAAGACCACGACGCTCCGCGCCCTGATGGGGCTCCTCCCCCTCCAGGCCGGCCGGCTCGTGCTCGACGGGCGGGAGGCGGGTAGCGTGCCGGCCCATCACCGCGCGCGGCTCGGCATCGGCTACGCGCCGGAGGAGCGCAAGCTCTTCGGCAGCTTCACGGTGCAGGACAACCTGCTGCTGCCGGCCCAGGTGCTGGGACTGCCGAAGGCCGAGGTGTCGCGGCGGCTGGAGGCCGTCTACGCGCTCCTTCCCGAGCTCAAGGACTTTGCCCCCCGCAAGGCGGCGGGCCTGTCGGGCGGCCAGGGCAAGATGGTGGCGCTCGGCCGCGCGCTCATGGTCGGCACTCGCGCGGTGCTCCTCGACGAGCCGTTCCAGGGCCTCGCCCCGGCGCTCGCCCTTCGCTACGCCGAGGCCCTGGCCCGCCTGCGGGCCGCGCTTCCCGACGTCGCGATCCTCATCACCGAGAGCAGCCCGGACCTGCTGCGGGCGCTGGTCGACACCACCATCCAGATCGAGCGCGGCGAGATCTCGGCCGCCTGACGAACAGGAGACTTCCATGAGGCTGAACGGCAAGGTCGCGATCGTCACCGGCGCCGGCGGCGGCTTCGGCGAGGGCATCGCCAGGCGCTACGCGACTGAGGGCGCCAAGGTCGCGGTGCTCGATCTGCGCGGCGACGCCGCCGAGCGGGTGGCGGGCGAGATCGGCGCGTCGGCGATCGCCATCGCGGCCGATGTCGGCAGCACCGAGGACGTGCAGGCGGCGGTCCGGCGCACCACCGAGGCCTTCGGCACGCCGCACATCCTGGTGAACAACGCCGGCACCACCCACCGCAACCAGCCGCTGATGGATGTCGACGAGGAGGCCTTCGACCGGGTCTTCCGGGTCAACGTGAAGTCGATCTTCCACTTCGTCCGGGCGCTGGCGCCGGCGATGCGCGACAACGGCGGCGGCGTGATCCTCAACGTCGGCTCGACCGCCGGCATCCGGCCCCGTCCCGGCCTGACCTGGTACAACGCCTCGAAGGGGGCGGTGAACCTGATGTCGAAGTCGCTCGCCGTCGAGCTAGCGCCGTGGAAGATCCGCGTCAACGCGCTCTGCCCGGTGATGGGCGAGACCGGCCTGCTCGAGGCCTTCATGGGCGTGCCGGACACCCCGGAGAACCGCGCCAAGTTCGTGGCGACGATCCCGCTGGGGCGGATGTCGCGGGCCTCCGACATCGCCAACGTGGCGCTGTTCCTCGCCTCGGACGAGGCGGAGTTCATCACCGGCGTCGAGATGCCGATCGACGGCGGCCGCACGGTCTGATCGAAGCGGGTCCGCGCCTCCCGGTCCGGAGGCGCGGACCCGTCCCGCTTCAGCGCGACGCCGGCAGCGGCTTCACGCTGGCGCAGATCTTCCCCACCTCCTCGAAGGAGCGCAGGGAGGTCTCGGTGACGGTGCGGGCATCCTCGACCACGCTCTGCACGGTCTCGCGCATCATCTCGCTCTGGAGCATCGAGAATTCCTGCATCGTGCGGGCGCCGGCGAGGCGCTTCAGGCCCTCCAGGTTGCGCTGCCAGCGCTTCTGGCCGAGCTCGACCGAGCTGCGCCACGCATCCTGCATCGCGTGGCTC
This sequence comes from Methylobacterium sp. Gmos1, assembly GCF_053764715.1. NCBI lineage: Bacteria > Pseudomonadati > Pseudomonadota > Alphaproteobacteria > Hyphomicrobiales > Methylobacteriaceae > Methylobacterium > Methylobacterium sp. Gmos1. Next base: position 142,899 of record NZ_JBSNCC010000007.1, on the reverse strand, counting down.
ATCACCGTGCCGCAGCGGCTGACGGCCTCGGAGTTCTTCCGCGCCTGCTCGGCGAACCGCGCCCCGTCCTCGCTGCCGACGCCGATCGTCCGCTGCAATTGATCGTTGAATTCCCGCGCCGTGCGCGAGACCGTCTCGACGCCGATCTGCACGATCTGCTGCGCGGTGTCGGCGGTTCGTCCTTGCAGCGCGCCGGCCTTGTCGAGGCTGTCCTTGGCGAGGTCGGTCATCCTGGACGCCTGCGCGGCGCCGCTCTCGATCCCGTTGGCGGTGCTTTCGAGGGCGCCCTTCATCGGCTCGGTCTTCTTGGTCTGTTCGGATTGCTGCGTCGTCGCCATTTCGCTTCTCCTGGTTTTTGCCAATCGATGCGCTTCGGCCCCTTTCCTCCCCGGGATGGAATTCGCTTCATGATTTCTAGTGATTTTTCTTTATTTTAGCATCACTGTTCTTGTTGTCTTGCGACGCAATGTGCATGAAATACGACTCATGCGAGCGTGCGATAACATGCGATATGATCGAAAATTTTGATGCGCGCCGGGATTACGATCGGAGATCCGGGAGGTGATCGACCGAATTGCAGCCCTCCGTGTCATCCCAGGGCGAGGCGTGTCGAGAGCCCGAGATGAGACGGAGGGCTTCATGGCCTACTGCCAACCCGAACCGGCTTCCGGGTCGACCAGCCCTCACCGCGGCTGGCACGTCTCGCAGTAGAAGGTCGACCGCCCCGACTGCACCAGCCGCCGCACCACCCCGCGGCACCCTCGCGCCGTGCAGCCCAGCCCTTCCCGGTCGTAGACCCGGAAGGCGTGCTGGAACGCGCCCGCGCTGCCGTCGGTGTGGGCGTAGTCGCGCAGGGTCGAGCCGCCCGCCGCCACCGCCTCGGTCAGCACGTCGCGGATCACGGTGGCGAGGCGCTTGGCCTTCGCGGTCGGGCGGCCGGCGGCGTCGGCCAGCGTGCCGGCGGGCGCTTCCGGGTGGAGCTTCGCCCGATGAAGCGCCTCGCAGACGTAGATGTTGCCGAGGCCCGCGATCAGCCGCTGGTCGAGGAGCGCGGCCTTGAGCGGCGTGCGCTTTCCCGCGAACAGGCCCGCGATCGTCTCGCCGGAGAGTTCGTTGCCGAGCGGCTCGATGCCCATGCCGGCGAAGTGGCGGCAGGTGGAGAGATCCGCGGACGGCACGAGGTCCATGAAGCCGAAGCGGCGGGCGTCGTTGTAGACCACCTGGGCACCGTTCGAGAGCGCGAACCGGACGTGGTCGTGCTTGGCCTGGCCCTGTGCCCCTTCGAGGTAGAAGTCGCCGGGCGAGACGTGCCGACCGTCGGCCAGGTGCACGTCGAAGCGCCCGCTCATCCCGAGATGCATGATCAGCGCCTCGCCGGAGGACAATTCGGCGACGAGGTACTTGGCGCGCCGCGACAGGGCGATGACCTCCTGTCCCTCCACCCGCGCGGCGAAGCGGGGCGGGAAGGGAAAGCGGAGGTTCGGCCGGTTCAACACGACATCGGTGAAGCGGGAGCCGACCATCGCGGGCTCCAGTCCGCGGCGCACAGTCTCGACTTCGGGCAGCTCGGGCATCGGTCTTCCGTGGAGAAGGAGGTGGGCGCGACGAAGCGCACCCCTCGGAGATGCAGGCCAAGATGGTGATTTCTCACCGGCTTCGCTATGCAGGCCGCCACGACAGGGGACCTGATGGCATGGCCGGCGACGAGACCAGCACCGATTTCGGCTTCGAGCGCGTCCGGCTCGCGGAGAAGCAGGACCGCGTCAACGAGGTCTTCCGCTCGGTGGCCAAGCGCTACGACCTGATGAACGACCTGATGTCGGGGGGGCTGCACCGGGCCTGGAAGAGCGCCTTCGTGTCGACCCTGCGCCCCTCGCGCACCCGGCCGTTCCGGCTGCTGGATGTCGCCGGCGGCACCGGCGACATCGCGTTCCGGACGCTTGAGGCCGGCGGGCCCGACACCAAGGTCACCGTGCTCGACATCAACGAGGCGATGCTCGGCGTCGGCCGCGAGCGGGCCGGCCACCGATACGGCTCGCGCATCGATTTCGTCGCCGGCAACGCCGAGTCGCTGCCGCTGCCGTCCTCGACCTTCGACGCCTACACCATCGCCTTCGGCATCAGGAACGTGCCGCGGATCGAGCTGGCGCTCCAGGAGGCCCACCGGGTGCTCAAGGTCGGCGGGCGCTTCCTGTGCCTGGAATTCTCCCACGTCGACGTACCGGGGCTCGACAAGATCTACGAGGCCTACTCGTTCAAGGTCATCCCGCGCCTCGGCGCGATGGTCGCCGGCGACAAGGAATCCTACCAGTACCTCGTCGAGTCGATCCGCCGCTTCCCGACCCCCGGGAGCTTTTCCCGGATGATCGAGGAGGCGGGCTTCGGCCACGTCACCCACCGGCCGCTCTCGGGCGGGATCTGCGCCATCCATTCCGGCTGGAAGCTCGCGTGAGGCCTGACCCGTGCTGAGCCTCGTCGCCCACCTCGCGCGGGGCATCCATGTCGGCTGGGTGATGGCCCGCGAGGGCGGTCTCTCCTTCGTGGATGCCGCCGAGCTGCCGCCGCACCTGCGCCTCGTCCTGCGGCTCGGCCGCAAGCTGGAGCGCCCCGGCCTCGGCCCCGGTCGCCTGCCCGCGGCGCTCACCCGCCTCGGCCCGTCCTACGTCAAGTTCGGCCAGTTCCTGGCGACGCGCCCCGACATCGTTGGCATGGCCGCCGCCCGCGACCTGGAGCGCTTGCAGGACCGGGTGCCGCCCTTCCCGCAGGCGACCGCGGTCGGCATCCTCGAATCGACCCTCGGCAAGCCGCTCCACGAGCTGTTCACCTCGTTCAGCGAGCCGATCGCCGCCGCCTCGATCGCGCAGGTCCACAAGGCGCATCTCGTCGAGCCCGACGGCACCGAGCGGGTGGTCGCGGTCAAGATCATGCGGCCGGGGGTGCGCGAGCGCTTCGCCCGCGACATCCAGGCGATGCGCTTCATGGCCCGGGTGGTCGAGGCACTGCGCCCCGAGGCCGAGCGCCTGCGCCCGCGCGAGGTGGTGGAGACGCTCGCCCGCTCCGTCGCGATGGAGATGGACCTGCGGCTCGAGGCCGCCGCCCTCTCGGAGCTCGCCGAGAACATCAAGGACGACCCCGAGTTCCGGGTGCCGCAGCCGGTCTGGGAGCTGACCGGGCGCGACGTGCTGGCGAGCGAGTGGATCGACGGCATCCGCCTCAACGACCGGCAGGCGATCGTGGAGGCCGGCCACGACGCGGCGGCCCTCGGCCGGACGGTGATCCAGTCCTTCCTGCGCCACGCGATCCGGGACGGCTTCTTCCACGCCGACATGCACCCGGGCAACCTGTTCGTCGACCCGGCCGGGCGGCTGGTGGCGGTCGACTTCGGCATCATGGGCCGGCTCGGGATCAAGGAGCGCCGCTTCCTGGCGGAAATCCTTCTGGGCTTCATCCTGCGCGACTACCGCCGGGTAGCCGAGGTGCATTTCGAGGCCGGCTACGTCCCCTCCCACCACTCCGTCGACGATTTCGCGCAAGCCATCCGGGCGATCGGCGAGCCGATCCACCAGCGCCGGGCCGACGAGATCTCGATGGCGAAGGTCCTGACGCTGCTCTTCGACGTCACGGCGTTGTTCGACATGAGCACCCGCACCGAGCTGGTGATGCTCCAGAAGACCATGGTGGTGGTCGAGGGCGTCGCCCGCTCGCTCGATCCGCGCCTCGACATGTGGACCACCGCCGAGCCGGTGGTGCGGAGCTGGCTCACCCGCAACCTCGGGCCGATCGGCCGGGCCGACCAGGCCCGCCGCGCGGTGCTGACGCTCGCCGACGTGGTGGCCGACGTGCCCGACCTCGCGCAGCGGGCCAAGCGCGTGCTGGTGCGCCTCGACGAGGAGGGTCTGCGCGAGGTCTCGCGCGTCGAGCGCCGCATCCGGATCGAGACCAAGCGGATGGTGTGGTCGACCCTGGCGCTCTGGGTGATCGCCGGGTCGCTGCTGGCGATCGCGCTGCGCTGAGGCGGTGCTGCATCCGGGACCGACGCCCCGGGTGCAGCTCCGACGATTTGTTCTCTGCTCCGCCTTTTCCCGGACGACTGGAGCGTCAGCGGAAGGAGATCCGGGATCCAGCGAGAGAAGTCGCGAAGCGTCCGCTCATCCACAACGATGCAGCATTCAGAGCCGCTTCGCGGCGAGTCCTTGTGCTGGATCCCGGATCTCCTTCCACTTCGTTGCAGTCGTCCGGGAAAGGGCGAGGCTTACGAAAATCCGACGGCCATCCAGCACGCGTGAGCCGTAGCTCCGTGGACCGCAACGCAGCGCGGCCGTTGCCCGGCTACACCCTTGCAAGGACCGCCGGGACACGCCCGGCGGTCGCCAGCCTCACGCCTCGATCTCGATCCGCGCCTCGGCCCCGAGCAGGCGCCCGAGCCCGCGCAGGCGGTTCGACAGGCGGTCGCTGGCGAGGTCGCGCAGGGAGTGCGGCAGGGTCAGGACGAGGGTGCCGTCGCGCATCACGAGGGGCGTGCGCGGCAGGATGCCCTCCATCGCCACGGAGACCGGGAAGGCGACGCGCAGGACCGCACCGAGGAGACGCGCCTGCTCGAACAGGCGCGGGCCGGCGAGCTGGCGCAGGAGCGGGCTCGCCTTCTCGGGGGCGACCCCCTCGTGGCGGAAGAACACCGCGACCGCCAGGTAGGCCCGGCCCGGATGGTCGATGCCGGTGAAGGAAGCGTGGGCGATGACGTTGAGGCTCTGCTCGCCGCGGTAATCCGGATGGGTGCGCCAGCCGACATCGGCGAGCAGGCAGGCGGCGTGGCGCAAGCGCCGCTCGTCGGCGGTCTCCGGGCTCGACAGGCTCGCCATGAAGGCGTCGGTCCAGGCCTGGAGCTCGGGGCCGTGGCCGGGGCTGCGGCAGCGCAGGCGGTTGAGCTCGGCGGCTGCCATCAGCAGCGGGTCCCGGGCACGCGCGGCGGCGTCGAGCTTCTCGTAGAGCAGGCCCTCGCGCACGCCGGTGGCCGAGATCGCGATCTCGCGCGGGCGCCCGGAGCGGATCACCTCTTCCAGCACCACCGCGCCGTAGGCGAGCAGGGGACGACGGGCCTCGGACACGCTCTCGACGGCGGCGAGCGTCGCGGCGTCCGACTGCTCGACGACCTGGAGGAAGGACAATTCGTCGTTCGGCTCGATCGCATAGCCGTGCATCACGTGCAGGCGGTAGTCCCGCGCCGCCTGGTGCAGGCGGGCGAGCGCCCGCCAGGTCCCGCCGACGGCGTAGAAGGTGCGGCCCTTGAGCGTGTCGAGCTGCGGACCGGCCTTCTTCAGCGCGTCGGCGGCGATCTTGCGGGCTTTCTTCAGCGAGCCGCCGCTGAGGTCCTGGAGAGCGAGGCCACCGAGCGGCATGGTCACGCCGCTGCCGACCGCCGAGCCGCGCAGGTCGACGAGTTCCAGGCTGCCGCCGCCGAGGTCGCCCACCACGCCGTCCGGCGCGTGGAACCCCGAGATGACGCCGTAGGCCGAGAGCTCGGCCTCGCGCCGGCCCGACAGAAGCTCGATCGGGTGGCCGCAGGCGGCGCGCGCCGCGTCGAGGAAGGCCGGACCGTTCTCGGCGTCGCGGGCGGCGGCGGTGGCGAGCACGAAGACCTGGCCGACATGCATGGTCTCGCACAGGACCCGGAACCGGGCCAGCGCCTGGAGGGCGCGGCGCACCGCCTCCTCGTTGAGGCGGCCGGTGGAGAGCACGTTGCGGCCTAGGCCGCACAGGACCTTCTCGTTGTAGAGCGGCGTCGGCGCCCGGCTGATGCCCGAATAGGCGACCAGCCGGACGGAGTTCGAGCCGATATCGATGATGGCGACGGGGGCGCCGGGCTCGATCCGGGCGAGCGCGGCCTCGTCGAGGGCGGTACGATCCAGGCCCATCCAGGTCCTCTTGACGGAAGCGCCGCCCGACCTGGAGGACCCTGGAGCCCGGGTCGCCCCAGTCAGGCGCGCTGGGCGCGCCGGCTGAGCGCGCGCGGACTCGATTTCTTCGATGCCTTCCCGCGGCCCGACAGGCTCGGGTTGGTCATGAAATACTTGTGCGCGTTGAAGGGTTCCTCGCCCTCGGCGGGCTCGATCCGCTCGCTCGCGCCCGACGCCAGTACACGCCAGCTCTGCTGGTTGTCGAGGAGATTCGCCATCATGATCTGGTCGAGCACCTGCTGGTGCACCGTCGGGTTGAGGATCGGCAGCATCGCCTCCACCCTGCGGTCGAGGTTGCGGCTCATCAGGTCGGCCGAGGAGATGTAGACCCGGGCCTTCGGGTGGGGCAGCCCGACGCCGTTGCCGAAGGCGTAGACCCGGCCGTGCTCCAGGAACCGCCCGACGATCGACTTGACGCGGATGTTCTCCGACAGGCCCGGCACCCCGGGCCGCAGGCAGCAGATGCCGCGCACCACGCAGTCGATCGAGACGCCGGCCTCGCTCGCGTCGTAGAGCGCGTCGATGACCTGGGTGTCGACGAGCGAGTTGCACTTGATCCAGATCGCCGCCGGCCGGCCGGCACGTGCGTGCGCGATCTCCTCGGCGATGTGCTCGAGCAGGCGCGCCTTCAGGGTCAGGGGCGAGACCGCCATCCGCTCCAGCTCCGCCGGCTCGGCGTAGCCGGTGATGAAGTTGAAGATCCGCGAGACGTCGCGCCCGATCACCGGGTCGGCGGTGAAGAACGACAGGTCGGTGTAGATCCTGGCGGTGATCGGGTGGTAGTTGCCGGTGCCGACGTGGCAGTAGCTCACCAGGCGGTCGCCCTCGCGGCGCACCACCATCGAGAGCTTGGCGTGGGTCTTCAGCTCGATGAAGCCGAACACGACCTGCGCGCCGGCCTTCTCCAGGTTGCGGGCCCAGCGGATGTTGGCTTCCTCGTCGAAGCGGGCCTTCAGTTCGACCAGCGCCGTCACCGACTTGCCGGCCTCGGCGGCCTCCGCCAGCGCCGCGACGATCGGGGAGTTCGACGAGGTGCGGTAGAGCGTCTGCTTGATCGCCACCACGTTCGGGTCGCGGGCGGCCTGAGACAGGAACTGCACCACCGAGTCGAACGACTCGTAGGGGTGGTGGACGATGAAGTCCTTCTGGCGGATCGCCGCGAAGCAGTCGCCGCCGCTCTCGCGGATGCGCTCGGGGAAGCGCGGGTTGTAGGGCTTGAACTTCAGGTCGGGCCGGTCGATCCCGACGATCTGCGACAGCTCGTTGAGCGCGAGCATCCCCTCGACGACGAAGACCGAATCGAGCGGGATCTCCAATTCGTCGGCGACGAAGGTGCGCAGGTCCTCCGGCATGGTGGCGACGACTTCGAGGCGGATCACCACGCCGCGGCGGCGCTGCTTGAGCGCCGTCTCGAAGTGGCGCACCAGGTCCTCGGCCTCCTCCTCGATCTCGAGGTCGGAATCGCGCACCACCCGGAAGCCGCCCTGGCCCTTGACGAGGTAGCCGGGAAACAGGCGGCTCGTGAACAGCACGATCACCTGCTCGATGGCGATGAAGCGGGCGGTGCCGGTCTGGCCGAGATCGGGCAGGCGCACGAAGCGGTCGATGATCGAGGGCAGGCGGATCAGCGCCCGCAGCACCCGCGCGTCGCGCGGGCGCACCAGGGTGAGGGCGATGGTCGAGCCGAGATTCGGGATGAACGGGAACGGATGGGCCGGGTCGATGGCGAGCGGCGTCAGGACGGGGAAGATGTGCTGGAGGAAGTAATCCTCAAGCCAGGCCGCCTCCTCCGCCGTGAGATCCATCGCCTCGACGAGGTCGATGGCGTTGTGGTGCAGTTCCTCCCGCAGCTCGCGCCAGCGGGTCTGCTGGTCGCGGGCGAGCCCGGTGACCTCGGCGTCGATGCGCGCGAGTTGCTCGGACGGCGACAGGCCGTCGGCCGAGGGCGCGGTCAGCCCGGCGCGGACCTGGTCGTGCAGGCCCGCGACCCGCACCATGAAGAACTCGTCGAGGTTGTTGGCCGAGATCGACAGGAAGCGCAGCTGCTCCAGCAGCGGGTGGCCGGCATTCGAGGCCTCCTCCAGCACCCGGCGGTTGAATTGCAGCCACGACAATTCGCGGTTGACGTAGCGGCCGGGCTCGTGGCGCAGGGCCCGCCCGGCCGCGACCGCCTCGGCCTTGGCCTGGCCGGCGGCGTCCACCTCGGCCTCGTCGGACGGGCGCCTGGCGTCGGGATCGGCTTTCGCCTCGGCGAGAATGTCCGCCTCGTCGCGTCGGGTGCCCTCCACCTTCTCAGGCGTCGCCTCGGTCTCGTCGAGGACCGGGATAGCACTGGCTCCGGCAGCGGTGTCCGACACGGTGGCTCCTCCTTGGATCGAGACCGGGGGGCAACTCTCAGCCCTCCCCGGTGACAGGACAGTTTGACATTTGCGTGAAGGGCGCGGGAGTCACCCGTTCGCGTCCCCGCGGCGTCGCGGTCTCACGCCCCGTCGGGCTCCTCGTCCGCGTCGTCCCCGTCGCCTTCCCCGTCACCCGGCCCCTCCAGGGCCGCCAGGGTGGCGAGCGCGAGCGGCCGGGTGATGCGCCGGCGCCGGCTCAACCCCTCCCGGTCGAGGAGAGCCACCACGTCGCGGGCGCGGGCCAGCGACCGGTCGAGGCGCAGCGCCAGGGCGTCGACCACGCTGGTGTCGACGACGAGCTGGCGGTCGAGGAAGAGCTTGACCAGCACGACCTTGAGCAGGGCCTCGTCCGGCGGCGCGAGACGCACGCCGGGCGCCAGCCGCAGGCGCGAGCGCAGGTCGGGTGTGGCGATCCCCCAGGCCTCGACCGCGCTCGACCCGGTCACCACCACGCTCGAGCCCCGCTCGCGGGCGAGGTTGAGGAGGTGGAACAGGGCGGCCTCGTCGCGCTCCTCGGCGCGGTCGGCATCCTCGATCACCAGCGCCTCGGCGAGGCTGAGCTCCGGCACCGCCTCCGCCGTCACCGCCGAGACCGGCACCGTGAGCGCGCCCGCACGCTCGGCGAAGATCGCCGCGAGGTGGCTCTTGCCGCTGCCCGGGGGGCCGGTGAGCACGAGGACGCGGTCGGGCCACTCGGGCCAGGCCTCGATGCGGGCATAGGCCTCCTCGTTCGAGGGGCTGACCAGGAAGTCCTCGGAGCCGAAGCGGGGGGCGACCGGCAGGTCGAGGGCGAGCTGGCGCGGGTGATCGGGCATGCGGGGTCGGGGGCCTCGGACGGTTCAGGGCTTCGATATGGCGGGCGGGGCGGGTTTCGCCACCGTGACCGCGGCGACCTCGGCGTCCGCCGTCAGGATCGGCGTGCCGTCGTGGTAGAGCCGGCTCTCGAGATAGCGCCTGACCCCGAAGCGGGCGACGACGCCGAGCGCCGCCGCCACCGGCACGGCGAGCAGCAGGCCGAGGAAGCCGAACAGTGAGCCGAAGGCGAGCAGCGCGAACATCAGCCAGACCGGGTGCAGCCGCACCGCGTCGCCGACGAGCTTGGGCTGGAGCACGTTGCCCTCCAGGAACTGCCCGACGAGGAAGATCCCGACGGTCAGCAGCACCGAGACCCAGTCGGGCCAGAACTGCACCAGGGCGACGCCGGTGGAGAGCAGGAAGCCGGTGAGCGAGCCGACGTACGGGATGAAGGTGAGGAACCCCGCCATCAGGCCGATCAGCACGCCGAAATTGAGCCCGACCAGCCACAGGCCCAGCGCGTAGAACGTGCCGAGGATCAGGCAGACCAGGCTCTGGCCGCGGATGAAGGCGGTGATCGCCCCGTCGATCTCGGTGGCGAGCATCCGGGCGGTCGGGCGGTGGCGCGGCGGCACCCAGCGGTCGAGGGTCGCAATCATCCGGTCCCAGTCGACGAGCAGGTAGAACGCCACGACCGGCGTCACCACGAGCAGCGAGACGATGCCGACGACCGCCTGGCTCCCGGACCACAGCGAGCGCAGGAAGCCGAGGATCCAGGCCACCGCCTGGCCCATCAGGTTGCCGACCGAGGATTGCAGCTCCTGGAGCGCGCCGTGGCCGCCGGCCCGCTCGATCAGGGGCCCGGCCCGCTCGGCGATGATCGCCTGGAGCTTGGCGATCATCGCCGGGAGCGAGGCGACGAGGGCCGCGATCTGGTTGGCCGCGAGCGGCACCACCAGGATGAGCGCCAGGATCAGCCCGAGCAGGAACGTCGCCAGGATGATCAGCGTCGCGGTGAGGCGCCCGATCCCGAGCCGCTCCAGCCGGTCGGCGACCGGGTCGAGGGCGTAGGCGAGGGCCGCGCCGGCGACGAAGGGCAGCAGCACGTCGCGCAGCTGGTAGAGCAGGAACACCACGAGGGCGAGGACGGCCAGGGTGATGGCGGCCCGGCGTTGGATCGGCATCGCGATGAGGCCCCGTCGCTCGACGCGAATCCGTCGCGCCCCGGCCGGCCCGAGATGGAAGGCACGCGCCGCAGGGTCAAGCGGGGCGGTCCCCTCGCCGCTTCATCGGGCGGTCCCGGACCGCCGACCGCCACCCGGCGAGGCCCTGGACGACGCCCGAGGCGACCGACAGCACGACGAGCGCCGGCATCGCGAGAGCCTCTATCCCTGCCGCGTCGATCCCGAGGGCCCGGCCGAGGAGAAGCCAGGCCATGAAGGCGATCTGGCCGGCGGTGTTGAGCTTGCCGACGAGGAGCGGCGGGGTCTCCAGCGGCCGGCCGGCGAGACGGGCGAGGCCCGCGCCCGCGACCATCAGGGTGTCGCGGGCGACCAGCACCACCGGAAACCACACCGGCACGAGTCCTGCGAGCGTCAGGCTCACCAGGACCGCGAGCATCAGGGCCTTGTCGGCGAGGGGATCGAGGATCGCCCCGAGCCGGCTCGTCAGCGCGTAGCGGCGGGCGAGATACCCGTCGATCCCGTCGGAGAGGCCGGCGAGCGCGAAGACCACGACGGCGGTACCCCAGGCCTCGCGCGCGATCGCCCAGACGACGACCGGCACCAGGGCGAGGCGCGCGGCGGTGATCAGGTTCGGCAGCGATCGGGGCAGGAATGCCGGGCGGGGCTTCGGCGAAGGGGTCTTGGGCGAGGAGGTCTTCGGCAAGGTCATGGCTTTACCCGGCTGCCCCGACTCGCGGTCGCGGGCAAGACTCGCGATCACGCACAAGAGAGGCTAAGAGCGGTCGCAACCAGTGCAGGATCGAGGCGAAGGGTCGAGGGATGACGACGGGCGAGCGCCAGAACGGGATGACCTACGCGGAAGCCGGCGTCGACATCGATGCCGGCAACGCCATGGTCGAGGCGATCAAGCCCCTGGTGCGGGCGACCCGCCGGCCGGGGGCCGATGCGGAGATCGGCGGCTTCGGCGGCCTGTTCGACCTGAAGGCCGCGGGCTTCACCGACCCGATCCTGGTCGCGGCCAATGACGGCGTCGGCACCAAGGTCAAGATCGCGATCGAGACCGGGCGCCACGCCACGATCGGCATCGACCTCGTGGCGATGTGCGTCAACGACATCATCGTGCAGGGCGCCGAGCCGCTGTTCTTCCTCGACTACTACGCCACCGGCAAGCTGGTTCCGGGGGTCGGCGCCGACATTGTGAAGGGCATCGCCGAGGGCTGCCGCCAGGCCGGCTGCGCGCTGATCGGCGGCGAGACCGCCGAGATGCCGGGCCTCTACGACGGCTCCGACTACGACCTCGCGGGCTTCGCGGTGGGTGCGGCCGAGCGCGGCGCGCTGCTTCCGGTCGCCGGCATCGCGCCGGGCGACGTGGTGCTCGGCCTGCCCTCGTCGGGTGTGCACTCGAACGGGTTCTCGCTGGTGCGCCGGATCGTGGCGGCCTCCGGCCTCGGCTACGACTCAGCCGCGCCGTTCGCGGAAGGCATCAGCCTCGGCGAGGCGCTGCTGGAGCCGACCCGCATCTACGTCAAGCCGCTGCTGGCGGCGCTGAAAGCGACCGGCCACGGCGCCATCAAGGCGCTCGCCCACATCACCGGCGGCGGCTTTCCCGACAACCTGCCGCGCGTCCTGCCCGACGGCGTCGGCATCGCGCTGGACCTGTCGGCCGTGAAGGTCCCGCCCGTCTTCGGCTGGCTTGCCCGCCAGGGCAACGTCGCCGAGGTTGAGATGCTGCGCACCTTCAACTGCGGCATCGGCATGGTGGTGGTGGTCGATCCCGCGCAGGCCGATGCGGTGACCCGCGCGCTCGAGGCCGCCGGCGAGGCGCCGGTCCGCCTCGGGCAGATCACCGGGCGGGGCGAGGCGGCCGTCACCTATTCGGGCCGGCTCGGCCTATGAGCGCCCGCGCCAAGGTCGGCGTCCTGATCTCGGGCCGCGGCTCCAACATGGCGACGCTGCTGGACGCCGCCCGTGCCCCGGACTACCCGGCCGAGATCGTGCTGGTCGCCTCGAACCGGCCGGACGCGCCCGGCCTCGCCCGGGCAGCGGAGGCCGGGATCGCCACCGCGGCGGTCGATCACCGCGCCTTTTCCGACCGGGCTGCCTTCGAGCGGGCGCTCGACGCGGCGTTGCGCCGCCAAGGCGTCGAGTTCCTGGTGCTCGCCGGCTTCATGCGGGTGCTGACGCCGTGGTTCGTCGAGGCCTGGGCCGGGCGGATGCTCAACATCCACCCTTCCCTGCTGCCGCTGTTTCGCGGCACCCACACCCACGCCCAGGCGCTCGCCGCCGGGGTGCGCCTGCATGGCTGCACGGTGCATTTCGTGGTGCCCGAGCTCGATGCCGGCCCGATCGTCGCCCAGGCCGCCGTGCCGGTGCTGCCCGACGACGACGAGGATGCCTTGAGCGCCCGGGTGCTGGTGCAGGAGCACCGGCTCTACCCGGCGGCGCTGGCGCTCGTGGCGAGCGGGCGGGCCCGCCTCGACGGGGGCCGGGTGGTGTTCGCGCAAGGCAGCGGCGCCGCCGAGGGTGCGCTCGTGGCGCCGGCGCTCTTGGCACCCGCGCTCAGTTGATCGCAGTGCAGCACATTCCCCGGTCGGATTCTTAAACCTTCCGGGCCAGGATTGCCGTGCGCGGCGCCATCCGGCACCGGCACCAGCGTCACTCGACACTAACGGGCCGCGAGGCCCACACGGATCATCCCCTCATGACCAGAGCGTCGCGCTATCTCGGCTGGCTGATCCTGGCCGCCATCACGGTGGCGACGATTGCGCCGATCGGGTACCGGCCGGTCAGCACCCTGCCGGTCTCGGTCGAGCGGTTCGGCGCCTTCGCGGTGCTCGCCTTCCTGCTGGCGCTCGGCTACCCGCGCCACCGCGTGCAGGTGCTGCTGCTCACGGTCGTGGCGGCGGGTGCGCTCGAGGCGTTCCAGCTGCTGGAGCCGACCCGGCACGGCCGCGTCGCAGACCTGATGGTCAAGGTGGTCGGCTGCGGCTTCGGCGCCGCGGCCTCGCTCGCCGCCGGCGTGGTCTGGCCCCGCCTCGGCGCCCGCGGCGAGGCGTGATGGCCGGAGCGTTGTCCTGCGCAGCCGACACCGCTTCGCAGAACGAGGCTCCCTATCCTCCCCCTTTCCCGGATCTCCTTCGGCTGACGCTCCAGTCGTGCGGGAAGAGGGGAGGAATTCATCGAGACGGGCGTGCCTGGGCGTTCGCCCGCCTCGGCCGTATCCCGTATCGGGCGCTGCGCTAAGCAGACTTGCGTTGGCAAGCCAACGCTTCGTCCGCTTAGGTTCTTGTTTTGTCGCAGATTTTTGGCGCCGAACCGGCAACCACTTCGGCGAAATCTGCTTAGTTGATGCTGTAGGCCCGCTCGATGACGACGCCGCAGCTCTCGGCCAGGGTGAACGCCATCTCGCGGGTCAGGCCGAAGATCAGCGGTGTCTCGCCGCGGTAGAGCGTGTAGCGGCCGTCGGGCCGCACCGTGATGCGCACCGCCTCGTGCATGGCTGCCTCCTCCGATGGTCGGCCCGTTCTCGTGCAGGCCGACTCACGGCCGGGGACGTTAATCCGATTCGGGGCCGCCGCGAAGGGCTCCGCTTCAGGCGGCGCGGCGCCTGGTGCGGCGGCGCCGTTTCGTCTTCGGCTTCGGCGTCGCGGCCTTGCCGAGCTCGGTCAGCGCCGCGCGCTGCTGGCGCCGCACGGCGTTCGCCGCGTGTCCCATCCAGAAGCCGGCGGCGCGATTGGCCGCGGAGAGCCACAGGCTGTACGGGGATCCCTTCATGGCGGTCTGCACCTCCGCAAGGTCAACGTGCCGGGTCAACGGCCGACGGGCCCGCGGAGTTGCCGCGCCGGTCACGGCTCCTCGGCCCGCCGGGGCCCGTTCTGGGCTCCGCCCTCGCCCCGCGGCGCCTCCGCGCCGATCGACTGGCGCCACTCGGCGAGGAAGCGCGCCCGCTTGGCCCGGTCCTGCACCGCGAGCAGCACCGGCCCGACGGTGATCGGCCGGAAGGCGCCGGCGGCGGACAGGCTCGGCGGGCCGTCGATCCCGGGCGGCAGCGGGCCGGTGCGGTCGAAGAAGAACGCCTCCTCGCGCGACACCCGCTGGCCGCGCTCGGACAGGAGGTAGTCGACGAACGCGAAGGCGTCCCCCACCGCCCGGGCGGTGACCGGCACCAGGGCGGCGCGGGCGAGGACCAGGGTGTAGTCCCGCGGCACGACGAGGGCGAGGCGGGCGCCCTGCTTCATCGCCCGGTAGACGTAGGAGCCGAGCAGGTTGTAGCCGATGGCGATGCGCCCGGCCTCGAGATCGGCGATCAGGTCGCTGGTGCAGCAGCGCACCTGAAGGTTGGCTCGCCCGAACGCCTCGACGAGGCGCCCGTAGGTGGCGGCCGCCCGGGCGTCGTAGGCGGCGAACAGGTAGCCGATCCCCGACAGCGTGATGTCGTAGGAGCCGATCTTCCCGGCATAGGCCTCGGGCTTGCGCCGCAGGAGGTCGACGAGCTCGACCCGGCTGCGCGGCAGGTCCTCGCGCGGCACGAGGTCGGGCCGGTAGGCGATCACCGCCGGCTCGGTGGTGAAGCCGAACACCTCGTTGCGCCAGGCGGCCCAGTCGGGCTGGCGGCCGGTCTCGATCGAGCGGTGGGCCCGGGCGCAGCCGTCGTTGGCGAGCTTGATCAGGTGATCGACCGAGGAGGAGATCACCACGTCCGCCCCCCGGTCGCGGTCGGCCCGGCCGGCGGCGCAGGACGAGGCCACCTCGCCGAACAGGTCGGCGGTGATGTACTCGTGGTAGACCACCGTGACGTCGGGATAGAGCAGCTGGTAGTCGCGGATCAGCGGCGCCATCGCGTCGAGGTCGGCGGCGGCGCGGATCGTCAGCGTGGTGCGCTCGTGCTCGGTGGCGGGAAAGCGCGTCATCTCCTCGGCGGCGGCCGGGCTCGCGAGCGCCAGGGCGAGCAGCAGGGCGAGGCGGCGGATCACGCCCGCCCCTCCCCGTCCGGCAGGGACAGGATCACGCAGAACCCCCTCTCGGAATGCGCCTCGAAGCGCATCTCGCCGCCATGGGCCGCCGCCACCTCGGCGGCGATCGACAAACCGAGGCCGGAGCCGGTCCCGCCGCCGGCGGCGGCCTGGAACGGCTCGCGCACCCGGGCCCAGTCGCTCGCCGGGATGCCCGGCCCGTCATCCTCGACCGCCAGCACCACGCGGCCGCGCTCGCGCCCGACCCGGACGGTGAGCCGGCCGGGGGCTCCGTGCTTGAGGGCGTTGTGGATCAGGTTCGCCAGCGCCTCGCGCAGCGCGATCGCGTCACCCGGGATGGTCACCGCCTCGTCCGGGCCCTCGTAGCCGATGTCGACCGTCCGGTCGCCGGCGCCTTGCACGGCGTCGATCAGGGTGCGGCGGGCGAGCCCGGCCACGTCGACCGGGTCGAAGGCCGCCGAGCGGGCGCGGTGGATCACCATCGCGTGGTTGAGGAGCTGGTTGGTGAGGTGGCCGAGCTCGGCCATCCGCGCGCGGATGCGGGCGAGCTGGTCGCGCCGGCGCGCCTCGTCGGTCTCGCGCGACAGGAGGTCGAGCTGGGCGGTCAGCGCCGTCAGCGGCGTGCGGATCTGGTGCGCGGCGTCGGCGATGAAGCGCTTCATCACCGCGACGTGGCCCGAGAGCCGGCCCATGAAATGGTCGATCGAGGCGACGAGCAGGTGGATCTCCTGCGGCGCGGCGAGGCCGAGCGGCTGGAGGTCGTTGGGACCGCGGGCCGCCAGCACGCCCTCGATGGCCGAAAGCGGCCGCAGGGCCGTCCGCACCGCCACCGCGACGGCGCCGAGCGCCAGCGCGCTCATCGCCAGCACCATCAGGCTCGCCTTGAGCGTGAGCGAGCGGGTGAGGAGGCTTCGCGCCTCGCGGGTCTGGGCCACCACCACGGCGGCGAATCCGGCCTGCGTCGCGTCCGGCACGTAGCGCCCCGCCACCACCGCCCGCACGGCGAGGCCGCGATGCTCGCCGTCGAGGAGGAGCGGGCCGGCAGCGAGGCGGGCGCGGTCGATCGGCACGCCCAGGTCGGCGTCTCCCGTGAGCAGCCGGTCGCCGGGATCGACCACCTTGTAGAAGATCCGGTCGCGGGGGCTGAGCGCCAGCGTCTCGAAGGCCGAGAAGGGCGGATCGACCGAGATCGCGCGCCCGTCGCTGGCGATGGTCTCGGCGATCTGGAGCGCCGCGCCGACGAGGAGCCGGTCGTAGGCCTCGTCCGCCGCGAGCCGCGCCGAGGCCCAGGCGGCGGCGAGCAGCAGGGCCGCCCCGACCGTGAGGACCAGGGCCAGCACCGCGACGAGGCGCGAGAACAGCGAGCGGGACAACACGGAGGAGGTGCGGGAGATCATCGAGGGAAGATCATGCGTCCGGGCAGACCACCTGGTACCCCAGGCCCCGCAGGGTGCGGATCTCGGCCCGGGCGCCGGCGGCGGTGAGCTTGCGGCGCAGGCGCGCCACGATCTGCTCGACGGCGTTCTCGCTCGATTCCTCCTCGAAGGCGAAGACCCGCTCCAAGAGCTCGCCCTTGGCGAAGATGCGGCCCGGCCGCGCCGCCAGGATCTCGATCAGGGTCCATTCCCGCCGCGTCAGTTCCAGGGGCTCGCCCGCCACGCTGGCGCTGCGCGCCTCCCGGTCGAGGCGCAGGTTGCCGAGGGAGAGCGCGTTGTCGGCGTGGCCGCTGTTGCGGCGCAGGAGCGCCCGCACCCGCGCCTCCAGCTCGCGGAAATCGAATGGCTTCACCAGGTAGTCGTCGGCGCCGAGATCGAGCGCGCCGACCCGGTCGTCGACTTCCGATCGCGCGGTGAGCACCAGGACCGGCACCGGGCCGCGGCGCGCCCGCAGGCGCTTGAGGATCGCGAAGCCGTCGAGCCCCGGCAGGTTCACGTCGAGGATCACGAGGTCGTAGGCCTGGACCTCCAGCACGGCGTCGGCCGCGGCACCATCCACCTCCCAGTCGACCGCGTGGCCGAGGCCGCGCAGGCGCGAGGCGATGGCCTCGCCGACGTCCCGCGTGTCCTCGACGAGCAGGATGCGCACGAAAATTCCTCCCCGGGTGCCGGCCGGAACTATCTGTCAGGTTGGCAACAGGTTCGAAGCCTATCCCACGCTCCAACGCCCGGCCAGATCGAACGCGGGCCATACGACGGACGCAAGGGGAGGACCGCCATGAACGCACGCCCGACCATCATTCCCGAGCCGCTGCTCCAGGTCGAGGGCGTCACGCTCCAGTACAAGACCACCGATCACCTGGTCACCGCGACCTACCGGGTCGATTTCGAGGTGATGCCCGGCGACCGCTACATCCTGCTCGGACCGTCGGGCTGCGGCAAGTCCACCCTGCTCAAGGCGATCGGCGGCTACATGACCCCGGTCGAGGGCGAGATCAGGCTCAAGGGCCGCAAGGTCACCGAGCCGGGCCCCGACCGGATGATGGTGTTCCAGGAATTCGACCAGCTCCTGCCCTGGAAGACGGTCCGGCAGAACGTCGCCTTCGCGCTCACCGCCTCGGGCCGCGCCGCCGGCGCGGAGGCCGACGACCGGGCGATGTCCTACATCGAGAAGGTGGGCCTGGCGAAGTTCGCCGATTCGTTCCCGCACATGCTCTCGGGCGGAATGAAGCAGCGCGTGGCGATCGCCCGCGGCATGGCGATGGAGCCCGACATCCTCCTGATGGACGAGCCCTTCGCGGCGCTCGACGCGCTCACCCGCCGCAAGATGCAGGACGAGCTCCTGCGCCTGTGGGAGGACACCCGGTTCACGGTGCTGTTCGTCACCCACTCGATCGAGGAGGCGATCAAGGTCGGCACCCGCATCCTCCTGCTCTCGCCCCATCCCGGCCAGGTCAAGGCGGAGCTCAACAGCCTGCCGGCATCGGAACTCGGCACCGCGGCGCAGGGCGCCCTCGAGACCCGCATCAACGACATGCTGTTCGCGTAAGGCAGCCAGAACCTTCGGGAGACACGCCGTGACCGCCACCCTCGCCCCCATCACCCCCCCCATCAGCCCCCCCCTGGCCCAGCGGCCCGAGATCGTCCGCGAGACCTCCGCCGCCGGCGCGATCAGCGTCGAGCAGCGCCTCTCCTTCGCCGAACTGGCCTATCGCCAGAGCTGGCTGCGCAAGGCCGTCGTGCTCGCCGTCCTCGCGGTGGTCTGGGAAGCCTACGGACGCTGGCTCGACAACCCGCTCCTGTTCCCGACCTTCTCGGCCACCGTCGAGGCCTTCGCCAGCGCGATCCTGAGCGGCGAGATCCCCACGAAGGCGCTGGTCTCGCTCCAGACGCTCGCCATCGGCTACGGCATCGGCATCGTGCTCGCCGCGCTGCTGACCACGCTCGCCATCGGCTCGCGGATCGGCACCGACCTGCTCGAGACGCTGACCGCGATGTTCAACCCCCTGCCGGCGATCGCGCTGCTGCCGCTGGCGCTGATCTGGTTCGGCCTCGGCCAGGGCAGCGTGGTCTTCGTGCTGGTCCACTCGGTGCTGTGGGCGATCGCACTCAACACCCATGCGGGCTTCCGCTCGGTCTCGAACACGCTCCGGATGGTCGGGCTGAACTACGGCCTGCGCAACCTGAGCCTGGTTCGGGCGATCCTGATCCCGGCGGCGTTCCCCAGCATCCTCACCGGCCTCAAGGTCGGCTGGGCCTTCGCCTGGCGCACGCTGATTGCCGCGGAGCTGGTCTTCGGCGTCTCCTCGGGCTCGGGCGGCCTCGGCTGGTACATCTTCGAGAACCGCAACGCGCTCGAGACCACCAACGTCTTCGCCGGCCTGTTCACCGTCATCATGATCGGCCTCTTCGTCGAGAACGTGATCTTCGCCAACATCGAGAAGAAGACGATCCGCCGCTGGGGCATGCAGCACTAAGACGACATTCCAGCGCCTTGCCCCCTGGACCGCGCGCGGCCCCGCGGGCAAAGGACGATCCGCCAAGAACGACGAATCAGCAAGAACGACGAAACGGGAGGAACCCCCATGTTCGCACGCAAGCTCCTCGGCCTCGCCGCCGGCGCCGCCCTGGCGCTCTCGCTGGGCCTCGCCCCGGCCCGGGCCGAGGTGTCGGAGGTCCGGATCTCCAAGGGCTACGGCGTCCTCTACCTGCCGCTCTTCGTGATGCAGGAGAAGAAGTTCCTGGAGGCCCAGGCCGCCAAGGCGGGTCTGGGCGACGTCAAGGTGACCTGGCTCACGCTCGACGGCGGCAACGTCATCAACGACGCGATGATCGCCGGCTCGCTCGACATCGCCGGCACCGGGGCGCCGGGCTTTCTCGCCCTGTGGTCGAAGGGCCGCGGCAGCCCGAAGACCGAGGTGATCGGCGTCTCGGGCATGTCGGCGACCGCCCTCGACCTCAACGTCAACAAGCCCGAGATCAAGTCGCTCGCCGACTTCACCCCGAAGGACAAGATCGCGATCCCGGGCATCAAGACCTCGCTCGCCGCGGTGGTGCTCCAGATGGCAGTGGCCAAGCAGTTCGGGCCCGAGAACTACACCAAGCTCGATTCGAGCACCGTCGGCCTGCCCCACCCGGAGGCGGTCGCAGCCCTCCTCTCGGGCCGGACCGAGATCGTCGCCCATTTCGCCTCGCCGCCCTTCACCGGGGTCGAGCGCGCCGACCCGAAGGTGCGCACGATCCTCAAGGCCTCGCAGATCTTCGGCAACATCACCCTCGACGTGGTGTTCGCGCTCAAGCGCTTCACCGAGGCGAACCCGAAGACGACCCAGGCCTTCCTCGCCGCCCTCGACGAGGCCTGCGACTTCATCACCACCAACAAGGCCGAGACCGCCGAGATCTTCGCCCGCGCCTCGAAGGTGAAGGTGAGCCCGACGGAGGTCGCACAGATCCTCGACGACCCGGACAGCAAGTTCTCGGCGACCCCGCACGGCATCATGGAGTTCGTCACCTTCATGCACCGGGCCGGCATCATGAAGACCAAGCCGGCGGCCTGGCAGGACCTGTTCATCCCGGCCCTGCGCGAGCGCGCCGGCAGCTGATCCAAGCCCCGGAACACGCGTTCCCGACCCCGCCGCGCCGCCCGCGCGGCGGGGTTTTTGTTTACCCATGGTTAACCATGGCCGCTCCTGATGCGAGACATGCCGACTCAGCCCCTGACAGCCCCGCTCTCCCCGGATCCGCTCAGCGACGCCCGGGACCTGCATGCCAGCATCGCGGCCCTGCGCCTCCTCCTGGCGGCGCAGGGCCGTCAGTTCGAGGCGATCGAGCGCCGCCTCTCCCCCGCCCTCAGCCCGGCCGAGACCGGCGCCTGGCGCCTGCGCGCCCTCAAGGCGGAGGGTCTCTGAGGCTGTGGGTCTCCGATGCGGAGGGTCTCCGGGGCTCCTGGGCCCGCTCAACCCCGGGATGCACGCCTGCGAGTCGTGCACGCGGGTGACCAGGCCGTAACCTTGATCGACCGAGCGATGGACCACCCCTCGCCGCACCGCGTTATTCGGTTGACGGTGAGAGGAGTATCGAGCGTGGACACCTGTAGCGGGACGCCCGTCAGCTTGACCCTGGGTCGACGCAGGATCGAGGGTGTCCTGCGGGCCGTGGGCGAGTTCGTGGAGATGCCCGGCGCGCCCGGAAGCCCGGCGCGCCGGCTGCGCAACCTGATCCTGGATTTCGGCCCGGCATGCGCCCCGGTCGAGGTGTGGCTGGCCGAGCCGGAGCCGCACGGGCCCCCTGCCCCGATCCCTGCCCCGACCCCTGCCCCTAGTCCTTCATCAAGGTCCTGAGCACCTCGAGGATGTCCTCGCCCCCGCAGGGCCGTGCGACGAAGCGGGCATGGGCGGGCATCCGGTCCGGATCGGGCTTGCTGCGCCCGGACACGACGACGATCGGCAGGTCGGGCCGCATCTGCGCCGCGCTGCGGGCGAGGTCGAAGCCGTCGGTCTTGCCGGACAGCTCGACATCCGTGATGAGCGCGACGATGTCCGACCTGGCGGTCAGCAGGCCGAGGGCGCGCTCGGCGGAGGCCGATTGCAGCGCCTCGTAGCCGGCCTCGTCCAGCACGTCGCTGAGATCCATGATCGTCAGCGCCTCGTCCTCCACCACCAGGATCACGGGCCGCTCGTGCTGGGTCGCGTCCTTGGCCGTCACGGTGTCGTTTTCCACGTCGCCTGTCCTCGCCGGTCGCGCCGTCCGCAGCGGCCGCCGGGAGGCGGCGCGACGGGACGGGCGGTCTCCTGTTGTTCGGGCGGCCGATCCCGGCCGACCGGCGCCCACACGCCGGCCGATGATCGAAACGGCCGATACCCTGCCCCGGTTGCAGCGGCGCCGTGTCCGCCCGACGCGGAATTCACCGGCTTTCCGCGACCGCCCCCGCCATCTCGCGCTTGCGTCGCGGCCCGCGCCCCGCTAGAGGACGGCACCTGACCGGCACGGGCGCCCCGCCGCCCCGCCGATCAGGCCCGGAGAGGTGGCCGAGTGGTTGAAGGCGCACGCCTGGAACGCGTGTATACGGGCAACCGTATCGAGGGTTCGAATCCCTCTCTCTCCGCCATCCGTCAATCCAAGACGGTCCAAATCCCTCCAAATCCCTCGCGCCGCATATTGCCAGCGCTGCGCCTTTCCTGAAAAACCGTCCCAATCGGTCCAACGCCCTCGGATGCAATCGCCGTGGCGTTGTGGGGTAGCTGGTGGGGTGCGGTGGGGCGCGAGATCAACAAGCTGTCGGCGCGGCGCGTGCAGGCGCTCTCCGATCCAGGCCGGCACGCTGATGGCGGCGGCCTCTATCTCGTCGTGGACGCTGGCGGCGGCAAGCGATGGGTGTTCCTCTACCGCATGAACGGCCGGCGCCGGGAGATGGGCCTGGGGGCCGTCCTGTCGGTGCCGCTCGCTCGTGCCCGCGAACTTGCGGCGGAGGCTCGCGCTCAGGTCGCTGGTGGGGTGGATCCGATCGACGCTCGCCGCGCCCCACCACCAGATGCGCCCGCCCCACCGGCCATCACGTTCGGCCACATCGCCGAGCGCTACATGCAGGACCGGGAGGCGACCTGGCGCAACGCAGCGCACCGCCGGCAGTGGCGCCAGACGCTCGAGGAGCAGGCTGCGACAATTTGGGCGATGCCGGTGGCCGAGGTGAGCACGGAAGCGGTGCTCGAAGTGCTGCGGCCAATATGGCACACCAAGGCCGAGACGGCGAAGCGGATGCGCGGGCGCATCGAACGCATCTTGGACGCGGCGCGCGTAGCCGGGCATCGATCCGGGGAGAACCCGGCCAGGTGGCGCGGTCACCTCGACGTGTTGCTCCCGAAAGCTGGGAAGCTTCACCGCGGCCACCATGCAGCCCTGCCCTACGCCGATGTGCCGGGGTTCGTCCGGATGCTGCGCGAGCGCGAGGCGCAGACGGCTCGGGCGCTGGAGTTGGTGATCCTGACGGCGGCGCGGTCGGGCGAGGTGCGCGGAATGACCTGGGCCGAAGTTGATCTTGCCGGCGCGCTGTGGACCATCCCGAAAGAGCGGATGAAAGCGAAGCGTCCGCATCGGGTGCCCCTTTCGCCGCGCGCTTTGGCGATCCTGGCCCAGTTGCGAGCGGAGGACCCCGATGAGAACGGCTTGGTGTTCGCGAGCCGCAACGATACCGTCCTGTCCGACATGGCGTTCAATGCGCTGCTGCGTCGAGCCGGCCGAGAAGACATTACGACCCATGGGTTTCGATCCTCTTTCCGCGACTGGGCTGCCGACGAGACGGATCACCCGCGCGAGGTGATCGAAGAGGCTCTGGCGCACCTTGTCGGCAGCGCCACGGAGCGGGCGTATCGGCGCGGCGACGCCCTGGGGAAGCGTCGCGCCTTGATGGATGACTGGGCCACCTACGTGGAGAGTGGTCGAGCGGCCGGCAGCGCTGACAGGTAAGCCTCAAGATCCGAGCGCAGGATGACCGTAGAGCCAACGAGCTTGCGCGCAGGAATATCGCCTTGGGCAATGAGAGCCCAGACTTTCGACTGGCTGACGCCGATCGCCATCGCTGCATCATCAACCCGGTAAGCCAGCGGCTCAGGATGACGCTTCACCGAGCGCTCGGTTGCGGCGGGGCTTTCTGTGGTGCGCTGTGCGCGCGGCATCATCATCTCCTTTCAGGCTTGACCGTTGCCATCTGGCAACTGTGAGGTGGGGTTAGTGCGCGATCCGATTGACGAGTGCCTGCACCAGAACGGGCGCCATAGTCATCTTGATCGAGACAGGCGCGTCCTTAGCGATCCAGGCATGGATGGCCTTGCGTAGGGCGTCTTCGGACATCGCCTCGCGGAGCCGCGCATTCTCCGCTTCAAGTTCGGCAGCGCGGGCGAGGGATTGATCTCGAACGCGCCGGGAGACCTTCAGTCTGAGATCACCCGACATCGCCACCTCCCTCGACAGGGGCCTTGCGAAGCAGAGCGTCCACTTCGCAGGCGATCCGCATGGCCTCCGGATGGAGGCAGGGCTGGGCGGTGGTCAGCCCGGCGAGGTAATCGAGCGAGACGCCGAGGGCGGTTGCTATACCGACGACTGTGCGGAGCGACGGGTTGTTGTCGCCGCCGCCGGCCTCCAGGTTCCAGACGTGCGCCTTGGAGAGGCCCGCCCGGTCGGCGAGGGTCTGGAGCGACCATCCGCGCTCGTCGCGCAGCTCGCGCATTCGGAGGGCGATGGTCTCGGCGATCGTCTCAGCGTCCATCACCACCTCCCTCGACAGGGATACCGGAGGCGCGGGCGCGGGAGATGGTCTCCACCGCGTCATGGTTCACCTCTGAACCGTCCGGCACCGCCGCGATCAACTCGACGCGAGCAACGGCATAGCTGCCGCCCTTGCCGAGCCCGGCCCTGGAACAGGTACAGCGCTCGGTGCGCTCCTTGCTCGGTGCTGTGGGCTCCATCGACCAATTCGGCGTTGCCGTACCGATCTAGTCGGGCAAGCCAGTACTGCACCCGCATGTCGTCGGGGATCTCTGCGGCTTTGGCGTGCTCAGTGCTATCGGTCACGAGGGGCCTCCGGGATGGCTTCGCAGGTTGGGCGGTTGGCGAGTTCCAGCAGAACGGCGGCGTGGCACGGATCGGGCTCGCCCGGCGCCGGCAGAGCACACCAGCACGCGAGGTTCTTGCCGCGCAGGATCGGCAACCGACCGCGGATGCGCTCGTCTCGGCTGCCGTCGCCGTCCTCACAGAGCATCCGGGTCATGGATCGGGGAGCGCCCGTCACCCACTCGCGATAGAGGCTTGAGCACCAGGCCGCGAGTTGAGCGTCGGTGCCGCTGTAGCCTGCCTCTCTAGCTCCAGCGATCGACCACGGGTTACCGTAGACGCTGGGGCGTGAGACTACGACCGCAGGCAGTCCGTTGGCTGCGAAGCTCTGATCCCGAAGGTTGGCGCCAGGCCGGCGTGAGAGTTGAAGGCGGACAGGTTGGATCACGGCCGCTCCCCTCTTGGTTGGCTCGGGGTGGGGGCGAGCTTCAGGGCGTCAATGAGCGCACGAACAGCGGTTCGCTCAGCGAGTGCGCCGACCCGTTTCCGATATGGCAGCGGCAGGCTGGTCCAGTCGAACTCGTCCTTGAAGTCGCCGCAGACGTGTTCGCGCTTGGTAACTACATGGCCGGCGCCGAAAGCCAGCGACGAATAATCAATGCCGAGCGCGATCATCCGGTCGTGACCGGAAACCATTGCGCTCCGGTGACATTCTCCGACAAGCGTGCTGATGGAGTGCCACCAATCGCAGCCGGCGCAGCATGGTCCTTGCTGGTGGTAGAATGTGTCAAGGATCTCTTGGCGAGTGTCACCGGCCATGCTCGACCTCCTCTCGGGCTATCAGGGCGGCTCGGGTCGGTTCAGCCTTCATGGCGGCCAGGGCGGCGCGGCGTGTCGCCAGCACCTCGGGCGACGGTGGCGCCAGCGCTTCCCGGGCGATCAGCGCCTTCAGCGTCGCGGCAACGAGCGCGAGGCATTCGGCATGGATCGGGCCGCCGGGCGCGACGACCGCCTGAAACACCGCGCCGTCGTGCTCCTCCTGAGACCAGCCGGCGGCCAGCAGGTCGTCACCGTGCGGCCCTGTGAAGTCGGGGCCGATGTCGGCGTCAGCGGTGCGCCAGCAGGTGGTTGTGGAGTGCCAGAAGCCAGGGAGCAGCTCGGCGACAAGCAGTTTCGCGCAGTCAAGCACCTCCGTCCAGCATTCGGGGCAATTGCCCGGTGTACCATCGGGGCGCACCCAATCGACCCAGTCGATCTTGTCGCCCTCTTCGCTAGCGTAGAACGTCTCCTTCCTCGTCCACCCGAGCGCCAGTGCGAGATCGTCCTCAAGCGTCCGCGATGGTCCGGTCGCTTCCTCCACCTTCGCCAGCAGCGCACGCAGATCGTCAGCCCTGGTCATCGGGGGTCTCCTGGGGAGGGGTGGAGGCGAAGTCGGCGACCGAGCACAGGCGATCTCGCATCGCCTCCAGCATCTCGACGTGCTGCTTGTTTGCGGCTTCCAGCGTGCGGATGACGCCGCGCATCGCGTCACGCCGGTCCATCACCTGAATGACGCGCTCTCGGCACACGCGCAGATCCCGCTCAGCCTCCACCCGCTTGCGCTCGCTCTCCGCTAGGGCGGTGGTGAGTTCTTTGACGCGCAGTTGATGAATGGCGTTGTGACTGCTGCACGTATCAAGGTCGTGCTTCAGCCTCTCGTTCTCAGCCTGTAGCGCTTTCAGGTCGGGCGCCTGCCCTTCGGGCATCGGGTGCTCGTGGGCGCCGCAAGACACAGGGGGTGCGGCGAGGGCATTCATCGCCAAGCCTTTCCCAAAACTATTCGACGTATCTGCCATCGCGTTACTCCATATTTAACCGCCAAAGACGGTCTCTTTTCACCGGCGTTGTAGCTCCGCCTGATTTCTTCAACCTGTTCACGCGACAGCTTTGCGCTAGGCCCCAGTTCTCCAATTTGTTGAGTTCCGTGCAGGCGCTTATGAGACATATTCTCAGCGCGGGATACCCAAGCAAGATTTTCTGGAACTGAATTGTTGCGCGATCCATCTAGATGGGCGCAGTCCATGTCGTCCTCTGCTGGCGGCCCATTGAATGCCGTACACACTAGTCGATGTATTTTATAGCGCTTAGCTACCGAATTTCTATACAACTTGATTGTTGGATATCCATAGTTATCAACGACAGCGCTTAATACGCGCGGCCGTCCATTCAGCATTGATCTCACCCTTCCGAGGCTGGAAACCTCGTAAAAGCGTTCATACCCAACGACGGGGCGCCAAATCTCAGACATCTGGCTTCTCCGAGATAGAGCCCGTGCCGGTCTCGGCGGCTTGCGCCGCTTCGCCCCCTGGCGCGGGGCGGATCATTCTTCCCCCCAATAGCTCATGTCACCTTCGGCATCTTCCTCGGGACTATCGCCGTCGTTCACGCCGTAGCAAGCTTCCGCTGTATCCTTCGCGTACTCTTCCACCGTTGTCCCGCAGTCAAATTGTTCAAAACCTGCATTCTTGACCATGTATTCCACAAAGCGGCGGGTGTACTCTTCCTGGTCCATCGGCGAAGTTCCTGCGCTAGAGACTGAAGCGGCGTTAGCCGGCGAGCCGCCGGAAGGCGGCTCGACTTGCGAGGGCTCGGGCCCCGTAGGGGCAGCGCCCTGATGAATACGCTCACTCGACATCGGAAATCTCCGTGCCGAGCGTTTTGACCGCGCCTTCCAGCGGGACAGGCTCCACGACGGTATTCGGACCAAATCCTGCCCGCTTGTAGTGCCGCGCGTCGTCGATCTGCTCTTGCGCCGCGGCCTCGCTCGGGAAAATGGTTGCGTGCATCGGCGAGGCGTTCCACTGCCGGCCTGCGACCCAGAACGAGGGCTCGCCCTTACGATAAGGCCCGGGAGAAATTGAGCGGATCAGCCAGCACCGGTCATACAGCAGCGTGATTTTGGGCATGACTATGCCTCCCCAGGTCGGATGCCGTAGGCGCGCCAGATGCGGATTTTCAGGAGCCGAACCTGAGCGGCCTTGATCCGCTCGCGAGCATGCCGCCTGATGATCTCGGGGCATTGCGCGAGCCGGATCAGGCGTCGCGCTGACCGGCAGTTGCTCAGTGCGAGGTTTCTGCAATGAGCGATCTGGCCGGCGAGCGGCAGGCTGTCGTACCATCGCGAGTACGCCGCCATTTCCGCCTGAAGCTCGGCCTCCTGCTCTTCCTCGGTGAGAGACAGGAAGCGGTCCATGTCGTGGTCGTCTTCAGCCAGGCGCTCAACCACGCCCCGCCTCCTCTTTGCTGGCGAGTGCGGTGCGGTGAACGGCGTCGCCGAGGGTATGCCCGGCGCGGCGTTCCACCCATTCGAGCCAAGCGCGCTGCTCATCGGGCCACGGCTCGACCGTGACCGGATACCAAGCGAACCAAGGGCGCCATTGCTCGGTCGGACCGACGAGCCAGCGTTTCAGCCAAGTCACGCCGAACATCGAAAGAATGCACGCGACAAGGATGGCCCAAAGCGGTCCCCAGATTGGCACGAAAAGCCAGCCCCACCAGGGCATCTCGGCGCTCGACGATTTGCGATGCCACCTCATTCGCCCTGCTCCTTCTTGGAGGGACGCGGGGAGGCGGAGAGATAGTCCGGCAGATCGCGCCAGCGCGTGATCCGAGAATGCCCATTGCCAAAGTCGTCCCACCAGACGACAAACAGCGGCTCGCCAGTCTCGTCGGCGTAGGCGATAGCCGGGCCGCTATCGGCTGCGTCCGGCAGGTAGCCTGACCACTCGACATCCGGCCTTGGGTCGTCACCGTTGTGGTAGGTGCGCCAGTCGTCAGCGTCGTCCCCCCGGCTCCCCTCCTCCCTACGATCAGGGGGATTGATTGCACCCTGTGTCTGGAGTGACGGGGTGGGAAGGGGCGCCTCGACTTCGCTAGACGCTTCGTCGATCGCACTCTCGTCTTCGACCGAGCCGCCTTGCGTCTCGGCGCTTCGCGCTTCGATTGCTGGCGCGGGCGTCCGAGCACGGGCTTGCGCTATCAGATCCAAGACAAGAGGTTTGGCGACACGCGCGGCGTAAGTCGCTCTAGTTCCTGCGAAGCCGCCAGCGTCGAAGAAGGCGCGCTCAAAACGCCGCTCGATCTCAGCCGCTTTCTGCGCAGAAAAACGAGGATCATCCAAGTCTCGAACGTGCGGCGCGAAAGTATCGCTGCCCGCGCGAGGAATGGAAGCGCCGGAGGCGGCAAGACCCGAAGGGGCTTGATCCGAAGGACGACAGTCCGACCCGTCAGGGTCGCGCCCTGTAGTATCCCCCGGACTGGTGCTGATACGGGAGAGGATATGCTCCGCAGCCTCAGCGATCCCCGCGCTGATGATCTCGGGGCTGGCGAGATCGCGGAAGACGTGCTGTCGGATCAGCCCCTCCACCTCCCCTTCAGGAGAGGGGGTCGGTGGGGGCTGGTCTTTGCTCGCCTGCGTCGCTTGTGCTGGCTCGATCTCCCGAAGGAGAATATCCCTGTAACGCGGCGACTTCTGACAGTTGCAGCGGTCATCCCCGCAATAGACAAGGCAAAACTTGTGGATCGGCCCGCCGTCGAAGAGGGTCATAATCAGGCCTCCTGGGTCGGCAGGGTGGAGAGCAAATCAGCGACGTTGCGAGATCTCTGTCGGACGCACAGCGTAGTCGCGTTGCCCTGCCCGTGGTGCAGTTCGTGCAGGGCACCAGCCGCAGCGGTCCACCCATCGCTCCAAGCCGTCAGCAGCGCCGCCTCCAGATCCACCCCAGGCACTACTGGGACTGCTACAGCGCCCCACTCGCGGAGCATGTTGCGGCGGGCCTGGAGGGCGATCTTCACATCTTCATGATAGTCTTTTTGGCCTTCACGCAGCATCTTAGACCAATGCGGCCGAGCAAAGTCTCCAACCTGCGCAGCATCCTCCCGCGCCGCTATCAGCATCTCCTCGTCGCTCGGGACCGGGCGAGGCTCCACGACATGACCGCGCTCAAGGGCGAGGCGGAGGGTTGCGAGGGCGATCTGCACCTCGTTGCTGTCATCGCAGGTGCCATCACGACGGGCTTGCGCCGCCGGCCCTATGTGAGCCTCGTCGTAAGTGCGCGCGACCGCCTCCCGCGCCACCTTGATCATCCAGGCGGGCGGGGCAGCGGGCTCGGCAGGCTCAGGGATCGTCGTATCGGCGATGATGCCGGCGATCCTGCGGGCCATGTCTTCGGTCTTCTGGTTGCCGCCAACCTGTCCACCGCCAGCGTGCTTCAACTCGAATGACCAGCCGCCTGACGGGTTGGCCCACGTCCACATGCGCCAACCATTCGGCAGCGCTTCGCCAGTATTGTTCTCGCTCATTGCGCTACTCCGCGGGGATGAGGGGGAGGTCGGGGGCATGCTTCGCACGAAGCCCCTGCGGGTCTTCGCCTCCGGTTTCGGTCGCTGGCGCGGAGCGGCGACGATCTTCCAGGATCGCGAGCGCCAGTGCCTCGGCCGGATAGAACTTGTGCTCGTGAAACTGCACGGAACGCGGGCGCTGACTAAGGAAATCGTCCCTGCAGAGTTCGGTCGGCTTCATAATGACGGTGCCACCATTCGCGGCTAGCACCTCGTAGATATCGGACACGTAAGACCGGTCGCCGGTCGCAAGATTGGTGGAGAGCGTCACTAAGGCTCCGGGCACTATCTGCTCGGGCGGCAGACCTTTGAGCGCGGTGTTGGCAAGCTTGGTTTGACGCTCTTGGGCGCGCCGCATGCCGTCAAAGTCGAGATCAAACATTATCATCTTTCCAGTCTAGTGCGCGAAGGATCGAAGCGGCGAAGCCGACAAAACACGAAGTGGTTTGGCCCGAAGGGCGAGAGCCTGACCCTGTAAAGGGTCGCGCCCTTAATCCGACCTTCTCTCCGGCAGGGTGTCGATGTTGGCGGGGGTGGCGCTCATGCTGCGTGCTCCGCGATCGACTCGCCGGTGATAGCCGCGTGGAGCCGGGCGTGGTTCTCCTCGTTGAGGCGCCAGCCACGGCCCCACGCGGTCTCGATGCTGATACGGGTCTGCGCCTGCATCATCTTGCGGCGGACGCGGCAGAGGTAGTTGTTGAGGATCATCTGGTCCGGCGCATCGGCCAGCATGCCGTAGATCCCGATCAGCATCCGCTCGCGGTGAACGACGCGGGTCTTGGCGCCGTAGAGCACCAGGAGGAAGGCTTCCTCATGCGCGGTGAGGCGCCAGGCGCGCGGCGTGTAAACCGGCGGCTTCAGCAGCTCCTCGTACCGGCGGACGGCCTCGCGGAGGGTGTCGATCTCTTCGAGGAGGTCGACGATCTTCAGGCGGGAGGGGGGGGCGAGCGCGTTCATCACGCAGCCTCTCGCAGTCCAAGCAGCTGCGCGTCGTCCCGCATATACGGTCGCGCGAGGGAGATCAGATTGTGGAGGGCTTCAGTAATCTCGCTCATAGCGCTACTCCGCGGGGATAAGGGGGATGTCGGGGGACGAAATCTGACGCTCGACACATTCGCGGGTGAACCAAGTGGTGCCACACTTCTGGCACTTGCGACGCCGTCGAACGGTCCCCTCTATCGGCCGGCTATCAATCACCCTGGAGACAGGATGCGAGCACCCGGGACAGCGGATCATCGACCATTCTCCGATGAGTAGAGGCCCCTGCGGGGCGGTAGGGCGCGCTGAAGGGGCTTGGTGGCCCTGTGAGCGGGCGACGCGCCCGGAAGCGGCCTACCGCCCTCTAGTGGCTTGCCACCCGCCAGCGGGCGCGCTTGTGGCTGCGTGGCCGGCTTTGGCGTGGGCGCCTCATTGGCGGCCTTAGCAGCCGCCCGGCGATGCTCTGCGTCCGCTTCGGCCAAGCGGTCTGCCTTATCTCGGCTATGACGATCAGACCCCGCGGTGGTGATCCGCCTCTCGCCGCCGGGACCATGTGTCTTGGCCGCGTGCGCTTCCTTGGTGCGCCAGATCAGGTAAGAGGGGTCATGCTGGTGCGGGATGTGCTGGCCTGTCGCCTGATCCACATCGCGCAGGCACAGGGCCGGGGTGTGGTCCAACTCGAATTCAACCGTCACATCGACCGGGACCATGCCGAGCTTGCGCATGAGATCGGCGACGAGCTGCAAGGCAAGATCTCGCTGCAATTTCATCGGCACTGCGCGGCGGGGTTCTGCGGAGCGACCTGTCATCAGCGCCGCCCCCGCAGGTGCGCAGCTACCATCCGCGCAGGGATAATCGCATAATTTACGGGGCGGCCTTCGTAATCGCGCTCCCACCGACCACCGTACAGACGGCCGTCCGGGTGCTCGGAAGCCTGAAAGACTCTGTAGCGCTCGGCAGCAGTCTCTATGACAGCCTCAAGCGATCCGGTGCTGATGGGGGTGAGGGCCGAGATAGCGCGGCCCTGGCAGAGGCAGAGAGACCATTTGATCATGCCGCCCTCCGCTGCCAGTGCTCGTAGCTCGCCAGAACCATGTCCCAGCGCTCCACGGCGTGCGGTCGCTCGGCGATATCGCGCTTCCGGGAGACGCCGCAGAACTTCTTAACTGCGGCCTCAGCGAGCGCGTGCGGCTGAGCGGCGGCCTCATCTACACCGTTGTCGAATGCCTGATTACGGGCATCGCACCACAGCGTGCCGAGTAGGCCGGGCTCTTGGCGAAGGAACGCCTGGAATGTCGGCTGACGGCATGTCAGCGCGATCTTGCTAGCGACCGACAACTGTTTGCGCTCAGAAGCGGGAGAGGCCGACGCCGGCCGGCTGCCCTCGCTGACGCGAAGGCTATCGGCCTCTCCCTGGGCTGAGTGGTTTGAACGCTGCTCAGCCGTCTCGCTGGAAGCCGCCCGTGCGGCCTCCATGTTCACTGGCGCCATCGCCACCCACCGCTCAACAGCGGGGTTTGGCAGGCCGCCCAGGGCCGCCACGATGGCATCTGCTTGCTCGATCGGGATCTCGACCACGATCTGAGCGACCTTGCGTCCTTTGATGAGCTTGAAATCGGCGAAGGTTCCGGCGATCCGTTGCATCACGCGGCCCTCACTTCGGGCTTCACGGCGCGGCGGATCTCGGCGAAGGCCGACACGCGATCGAAGTCTTCGATGTCAAGCACTTCAAGATCGCGCTTGACCTGCTCCATGCCGAGGAAGCGATCAACGCGGGCCCCAGCTCGCTCGGACAAGGCTACGATCATGTCGTCAGCGAGCCGCTGCGAGGATGAGCGGGGGTCTTCAGGCTCATCCGGCAGATCGACGACGTTCGCCTGATCCTTGTCGTAGAGCGCCAGCCCGAACGGATTGCCGAAGGTCATTAGGGCGCGCTTCATCGCGTCCGTCTCTGCCTCCTTCAGCGCGCTTTCGTGAGCTTGGCCGAGATCCTTGTCGATGCCGGAGCCGTAGCCGCAGCCGTCACGCACGATGTCGATGCCCTCGGCGCGGACCGTGATGCGGACACGGGCCATGTAGGCGACCCGGCTCTTGTCGCCGACCTGGCGCTCGCCGAGCATGCGCAGATCCACGGTCTCTCGGTCCCAAGCGTCGAAACCGAAGATGCGGTTCGCCTCGGCAATGGCGTGCCACCCCTCAACATAGCTGAGCGTGCGGCCGGCCTGAGTGCGGCCCTTGACGTGCTTGCGGTCAAGCGGCGCGTTGAGGGCGGCGAGTTGCTTGTCGGTAAACGACATCTCCGGTCTCCGGTCAGAAGTCGAATGAAGTCAGCGGGCGCGAGGTGACGCGCTCCGCGGTCTGGTGAGGCTCGGCGGATGGAGTGATGCCGGTGTCGTCGAGGACAGGGGCCCACTCGGCTTCCATCATCTCGCGGATGGCCTGACGCTCAACTGGGGAGGTCCCGGTTTCGTCTTTGGTGTGCCGGGCTTGTTGAGCCTCGGCGCGAAGAGAACGGCCGCGGGTGGTCCAGTCGTCTGTCATGACTGCGCCCGCGCCTTATCGATAGCGGCGTTGATCCGCGTATCGTTGAAGGCTTCTCCCGTACGTTCGCTCTCGTAGCATTCGAGCTGCGACCGCGCGTCGATCAGCGCTTGCAGAAGGTCTGGCGCAGCGGCCAGCAGCGGGCCAGCCTTCACGGCCCTTCCCCGTTTCTTCACGAGCGCGATGACACCGTGATCATCCACAATCAGGTGAGAGACGCCGGCCGGCAGGTTCTTGGTTCCGAGCCGCCACATGATGCTGCCCTACTCCGCCGCCTGCCGCGCCGGAGCCGGCGCGAACCGCTTCAGGAAGGCGAGGTCAGCGAGAAGGACCGGCTCGAAGTCGCCCGAGAGGAGAGCACTGAGCTTGCGGGCGTTTGCCGTGGTGAAGTTCAGCGCGGCGCCAAGGCGGCTAATGTCCACCTCGTTCAAGACGGTGCCAGATTTGGCGGCGCGTTCGATGTCCTCAATCGCGCCCATGATGCTGCTGTTATGGTAGCTGATGGCGCTCAAAGCCGAGCGAATATCGAGAGCCGACCCGATATCATCGGCGGCGCGGAAAGGGGCGCTCATCGTCATGCTCCGGTGGGGATGTGATGGCCGTAGGAACGGGCGAGACGGTCGCAGACGAGCGCGCTGTCGAGAGCAGTGCGCGCTTGCTTGCGAAGGTGGCACGCCCTGATGGGACGCTCATCGGCGATGCGGATGGCCTCGCCGCGGAAGTCAGCGGCCAGCAGCATGTTGCGGATCGCGTCTCGGCGATGGATAGCGCCCTGCCGATTGCGCAGGTCGCCGATGCCTGGGCTGCCGGAGACAGTGACCTGAGCGCGGGCCATGGCGCTCTTGCGGCGCTGGGCGGGTGAGAGGCTACGCATTGGCGGCCTCAGCCTTGCGGATCGCTAAATCGAAAACTTTCAGCACGTCGTCATGGGCTTCCGAGGCATCGCGATCCGGAAGGCCATCGTTGACAACTAGCACGCTGTCCTCTCGAAACAGGTCGTAAGACGCGGCGCTCAAAACTTCGAAGGCGTCGTTCTCGTAACTAGACGGCCCACGACTGGCTGCCCTGAGAACGGCGCCAGCAGCGCAGAAGCAAATTGCCTCGTTGCTGTTCTCGTCGGTATATCGGCCAGCGTTGTCACGGGCGAACGCCTTCTGCGTCCACCGGCTCTTGTCAGCGATCAGCGCGCGAGCCTCGCGCAGGATCTCGACGGCGCTCATAACGCCACCAGCCACACAAGGCGGATCGCCGAGCC
Source organism: Methylobacterium sp. Gmos1 (assembly GCF_053764715.1). Lineage (NCBI taxonomy): Bacteria > Pseudomonadati > Pseudomonadota > Alphaproteobacteria > Hyphomicrobiales > Methylobacteriaceae > Methylobacterium > Methylobacterium sp. Gmos1. The sequence continues at coordinate 108,460 of NZ_JBSNCC010000007.1, read as the reverse complement.
GAGGAAGATCGAAGCACAGGCGACGATGATGACGGAGCCGCCGGCCTGGATCAGGCGATCGGTCAGATCCTCGCGATCCCAGCCGAATAGGCGAGCTCTACCCTCGTCGCTATCCAGACGGGGGAGCTTGCCGGTGTCGAGGCTGTAGCGTGTGCCCTGACAGGAAGCGTCGATGCGGACGCCCTGCATGAGGCGACGGTCGCGCTGAGCGCGGGCAGAGGCAATCTTGAGGTGATGGGGGAGAAGGGCGGCCATTTGCGCTGCGCTCCGTGGGGAATGCAGCTACCTTACAACGAACTGTTGTGACGTCAAGCGCCTTCAAAACAGATTGTTGTGACCCTCTACCTTTGTCGGATAGGAAACCATTCCGTTCACTATTTGTTCTCTTAGGACTTGTGTCCAGACGTTAACGGGTGTTAAGTCGGGTTAGGAGACGACAAATGCCGCATAAGCTCGCTGATGGTCAGGACCGAGAGCAGCAGTTAAGGCGCCTCGCTGTTCAAATCGTGGGGCAACTCCCCGCAAGTCAGGACGAGGCAAATCGCGTCCTTGAGCACGCGAAAGATTTCGTCAACCTCTTCTTATTCGAGCGACAGCAGGCCGCAACGGCAGCGCGCCCCGAACTTCGGTGCGTTAAGTCAGACTGACGCCTTGGCCGGTCGCTCTAATCTCGCCGCAACGCTCGGTAGAATTTGAGCGACGTGCAACGGTAGCATGTCGGGCACCCCTCGATAGATCCAATCCATCGTCAGGCCCTCGTTCCGGCAGAGGTCAAGCGCGACCTCTGCGGGCAGGAACCGCTTGCCGGTCTCGTAGTGCTGGTACGCCTGCTGGCTGTTAAGCCCGCAGGCCGCCGCCATCGCGGCCTGGCTGTAAGATTTTGCCTCGCGGTACTCCCTCAAACGGGCGGCGATGGCGTCTTGGCTGTCGTCAGCGAGCATGTGTCTCGTATGCCCGCGCTGCGATTTTTCATCCAACAACGATTTGGGGGGTTGCGCTTCACAACGATCTGTTGTGAGATGCGGCCATGGCAATCTTACGCACCACGGCTGAGGTGATCGACGAACTGGGCGGCGTGTCCAGTGTTCGAGGCCTTTTGCAGCTGAAGACGTATCAGCAGGTGCAGAATTGGCGCCTGCGGGGCCGGTTCCCGGGTTGGACATTTCTAGCCCTCAGTCGGCTTGTTCAGGCGAAGGGTCACGTTGCTGACCCCGCTCTCTGGCGGATGCCGCCGGACATTTGCGTTGCAGACGTGACGCAGCAGCGAACGGGAGCTTGCGCATGAGCTTTCGCGCTCCCTTCATGGCTGCTGCTTGGCTCGCCGCCCTCGCAATGTGGGCTGCGCCTCCCGCGCCCAAGGCTCGCCAGCTCAACTCCCTCAACGGCCCCCTCCACATCCTCACGCAGGAGCGCTGAAGCATGTCGATCCACAAGCACGGCAAGGGCAACGGGAAGAAGCTTCGCAAAGCCCGAGAGCGCCTGAACGCGCGTCGCAACGACCACGCCCGCACGCTCGCCGACATCAAGGGCGGCAACCCCGCTGGATATCGCGCTCCTGGCAGCATGAAGAGGTAATTGGTCATGGCTGACGTGATCTCCGAGTTGTCCGAGCAAGGGCACGTCAAGGCGATGATGCGCCTGGAGCGCCAGCCTGACGGCTCCCTGATGGTCGAGATCGACGACGGTGGCCCGAACACGGCTCAGATGCGGCTGACGCCCGAGAAGGCTGCCAAGCTCGCCGAGATCGGCTTCTCGTTTGCCGTCGAGTGGTCGCCGGCTCTTAGCCCAGATCGCGTGAACCCCCGCCTCGCCGCCGCCATGCAGCGCGGGTTCTGATCGATGGGTGTCCGCGCGCCTCTTTCGATGAAAACTGACATCCAGCGCCGCATCCTCGTCCTTTTGGACCAGGGCTTGAGCGCTGCCGCCGCCGCCGTCCAAATCGGCATTACGACTGCATATGCGCGGGAGATCGCGCGCAATGCCGGTTACCCGCTTCAGAAGCTGCACCTTGAAAAACAGGCGGCGCGTCGTGAGCGCGCTCGTGCTCTGCTGAAACAGGGCACTCCTGCCGCCGAGGTAGCAACTCGCGCCGGCATTCATCGCTCTCGCGTTTATGATCTCAAGGCCAAGATGAAAGCCGAGGCCGTGATCGTGCCTAGCTGGGTGCCCGAGGAATATCACAAGGATTACGTTCTCATCGTTGAGCAGGACGATGAGTTTGCTGCTGCCGCCTATGTACGGCGTCAGAAGCAACAGCAGGCGGCCTGACCCATGTCCCGCGTGACAGGCCGCCTCCCCCATTCGAACCGCGAGGTTTCCTTCTCTGCCCTCTCTACCCTGGGCCTCGCGCAACTGGGCGCTCGGCACGTCGCAGCTTTGCTCCGTGCCGGCGCCCGTTTTCTCTTCACTGGCCGTCGGGCCCATCCGCCAAGATACGTCCCGGCTGCCAGCGTCGTCTTGTGTTCTGCGTATCGCCTCCGTTCGCATTGGACTGGCTCCCGTGTCGAGGATCACTCGACCACAGGAATATTTGCCCGATGCGACAACCCCGTTGTGAAACCCGGCAACGTTCAGGACACGCCATGCCCACGGTAACGCTTGCGAAGAGCTACGCTCGCCGCATCGTAGACGGTGAGATGCGGACGACGGGACAGCCGGTTGTCGAGGTGGTGCGCCACGTCGCACGGCGTCTCCGGCAGCCCTACGGCTCAATCTGGTCGCTCCTGTACCGCAATCCTAAGACGGTCCGCGCCGACCTTCTGGCCGCTCTGCAAGAGGCCGTCGAGAAGCAAGTTCGTTTGGAGATCTCGTCCCTTGAAAACGAACTTCTGGCAGTCCGTCTTGGCGCTGCTCACCGTTCTGAAACAGCGCTGGTGGAGATTGCGGCGGGCATCGAAGAACTGAAGGCGAAGCTGCGGGGCGATCAGCAATGACCGCCCTCAAGTCCAAGCGACAGCACCTCTCCTTCTCGGCAGAGGAGCGCCCTCAGTACGCACAGCGCCGTCCTGAAGAGACCGTGGAACTCGTGCTCCCGGTCCCGCCCTCAACGAACGCTCTCTATCGCAACAAGCGCGGCGGCGGTCGGGTCAAGACCGAAGCCTATCGGATCTGGCGCGCTACGGCTGAGCAGATGGGCAATGCCCAGCGCCCCGGCCGGCGCGTCGGAGTGAGCGACCTGAGCCTGTACGTGCCGCCCGGCCGCGCCGATCGCTCGAACCTCATCAAGCCCCTGGAAGATGCCGCGAAGGCCATCGGCGTGATCGCCGATGATGGACCGAGGTACATCCGCAATGTCTCGCTCATTGTCGATAGCAGCCGAACGGATTGCCTCCTCGTTTTCCGGCCGACTGACATCATCCCACAGCCGTTCTGACGAGATGTCGCCCGCTGAGCAGCGTGTGTCTGTCCTCAAGCTCTGGGGAGCAGGCTGGGACACCTATGACATCGCATTTGGCCTTCGGATGAAAGAGCCGATCGTTCTCGGCCTCATCCATGCTGAGCAAGACCGCCGCGCCTGCGTGGAGGCGTGAGCATGGCCGCCGGTCAGAAACTGCGCGTCCTTGACCTGTTCTCCGGCATTGGCGGCTTCAGCCTCGGCCTTGAGCGCACTGGCGGTTTTGAAACGGTCGCCTTCTGCGAGATCGAACCGTTCTGCCAGCGCGTGCTGGCGAAGCACTGGCCCGAGGTGCCCTGCTACGATGATGTCCGGGATCTCACCGCCGACCGTCTCCGCGCAGATGGAATTGCCGTGGATGTCATCTGCGGCGGCTTCCCCTGCCAGGACATCAGCATCTCGGGACCAGGTGCTGGCCTCTCAGGGGCTCGGTCGGGTCTATGGTTTGAGTATGCGCGACTTATTGGCGAGCTACGACCACGATACGCGATCGTGGAGAACGTCGCAGAGTTGCTTGATAGAGGGATCGACCAAGTTCTCGGAACGCTGGCCTCGATCGGGTATGATGCTTGGTGGGACTGCATACCGGCTGTGGCCCTCGGCGCCGATCACGAGAGGGACAGGGTCTGGCTTGTTGCCTACCCTGACAGCTCACGATTACCGGGGCGGCTGCAAGCCCGAGCGGACGGCTCGCATGCGAGAGAAATCGCTTCGTGGATTAGACTTGCCCTCGACGCTCCGAAGCCTTTTCCCAGAATGCACGGGCCTCTTAGACCCCTCGTGGGCGGAAGGTCACATGGGGTTCCCCATCGGGTGGACCGAGTTAGATCCCTCGGCAACAGCGTCCTCCCGCAAATCCCGGAGTTGATCGGCTACGCCATTCTGGCGTCGATCGCGGTCTCTGCGCCCCTTCAAGCCGCGGAGTAGCCATGTCCTCCGCCTTCGACTTCTCACGCCCCCATCCCGGCAGCGGCCTCCTCTTCGGCAAGGTCTCCGACATCGCCAAGGATGGTGAGCGTACTGCCCGTGCCGCTCTAGAGCACACCTGTGCCGTCTGCGGCAGCTTTGACGCCTCCCGGGGCTTCAAGCCTGCCGGGATTGAGCACCTGTACGCCGAGCCTGTGTGGGCTTGCAGCGATCAGGATTGCCGTCGTCAGGCCGAGGCCATGGTTACCACGACATTCGACAGGAGCGCGGCTGCTTGAGCATTACGCCCGAAGCGCTCGACGCCATGGCTGCGGCTGGTCTCACGGCAGAGCAGATCATTGCCGTCGTCAAGGCAGACATGGTCGCTGAGCAAGCTAAGCGCACGGCTGCCGAGGATGATCGGAAGGCCCGCGCCCGGGAGAGCAATCGCGAACGTCAGGCTCGTTTTCGCGAGCGCCGTAACGCAAATAACGCGGATAACGCCGTTACGCGCCGTGACGAGCGTGACCCCTCCCCCAAAGATAATAATCAAACCCCCACCCACGAGATTTCCCCCTCGGACCCTAAAGGGTCCTCTGCCCCCAAGGGGGCTCGGAAGCCTCGGAACCGTGCCCTGCCGACCGATTGGCAGCCGGGAGAGAAATCCGACGCGGTTCGCCTCGAACTCGGCCGGTCGGTTCGGTGGATGCACGACACCGCCGCGGCGATGCGGAACTGGGCCGAAGGGCGCGGCGAGGTGCGCGCCGACTGGGATGCGGTCCACTCCGGCTGGATGCGCCGAGAGGCCAAGCGCGAGGGCGATCAGCCGGGCGGATTTGCCCGCGCAGGCCCCGCTAAGCCCAAATCCGGAAACGGCTTTTTTGATCTCCTCCACGAAGAGCTAGGCGCCCCCGATGACCGCTATGCAGACCAGGACCACCGGCACCTCCGTCTCGCGGCCGGCGGACGCCACTAGGCCCCTGCTGGACCTCGTATCCCGGATCACGAACTGGCTTGAGGAGAACCCCGATCACCGCGGGCACATGCTGCTCAGCGCTGGCGCGGCGCCGAACGATGCCGAGCGTGAAGCGATGGAAGATCGCCGCATGCAGCTCCGCGAGAGCCTAGCGGCGGGTGATCAGCGCGTCATGCGCCCGGTCGTGATTGCGCTGCTCGGCGCCTTCCCGACCTACGGGGCCGACCGCTCTGCCGCCGACGCTCTGGTGAGCCTTACCTGCCGAGCCCTTGACGACGTGCCCGTGTGGGCCGTGCAGGAGGCCGCGGGGCGCTTCATCAAAGGCAACGTCCGGGTGATTTGGACCCACGACCGCGCCCCGACCCCGCCGCAGATCCGCGGTGAGGCCAAGCACTGCATGCTCCCGATTGAAGAGGAGATCGTCAGGCTGTCGAAGGTGCTTGACGCGACGATCGTTGACACGTCGGCATCCGAGGATGAGCGCGCCGCCGCTCTCGCGCACTGGGCCAAGCTGCGCGGCGAGATCCTGGCGAGCGCCAAGGGCGACAGCCCGAAAAACCTGCAAGCCGCTGGCCTCCGCGAGACCAACGATCGCAACAAGCTTCGCGAGCACGCCCGCCTTGCCGCCGAGGGTATTGACCTGCCTGTTTCCGCCGATGGCCTGACGGTCTCTGCTGCCCTCCGCGAGAGCAACCAGCGCTATGCCGCCGAGCGCGGCATCCGCCAGCCTCAGGAGGCCTGACATGCGCGTCCCCGAGGTCGCTGACCGTCTCCGTGTTCTAGCTGTAGGCGAGAACCTACCTGAGCTAGCAGCCCTGGCGGATCACCTCCGCAGGCGCCGGCCGGTTCGCAAGGCTGCGCCGGCTTCAACCCCGATGGCCGATGAACTTCGCGATGGCATCCGAGACTTCGCCAAGGCCAATCCCACCATGACCTACGCTGCGATAGCCGGTGTGTACCGGGTCAACATCGGCCGCGTCTCGGAGGCCCTTGCGGGCTTCCGGCACTGAGGAGAAAGCGATGCACGAGACCTTCGTCCGCATTGAGGGTGAGCCCTTCCTGTCTCGGGCTCAAGCGTATCGAGACGCACTGTTCGCTTGGCACGCGGTGTGGAGCGAGTATGCCAAGAGCATTGGCGCCGATGCCATCGGCGGAGGCCTTCACTCGTTCAGCTTCAAGAAGGGGCAGCCTCCCGCCGGTTGGACGAAGCCGACCGGCTCAGAGCGCATGAGCCATCCGAAGAAGGGGCATCCCGACGAAGCGGTGATTGATTGCCTTCGGCGAGATCATCCCCGGCCGAAATCTGCTGACGTGTTCGGCGCCGCCGTCGTTCTCAACCTGTCGTGGAAGAGGGCTGACGGCAGTAGCGGCAGCCACGGGCTCGGCGGCATGGGAACCGTTCTCAACGGCCCGTGGGTCGGGTGGGCTGGCGATGCATTTCTCGGCCACATCCCGGATGCTGCCGCCGCTGTTCGCGCTCATCTCACTGAGCATCCGAACGACATCATCGCCGAGCCTGCCGGAAGCTGGAAGATGCCTTCCGGGCTGACCCCTATCACCGAGGCTGAGTACGAGTTGATCCTTGCTCAACACAAGGTCGCGGAAGAACGCAAGTCTGCCGCCTAGTTTCCCTCCCTCCCCTCTCCGCGTAGCGCATCAGGAGCAGAGACGGATGTTCACCAAGAACGCCAGCGGCCGTGCGATGAAGGCTCAGGCCACGCCTGTCCACTTCGGACGCATGCCGACCAAGGTCAAGGTCATCGAGGACAAGCCCTTGGCGGATGAGGACCGCATGGAGGCGCCGGAGATCACCCCTGGCGCCCCACGGAAGCTACCCAAGGGCGCTCTGGGCAAGGTGACGATCACGCGCGATGCCGAGGGCCGCCGCTGGTACGCCCTAACCGTCATGGCGCAAACTGAGCGCAAATGCTGCCTGGGCTTGCGCGCCCTCGGTTATGCCGCCTACAGCCCCGCAGAGACGATCTGGGTGCCCTACAGCCGGCAACAGCAGAAGGCCAAGCGCGAGGTGCAGCGGCCGTTCTTCGTGCGCTACGTGTTCATTGGCATGCACGACGATGATCCATGGTGGCCGCTGCGCGAGCGCGACGCCTTTGGTCGCAACAAGCTCGGCATCGTCGGCATCGTGTCGAACCAAGGCAAGCCAATGCTGATGCGGGTTGACGAGTTGGCTGAGCTGTCTGGACGCGAGCGCAAGGGCTGGTTTGATGAGAGGAAGAGGCCACTGCTTCAGCACGGCGAGCAAGAGTTGAAGCGTCCGAAGGTTGAAGCCGGCGAGATGGTGCGGATTTCCGGCGGCGCCTTCGCAACGTATGAGGGCCGGGCAGACGAAGACTCCACCGCGGAAAAGGCACGCGTATGGATCAACGTGTTTGGCCGCGAAACGTTGATGGTGATGCCGATCGCGGACGTGGAAAACTTGTCGCGCCGCTCGGGAAGTGGCGATAATCGTGTTCATGGCCCCTTGATCCCGCAGACAGATGCTGTAGCTTAGGGCCCACGATCAGGGCGCCTGCTGAGCTACGGCACTTGCCGAGACCCGGGCGCGCCGCCCAGAACGCCGGAGGCACGGGCGGATCGCGAAGCCGGATAGAGGATCGCAGGAGATCCAAACCGGCTTTGCGCGAGAGAAGCTATGGAATTCGCCCCGAGCAGCGACGACGCGCCGGGGCAAAGAGTATCCAGCGCTAGCGCCAGGGGACGCCTTGGGCGAATGCTGGCACGGGCAAGAAGCCGGTAACGTACCGGCTGGCGGCCCAGTAAGTTTCGAGGACAGATCCCCTGAGGGCATCCGCCCGATAGCCTCGACCCGCCGGCCCTGCCGGTCCACGCGCAGCGAGATACCCAAGTGGCTGGGGAGTGCACGCATGTTTGAGATCGGCCAGCGTGTCGTCTGCACCAAGCCAGCGGAAGCTGTGTGGTTTCCTGGCGCCCCCGCGGACTTGGTCCCGAAGAACCTGCCCGTCACTGGCGGCATCTATACGATACGCGACATCGTGATGGGCAGCGACGTTCCGGACGGCCCTCACTGGACGCAGGCGCCTTGCATCGTTGGCCTCATCTTTGAGGAAATTCGTAACGAGCCGCGCCTCACCACCAATGGCCCGGACCAAGAGCAAGCCTTCCACGAAGACGACTTCATGCCGCTTGGCGAGCGAGAGGATGCGTCGTCCATCGGCGCTGCCGAGCCGGTTGAAGCCTGAACTTAGCGGCGAACTTACCCATTTATAGCAGGATCCTGCTATAAATCGTTCAGGCGGCGAGGGCCTTGGTGTACGGGAGCCCGTACACCTTCTTTCGAACTTGGCCTTCACCAATCCGGCTCCGGAGCCGCCCTGATAGCGAGAGACCGATGCGCAGGATCCGAGATTGCGGTTGGCGCGGTGGCGTGTCGGCGTTCGTTGTGTTCGCACTCGGCGCCTTCTTCATCCTCGCTCGATAGCCCCTCCCGCCTCCACACAGCCCCGCCAGCGGCCATGATGGTTCCTTCGCCCCCTCCGATCTCCCCCATGCCCGGCATCATCGCAGCCCACGCGGCCATGAATGCCGAGCCATTGTCTGATGACCCAGTTGTGCTGCGCGTTCAGATGGTCACCCTCGGCATCTGGATCCTGAACGCCATAGTGTCGCTCGGCATCGCCGGCTACTTCACGTTTGAGTGGCTGATGGGCCGGTTCGGGTAGCCCCTCAGATCTCATTACAGCCCCGCCAGCGGCCGAACGAGGATCACAGCATGATCGTCACCCTCGTGCTCGTGCTGCTGATCCTGGCGGCCTTCGGCGGCGGCTTTTACGGCGGTCCGTCTTACGGCGGCTATGGCTCGGGCTACGGCTACAGCGCTGGCGGCATCCTGGTCGTTATCCTCGTCGTGCTCCTGCTCACAGGCCGCATCGGATGAGACAGCGACCCAAGCCCCGCACAGACAGGCATCGCGTCTAACCGCTCACCCTCAACCCCGGAGACCTCCCATGCCCTCCACCTCCGCCCAGATCCAGCAGCTCATCGCCGATCTCAAGGAAGCCAAGGCTTCGGATCGCGCGGAGATCCTTGAGAAGCTGGAAGCCGCCGCCGCCGATCTCCCCTCGGACGAGAACCCCAAAGGCGCGGCTGGCATCGCACCGTCTGGCCCGGCCGCTCCGGCGGTGGGTTCGTGAGCGGTTGTTAGCCCATGGCTTTCCAGCTAGGCCCGATATCCATTGGGCCTAGCATTTGCCAGTTGAGGATGACGACGCTCACGATGCTGGGCTGCTGCGCCTGCATCTTCTCAAGAGCGAACTTCTCAGCGTTTCGTATCTGAGATGGGCGCAGCAGGGCGGATGAGAGAGGCCCGTCAAGCGTGACGCTCGTGATACTGTTCCCGAAATACGGGGCTCCCATCTCGTTGTAGGCGACGAATGAGTAGAAGAGGCTGGCTTCCATGGCTGGTCCTTGTCTGCTTCGCCATTCTCGCACACTGCCATTTAATTAAAATCGGAAATTGGGAAAATGGGCGCGCGAACTGGACGGCCCCGCGGTCGGCCGAAGGGCGCCAAGAGCCGGCACACGAAAGAGCGAGAGGCGGCGGTTCTTGCGGCTGCTGAAGCCATCGCTGATGCGATCCCCGAGGCGTTCGAGGGCGATGCTCACGCCTACCTAATGGCGGTCTACAAGGATCCCCGCAACCCGGTTGAGATCCGTCTAGACGCGGCGGGCAAGGCAATCCGGTTCGAGAAGCCGGCGCTGGCCGCTCTTGAGGCCAAGGTAGACAACACGCATCGCGACGTGACGGATGAACCTCTCGACGCAGGCGCCTGGGAAGCCCAGCACACCGTCGCGCACTGAGTATGTCTGGCGTCCCCAGGCCGGGCCACAGCACGCTCTCGTGACCTGCCCTCTGCCGGAGATCTTCTTCGGTGGCGCCCGCGGCGGCGGCAAGACGGATGGCGTGCTCGGCAAGTGGGCGAACAAAGAGAAGCGGTACGGCTCGCACTTCAACGCGCGCATGTTCCGCAAGACGACCACGTCGAGCGACGATGCGATTGAGCGGGCGAAGGAGATCTATCTTCCCCTCGGCGCGTCGTTCAACGCCACGAAGCTCGTCTTCACGATGCCTCGCGGCGGGCGCGTTGCCTTTGGCTACCTCGACGGGGTGCAAGACGCGGACGCTCAGCAGGGCAAGAACCTGACTGACGCCTGGATTGAGGAGGCGGGCCAGCACGCCAGCCCGGCGGCCATCGACAAGCTCCAGGGCGCGCTGCGTTCGGCTCACGGCGTGCCGGTGCAGATGATCCTCACGGCGAACCCTGGCGGTGCTGGACAGGGTTGGATCCGAGACCGCTACCAGTTGGTGCCGTTTCCGCAGCACCCGAAGATCGTTGATCGCCTTCTGCCGAACGGCGCGGTTCACCGGATGGCGGTGATCCCGTCCCGGCTGACGGACAACGCGATCCTGCTGGCGGGCGACCCTAACTATCAGAACCGATTGCAGCTCGTCGGGTCGCCCCACCTCGTCAAGGCGTGGCTAGAAGGCGATTGGGGCGCGGTCGAAGGCGCGTTCTTCGAGGAATGGGACGAGGGCGCGCACGTCATTGACCTGCCGCCCATCCCGGCAGAGTGGCACCGCTTCCGGTCAATGGACTGGGGCTCGGCAAAGCCGTTCTCGGTTGGATGGTGGGCGATCGTTCCCGACCCGGTGCAGGCCCGCACGGCGCGAGGCATCATCACCCTGCCGCGCGGCGCCATGGTCCGATACCGCGAGTGGTACGGGATGCGGCCCCATCAGCCCAACGTCGGCTTGAAGCTGACAGCGGAGCAGGTCGGCGACGGCATCGTGGAGCGGGAGAAGGGCGAGAAGATCGCCTATGGCGTGCTGGATCCGGCGGCATTCTCCGAGGACGGCGGTCCGTCGATCGCCGAGCGGATGGCGCGCAGGAAGGCGCACTTCATCGCCGCTGACAATGCCCGCGTCGGTCGCAACGGCGCGATGGGCGGCTGGGATCAGATGCGATCCCGGTTGCGCGGCGAGGATGATGGGCCCCGGCTCTACGTCGGTCGCCGCGAGTGCCCCGACTGGATCCGCACCGTTCCGGTCCTCCAGCACGACCAAAGCCGCCCGGAAGACCTCGACACGGACGCCGAGGATCATATCGCCGACGAGACGCGCTACGCCTGTATGAGCCGGCCCTATGAGCCGAAGGCGCCCAAGGCAAGCGCATCTCCCAACCCCGGATACAAGCCGCCAGCCCCCAAACGGCAGTCCTGGCGCGCTGTCTGACACCCGAGGCACCATGTACGCTCGCATCGCCCTTCTGGGCGCCCTAGCGCTCGCTTATGGCTGCTCCGGTCGTCCTGCGGCTGCGCAGTCCGTGCAGGTTCTTCCCGCCTGTGGCACGGCTTCCGCTCCGGTCGGGACTGGTGGACGGCTTTACACGGATACAACTGGTACGCTTTGCACGGTTGCCGGCTCTGGCGGCGGTGGCGGCGGCGCAACCGGCTCCGTCACCTCGGCCGGCACCAACGGCACGTCGGCGCAGGCCGTGCAGGGCATCACGGGTGGCGTGCCGCTGCCGATCCAAGGCGGGAATACGAGCGCGGTCAAGACGGACGGCAGCGGCACCACTCAGCCGGTATCGGCCGCGTCGCTGCCCTTGCCTACAGGCGCGGCGACATCTGCCGCACAGACCAATGTTCAGTCCTCGCCAGGAACGTCCGCAGGTACGGCGCTGACGATCCAGGGCGCCACCGCTGGCGTTGCGGTCCCGGCCACGCTGCCGAAGGTCGCGCCAGGGCCGACGACGGCTCGCACGGCAGTCGCGACCGGCACTACCGCCACTGCGATCCTTGCCGCTGGTCGTATTGACGAGATGGTCAGTCTCAAGAACTCGGGCACGGTGCGGGCCTATATCGGTGGCACTGGCGTGACGGCTGCGAATGGATGGCCTCTCGCGGTCGGCGAGAGCATGACGATGGATGCCAAGATGGCCGAAGGCGGCATCTCGGCCATCCTCGACACAGGGCAGGCCACGGCCGGCGAAATCGCGGTCTGGAGGTTCTGATGGGTGGGCCTACACCTCCCTACGCCCGCACGGCAGCCGACATCAGCGACAGCACCGCGTCGGGTCGATCAGTTCTCACCGGCACACCAGCGCAAGGCGCGACCGCGCTCGGGCTTGGCACGGCAAATAGCCCGACGTTCACCAACGCGACGTTCTCCGGTGGCGTCCTCGACGTTGGATGGACGGACGGAACCGCAGGCACAGTCGCTTTCAACTTCCATTCCGGCGCTACCGCCATCGCCTATGACACTCGCATTGTGTCGGACGCTGGTAATGGTACGCTAGGCGGTGGATCGTTCACCTATCTTGCCGCAAACAACTTCTATTCGGGAAACGTGTTGACTGACGGCCCATCAATGGGTCTAAGCGGAAATGCCAACAGAGGCGCAATATATCTTAAGGCTCTAGCCGGTACGCCGTCCGGGTTCATGGAGTTCTGGCGGAAAGGTGCGTCCGCCCGTGACGGATATATCGGCTATTCCACTGGGACGACGATCGATCTTGCGGCGGAAGTTGGGTATTTTAACTTCATCGGCAATCCGCCGAAACTCCCGTCATTCACGGTAGCCGCTCTTCCCGCTGCTGGCATCGCCGGCCGCATGGCCTGGGCTAGCAACGGCCGTGCCTACAACGGCGCTGGTACGCTTCAGGCCGCCGGCGCCGGAACCGGCGTTCACGTCAGCGACGACGGCACCGCTTGGCGGGTTGTCGGCACCAACCAAACCGTTCAGGCGTGAGTTCGTCATGGCCTTGGATCCCAGCGAGATCCCTGGAAACCAGAAGATCTTTCTCTGGGATCCGGACACTAACAAGCCGCTGGGCAGCAACTCTCTCGGGTTGCGAGCTAACCCGCAGATCCCGTTCTACCGGATCGGTGAGCCGCGGATTTTTCAGGTCGGCCCTGATACGGCTAGCCTTCAGCAGGCGCTTACCATCCCTGACGGGGCGATGTCGTTCCGTTATGTGAACAACAACCCGTTCAGTGTTCGGCTGCGCGGCACCCCCCTCGGGATGACGTTTCAGCAGATTACCCCGACGACTGGTTGGCTCTGGTTGCCGGGCACGAGCGCCATCTTCACCTCTGTGATGCCCGCTCTGATCTCGTGCATGTCAGTGGATGGGCCGAACGCCAGCGTACAGGCGGCCCAGAAGGCTGGCGTGGGCGTGATTGAGCTTCAGTACGGGTTGGGCGGGCGATGAGGGGCTGCGCACGCCTTCTCGCTGTCCTCGCACTGCTAGCCCTGCCTGCTTTGGCGCAGGAAAGCGCGGTTAGCAGCCAGGCGGATCCAAGCGCCGCCGCAGTCGGGCCGCCTGGTCCTGCTGGGCCTCAAGGTCCCGCGGGCCCGGTCGGGCCGCAGGGTGCGCAAGGGGCGAAGGGGGACAAGGGTGATGCTGGTGCAATGGGTAACGCGGGAGCAGCTGGCCCGCAGGGAGTTCCCGGACCCACGGGCGCCACGGGGGCAGCAGGTCCTTCCGGGCCGATCGGGCCTGCTGGTCCTACCGGAGCAACCGGAGCAACGGGCACTAGTGGTCCGCAGGGTCTGACGGGTGCGACAGGTGCAGCAGGTCCCCAAGGGGCTCAGGGCATACAGGGCCCGAAGGGAGACACGGGAGTTGCGGGCCCTGCTGGCGCAACTGGCCCGGCAGGCGCGCAAGGCGCGACCGGGCCGAAGGGTGATGTGGGGCCTGCCGGTGCTACCGGTGCTGCTGGACCCGCTGGCGCGACGGGAGCGACTGGCGCAACTGGTCCCGCAGGCTCTCCCGGCCTTGTCTCCGTCGTCCCGTCCACGCCGACACGGGCATTCGGCACGGCATTTCAGCCGAGCGCCACCAAGGCGACCTACGTCCGGTATGTGATTAAGGCCAGCGTCACGAACCCCGCGCTTGCCGGCACATCATCGGCTACCGTTTCGCTGTTCAGCGATGCCAGCAACCCCCCGACGACCCTACGCGATCAGGTAGAGGCGACATCGGGCGTTGGCGTGTCCGTCACTCTGGCGCTGACCACGAGCAACACCGCAGCTGTCGCCTACGTCGTCCCCGCCGGCCATTACGTCCGGCTGGTCTCCACAGTCAGCGGATCCGGCACGGCGACGATCATTGCTCAGACCGAAGAGACCTTGAACTGACCCCATGACCGCTGGCATTGCCATAGACGCAGGCCCCGACTTCCTGCCGCTGTCCACGCTGCGCAAGCAGCTGTCGGATTACGGCTCGAACAAGCGGAACGAGCGTGACGAGGCGGAGGAAAGCCGGCGCTACTACCACGGCGACCAGTGGACCGCGCACGAGGTCGCGACGTTCCGTGACCGCAAGCAGCCGATTGTCACCTACAACCGAGTCAAGCGGAAGATCGACGGCGTCGTTGGCCTCGTCGAGCGCCTGCGTCAGGATCCGAAGGCGTTTCCGCGCACCCCGCAGCATCAGGCAGGATCGGATGTCGCCTCCGCTGTGCTGAACGAGGTGTTGGACGCGAACAAGTGGAAATCACTGTCGCCGTTTGTCGCCAAAGACGGTGCAATTGAACCTGTCGCTGGCATCGAGTTGTCGCTTGAGGATGGCGACCGCGGCGACCTTGACGTGTCGCTGCACTACCTTGAGCCGGACACGATTTTCTACGACCCGCGCAGCAGCCGGGAAGACTTCTCGGATGCCCGCTTCATGGGCGTTGCGAAGTGGCTCTCGGTTGACGATGCTGTCGGCATGTTCCCCGACATGGCCGAAAATCTGCGCGCCATGGCCTCGCAGGGCGGCGGCGCATACGACGAACTGACGGACACCGATCGGCAGAAGAATGTCGCGTGGTCCAACCCGTCTGCCAAGCAGGTCCGCGTCGTCGAGCACTGGTACAAGCGCGGCGACGAGTGGCTGTATCAGTTTTACTCGGCCGATGTGCCTCTCGCGCAGGGCGTCTCGCCGTTCGTTGACGAGAAGGGCCGCACGTTCTGCCGCTTCATCCTGTTTTCGGCCAACGTCGATCACGATAATGACCGATACGGCCTGATCCGCGATCTTCGCGGCCCGCAGGACGAAATCAACCATCGTCGCTCGAAGGGCCTGCACGCGCTCAACACCGTGCGCATGTACCTGGAAGACAAGGGGCTAGACGACGACACGATTGAGCGCATCCGGCAGGAAATGAGCCGTCCAGACGGCGTGATCGTTCTGCCGCCCGGCGTCCAGGTTGATGAGAAGAGCAACGAGGCGCAGGTCGCCGGCAACCTGCAAATGCTCGCCGAGGCCAAGGCGGAAATCGAGAACTTCGGGCCCAATCAGGCCCTCGTCGGTGGCGTCGGCGCTTCTGCCTCTGGCCGTGCAATCCAGCTTCTCCAGCAAGCCGGCATCGCCGAACTTGGCCCGTACATCATCATGTATCGGGATTGGAAGCTGCGGGTCTATCGGGCGATCTGGAACACGGTAAAGCGTTACTGGACTGCCGAGCGCTTCATTCGAGTGACCGATGACCAGGGTCTCGCCCAGTTCCTCGCCGTCAACAAGATGGGCTTCGACCCGATGACGGGCATGCCCACAATCGAGAACGCCCTTGGCACGCTCGACGTGGACATCATCATCGACGAGGGTCCGGACCACACGACCCTGATGGAGGACGCGCTTGAGGCGCTGATGCAACTCGCCCCTGGTCTCGCCCAGGCCGGCAAGCCGATCCCGCCTCAGATGATTATCGAACTCGTCAACATGCCCCAGGCGCTCAAGGACAAGCTCCTGGCGTACTTGGACCAGGCCAATCAGCCGAACCCAGCGGCCGAGGCGGCGCAGCAGCTTCAGATGCAGGGCGCAGCAGCCGAGGTGGCGAATAAGCAGGCGCAGGCGGTCAAGACGCAGGCGCAGGCTCAGCAGATCCGGGCATCTATCGTGCCGGATGCGGCCAAGACCGCGGCCGACGCTCGCCACCGCGACGCGCTGGCCGACAGTGAGAAGCTGGACACGGCCTTGCGCTTCATGGTTCCGATCCCGGCCCCGTTTGGCCCGGCCGAGATGCCATTCGCGTCCGGTCGCCCGACCGTGCCCGGCATGGCGCCGCTTGGCCCGCTGGCTCAGCCGCCGCTCTGAGGCTTGAGGAAGGCGATCACGTCCGCAACCGGCGTGACGATCTCCTCCTGCCCTGGGCGCGGGGCCTGCCGAACCACGATCCCGCCCGCAGCACCAGGGCGGGTTACGGCCAAGGACATGTCGTAGTCCCAACGGCGAAAGATGACATCGGGGACCGCGGCACGGATCGCGGCTTCCTCTTCGGCCATCTCGGCTGACCAACCCATCGCAGGCTCCCGTCTGAGCGGTCGAGCCTATCACAGTTCGTACGCGCCGACGACACAGGCGCAACCCACGCCCGACCCCGGCGAAACAGGGTCAACGTCGTCTCACGAAACGAGAATAGGAACCACGATGTCTGAGCAGGACAGCGCGCACGACGCCTTTGCCGAAGCCATTGGTGGCACGGCGACGGCAAGCCAGCCCGAGCCGATGACTGCGGAGGCCATCCCGGCGCCGCAGGAAGAGGTACAGACGGCCGCGGAGCCCTCCGCGCCGGCAGAGCAGGCTCAGAGCCCGCAAGCCCCGCCTGCCGCTCCCCAGAGTGAAGGGATGGTGCCTTCGTGGCGCCTTCGGGAGCGGTCGGAGGAACTGGAACGTATGGCTCAGGCCCGAGCGGCAGCGGAACGCGAACTCAACGAGCTTCGCCGCTGGCGTCAGGAGCAGGAGCAGCAGGCCCGGCAGCGCGCCGAGGAAGAGGCTGCACGCAACGCCGAGTTCAACTGGGAAGACCCCCGGACGACCATCGACCAGCGTGCGCGGATGCTGGCGGGTCAGGAAGTGCGGCAGCACGTCGATCCTGTCCGTCAGCAGCTTGAGGCCTTTCAGCAGGCTCAGCATCAGGCACTGATCTACAACGCCCGTCTCGTCGCTACCTCTGTCCTCGGCGCCGACAAGGTTGCCGCGGCCGAAAAGGCGTTCAACGAGGCATCCCAGGCCGGGTTGATTGATCCGATCGAGCATCGGCGTATCAACTCGTCGCCTAACCCGTTTGAGGCCGCTGTAAAGTGGCACGAGCGGACCCGGACCCTTGAGCAGATCGGCTCCGGTGGTCTTGAGGGCTATCAGCAGAAGCTCCGTGAGGAGTGGCTGAAAGACCCCGCTTTCCTTCAGCAAGCCTTTGAAGCCCATCGCCAGATGGCGACCCCGGTTCAGACCGGCGTCCCCGGTGGCCGTGCCTCCTCGCCCAGCAACGTCACTCGGATGCCCTCGCTCAACCGCGCCACGGCTGCGGCCGACGATGGTGGGGCAGCGGATCCGGCGGCGGTCTGGAACCAAACCATCGCGACCCAAGGGCGCCGCCCTGGTTAATCGCACAGCCGTGAAAGGCTAGGCCAATGGCCGTCACTACCTCCACCGCCAATTCTCGTGGCGTAATTTTTACCACCGACATCATCCGCGAGATGGTGCGGCAGAACATGTTCAAGCCCTACATGGGCAACACGAAGAACGCCATCATTCGCACGATCAACCAGACGGCGAAAACGGGTGGCGATCAGATCAACATTCCGCTCGTCACCGCGCTCAACGCGCCTGGCGTCGGCAACGGTCTGCTGTCGGGCAACGAAGAGGCCCTTCAGAACTACGGCTATCGGATGTGGCTGGATTGGGCGCGTAACGCGGTCAAGATCAGCAAGTCCGAGCTGAAGAAGATGTCGGTTGACATCTACGACTACGCCGGCCCCATGCTCCAGGAGTGGGCTGCCAAGCTCCAGCGTGACGAGATGGTCCAGGCGTGGCTCTCCATCCCGACCGAAGCCACTCCGCCGGGCTACGGCTCGGGCGCCGGCCGCCGCATCAACGGCAAGACCTTCCTTGAAGCCACGACTGCCGAACTCAACACCTGGACCACGTCGAATATCGACCGGATCCAGTTCGGCATCGCCAACACCGGCACGAACGGCAACTACGTCGCTGGCGACTTCAACGCCTCGCTCGCCAACATCGACGCGACCAACGATCGGTGGTCCACCACCATGATCGACAAGCTTAAGGCGAAGGGCAAGAAGCCCGCCGCCGGCTCGCCGAAGGTGACCCCGCTCACCATGGATGACGGCTACGAGGGCTATGTCCTCTTCGTCGGCACCAACGGCTTCATGGATCTGAAAAATGATCCGAAGATCGTTGCGATGAACAAGGATGCCCGCCCGCGCGAGGGCCGGTATCGCGACAACCCGCTCTTCAACGACGGTGACCTGCTGTACGACAAGGTCATCATCCGCGAGGTGCCGGAGTTCGACACCCTCGGCAGCTTCCTCGGCCGCGGCGCGTCGGGCATCAACGTCACCCCGGGCGTCCTCGCCGGCCAATGCGCGATGACGATGGTCATGGGCCAGTTGCCGCGTGAGACCCACCTAACCGACGACGATTATCAGTTCTTCGATGGTCGCGGCGTCGATATGGCCTATGGCCTCGGCAAGACCGCCTTCAAGACTTCGGCCGGTCTGCTGAAGGACTGGGGTGCCGTGACTGGCTTCGCCGCGTCGGTTGACCCGACCTGATCCTGACGGCGGGGACAACCCCGCCGCTTCCTCTTCCCTCAATTCAGGATCCTAAATCATGGCTACTTTTACGGCTCGGGCGGCTCAGGCGCAGATTGCGCGGACGAATATGTCCGCGGGTCAGCTCGTCATGGGGCATGGCCGCATCTCCATTCCGGCGGCTCTGGCGACGGGCGATACGATCCGGATGTTCAACATCCCGACCGCCGCGCGCGTCATGAACTGCCTCGTAATCGCGCCCAAGATCGACAACGGCACGTCGCTGACGCTCAACGTCGGCGATCAGGCCAACGCAACCCGGTTCTTCACCGCCTCGAACGTCGGCCAGGCCGGCGGCGTGGCTGAACTTCCGGTCGCGGCTGCCATCAAGGGGTTCGAGTACACCGTTGATGATCTGCTGATCGTCACGGTGTCGGCGGGCCCGACCGGCGGTGTCGTCGCTGGCTCAATCCTCGATGTGTACCTCCAGTACTACCTCTCTTGAGGCATATCATGGCGAACGTGACCTACCTGGGCAGTGAGCCCACCACCTGGGGCGGGTTCACGTTCGCCCCCAACGAGCCTGTGCCGGTCGATGCGGAATGGCTCGTCGCCAAGGCGCGCAACAGCCCGTTCTTCAGCGTCGAAGATGCCGATGCGGAGCCCGAGCCCGAGGAAGACGAGACCATCGGCGAGTACGAGGTCAAGTTCCGCGGTCGCGGCGGTTGGTCGGTGCTGCGCGGCGGCGAACTCATTGAGGGCGGGATGACGCGGGAAGCCGCCGAGGCCCGCGCTCGTGAGCTTTCGGAGCAGGCTTAGTGCCTTCCGTCTACACACAGCTTGATCTTGCCCAGCGCGTCCTTGTGCGCCTGGGCGAGACAGGCTTCGGGCAGTCAACCGAGCCGGAAGCCCTGAAGCGCGTCACGGATGCGCTGCCGGGGCTGATGGCAGAGTTCCATGCGGACGGCATCTATGCCTTCCCACTGGACGAAGACGTGCCGGCTGCCGCCTTCGACGCGCTCTCGAACATGGTCGCGAGCAAGCTGTCAGACGATTTCGGCCTGCCCGCCGACGCGGTTCAGCTTCTCGCGGGCCGTGCTCAGGCCAGTTCCGAGCTGCTGCGCCGCCTCCGATACGCTGGCGGGTTCCGCGCTCGCCGGAGCGGCCCGGATTACTTCTGATGGTCGCCGTCCCCTTTCCCACCTCGTCAGCGCCAGGGGCCATCCCGGGCGAAGGCAACGGCCGGCTGGTCAACACCCGCGTCCGCAAGGACGGAACCGCCGTCCGCTGGTATCCGGTGCCTGGCCTGGACGTGATCGCCCAGCCCAAGGCGCCGACACCCCGCGGCGGCCTTGTCGTCGGCGCCTCGCTCTACCTCGTGCGCGAGGATCTGATTTTCGTCCTGCGCAGCGACGGGCGGTTTGCTCGCGTCGGCACGCTCGACGGCAGCAAGCCGGTGACGATGGTGCGCAACAACAGGTCGCCTGTGCCAGATGTGGTGGCGGTGACTGACGTTGGTGCATTCGTGGTCACACAGACCGGCGTTCAAGACTATCCAGGCGACGTCATCGCCACGCCGAACAGCGTTTCGTTCCTGGACGGCTACTTCCTGTTCACCTATGCGGATGGGACGATCCGCGCATCTGGCACGACCGCCGAGCCGACGAACACAACGGCGATGTCGGACCAGAGCTACACGCGCGCCGAGGCCAAGCCTGATGGGCTGCTGCGGGGCACCGTGTCGGCGGGCCAGTTCTTCGCCTGGGGCCAATCAAGCGTTGAGGTGTACGATGACGCCGGCACGGCGCCGTTCCCGCTCGTGCGCTCGGCCGTCATCCCCGTTGGGCTGTATGGCCCGTACTGCGTCGCAGGGTTCGAGGACGGGTGGGATCGGCAGCAGGTGTTCGTCGCCGCCGATGGCACTGTGCGGCGCCTGAGCGGCTATCAGCCGGAGATCGTCAGCACCCGGGCCGTCGAGCGCTTCATCGCCTCTGCGCCGAGCCCGGAGAGCCTGCGGGCCTGCGTCTACACGGACGGCGGCGATGCGATCTGGGCTCTCAGCTCGCCGCGCGGAACATGGGAGTTCAATTCCACGACCGGCGAATGGAACGAGCGCGTGTCGCGCGGTCTGTCGCGCTGGCGGGCCGAGACGAGCATCCGGTTTGGCAATCGCTGGATCTTAGGCGACCGGGTGAACGGCGACGTGCTGGCGCTCAACTCAGCCGGACGCCGTGAGGCCGGCGACACGATCACCTCCCGCATCGAGAGCGTGCCGATGTCCTCGTTCCCGAACCGCACGCGCGTGACGGGCCTAGATGTGGACATCTCGACAGGCCAGGGCAAGGCGGCCGGCACCGACCCGATCGAAACCGATCCGTCCTGTCTCATCTCGTGGTCGCATGACGGTGGCATGGCGTGGAGCAACGCGCTGCAACGTCGCATCGGCCCGCCAGGTGTCGGCGGCCAGCGCGTATCGGTCGGGGATCTCGGCCGCACGACGCGCGAGGGCCTGCGGGTCGCGATTGAGGTCTCTGACCCGGTCGCTTTCGTGCTGAAGGGGGCGGACCTGCCCCGCATCGCGGCGAGGAAGCCCTGATGGCGATCCCGGCCGACTTCCCGCCGCCGCCAAAGCCTCCACCGGCCTCTGTGCCTCTGACAGACCAGGCTTGGCGCGATCACTTCCAACGGCTGTACCAGTGGCAGGTACAACTAGCTAAGGCATTGATCTGATGGGCCTGCTAGACGCTTTGACCGGGGCCGCTTCCGAGCGGGCCGCGAAGAACAATCGGTTCGCGATCGACAGCGGGTTGCGCCTCGGCGCCGACGCGCTGACGAACGGCACTTCGATGGCGCAGGGCTATCTCGGCGTCAACACGACTGGCGCCGGGCAGAACTCGCTCACCGCCCTGTCGGACGGCTACAACGCTGCCCGCGGCGCCCTGAACGGGCAGTATGGGCAGACGCAGCAGTATCTCGGCCAGCTTGGCGGCCTGTACGATCACATGGCGCAGGGCGGGCGCTCCGCCTACGATGCCTTCCTAAACGCCACAGGCGCGAATGGCGCTGCGGGCTCTCAGGCGGCTGCCAGCGCCTTCCAAGCGTCTCCGGGCTACCAGTATGCGCTAGATCAGGCTCTCGGCGCTGTGCAGCGCAGCGCGGCGGCTCGAGGCGGCCTTGCTGGCGGCAACGCCACGGCCGACATCCTCAACACCGCCAATGGCCTCGCCAGCCAGGGCTATCAGCAGTACGTCAACAACCTCGGCAACGCGGCGTCGAGCTATGGCACGGCGCTCGCCGGTCAGGGTCAGGGTCTTGCGGCTCAGGCCAACGCCAGCCAGAACCTCGGCACGCAGCTCGGCAGCCTCGGGCAGACCTACGGCCAGAACCAAGCCAACGTTTACGGCACCGCGGCCAACCAGCAGGTTCAGTTCGGTCAGGGCGTTGCGGGCTTGCAGATGAGCGCCGCCGACGCGCTGGTGAAGAACAACAACAATCTCGCGCAGGCTCAGAACCAAGCCAGCGCGAACGCAATCGGGCTCGGCAAGAGCCTCGTTGGCGGTCTTTTCGATTTTGCGGGCGGTGGCGGCAAGCTGTCTTCGCTCGGTAATCTCTTCTCGTAAGGCGGCGACATGTCTGGCGGCCTTGGCATTCCGCTGATTGACTTCAGCGACTTAAAGCAGTCGATCGGCGGCCTCGCAAAGCTTGGGCAGGTTGAGGAAGCGCAGCGCCTTTGGTCGCAGCAACTGGACGCCGCTCAGGCGGCCCAAGGACAGCAGGGCGGCGCTCTGCCTCCCCTCGGCAGCTCCGCGCAGCCGATGACCCCGCAAGGTGCTGGAGCTACCAAACCCGCGTCTCTGCCATTTTTCGCGCGTGCTCAGGGCGTCGCTCCAACCGGCAAGCTGTCCCCGCTAATCGCGGACGTTGCGACGCGCAACGAGATCAACCCGGATTACTTGCAAAAACTGGTTCAGGTGGAGAGTGGCGGCAATCCGAACGCCGTCTCTCCAACGGGCGCAAAAGGCCTCACACAGTTCACTCGCGGCACAGCCAAGGCTTACGGCCTAACGGACCCGTTTGACCCAGCCGCGAACCTTCAGGCTGCCGCCCGTCTGACGATCGACAACCGGGCAGCGCTGGCGCGTGTGCTCGGCCGCACGCCTACTGATGGCGAGTTGTACCTTGCGCACCAGCAGGGCGCGGGCGGCGCTGCCAAGATCCTCGCCAACCCGAACGCCACGATGGGGCAACTCGGGCTTGGACAGGCTGCTGCGGTCAATGGCGGCTCGCCCGGCATGTCGGCAGGCGAGTTTGCGCAGAAGTGGGTTGGCCGGTTCGACGGTATGTCGTCTCCTGCCTCTGCGCCTGTCACGCGCGTTGCACAGGCGGCCCCGGTCGCGCCTGCGGCTCATCAGGCTGCCGCGCCCACTGGGCTGCCGTCGTTCGCGTCTGCTCCTGCCTTCGCTGGCGCCGTTCCTGCCGCGCCCGGGGCAGTTGCGGCGGCCGACATGCCCGCGCCCGGTGCCCGCCCGACGGCCGGCTATGCGATCCCTGGCACCGATCAGATCGTGCCCGCGCCGGGCGGCAACGATTTCGTACCTGGCACAGTGGCCTCACCGGCGCTTGCGCAGTCTGGCGCCTCCGCCGCGCCTCCGCTGGCCGCCGCGCCTGCGCAGCGTCTCACTCCCGCTCAGGCGCAGAACCTGCGTGCGATGCTCAGAAACCCTCTGACGCAGGGTTATGCGGCCAAGATTATTGAGGGGCTCAACAAGCCAGAGGAATACACATTTCATACTGCTGGGGACCAGATTTACCGCACGACTAAAAGCGGGCGCGCGGAATTGGTATCTAATGTCAGCAAGCCCCCAACCTTTCAGACTGTGAAAGGCTCGGATGGCAACGACTACACCTTCAATCCGCAGACGGGGCAGTGGGTTCGAGCGATTGAGGGCACAGGCGGCGCGGTTCGCAACCTAACAACGCCAGAAGAGCGCGACGCCTACAACATTCCTCGGGCCTACACCGGCCCGGCTCAGGTCGGCGCTGATAATAAGGTGCAATTCCCGGGCGCGGGACAACTCGGCATTTCCGGTCAGCAGAAGGCCGAGGATGCGGCCTCGGTCAAGGGTGCTCAGACCCTCGTCGAGCGCTTCGATGCCGTCGGCAAGGAAGGGCAGCAGGGTCGACAGGATTTGCCTCTCATTTCCGAAATGCGCTCTCTGAGCGGTGACATCGGTACAGGTGCGGCGGCGGCTATTCAGGCGAAGCTCGGCGAGTACGGCATCAAGCTCGGCGACAATGCCGGCAAGATCGAGGCTTTCAACGCCCTGGTTGACCGCCTGACGCCGCAGCAGCGCATCCCCGGCGCTGGCGCCACCTCCGATTTTGATGCTCGGATGTTCAAGGGGTCGCTGCCCCGGCTCATCAACACGCCAGAGGGTAACGCGCTCATCACCGACACGCTCGAGGCGATGGCAAAGGATCGCATCGCCCGCGGTGACATCGCGGATCGCGCGCTGCTTGGCCCCGACCGCGGCGGCATTACGGCTCAAGAGGCCATGGCCCAGTTGCGTGCGTTGCCGAGCATCCGGACGCCGTTCGCCCAGCGGATGCAGGAGTTGCAGAAGTCCGGCAAGCTGTCTGCCGGTGCGCCTGCCCCCAACCCGAGCGGCGATCGCCGCACCCCGGGCGCTCTCGACGTGGGCGCTTCGACCGTCATCGAAGGCGTCACCATCAAGCGGATCCGTTGATGCCGACTTTCCAGCTTAGCGGCCCTGATGGCGCCTCTTACGAGGTCGACGCGCCCGACGAGCGCGCGGCGCTGTCCGCGTTTCGTGGCTTTGCGACCGGGCAGAAGACCGCTCAAGCGCCCACGATGGCTCAGGACGTGGCTCGTTCGGCTGTCTCGGGGCTTGAGCGCGGAGCAATCGGCGCTGCGGGCATTCCGGGGTTTCTGTCGGACGTTGCGGACACGGTTTCTGCGCAGACCATCGGTCGCGCTGGCAACTATGCCCGCACCGGCTCATGGGCTGCGCCGGACAGCCAGCGATATCGCGACCTGCGGGCCGCATCGCGCGCTGAAGCGCCGATCGCTATCCCTGACGCGGGCGACGTACTGCGCGCGGACCGCATTCAGCCGGCCGTCGAGAGCCTACAGGGTGCGCCGCTCTACGAACCGCAGACCCAAGCGGGGCGCTTCACGCAAAGCGTTGCCGAGTTTGCTCCGAACGCGCTTGGCGGCGGCTCAGCGGCGCAGCGCTTGGCTCGCGCCGTGATCCCGGGTGTGGCTGCGGAAGGTGCCGGGCAGGCAGCGAAGCAGTCGTTTGGCCCGGAGGCAGAGCCTTACGCCCGCGCTGCTGCCGGTATCGTCGGGGCGGGGGCGGTTGGGCTCGCGCAGGCCAATCGCGGCGCCAACGCCTTGATGTCCGAGGGGTTGCAGGCGTCTGGCATCACGCGCGACGAGCTTGCGGCTGCGTATCGGCTGATTGAGCAAGGGCAAGGGCTGGCAAACCCCGTCAGGCTCACCTTGGACGAGGCGCTGAACCAAGTGACTGGCGGCCGGGCGCAGCGGCTGTCACAACTACGCCGTGTGGCCGAATACTCAGGCGGCGAAGGCGCCCAGCCGCTGGCTGCGATCTCTGCTGGGCGGTCTGCCGAGGTGCAGGGCGCCATGCAGGGCGCATTGGGTGACATCGCGCCCACGCCCCTCCCCGCCGCGCAGGCCGCTCAGGCAGGCCAGGAGGCTGCGCAGAGCGTCATCGCGCGCACGCAAGCTGGCATCAACGCAATGACGCGCCCGGCCTATCAGGCGGCAGATACGGCGCGGGTAGGGCCTCAGGTGCATCAGGCCCTGATGTCCGATCCGCTTTATGCGCGGACCGTTGCCGAGATCCGCAGCAACCCAGCGCTCGGGCGCACCGTCGAGAACCTGCCCGACGACAGCGGCGGCATGATCGACCTCGTGCAGCGTCGGCTTCGGGAGAGCGCTGAAAACGCGCGCGTGCCGGGGCAGGCTACGACGAGCAACACCATCGCGGCTAACTTCGATGATGCTCGGCAAGCGCCGATTGCCGCGTTGGAAACGGCGACAGGAGGGCCGGGTGGTGCTTATGCCCAGGCCCGACAGGTGCAATCGGACTTGCGGCAGCAGATGCTTGAGCCGCTGACCAATGGCCCGATTGGGCGCATCGCAGATATGGATCCGGGCACGGCAGGCGCGTCGGCCCGGATGGGCGCGCAGATGGCTGGCGTCGGCGAGATGTCCGGTCGTTACGATGCGGTCATTCAGCAGACAGCTCGCCGCTTGGTGCGGCAAAACCCCGAGGCGGCCCAGACCCTCGCTCGCGACTACATCGGAGACGTGTTTGATCGCGCGGCTCGCGATCTTCAGGGCGGGCCGAACGTGAATGCCGGCGCTGTGGCTCGGCAAGAGCTGTTCGGCTCCCTCGCCGTGCGTGCGAACGTGGATGCCATGCTGCGGCAGTTGCCGCGCGGCCAGCAGGTTGCTGACGGCTTTCAGAAGCTGATGGATGTGTTTCAGGCGACGGGGTTCCGTCCCGCCCGCGGCTCTGACACCGCGTTCAATCAGCAGATCCAGCGAGAGGCCAAGGAGGCTGCGAGCGCACCCGGAGCGTTGGCGTCGACGGTGATCCAGGGTGGCACGAACCTGCGCTCGGCTCTGCGTGATCGCATCGACCGGATGCGCTTGCAGGGCAACATGGCCGAACTGGCCCATATGCTAACGCAGCCGTCCGCGCGCCCGCTCCTCGAACAGCTCGCCCGGACGCCGGCCGACAGCGCTAAGGCGCTCGGCCTCGCGCTGCGCCTTACGTTCATCGGCGAGCAGGCGTCGCGCGCTCGCGGGGAGGCGCAGCCAGTCCCACGCCTTGGTCAGTAGGGCTGTGGCGAACGCTACGAGCGCGATTGAGAGCAGAAACAGTAGGCCGACGCTCTCACGCATCCGACCGCCATCAGCCTCCGCTAGACCGATGGTAAGACCACCAATCGCGAGCACCTGTCCGACGATCCAGAGCGAGCGGAACACCTAGTCGCCTCAGTTGCACACGGTTCGCACCTGACCGAACTCGCCGCGCGATGTGCAATCAATGCGGTTCGATCCAGGCGCAACGATTTGAAAATCGGGCCGAGACTGTGATGCCTGAATACGCAAGGCCCGCCGAGCATTTGCCCGGCGCTCATCCTCAGACACTAGCCCAGCCATGGTCTGCGACATTTTTAGATCGGCCTCGGCTTGAGTGATTTCCTTACGGTCCACTTGCTCAGCCAGCACAAGGCGGGTGTTCTGCGCAACCCTGAATAGGTCGCCACTACTCCCGGCGGCTGGCGCAGCAGCTTCGGCCGCGGCGTTGAGGCACCGGGCGCGCTCAACCGCAGTTCGGAACGTCCTGGCCTTGCAGTCTGCAACCCCAGCTTCGGCTGCACTGATCGCCGCGCGGTCACGTCCCGACACGCACCCGCCGAGCAGCATCGCACACCCCAGCACCACCACCGCGCGCATCATCGCCCCCGTCCTCGCGAGCGCGGCACCCTATAGCAACCAGGGCTATTCGTGAATGGCTGAGCCTCTGCCCTTTCTCGGCGCGACCGGGCCTGCGTTGCGTCGGTCTGTAATCGACCCCGAGACCGGGAATGTCCTGACCGGGCCGCAGACGCCGGCCGGCGCGCTCGACTACCTCGGCGCCTATGCGGACCTCGTTGGCAGCCGGATCAGGGATGCGGCCACGGCGCCGGCCCGGATATACCGCGGCGAGATCCCGATCTTTGATCCGAACACCGGCCACGTCAGCGACGAGGCGATGGGTGCTGGCGCTGGCATCGCCGGATTAGCGATGACGGGCTCGCTTCCGGCCAGGGTGCCGGCGGGTGCGATCCGGTCTTTCGGTGGCGCAGCGGCGAAGGAAGACCCGCTCGCTGCCCTTGAGGCGGCTTTGGCGGGGTTCAAGCCGGAAGCGGCCCCGCCGTCGCTCGGCGCAGCCAAGCCAGCCCCCGGCTACGATACGGGCCCCCGCCAGCCCGTCAGGGTTGATCCTGAAGCCCGGTTATGGGACCTCTATCACGGATCAAAGCCTGGCGAGGATTTCCGGCGCTTCGATCCGAACCTGAAGACGAACTCCGAGGCCGGCGCTGTCTTCTTCGCGCCCGAGCCGAATGCCGCCGCTACTTATGCCGGCTCTCCTGGGGTGGAGGGCTTTGAGGCCGGGCCGCGGATCTTCCGCACCACCGTTGAGCCTGGCAAGAGCGCGGTGTTCGACATCGCCCACCTCGCCGAGACGGACCCTGCGTTCAACGCGCAGGCTCGCTCAATCTACGCGCAGGAAGCTGGGCCGAGGGCTGGGGCGCTGTTTGATCGCTATCTCAGCGACTTCCAGACTGGCCGCGCCCGGGATCGCGAAATCGCCGATCAAGTCCGCGCAATGGGGTTCGATCCGGCCAGCCCTCAGACAGGCGTCTCATTCGGATACGGGCACATCGGCGCCGCCATCGCACGCGCCAAAGAGCAGGGTCTTGATACCGCAGTCCTCCGCGGCCTCGCCGAGCATGGTGGTGACGACCAAGTCGTTGCCCTGACCCCGAACCGGGTGCGCAGCTATTACGCCCCCGATCAGCTCCTCTACGCCGGCACGCCCCTCGGCGCTGGCGTCGGCGCCTCGCTCGCCGCCCCTGGCGACCGCCAGCCCCTTCCCTTCCTCGGCACTCGCTGACCGGAGACCCCATGGCCTTCGTGCCTCTGAGCTTTCAGTCGATTTTCGACAGTGGCTTTCCGATCGTCAATGCGCGTCTCTACACGTTCGAGGCCGGCACTGTGACGCCGCGGACGCTGTACCGGACGGCCGCTCTTGATCCGACGCTGATACACCCCTTCCCCGTGCAGGCAGACGGCAACGGCCGCTTTCCAGCGATGTTTACCGGCGTCGGTTCTTACGATGCGCGGATCACCGATGCCACTGACGCGCTGGTGGCCGAAGCCGATGGTCTGGCCGGCGATCCAACGCCGAGCGGCAATGCGACTGTCTATGACCCGCTTCGGCAGCTCCCGACAGGTGCCTTGGTGCCGATCCACGGCACGGGGCGCCGCGCCGGCTACGTGCGCGCCAATGGATCTTCGATTGGCTCTGCGGCCTCGGCGGGCGTCGAGCGCGCCGATGATGACTGCTATCCCCTGTTCCTGCTGCTGTGGGCCGACAGCCATCAGACGGTCGCGGGCGGGCGCGGACAAACCGCACAGGACGACTGGGACGCCGGCAAGACGATTACGGTTCCTGACTATCAGGGCCGGGTCGTGCTCGGCGCGCTCAACATGGGCAACGCCGGCTCGGCGACGGGCCGGCTTGATGGCGGCAAGCTCGCGACCAGCAGTGGATCTGTTGACGTAGCGGTTGGCGCGACCGGCGGTGAGGCGGCCCATCAGCTCAGCAAGGATGAGATGCCGCTGCACCGCCACGACGCAAGCGTTGCGATCCAGGGAGCAGGCGGCCACTCCCACAGCTCCTCAATCGGGCAGGCGGGGCAGCACAACCACAACGTCATTTACCGCGTAGATAACGTGTATGGCAGCGGCGCAAATGGTGCTGTCGGAGCCGTAGGCCAAGGGCCTAGCTCGGGCGTTACTGAGCTGTCCGGCAATCACACCCATCCGATAACCATTGATGGCGTTCCCGACCACATACACGGCGCCGCTGCTGCTGTAGCCGATACTGGCGGCGACCAGCGGCACAATACTTTGCCGCCGTTCGGCGTGGCGACGATCTACATCAAGCTCTGAGGCGGCCATGCTGACTAGATTTGGCATCGTCTCGGTGCGCGGCCTCTGGCGTGGGATCCTCACCTTCCCCGATGTGCACAGCGGCACGCTGACCAATCTTGCGACCGCGGTCCTTGAGATGCGCGTGACTCCTGACGACTGCCGGGGGTGGCGAGATGATTACGGCTGGCTTCGATCTCGAACTGGCGTCTGGTCCCACCCATCGCTTACGGCGAACACCAGTGGCACGGGGCAAGGCGAGTTGAAGCTTACCGAGCCTCACGCCGCGCAATTCTACTTCCCCGCTGAAGTCATGCGCAGCCAGCGGCCGGGCGTCTATGAGATTTCGTTCACGGCGACCGTTGGTCCTGAGACTGCGGAAATTCTCAGAGACACCGTTACTTTCGCCTAGCAAGGTAAGCACCCATGAGGAACTTTCCCCTGCTTCCAACCTATCCGCAGGATATTCGGCCCGGCCTCGGGATCGACATTCTTCGTGAGGGCGGGACGCTTACGATCAGCCTCAATGGCATGGGAGGCGGCCTTGGCGGCGACCCCGCGATAGGCATGGCGATCCTTGACCGCATCTATGAGGCGTTGCCCCCCGTTCCCGCCGACAATTCCACCATCCCGATAACGGGGGCTTGGTACAGAGACGGTGATGCCTCGGGCTATCGTCCAGTCAAGTTGTTCCGCAGTTCTGGCAGCGGAAGCGGCGGGATTAGCGACCTGCAATCGATCATCGACACCATCGCGGCCCTCCGCGACGAAGTGGCTGCGCTGCGCGCGCAACTCAACGGCACATTCTGAGGCCCTACCATGCTGCGGCGCACGCCCTTTCTGCTCGCTTTTGTTCTAGCGCTTACCGCTCCTGCGGTTGCGCTCGATATGCGGTTTTCGCCCGATGCCGGAACTGCGCCAGGGTCGCTGAAAGACGACACCCTCGGCATCAACCGCGCCGATGGTAAGATGTTCTGGCGCAAGTCTGACGGAACGCTTGGCACCTCTACGCTGCTGAACGCCCTCCCCTCTGGGCGGCGCTCCGTTGAGCAGGGGCAGGCGGATGACCTGACCATCAGCCCGACCGGGTTCGGCACCAGTCGCGCGACCAGCAGCGCCCTGTTCGGCATGATGCAGGCCCGGGTGTCGAACACGACGGACCTGCGCGCCGTAACGCTGCCGTTCGGGCGGATGGTGCGCGAAGGCTACGCCGCGCCGGGCGACGGCGGGCAGGCCAGCTACACGTTCTCGTCCGCGCCGTGCTCGCTCAACTCGGGCTCGGGCGACGGCGGCTCGCAGGTCCCGCGCACGGCCGGCGGATGCTGGCTGGCCGACCTCAACAGCCAGGGGCCGGTGTCGGTCAACCTCTGGGGGGCCATCGCGGATAGCTCCGGCAAAACCGGGGTCGGCACCGATGTCGCGTCGCGCCTCCAGGCCGCGCTCAACTGGTCCGTCGCGACTGGCCGGGCCGTGACAATGCCATCCTCGCCCACCGGCCAGATGCGCCGCGTGGCGTCACCTCTGGCGATCGACGGGCACGCCAAGCTCACGGGCGACTACTGCGCCCCGTACACGACCGGGAACACGTTCAGCCCCGGTGCTGGCAGCTACCTGTTCTTCGACCACGCCGGCCGCGGCATCGTCATCGGCGGCCAGAACCCGCTTCCCGTCGAGGGGGTGGTGCTGGAGGACTTCTGCACCTGGCGCGACCAGCCGACCCCGCCGGCCAACGCCGCCAACGGCACCGCAGGCGGGTCGTGGTCGCCCGGGTTTTACGACTTTGACGTAGCTCTCCTTCAGGACGACCTCCGCATCACGCGGCTGATGACGGTCAACGCCACTAAGGCGGTCTATGTCCAGGGCGGGCGGATCAAGATCGACGATCTGACCGGCCAGCCCTTCCAGGTCGGGCTCCAGATCGAGCACGCGCTAGACTCGCCTGTCGTCAGCGATATTCGCTGGTACCAGTACGCGATCCAAGGCAACCAAGCGGTCAATAATTACACCGCAAGCAACCTCGACGCGCTCTATCTCAAGCGCGTCGACAATATGTTCCTGAGCAATTATTTTAGCCTGCTCTCGAAAAACTGTATCCGCATCGGCAGCTACACGGGCGGTCCAGCGAACCTGAATGGTTCGGTCAACAAGTTGCGCGGCGTCAATATCGATTGCGATTTCTTTGGATCTTCGGCAATCTATGCTGATCCGACTGCCGCCAACGCTTCCGCCACCTTCGTAAACACGACAGTGCAGGGGGCTGGCTCGGGCTTCGGAACGAACGGCATCAATCTGTCGGGGACGAATACCGGGCTGCGCTTCTCGGATCTTCGGATCACCTCAACGCTGGGGTCCAGCATCTTCCTCTCGGGTTCCGGCAACGGCGTCTATGCGACGATCGCGACGCTGGAGAGCTACGGGCAGGACGGCGTGACGAAGCCGGCCGTCAACGTTGGGGCGGGCAACGCGGTCCATATCGGTCTCCCCTCGATCGGGGCGGGCGGCGCGCCCGGCTACACCTCGTATGCCGGCGCCGGCACGGTCACGACCGGAGTTGCCGCCGACACTACGTCCCGCGTGCAAGGGCAAGGCCTGCTCGCAACACAAGTGTATCCGTTGCCCGCCGCGACATCGGCGCAGTTCCCCGCTGGCAAGGGCGTGATCCTCGTCGTTGATAAGAGCACTCTTGAGTATGCCGAGTTCATCGTAGGCGGCGGCGCCGTTCTCCTGAAATACCAGACCCCGGGCAATCAGTTCGCTGCCGCAGCGACGGGCTTCCCCGCCGCGAATGCGGGGGGTCAGTTCGCCAGCGGCAAGATTGGTGTCTACTATGACACCTCTTCGACCAACTACAGCATCTATAACGCCAAGACGGGCGCGATTACATACTCGTTCAAGCAAGACGTGTTCGATCCGAACAACTGACGGATTGTCAGCGCTAACTCTTAGTTTCCAGGAGATCCTGATGACCGTTGCCGCACTCCGGCGTGCGGGCCTCGTGCTGCGCGCGTGGCTGGCGCTCGCTTGCGCCGTCCTCGCGCCCATTAGCGCCCACGCCCTTGACGCCGCCCAGATGCCGCCCCTGCGCGGCAAGTCCGTCGAGACGCCGACACTCATGCTCGGCGGTGGCATCGTTTGCACCGGCGCGACCTGCGACGCCTCTGGCCTGTCAACGCTCGGGCCCCAGACGGGGGCTCAAGCATACAGCCTATCTGAGCAGGCGACCGACACCGTCAGCGTCATGGCCTTCATTCCGAAGGCACTTCGGGCCGGTATTCGTGCACGGACCAACACGACGGACCTGACCACGTACATCCAAGCCGCCTTGAATACGAGCAAGAACGTCCGATTTCCGTCCGGCGACTATCAGGTATGCAACGCTCTGAGCCAGAAAGGCGGTCAGCGTCTTAGCGGTGACGGCGTGACGGTCTCACGCCTGATGATCGGGCCATGCTTCAATATGGGCGCGCAGGCCGTCGTGGTCGCCACGAACTCGGCGACCTCGAACGGCACACCAGCCGAGCAGTCGGCCGGGTGGGACAAGATCGGGGTGGTGTTCGATCAGAGCCATTTGGCTGGAGCTTCTCTGCCGGCGAAGCCGACAAACCCAGGCGACCCAAATTACGCAACAAATCTGGCTGCATACAACAATGCAGTAGCGTCAGTTCGCGGAAATCTTCGCCAGTACCCGTGGGCGCTCGATCTCAACGGTTCGCAGCGCTACACCATCGGCCAGATCAGGCTCTCGAATGCCTGGAACGGCATTAAGGGTCTCGGCACGACGACTGGTCCCAGCGCCTCGGGTTTCACGGCAGATCTTCTTGAACTCGGCGCCTTCAACAGGGGCATCGTCCTCGACGGCCTCTATGACTTCTCGCACATCACGACGCTGCATTGCTGGCCGTGGGATGTGGCGCAGAACGGTACGCTGCTGAACGTCGCGACGGACGGCAACTCGGTGTGTGCTGAGTTCGGCCGCATCGACGGTCTCGATATCAAGACGGCCAACCTCTACGGATCAAGCCTGCTGGGCAACGCCAACGGCACGAACGGCGCGGCCCGCCAGATCGGCCTCTTGCAGCTTGACGGCGACGCGGCGTTCTTCCGCAACTTGGCGGGAGACTGGCACATCGGCATCTTGTCCTCGACGGCGGGCGGGGTGCTGGGCATCCCGAAGGTGCGCTGGGACGGCGGCGAGGGGCTGGTCGCGAACATCCGCCTCTGGGGCGGCAACAGCCCGCAGCTCGCGGTCTATGGCGGGCAGTTCAGCGCCGCGGGCGGCTCCATTCAGGACCTGTTCGACTCCGTCGCTGTGCTCGCGGCGGGCGGCACGACGATGCTCAACTCAATCATGTTCACGACCGATCCGACCCAGAACGCCGGCACCCGCAACAACCCGATCGTTCAGCAGACGGCGGGCTTGGTGCACATGGTGGGTAGTCGATGGATCAGAATTCCCGGCAACAATGTCACGCTGGTGCAAATCCAAAATGACAATCAGAACCATTACATCGTTGCAAACGCTTTCAACGGCGCCGCACTGGTCAAGCCCTCGGGTTCTCTGACCGGCACTTACGCGCCAAACTAAGCCCTGACAATCCGGAGATCCTATGGCCGCGAACCTTGAACGCCTTGGCTTCTTTGCGTCTGTCCGCAAGGCTCCGTTCGGCGGTTCTCTCGCACAGTCCCAGGTGGACGGCATGAACGCGCTGCTGGACATGGCCCCGCCCGACATGGGTACGGCCGGTCTCGCGCACTGCTTCGCAGAATGTTGGCACGAAACCGGTGGCGCCATGCTCCCCCGGATCGAAAACCTGAACTATACGACTGCGGCTCGCATCCGCGAGGTGTGGCCTAAGCGGTTCGCGAGCGAGGCAGCGGCCAAGCCCTACGTCCGTAACCCCGAACTGCTGGCGAACTACGTCTACAGCGGCCGGATGGGCAACTCGCAGCCAGGCGACGGCTGGCGCTTTCGCGGCATGGGCCTGATCCAGGCCACCGGCAGAGACAATGCCAAGCGAGCCACGAAACGCCTGCTGGCCCTCGGCTACCTCTCGCCCGGCCAGGATCTCGAGGCAACGCCGAGCCTCATGCTGGATCCGGACATCTCGGCCGCCATGCTCTTCGTCGGCCTGTCAGAGGGCTGGTACACGGGCAAGAAGCTGTCCGACTATTTCGGTCCTGGCAAGGAACTCGCCCGCGACGCCCGCGCCATGGTCAACGGCGACGTAGAGGCGAACGGCGATACGATCGCCTCCGCTCATAGGGCGTTCAAGGCTGCGCTGCTTGCCGCCGGCCACAAGCCGGGCGCTGTGACGACGAAGATCCCGGACAGCCCGATCGACGTGGCGCCGCTCCCCGCGCCTGGCAGCCCCCTCGCGCCCGTCCCGGTCAATGGCGGCGCCTCGGGCTGGAGTGCGTGGCTCCCCGAGGCCGTGCGCCGCTACTTCCACACCTGACACCTCAGAGGACATCATGGATCTCAAGAGCGCAGAGGCGCAGGCGACGACGCTCGCCTCTCAGGCAGCCAAGGGCGGCTTGCACTTCGTCTGGACCTGGACCGCGGCCCATGCCCGAACGGCCACTGTGGTGGCCCTGGCGGCGATCGTAGCGGCATTCGTTGCCGGCATTGCGGTGGGGGTGCGCTGATGGCTGACACCGTGAAGGCCGTCGCTGTCACCGATGACGCGCTCGCGACCAGGGTCAAACCGGCTGCTGCGTTGCGGGTGGCGTGGAAGACGACGGCGCTCAACGTCATCAGCGCGACCGCCTCGGCCATCCTGCTCGTGCTCGGCTACTTGCAGACGGTCAACCTGGCGTCGATCGTCTCGCCGACGCAGGCGCTCATGTGGACCGTCATCGTCAACGTCGCGACGATCCTGCTGCGCGCCTACGGCGTCAAGCCGATTGTGCTGGACCCGCCGAAGACGGTTACCGTGCCGGATCAGGGTCAGGTCTGATGTTCGAGCTATGGACGGCCTGGGGCTTCGTCCGGGATTATTGGCCGTGGGTGCTCGGCGCCACGGCCGTGATCGTCGCCATGCTGGCGTCGGCATACGTCACCCGCTCGCTGAAAGTAGCCGTCGAGGCGCTGGGCGCCATCGCGCTCGCGCTGACGGCCAGTCAGATCTACCGCCGCGGCGCCGCATCCGAGAAGGGGCGCCAGGACGCCGCGAACGACAAGGTGGCCGAGCGCACGCGCGAGACGCAGGCGCAAGTTGACGGCATGACCGACGACGAGGTGCGGCGTCGCCTCGACCAATGGATACCTCCGGAGGAGAAGAAGCCGTGAAGCGTCTCGTTCTCGTGGCCGCGATCGGCCTGCCGCTCGTCGGGGCCTGCACGCCCGAACAGGCAGACGTATGGTGCCGCACCCATCGCCTGGAAGACGTGAGGTTCAGCCGGGCCAGCGTCGATGGGCTGACGCCTCCCGACCGGCGGAAGTACCTGCGGATTTTGGAGGAAGGCGCTCGCCTCTGCGGCTGGAAGCCGGGGCGGTAGCCAAACGAAGCGTGCGGGGGCCGGTCGCCTATCTTGGCGGAGCGACGACCAGCCCCCTAACCCCCAGAAGCGTCAAATCGGGACGCCCCAGAGGCTTCGGCCATACGGGCGGCGAAATGGATGCGTGTCGAGTCAAAAAGCACCGCGGATGCCTGAGCCTACGGTTGACGCGCCCGAGCGCGGCCTTCCGAGCACACTGCCAATCGTCCAAATCGCGGAGGATGGCGTGAAGTTCGCAAGATACGGCCACAGCGGCGATCGGCTGACCGAATGGCTCTTCGCTGGCATGATGATTGCTTGGGGCGCGTGGTTGCTCGTGCCGCTCTGGCGCACTTTCGAGGCGCCCCAATACGCCATCCTTCGGGAGTTGGCCGGGGAGAACGTCTGGGGCGCCTGGAGCATTGCGATCGGCGCCATTCGATGCGTCGCGCTCTACATCAACGGCAGCCATTACAGAACACCCCTGATCCGCGCTCTATGCGCATTTCTCGGCATGTTCTGGTGGGTGACGCTCTCTTTCCTTTTCCTTTCAACCCCTCAGGCGAACCCGGCCGCGGGCTTCGCTTGGTATCCTCTGTTCATTGTGTTCGAGGGGATTTGCCTCTGGCGAGCTGCGGGTGACGCCTACCACACTCGGGCCTTCCGGAATGTCTGGCTGACGAGCCCCAAGGCCGAGGTGAGAGGGTATGACCGTTGAGGAGCTGGTGCAGGGTCTCGGCGCGTTGTTCGGAGCAACGGGCGTCGGGGCAGTTGCTATCGCCTACCTCGCACACAAAACCGAGGTAGCCAAAGGGCGCAGAGGTGAGCCTGAGGGCAGGTCTACGGCAATCGCGGTCGGTGGGGCGCTCGCTGATCGAGCCTCGTTCGACGCCATGACCGAGGCTGTCCAGTTGCAAACGGCGGTCCTGACGCGGCTTGTCGAGCTTCTGGAAGGTCGCGAGCTTCGGGAGCAGAAAGAGGACGACGAGGAGCGCATGTACAAGCGGTTCATGGAGCGATTTTCGGCCGAACACGCCAAGCCCATGTCACCGCGGGCGAAGCCGCCTCAGTGACCGTTCCTACTCTCCCGAGACGCCCTTCAGCCCCGCCGGCACCCGCCGCGCGGGGCTTTTTCGCGCCCGATCACCTGAACGACATTCCGATGCCGCCCTTGACCAGCGATTGCGTCGGGCCGCGGGCATAACCGACATAGGCCAGCGTATCGTCCGAGATCCGCATCGAGAACGCCACCGAGCCAGCGCCCGTGCCATCGTAGCCGGCGCCGCCGACCGAGACGGCGAACCTGTCGCCTGGGTTCGGCGCTATGACGTTCACGGCACCGGCAAGCGCTATGCCCTCTCGGAACCGATCGGCGTTGCGCTGCATCCGGTTCGCGATGGTCACGAGAGCGAGGCTTGAGGGGCCTGCCTGCTGCGGCGCAAGGGCTAGCGCCAAGTCGCCGACAGAGACGTAGCCGAAGCCGGTCGTTTCGCTGAAGCGCTGCGGGATCCGGGACAGGTTCACGTAATCCACGCTCGGATTGACGGGAACGCCGCTCAGGAGGCGACCGCCGCCGAGCGCGTCTCTCACGCTATCAGGCACTACGTCTGTGAACGGGGCGTAGGTGAGCGCCTGGCTGTGCGCCGCGATTGACCAC
Organism: Methylobacterium sp. Gmos1; assembly: GCF_053764715.1. Lineage (NCBI taxonomy): Bacteria > Pseudomonadati > Pseudomonadota > Alphaproteobacteria > Hyphomicrobiales > Methylobacteriaceae > Methylobacterium > Methylobacterium sp. Gmos1. The sequence goes on along the minus strand of NZ_JBSNCC010000007.1, from coordinate 70,709 downwards.
GCGGCCATGATCGCCGCTACCCACCATCTGACCATAGCCGCCCCCGCGTGGTGGCTCACAAAAGAGCCACATTCTGCCCGCGTGTCGATGACCGGAAAGACACAGCAGCTTGGCTTGGCCCGCGTGCGCTGCTGGCGAGGGGGGGGGATCGGTGGGAGGGTGGGTCATACCTCCGCCTTCTTCCTGCGCTCTATTTCGCCCATGAGGTGGTGCTTGGCGCCTCCGAGCAGATAGTCAATGAAGCGCTCACCCCCGCCCATCAACTCGAAATCTGCGATGCTCAGGCGAAGATGAAGGGTCTTGGGCGATGTCGTGTCAGTCCCATAGCGCCTGACCATGATTTCCCCCGGGGTTTGCTCGCCGCGCTCAGCACGCAAATCGGCCTCAAGCTGCGCAACCCGCTTCGTTAGGGTCGCGATTTCCTTTTTAAGAGCTTCTTCGCTCATCACCGTCTCCTCTCATCCAACCGTCTCGCCACCCGCCTCGACCACACCACCGCACCCCAGGCACAGGATAGGACTAGGAGGGAGGTGAGAGCGAGGTGGGGGATGGGGCTCACGAAACAGCCTCACATCCATCCTGATTGGTATTTTCTCTTTTGCCTGTCAAATCAATAAGCCCTTCATCGGTAACAGATATCTCGCTATCATAAACTTCAAACCTCTTCGAGGTATTTAAATATATTGTTCTTAGAATTATAATGCTTGCCCCGCGAATAATCCAATATCCTTTATCGCGAGAGGCCGATTTGCTCATGTTGCGCACTGGCTTGTCAAAGGCCATGGCAATCACCCCTGCGGTGTCATCGTGTTTGCCGTCGCCCCAGAACTCAGGTGCACACGCCGTCTGCTCCTCAGCAAAACTCGGGGCGGCGGATACGAGCATCCCTGTCAGTACAAGGAACCTCAGACGAAGGCTCATCCTCTCCCCCCTTACTCCGCTGGCGCGTCCTGCCGGCCAGACTTTATGCCTTCTCGGATCAGTTCCCACAGGCCAGCGCCCGACTCGCACTCCGATCTAGGCGGAACAGCCTCTAGGCCGAGGCGGCGCTGCTCCGCTTTCCCGCGTTCCCAATCCGACGGGTATCGGGCCCCGTCCGACAATCCATTCAGCACGAACGGCGGCGGAACTTCGGCTATCCGGATTTGGGCGTGGAAAGCCGCCCATGAATGAGGGTGCGCAGACCCACGAAGCCGTAGAGGGTGGGCTGGCACCCCGCGCAGACCTGGAATGGCCGCAGGTTGTCGAACCTCGTCGGCACCTCGCGGCGCTGGTCGACGGGGAACCTACCCAGGCAGTCCTCGCAGACGAAGTGGTCATCCGGCCTGTCCTTAGTCATGTGGATGGCTCGCGCCCGGATACCCTGAAACCGGTATCCGTGGCCTCGCCGGTTGATTACCTTGATGAGCCGGTTCGCGGCTTCAGCGTAGGCATTCGTGTACTGGTTATCGAAGTAATTGAAGACTTCCGTCTGCCAGTTGTCGATCGTCTTGGCGACCGGAACGTAGTGCGGTGCGGCCTCTGGAGGGATCGTGCTCTTCCACTCCTCGAACCGCTTCCATGCCTCCTCCCGGTCATTTGCATTCCAGATCTCGTAGAACCGCTCCTTCGTGCTCCAGACAGCCGCAAGCGCAGGGTCGTTCGCCAGCGTCGCCTCGAACATCATCCGCTTCATGGGCTTCAGCTTCTCGCGAGCCTCAGGCGACATGTGGAGAACGCGTCTATCCGACCACTTGTACTTCAATTTCTTCGGCACACGCTTCCCAGCGAGGCGCGCCTCCTTACGCGTGATCTCGTGCGCAGTCTTCACGCTGGCTCGGAACTCATCCAGGCGCTTGTTAGCCATTCGCAGGACGTGGAACTTGTCGGCGACTATGAACGACGTGGGGAGTACTTCGGTCACCACCTTCCGATACGCGGCCTTCATGTCCATGGTCACAACGGCGATGTGCTCGCGGTGAGGCAGGCGGACCAGCCACTTCGCCAGCGTCGCCCCGGTGTCGTCAGGCAGCACCTCGATCACCCGGCGCTCGCCGATGTCTGTGACGACCGTGCGCAGAACACCGTCCAGCTTCGTCTCGTCGAGCCCCATGACGACGGGTGCGTAGACGTGGTGGCCTTCCAGCAGCCAGTTCAGGTAAGGCTTGCAGATCTCCGATACGGACTTGTCGCTCTTGAAGCCCACCTCTGCCGCAACGGTTGTGTAGGGCCGACGCAGACCGGCATCCTGGACGAAGTCGAAGCACCTCCGGGTCATGTCTCGGTCGGGATGCATCTCAGGAAGGTGTTGCGTGAACGTGGCCTTACAGTCCTGGCACTGGTATCGTGCGGCCGCCACGACGATCATAACGTGCTTCCCGTGCATAGGCGCGTCGCGGTAGCGCCCTACGACTGTCCCATGTCGATAGGGTTTTCGGAGGGAACCGCACTTCGGGCAGTTCTCCGGCTCCAAATCGCAGCGCGCGCGGAAGGTGTAGCTGCTCGGGGTCACGTCGAACTCGTCCTCGACGGTCCAGTGTTTGAAGAGCAACGCGTTCAGCAAGTGGGCCCCCTGGTCGGGGGCCACCCTGGCAGATCCGGATTAGGATGTGGACTCTCTGAGGCTCGACCACTCCGTGCTGGTCGGGCCAACGACAGAGTAGGAGTGCTGGCACAAGCGAGCGCGGAGCTTGTCAGCCAACAGATGCGCCGTGTCTCGAAGGCCCCTTTCCGTATCTGGGAAGCGCGGGTAGTTAATCAATCCAACGCGAAATCCCGCCTCCTCGCCGCCAGTGTAAATAAAACTGACAGCCTCGACATGCACGCAGAGGCCGACCTCCATGCAAAATTCTCTACAAACCTGCTTTGCTTGCGAAAGATCACCTGCCATGTAGATGTTGAATTGGATAGTGGGCATACTCTTGTTCGGCATGTGTCAGTGTGCCTCCGCCATATCTTGCTCTGCGAGCGCGCAAAGAAAATCACACGATGGCTGGATCGGGTTGGTGGTCGGCCAATCGGCGGGGATCTCGTCGATGAACGCCCGCTCTCCGTTGATCCGGCACAGCCTGACGCCGAGCTTGCGCGACAGGGCCACCATGCGGTCGAACTCGTTGGGGAACCGCTGACGTACCAGGGCCCAATAGTTCGGGCTGGTAGCCTTCGAGCAAGGAATGCAGTTGTTGTTTTGAAAGCCGAGCATGTACATCGGCGGCACAGGCAAGCCTGCTCGCTCGATCATAGCAATGCACGCTTCCTTGTTGATACCCCGATCGATCAGCGGAGTAACAATCTTCAATTCTGGATAGTTCTCACGGAGCCGCTTTGCTCGCGTAATATCAGTCTTATCCGCCGTGTACCCGAACACGTGGATATCACTTGGACGCTGGAATTCCAGTCGGGGCACGACTTTCAGTTCCCGTGTGCACGGGGCCCCATTGTTGCCCGCGAGATAGCTTTCGCTTTCCCAGACGTCCCAGGTGTCTTGGAAGTTGAGGTTTCGGATCGGGAAGACGACTTTCCCGAACCAGCGCTCGCACTCTTTCAGGAAGGTGTGGTTGCTCGGGTGCTCCGAGCCGGTCTCGCAGTAGGCGACCACAACCTCGCGCGTCCCGGCATCTGCGAGGGTAAGCTTCGTGGCGACGGCAGAGGCCGCGCCGCACGAAAACCAGGAAATCACGCGCTGAGACATCACGAAATCCCACAACCAAATCCGGATCTAGGATACCATGCCTCATGCCCCGATCCCACAGCCAAATCCGGAGAACCATGTGTTCGTCTCCATCTCTGATGTCTTGCTTCGTCGCTGTAGGGGGTGGAGGGGCTAGGCCCCTCAGACAGCCCCCGCCTTGATAAGTGCCGCCATCGCCCGCGAGGCCACATCGACCGGCAGCTTGGCGCCGTGCTGCTCCACGATCTCGCGGAGGATGGCCGCCATGTCGGGGGCGGCGTCGGCCAGCTTGTCGACCTGCGGCTTGGTCTGGGCGGTGGTCGTGGTGGTCATCGGTGTGGCTCCGTCTCTGATGTCTTGCTTCGTCGCTGTATGAGGTGTAAGTTACACACCATTGGCACGATACGCAAGAGGGCTGTAATGATCCGCGTCGAGAAAAGTGACCCGGGCAGGCGGATGGCGCGAAAGCGATTGGACGAGGCGAGCAAGACGAAGCGTGTGCAGTTGGTGGCACCCGAGTCGTTCCTTGACCGGGTGGAGGAGTGGCGGGCAGTTCAGCGGCCGGTGCTCAACGTGTCCGCGGCGATACGTAAACTCTGTGAGATGGCGCTTGACGATGAGGAGCGCCGCGATGGGAAGCGCTAAGCCAGCCTACCTGTATGTCATTGCGGATGGCGCTGGGGCGCATAAGGTCGGGCTGTCCACGAGTCCGCAGAAGCGCCTACGGCAGTTGCAGACGGCATCCCCAAAGCGACTTTCCCTCGTGCGAACGAGCGAGGAGCCTGAGGCCGATGCGGGGGCAATCGAAGCCTATGCGCACTGGCTCTTGCGCGAAGCCCAAGAGGACGGCGAGTGGTTCTCAGTGACTGAGGAGGCGGCCTGGGTTGCAGTTGTCGCCGCGACCGAGGCCGTGGCTCGCGGAGAACGGGCGCCACCCCGGGCTAGGGGCGGCCATTCTAAGGGCGTCGTTATCCCGCCCTACGTCCCTATGTGCCCCGCCGAGTTCAAGCAGCATCGAAAAGCCCTCGGCCTCACGCAGTCAGAGGCCGCGCAGATGCTCGGGGTGCATCGGGTGACGCTTGCTGACTGGGAGCGGGGTCAGCCACCGGTGCCGGTAGCTATCGGCCGCCTGCTGCGCCTAATGGTCCTGCGCGGGATCTCAGCCGACGAGCTGCCGCCATACGAAGCTGGCGCACCCTCTCAGCCTATCTCCAAGCCGAAAACCAAACCCAAGCCTCCCCCACCCTCCCCTACAGAGGGGGGTTAGGAGGTCTCCGTCTTGACGATCGGGGAGGAGGCGGGAGCGTCTATCTCTGTCAGGATCGCTTCGGCCTCGCTCAGCGGCATGTCTAGGCCATCGTCGCCGTCGTCGTTGACGAACCGGAACGCCTGATAGGCGACCCTAGCGCGGGCCTTAGTGGCCAGGCAGACCGAGCGGCTGTCGGCGCCCATGTCGTCGAGCACCTGCCACATGGCATCGGCGAGCGCTTGGACCTGAGCGACACTCACGATCGTCTCGGTATCAAGCGCCGCTAAAGGCACTGCGCGCAAGCTTTCAATTTCATCCGCAGCATCTCGCATAAGCCCAGCCGTCCGATGGTCGTAAAGATCGGCTATGGCGCGGAGGCGGGTGGGGAGATCGCTCATCTCACAGCCCTCCCCTATCGGAGGAGGCGGGAGAGGCTGCCCTCTCCGATGGCACATACCGCGCTCGGCGCAGGGCCATGCGGTTCTTGCCAGTGTTGAGGAGGTGGGGGCCCTCCTTCCAGCAATCGACAATCTTCGTGTCCAGTGGGGCGGCTAATTTCTCGACGACATCGCAAGGAACCGCGAACCGCTGCCAGTACCGCTTGCCCTTTTGGTCGTAGTAGCCGCCGCGCTTCTCAACCTCTTCCTTGCTGTATCGACCGGCCCATGCGAGCGGGTAGGCGTAACCGCAGGCGTCCGGTCGCCAGAGGGTGATGCAAGGATTGCGCGTCCATTCGGGCCGCAAATCGATGATGTAGAACTCGCTCATCACACCACCCCTCCATCCAGGGCCAAGCGCTGTTCGCTGGAGGGGGCGGACATTCGATCCCACATGGTCTCTGATGCTCGCTTCATGCCATCCCACCGGGTTGCCCATAGTTCTCCCGGCAAAGCCGCATCGCACGACACATCAACCGCCAGCACGGCGCGCGGCGTCTCGTCGGCCCAGGTGAGCGCCTGAAAGGGTAGCAGCGTGAAGCGGTGGGCCGGCTCTTCGTTGAGCCCTGCCTGTTCCCACGCGCTCAGCACCCGCCCAAATGCGGTCATGCCCACCTCAATAATCCAGGCGTGTTCGGCGCTATAGACATCGGCGCGGCCGGACGGGGCTTCCTTCTCCTCGGCGGCGTCCAGCGCGCCGCATCGGCGCATCCATTCGCGCCCGACCCGCTTGAGTACGACGTGCTCTTCGCTCTCGCGCGAACCTCCGCGCATCCCGCGCGCCAGCACCTCTCCGACGATGTCGGCGGGGATCCGCTCTAGCCGCAGCTTCATCCGCCCTGTCATAAAGGGCTTGTGCAACGCCGGCACGGTCCAGATGCTATCGCGGGGGTAGAGCCCGCGGGGCTGCCGGTTGAACAGGCGCTCCAGCCGATTGAGCGGATGGAAATACGTCGGATGGGATGGATGGTGGGGTGACGGCGACAGCACGTAAATTTCTCCTTATTTGTCAGCGCAGTTAATATCCCTCTCTCTCCGCCAGTTCGTCTGATCCCCAAACACGATTGGCGACAGGGACCCGGCGACCGCCAGGACGGCGCTGCCTCCCCCTGGATGCTCCCCGCTGGGTGCGATGACGGTCGCGTTCCCGCGAGCTTCCAGCCCTGAGCCGGGGCCTTACGTCCAGCCCCTCGATGCGATGATGTTCGCCGAGATGCATCGCCGGCGGCAAGGTCGTTCAGCCCCCCGGATGAACCGTGTCCAGCGTCATCTGCGGTTCGATCGCCAGGCCTTCGACCCGGAACGCAAGCCTTCTACTTGGATAGCCGGATGACGGCGTCGGGCGCCACGCCGACCGTGCAGGTCATCGTGTAGACGAAATCGGCGAAGTTCTGATCGCCACCGTCTTCCCAGTTGAACGTCATGCCGCCCGGGTCCGTACACTGGCCCGTCTGACGCACGAAGGTGTCGACGTTCGGCGCATCGCTCCATTTTTCCTTCGGGTTGACCAGCGCACCCGAATATTTCAGGTAGTCTTCATAAACTACCAGTCCCAGCCCGAACTTGGCGTGGGTGGACACCGTGAACGTCGTCGAACTCGAATTGAGCGCAGGGCTCGTAGTCTTCGTGCCATTGGATGATTTATATCGATAGGTGATGATCGTCTGGCGGCTCGTCACCTTGCCCTGTGCGTCCTTCGTCCAGATGAAGATGTCCTTCGAATACGCGCCGGTGGTCTTGGTCGGCGTCAACTTCACGGTCGTGATCTGTCCCGGTGTCGTCGCCTCCGCGTTTGCCGTGACATCGACTGTCTTGATGCCGGCGAGCGCCATGAAGGGGGTGGACACGGTGGCGGTGGCCGCGCCAGTGTACTTGTAGCCTCCATCCGCCTGCTGGACACGCGAGACGGTGGTGTTGGACGTCGACCGGTGGAAGAGCGAGTCGACACTGCTCTTGAAAGCTGCCGCGTCGGAATTGTCCTTCTTAGCCGCAGCGAGGAGCGCGGCATCGAGCGCCTTCTGCAATCCGGCCTTGGATCTCGTGCAGAGCGACTAGTCGATCGCCGCGCCCGACAGGAAGATGAGCGGCATGATCGTGATGGCGACGATGGGCGCCACGACGCCACGCCGATCGTCGCGGAACCGCGCGAGAGCGGAGGCCTGCATCGGCGCCGGCCTGCGATCGGACATCGTCATGACTTGCACCTTGAATATCTTGAAACTCACCTGCGGAAACCGTCACTAATATCTCGTTAAAGCTTTCAAATTTTTTGGTATGAAATGCTCCGCAACGACGGATCGCTGCGTCATCCAATTTTTACTCTTTACCGCCGCTCGGCGGTACCGGCATGGCCGCGCGACCCCCGCCGTCTGAGATCGGTGCCTCTCCTCGCTCTTTGAGCGCGTCAGGATGCCAGGAGCCCGCTTGATTCCTCCCGGTCCCCGAGGGACATGTCAGACCGTTCCTCGAACCACCGATCCACGAGAGCGATTGAGAGGAGTCTGCTCACCCGGAGCCTCGGCGGCGACCATCCGGCCAGCCTCGTGGCCGGGCTCGTGTCGATCCGGTCCATGTGGTCGGCGAGCACGAACGCGCTCGATCATCTCTACCGTCCCCCGCTCCGCTTCCGGAGGATCGGTGGTGTTCAGGCTCTCCCCGAGCTTGGTGTCTCTCACAAAACTCCCGCTGCGCTGGCGCCGCCACATCGAGCGACGCCAGTGACCGGGAGTTTTGTGAGGTGCACTTGGTCGGGCCGTCCGCCGGAGCCCGGGAGGGGGCATCAGGGTGGGTCTCGCGACACAGGCCTCCCTGCGTCATCCCCAACATCAAGGAGAGAAAGCCCTGTGATCTCGATAGTTCAGGCACTCGACCTGCCCTGGGGGCTCCGCCCCCTCCCCTCCGCCCGGATTTCTGTCCCGACATGACCCCGACGATCCGCGAGATCGAGGATGCCGACGTGCCGGCAGTGATCGCCCTGTGGCACGATTCCGGCGTGGCGCGGCCCTGGAACGACCCGGCCACCGACATCGCCTTCGCCCGGCGCGGCCCGCACGGCACCGTCTTGGTGGCGGAGGCGGACGGGCGCATCCTCGCCAGCGCGATGGCCGGCGAGGACGGGCACCGGGGGTGGCTCTACTACGTCGCGGTGGCGCCCGGGCAGCAGGGCAGCGGGCTCGGCCGGCGGATGGTCGAGGCGGCGGAGGCCTGGCTGGCGGCGCGCGGCGTCTGGAAGGTGCAGCTGCTGGTGCGCCGGGAGAACGACGGCGTGCTCGGCTTCTACGATCACCTGGGCTATCGCGACACCAACGCGGTGTGCCTGCAGAAGGTGATCGCGAAGGGGTGATGGGCGCCGGAGCCCATCCAGGAGCCTGTCGGAAGTCCTCGTCGGCCCCGACGGCCGCCCGTGTCGTTCCGGGGCCGGGAGGGCGGAGCCCGGAACGACCCTGCGGATGGCAGTGCGGGTCGGGACGCGTTCGCGAACCCCTACCTCTCGACCCCCGGCCAGATCACCCAGTGCAGGTCCGGCGTCTCGGAAAACAGCCGGCGGTGCTGGCTCACCGCGTAGTTGTCGGTCATGCCGGCGATGAAGTCGGCGACGCGGCGCGGGGTGCGGGGATCGTCGGGGCTGGCGAGGCCGGCGCTCCACTCCTCGGGCATCCGGGTCGGGTCGCGCCGGAAGGTGCAGAACAGGTCCTCGACGATCGAGGCGGCGCGCCGGCGCACCGCCATCACGTCGGGATGGCGGTACATCCGGGCGAACAGGAAGGTCTTGATGTCCCGGTCGGCCGCCGCCATCGGCTCGGAGAAGGCGACCACCGGCGCCGCGGCGTGGCGGATCGCGGCGGCGTCCGCGGGCTGCAGGGCGAGGAGGCGCCGCTCGGCCTCGGCGATCACGTCCTCGACGAAGCGGGTGATGACCCGGCGGGCGAGCTCGTGCACCACCCGCGAGCGCTCGAGGCCCGGATAGGCGCTCCGGATCTCGTCGAGGAGGCCGGCGAGGAACGGCACCTCCATGAGGTCGTCGAGGGCGAAGAGGTCGGCCCGCAAGCCGTCGTCGAGGTCGTGGGCGTCGTAGGCGATGTCGTCGGCGAGCGCCGCGACCTGCGCCTCGGGGCCGGCGAAGGTCGCGAGCTCCAGGTCGTTCTGGGCGTTATACTCGGTGATCGCCACCGGGATGCCGCCCTCCGCGTAGTGCGGCGTCGGCCGGCCGTCCCGGGTCAGGAGCGGGCCGTTGTGCTTGACCAGCCCCTCCAGCGTCTCCCAGGTCAGGTTGAGCCCGTCGAAGGTGGCGTAGCGCCGCTCCAGCCGGGTCACCAGGCGCAGGGCCTGGGCGTTGTGGTCGAAGCCGCCGTGGTCGGCCATGCAGGCGTGCAGCGCGTCCTCGCCGGTATGGCCGAAGCAGGTGTGGCCGAGGTCGTGGGCGAGCGCCAGGGCCTCGGCCAGGTCCTCGTCGAGGCCGAGGGCGCGGGCGAGCGCGCGGGCGATCTGGCTCACCTCCAGGGTGTGGGTCAGGCGGGTGCGGTAATGGTCGCCCTCGTGGTGGACGAACACTTGCGTCTTGTGCTTGAGGCGCCGGAAGGCCGCCGAGTGCACGATCCGGTCGCGGTCGCGCTGGAAGTCGGTGCGGGTCGGCGAGGGGCCTTCGGGGATCAGCCGTCCGCGCGACGCGAACGGATCGCTGCCGTAGGGGGCCCGCCAGCGCTCGCCTGTCCGTCTCACCGTCCAGCCCCCTCACCTGCCAACCCTGCGCCGCGGCGCACGTCGTCCGATCTCGGCCCTGCGCCGCAGTTGCGGCTCACGGCCTGCATTCTTATGTTGCCTTCGCACGCCGGACCCCCACCCGAGAAGCCGTCGATGACCCCGATCACCCTGACGTCCCGCGCCGCCCGCCGCATCAACGAGATCATGGGTGCCGAGCCCCCCGGCTCGATGCTGCGCATCAGCGTGAATGGCGGCGGCTGCTCCGGGTTCCAGTACGCCTTCGACATCGCCAAGGACCGCACCGCCGACGACCTCGCGGTGGAGCGCGACGGCGCCACGGTGCTGGTCGATCCGACCTCGCTCCCGTACATGGAGGGCGCGACGATCGACTTCGTCAACGACCTGATCGGCCAGTCGTTCAAGATCGAGAACCCGCAGGCCACCGCCTCCTGCGGCTGCGGTACCTCGTTCTCCCTGTAATCTCCCTCTCGACGATCCGGGACGCTCCGCCATGACCCGCTTCTCCACAACGGGCGTGGCCCGGGCCGCGCTCGGCGCCCTCGCCTGCGCGGCGCTGCTCGGCGGCCCCGTGCTGGCCCAGGGCACCCCGACCCCCGGCGCCCCGGCCCCCAATCCCCCGAGTACCCCGACCCAGGACGCCGCGGCCCAGGGCCTCGCGCCCCAGGGCGCCACGGTCGCCCTCGACGAGGTCGTGCTGCCGCTCGGACCGATCACCCTGAAGGCGCCGAAGGTCGAGCTGCGCGGCACCGCCCTGTCGCGGGACGAGGCGCGGGCGGCTCTCGATCCCGCCGGCCCCGCGCCGTGGCGGACCCGCCTCGAGAGGCTCTCCGCCCGCGAGATCGTGATCCCGGTGCTGCGCGTCGAGCAGCCGGCCGGCGGGCGCGTCCAGGTCGCGGTTTACCACGACGTCGTCGCCCGGGACGTCGCGGCGGGCCGGATCGGCACGCTGGAGGCCGGGGGCGCCACCCTGACGGTCGAGGGACCGGGCCCCGACGCCGCCGGCGCCTATGGCCGCCTGAGCGCCCGCGAGATCGACCTGCCGGGCCTCGTGCGCCTGTTCACCGAGCCCGGCGGGCCGGACGCGGCGCCGATCCGGATCTACGGCGGCGTCACCGCCGAAGACATCGCGCTCACCAACCCCGACGGGGCGGCGTTGCGCATCGCCCGTATCGACGCCCGCGACCTCACCGGCCGGCCGACCACGATCCCGTGGGCCGAATCGGTACGGGCGTTGGCCGAGGGCGCCGGCAAGGCGGAGGAGGGGCCGGAGCGCTCGCGCCTGTCGGGCCTCGCCGCCGACCTGCTCGACGGGATCGGCGTCGGGGGCCTCGAGATCAGCGGCGTCACCTTCGCGGCGCCGGGCGGCGGCCCGAAGCCGAACCCGGTCCAGGCGAGCCTCGCGCGCGCGACCTATGGTATCGAGGACGGGGCCGGCCGGATGCGGGCCGAGGGCCTGGCGGTCGACGCCGCGGCCGGCCGCGTCTCCCTCAAGGGCCTGACCCTCTCGGGCCTGTCGCTCAAGCCGGTGCTGGAGGGCCTGCGCCGCGCCGCCGCCGGTCCGATCGACCAGGCCGAGCTGCGCCGCTACGCCCCGGGGCTCGGCCGCATCGCCCTGGAGGCGCTCGACGTCGACCTGCCGGCCCAGCCCTCGGCCCAGGATCCGCTGGCCGCCTCCGGGCCCGTGCGCTTCGCCCTTCGTAACGCCGACCTGGCGATGAGCGACCCGCGCGACGGCGTGCCGACTGCCACGCGGCTCGCCTTCGACGGACTCACCTGCGCGATCCCGCCCGGCACCACGGCGCCCTTGCTCGCCGACCTCGCCGGGCTCGGCTATACCAGCCTCGACCTCTCCGGCACCGCCGACACCCGCTGGGACGAGGCCGCCCGGGAGGTCACCGTCAAGGACGTGACCCTCACCGGCAAGGACATGGGCACCGCCCGGATCACCGGCACGATCGGCGGGATCGGCAAGGAGGTGTTCGACCCCGAGCCGATGGTCTCCTCCCTGGCGCTGCTCGGCGCCAGCGCCAAGACCCTGGGCCTCACGCTTGAGAATGGCGGCCTGTTCCAGCGCTTCGTCGATCAGCAGGCCAAGGCGCAGAGCCTCAAGCCCGAGGAGTTGCAGCGCGAGTACGGCACCGCGGCGATGCTGGGGATCCCGGCGGTCCTCGGCGGCTCGGCCTCGGCCAAGGCGCTGGGACAGGCGGTGTCGCACTTCGTCACCAAGCCCGGCCGCCTCACGGTCAACGCCGCCGCCAAGGATCCGGCCGGCCTCGGGCTGATGGATTTCAGCACCGCCCCGAGCCCGGGCAAGATCTTCGACCGGCTGACCGTCGACGCCTCGGCGGAGTGATGCGAGGTCCGGACGATTGCTTCCGGATCCCGTGTCGCAAGCCCGCGCGGTGAGGCCTTCGGCTTCACACGGTGGAGCGATGCGGAGAACGCGTGACGGCGAGCGGTCCGCTCAGGGAATCTGCAGCCGCCACTTCGTCTCCCGGTAGCTCTCCGGGGTCGCGGCAGCGGGCTTGTCGCCGGTCGGCTTGGGCTTGGCCGCGGGATTGGCCGCCGGACTCAGGGCGTCGCGGCCGGGCGGCGGGCGGCGCTCGGCGCGCTGCTTCTGCGCGGTGGGATCGAAGGTGGCGGCCGGCCGCGACTGGCGCGCGCTCTCCAGGCACAGCCGTTGCGCCGTCGGATCGGCGATCAGCGTGCAGGACGCGATGTCGTTCGTCGCCGGCACGGCCTGCGCGGCGGCTCCCGTCGCGGCGAGTGCCGCCAGGGTGAGCGCGGTCAAGTGGAACACCAGCGGTCCGTGCGACGACATGGACTTCTCCCGAAGATGAACGAACCGTAAACTGCCAGGCCACCTTGCCTCGATCCGGGCTCGACCCGGACGGGCGCCGCGCTGCATCAACGATCCATCGCGTCCTCACGTTTCATGATAAATTAATCCTACTGTTGAATTAACCATGGGAGAGATTTCATCGTGACGCCGGAACGGCGCGAGGTCGATCGTGATGAGACGGATGCGCTCCCTCGCCCTCGGACTGGCGCTCCTCGGCCTGCCGTCGCTGCTGGGGGCCTGCGCGCGCTACGACTATACCGGCTCGCTCGGAATCCGCCCGGTGACCGGCACCCTGACCGCGACGGGCCAGGAGCTGGCCGGCCTGCCGCCGGCCCCCGCGGCGCCGCTCAACGTCGCCGTCTACGACTTCCAGGACCTGACGGGGCAGAACAAGTCGTCGGCCCGGGTCGGCTTCCCGGAATTCTCCCGCGCCATCACCCAGGGCGCCTCGGCGATCCTGGTCGACGCGCTCAAGACCGCCGGCCAGGGCTGCTGGTTCAACGTGGTCGAGCGCGGCTACCTCGACAGCCTGCTGCGCGAGCGCAAGCTGATCCAGGACACCTACGCCTTCCTCAAGCGCGACCCCAAGGACCTGATCGACCCGCTCAAGTTCGCCGAGTACATCGTCACCGGCGGCGTCGTCTCCTACGACTCGCCGACCCAGGCAGTCGCCGCCAACGTACTCTACGCCGGCTACGGCGGCGGGCTCTCCTCGAGCAAGGACCTCGTCACCGTCAACCTGCGCCTGGTGCGGGTGCGCGACGGCGTCGTCGTCACCTCGATCAACGCCTCGCGCCCGATCGTGACGGCGGGCGCCAATGCCAGCGTCACCCGCGTGCTCGACCGCCGCGTCCTCGACGCCCAGGTCTCCGGCAGCATCCAGGAGGCGGTGCAGACCGCGGTGCGCGAGGCGATCGAGGCCGGCGTCTACGAACTCGTGCGCCAGGGCAGCGAGCGCGGCATCTGGATCCGCAAGGTGCCTACCTCCCCCACCCCGGCCTCCGAGCGCAAGCCGATGGCCCGCGCGCCGCGAAAGCCCGACGAGACGCGCCGGAGCGAAGGCCCGCCCGCCGCGAAGCCGGACCGGGCGCCGACCGGCCCCGTGGCGGCCGTCACACCCCCGGCGAAGGTCCCCGACGCGGCTCCGGCCGGGACGCTCGTCCCGGCAGGGCGCCTCGCCGAGCTGCGGGGCAGCTTCGTCGAGGGCGTGCCGGCCCCGACGATCATCGCCGCCTACGACACCGCGCGGCTGGCGATGCGATGAGCGGGAATCGTCACGGCATCGCGACCTGCTGGCTGCGCACCACGTTCACGACGCCCTGCTGGCGAACATCGAGATTGGGCATGGCGCCGAGCTGGTAGACGGTGGCGCGGTTGGTCAGACCGGTCTGGCTGATGCTCAGGGGTGCCGGATCGGGGCCGATCGCCACGATCTCGGTGACGGTGGTCCGGCCGGTGGTCGCCGTCAGGGTGCTGGAGCGGCTGTAGAACGGGTTGCGCTCCTGGATGACGTAGACGTAGTTGCGCGCGCTCCCCTGCTGCACCGCCAGGGCCTGCGCCTCGGCGGATCCGGCGTGGAGCAGGGCCCCGAATCCCAGGCAAGCGACCATCATCGTGCGCGTCATCGACCGCTCCCGCGAACAGGCGGGCAGGGTCGCGCGGGCGGGTTAAGGATTTGGGTCCGCGGTCACGGCATGCGCGAGCCGCCGCGCGGCAGGAAGGTCTCGTACTGGCCGATGAAGGCCGAGTTGGTGCGGCCGGTCTGGGTGACGCTGGCGCGCGGATTGGCGCCGGCCTGCATGATGCCGACCACGTTCGCCCGGCCAACCTGCGTCACGTCCGTCGGCCGGACCTGCGGGCCGACCTGGACGGTGCCGTAGACGTTGGCCTGCCGCATCTGCGTGACGCTGAGGGCCTGGGCGGCGGCCGCGCCCGCGGCGAGGCCCGCAGCCAACCCGGCCAGCACGGCGAAGGCCTTGTGGCCTGACCGCATCCGCCCCAGCGCTCTCATGGCTTCCGGCGCCTTCATGGCACGCGCTCCCGGCATTCCGCTCCCGGCCTGGTGGGGCCGCCGCGCGTCGCGGCGGGCCGTCGCGTTGGGCCGAACGCCGCGGCCGTGGCCGGTGCGACGTCGGCGGGATCTCGAGCCCCGTGTCCTTACGGCATGTAGCTCGGGCGCGGGCCGGTCTGGATCACGCGCGCGCCGTTGGAATAGCCGTACTGGCTGATGCCGGCGGCGTTGTCGGGACCGCGCTGGCGGATGCCGGCGCCGTTGAAGGTGCCGTTCTGATAGGTGATCGCGGTGTTGCTCTGGCCGCGCTGGCCGGTATAGGCACCGTTATAGACGCCGTTCTGGTTGATGATGGCGGTGTTGCCGGCAAAGGCGGCGGTCGCCGTCACCAGGGAAGCGACACCAACGGCAGCGAGAATGCGCAGGTACATCTTTCAGGTCCTCCGAGTCCGACCGCTTTAGACGCGAGCCTTGTCATCGCCGTGCGACGATACCTGCGTCATTAACGATGTTTTAACCGTTATGCAATCGAGGAAGACTGCAACCACGGCGGGAGGAAGCCTGGACTATCTCAGCGACAGATTCGCCACGGAAGCAACGAGGGAAATGCTCATGACCGACTTGGGCGATCAGCCCTCAGACGAGACAACACCGGCCCTGAACAGATTTGCGCCAGTAGTCAAAAAATTTTTATTTATATTGTCGACTTGCATTCGGCGCAAAGCCGTTGAGCCGGCAATCGAATATGGACTTTCATGAAATCGAGCCGACGGCTGCTGTCTTCTTTATCGCACATCGGTCGGAAACAATCCGGGCAGCGGCACTGCCGCGGTCGTGCGTAGTTTTTCCGGCGCGATCGTCGCCAACGGATCGCAGGTCAGCGCCCTCGGGACGGTCCACGACCACTGTGCGAAAGTCGGCTTTGAGGAAGGTGACGGACCCGACGCCCTCCGCGTTGTCCCGGGGCCGTGAAAGCGGAACCGGAGATCCATGACCGCTGACGATCCAGGATGGCGACGCAACCGGTCCGCCTCGTTCTCCAGCTGTCGGCGGTCATGGATCCCGGGTTCTCGCCATCGGCGAGCCCCGGGATATCGGTCAATACGCGTTCTCGGTCTTGAACAGCGCCAGCGGGGTCATCGCCAGGATCTGCAGGTCGAAGAACACCGACCAATTCTCGATGTAGTACAGGTCGTGCTCGACGCGGCGCTGGATCTTCTCGTTGGTGTCGGTCTCGCCGCGCCAGCCGTTGATCTGGGCCCAGCCGGTCATCCCGGGCTTGACCTTGTGGCGGGCGAAGTAGCCGTCGACGATCTGGTCGTAGAGGGTGTTGGCGGCCTTGGCCTGGAGGGCGTGCGGGCGCGGCCCGACGAGCGACAGCTCGCCTCGCACCACGTTGATGAGCTGGGGCAGCTCGTCGAGCGAGCTCTTGCGGATGATGCGGCCGACCCGGGTCACCCGCGGATCGCCCTTGGTGACGATCTTGTTCGCGGCGTAGTCGCACTGGTCGGTGTACATCGAGCGGAACTTGTAGATCTCGATCACCTCGTTGTTGAAGCCGTGGCGCTTCTGCCGGAAGAAGACCGGGCCCGGCGAGGTGAGCTTCACGGCCAGCGCGACGGCCAGCATCACCGGCGAGAGCATCAGGAGCAGCACGGCGCCGACCACGCGGTCGAACACGCCCTTCACCACCACGTCCCAGTCGGCGATCGGGCGGTCGAACACGTCGAGGACCGGCACCGAGCCGAGATAGGAGTAGCTGCGCGGGCGAAGCCTGAGCTTCGAGGCATGGGCCGAGAGGCGGATGTCGACCGGCAGCACCCAGAGCTTGGCCAGCATCTGGAGGATGCGCGCCTCGGCCGAGATCGGCAGCGTGAACACGATCAGGTCGACCTTGGTGCGCCGGGCGAAGGTGACGAGGTCGCTGACGGTGCCGAGCTTCGGGTAGCCGGCGACCACGTCGGAGGAGCGGCCGTCGTTGCGATCGTCGAACAGGCCGACGACCTTGAGGCCGGAATCGCCCTGCGCCTCGATCGCCCGGATCAGCGCCTCGGCCGGCTCGCCCCCGCCGACGACGGCGACGCGCCGGTCGAAGCGGCCGCGGCGCATCTGGGCGCTCACCACCAGCGACAGGGCCAGGCGCTCGACGACGAGCAGCGCCAGCCCGCCGCCATAGACGGTGCCGAGCCACAGCCGCGAGTAGTTGTCGCCGAGCTTGGCGAAGAACAGCACGGTGGCGGCGAGCAGCATCACCAGCGACCAGCCGAGCACGACCCGGGCGCCGACGCTGAAGAAGGCCCGGAACGCCCGGATGCCGTAGGCGCCGAGCGCTTGCAGCACCAGCACGTTGAGGGCGGCCAGACCGAGGATCGCCCCGACATAGCCGAGATGGAGCGGCACCGCCCCGGCGAGCAGCCAGCGCTGGGCGCACAGGCCGGC
This sequence comes from Methylobacterium sp. Gmos1, assembly GCF_053764715.1. Taxonomy (NCBI): domain Bacteria; kingdom Pseudomonadati; phylum Pseudomonadota; class Alphaproteobacteria; order Hyphomicrobiales; family Methylobacteriaceae; genus Methylobacterium; species Methylobacterium sp. Gmos1. The sequence goes on along the minus strand of NZ_JBSNCC010000007.1, from coordinate 53,360 downwards.
GAGCGCCACGAGGACGAATTCGAGCGCCCGGACGCAGCCGGTGAATACCACCGGCGAGACGACCGGGTCGGGCCGGACCGGCGCCACCGTCTCGGCCGGCGGCACGGCCTCGCGTTCCGACCCCGGCCGGCCGAGCGGCCCGGCCTGGTCGGCCGCCACGGTCTTGAGGATATCGCGGACGTCGAACGCACTCATGGTACGATTCTCATGGCACGGTACCGGTCTCGGTCGGGCGGGGAAAATCCCGGACCGTCCGGGGGTTGGGTTCGCGATCCTGTCCCCAAGCCCTGAGGGAAGGCTTAAGGCGACCGCTCCGGGTTTGCCGAAAATCGGCGGTACAAGGCTGGGTCAGCGTTGGGCTCGCGCGGCGGCGTAGCCGTCGAGCCCGTCCTGAGCCATCTTGTCCATCGAGAAGCGGCAGCGGACGAAGGCGCTCAGCGCCGCCGCCTCGCCGGCGCGCTGGTCCGGATCCTGGTCGACCTTGCGCAGGATCGCCCGGCTCAGGGCCACGACGTCGCGCGGCGGCACGAGGGCGGGTGCCGCGGGCCCGAAGATCTCCGGGATGCCGCCGACGTCGGTCGAGACCAGGGGCTGGGCGGCGGCCGCCGCCTCGAGGATCACGTAGGGCAGCGACTCGGCGAGCGAGGGCACCACCATCACGGTGGCGCGGCTCAACGCCGCGCGGATCGGCTGCGGCGGCTCGAACTGCACGTCCCCGGCGAGCCCGAGGGCGGCGACGCGCGCGCGCAGCGTCGCCTCGTCGGGGCCCGAGCCGACCACCAGCAGGGTCAGGCGCCGCCCGTGCTCCCGGCGCAGGCGCGCCAGGGCCTCGAACAGCACCGGCACGCCCTTCGCCTCGCGCAGCTCGCCGATATAGACGAGGTCGAACGGCTCCGGGCTGGGCGTGATCGGCGCGAACTCGGCGGCCGAGATGCCGTTGTGCACCACCCGCACCAGCCGTTCGGTCGGGCCGACATAGGCCCGGTAGCGCCCGGCGATGTAGTCGCTCTCGAACAGGAACACGTCGGTGCGGCGGGTGAGCAGCGCCTCGGCCCGCATGTAGAGGCGGTGGAGCGGCGTGCCCGGGCGGTAGTTGAAGCTGCCGCCATGCGGCGTGTAGGCCCGCACCGGATCCGCCTCGCCGAGGGCCGGCGCGAGGCGGGCGAACAGGCCGCCCTTGGAGCCGTGGCCGTGCAGCACGGTGGGTTGGAGCCGGCGCACGAGGCCGGCGAGCGACGCCAGCGCGGCAAGGTCGCTCGGATGCGGGTTGCGGCGCATCGGCAGCCGGGTCACGCCGAGGGCGAGCTGCGGCGCCAGTTCGGCGAGCACCGCCTCGGCTCGCGCCCCCCCGGTGCTCGCGTCGCAGAACAGCCCGACCGCGTGGCCGGCCTCGGCCTGCAGGCGGGCGACGTCGAGGACGTGGCGAAACAGGCCGCCCACCGGGGCCCGGAAGACGTGCAGGATCCGCTCGCGCGGGGCGGCCACGGGCGCGGGCACCGGCGTTGCCTCCGGCGGCGCGGGATCGGCGGCGAGGCGGAGTTGGGAGGCGGCCACGGGCATGTCCTCGAGACGGATGGCGGCGCCGCGGCGGGCGGCTTCCGACATCTCGCCCCAGGCCCGTGGGCACGAGGTTAAACGGCCGGCGAAAAAGACCAGCCCGGACCGCGATGGATGAGGGCGTGGTTAACCGCCGGTCAGCGCAAGTCGACGAGATCGCGCGGTGCCGGTCGTCAGAACCAGCGCTCCTTGACGACGATCGTGTCGCCGGGGCGGACCGGGTAGGTCATCGGCACGATGCCGGAGACGAGGCCGGTCGGGCCCTCGCGGGTGAGCACGGCGTAGTCGCGGGCGGCGCGGGGGCCGAAGCCCGCCGCGATCGCCACCGCGGTCTCGACCGTCATGCCGCTGACGTAGGGGTACTGGCCCGAGGTCGTGACCTCGCCCAGGATGAAGAACGGCCGGTAGACCTCGACCTCGACGGTGACGTGCGGCTCGCGCACGAAGCCCTCGCGCAGGCGCGCCTCGATGGCGCGGGCGGCCTGGGCGGTACTGCCTGCCGCGACCTTGATCGGGCCGATCAGCGGCATGGCGATGCGCCCGGCACCGTCCACCGCGTAGATGTTCGACAGGTTGTCCTGCCCGAATACGATTACCCGCAGCCGGTCGCCGGCGGCGAGGGAGTAGGCGGCACCGATCGAGCCGGTGCCGGTCTCGTCGAGGAGCGCCGTGCGGTATTCGGGACGCAGGCAGCCGCCGAGCGCGAGCGTGGTCGCCAGACCTGTGAGAAGGGCGCGTCGGTTCATCGCTTCCGGCCAGTTCAAGTCATGTCGGTCGTCTTGTCCCCAGGCCTAGAGTGCCGTGGTTAATGAACCCTCACCTGTCGGCACCGTCCGCCGAACCAGCGGAGAGGATTCGCGTCTTAACTGGGCGGCAACCTTAATCAGGTGTGCTGGCGGCAAGGCCCGGTCCGGGCCAGCCCCGCCTCTCATCGACGGTCCGCAATGCCCCGCGTCTTCCCCTTCGCCGAGCGGTCGCATGCCCGCCTGCCCGACCGCCTGGGCGGCCGGGGCCGACAGGATGCCAAGAGCCAGGATGCCAGGAGCACGGATTCCGAGACCGCCGGCTCGCCGGATGCGGGCGCGAAGACGAGGAAGGGGAAGTCCAGGGCGTCGAGGACCGAGGCGACGATCACGCGGGCCGAACGTTCCGAGGCGGCGATCCACGAGCGCGAGCCGGCGGACGGGCTGACCATCGGCGATGTCGGCCGGCTGCTGGGGCGGCGCTGGCTCGTCATCCTCCTGCCGACGGTCGCGGCCTTCGGCCTCGCCGTGGCCTTCGTGCAGGTCGTGCCCCCGCGCTACACCGCGGAATCCAAGCTCCTGCTCGAGAGCCGCGACAGCGCGCTCACGCGGTTGCAGCAGGACCGGGGCGAGCTGCCCCAGCCGATCGACGAGCAGGCGGTGGCGAGCCAGGTCCAGGTGGTGATGTCGCGCGACATCGCCCGCGAGGCGATCAAGAGCCTCGGCCTCGTCGGCAACGCCGAATTCGACCCGATGGTCGACGGCGTCGGCGGCGTCCAGCAGGTGCTGGTGATGCTCGGCCTCGCCCAGAACCCCCTCGACCGCGAGCCGGTCGACCGGGTGCTGGAGAAGTACTTCGACCGGCTGCTGGTCTATCCGGCCGGCAAGTCGCGCATCCTGACGATCGAGTTCCGCTCGAAGGACCCGGTGCTGGCCGCCAAGGCCGCCAACACCATCGCGGATCTCTACCTGTCCTCGCTCGCCGCCGCCAAGGTCGATACTGCCCGCTACGCCTCGACCTGGCTCGGCACCAACATCGAGACCCTGCGCAGCCGCGTCGCGGAGGCCGAGGCGAAGGTCGAGGCGTTCCGGGCCCGCAACGGGCTGATCGGCAGCGGCGGCACCACCAACCAGCCGCTCGCAGCCCAGCAGCTCGCCGAGATCTCGACCCAGCTGACCCAGGCCCGCGCGGCCCAGGCCGATGCCGGCGCCAAGGCCAAGCTCATCCGCGAGATGATGCGCGACGGCCGCGGCTTCGAGATCCCGGACGTCGCCAACAACGAGCTGATCCGCCGCCTGGTCGAGCAGCGCATCGGCCTCAAGGCGCAGCTCGCGCTGGAAGCCCGCACCCTGCTGCCGCAGCACCCGCGGATGAAGGAGCTGCGCGCCCAGTTGGAGGGACTGGAGGGCCAGATCCGCGCCGCCGCCGACCGCGCGGTGCGCACCCTCGAGAACGACGCCCGCATCGCCGGCAGCCGGGTCGAGAGCCTGCAGGCGGCGGTGGACGCACAGCGCACGGTCGTCGCCAAGGCGAACGGCGACGAGGTCGAGCTGCGCGCGCTCGAGCGCGAGGCGAAGGCCCAGCGCGAGCAGCTCGAATCCTATCTCGGCCGCTTCCGCGAGGCCGCGGCCCGCGACGCGGCGAGCGCGGCCCCGGCCGATGCCCGCGTGGTCTCCCGCGCGGTGGTGCCCGACCTGCCGTCCTTCCCCAAGAAGCTGCCGATCATCCTGTTCGCCACGGTGATCGCCCTGCTGTTCGCCATCGGCAGCGTCGTCGCCAAGGCGCTCCTCGCCGGCGATCCGCCCGGCCGCGGGCGAGGCCGCCCGCCCGGTCGTCCGCCGCTTCGCCGCCCGGAGACCGAGCCGGTGCCGGAGGCGCCCGCCGCTGTGGCGCCGGTCTTCGTCCCGGTGATGCCGGCGGCGGCCTCCGCCATCCGTCCGGCAGAGCCGGAGGTGGCCGCGGCGCCCGAGCCGGTCCTCGCGGCCGAGCCGGTTCCCGCCGCCGTACCCCCCGCCCCGGCCGCGCCGGTCCCGGCGGCAAAGCCGGTGCCGGTCGCGGAGCAGGCCCCGGCCGTCGTGCCGGCGCCGTCCGAGATGGCGCCCTCGCCGATGATGTCGTCCCCGGCGGCGGCTCCCGCCCCCGCCGAGCCCCTGCCGGCCGATCCCGTGACGCCCGCCGCGACGGTTCCCCCGATTGAGGCAGCCCCCATCGCGTCCGCGCAGCTGCCCTTCGAAGCCCGCTACGACCTCGACGTTCTGGTGGCACGCCTCGACGCGATCGAGACAGCGGGCGGCGGGCGGCGGGTGCTGCTGATCGGCACCGGCGGCGAGGCCGATCACGACAGCCTCGCCCGCAGCCTCGGCCGCGCCGCATCCCTCCACGGCCGCGCCCTCCTGGTGCGGCTCGACGAGCCGCAGGAGGACGGTCCGGGCCTCATCGACCTCGTCGCCGGGCGCGCCGACTTCACCACCGCGATCCGCCCCGAGGCCGGCCCGCGCCTGAACCTGATCGGCCGCGGCCGCGGCGAGGCCGAGACCCTGGTCGCCGGGCGCGACGCCCTCGGGCTCACCTTCGACGCCCTCGGCGAGGCCTACGACTGGGTGATCGCCTGCATGAGCGACGGCTTTGCCGCCGAGACCTGGCCGCTGGTGAGCGCGGTCTCGGCCTGGATGGATGCGGTGGTGATCGCCTCGAACGCCGAGGCCGACGACCCGCGCCTCGTCGGCCTGTACGACACCGCCGAGGCCGCCGGCGTGCCGGAGGTGATCGTGGCCCAGGACCGGGCCCCGACCGAGATGCCGCTGCCGTCCTACCCGCTGCGCCGGTCGGCCTGAGCGGTCCCCGTCGCGGCGGCACCGAGGGCGTATCCCACCGCCGCGACGAGCCGCGATCCATGTCGGCCGTCACACGCTCGCCGACTGGGCGAGGATTCGGCCCCGGCCGACGTCTTCCGGGAGGCGCCGCGGTCGCGCCCGGTGCGGGCCTCCGGATGGCGCGCAGGGCGGACCTTCTGGAAGGGGGCAACCGGACATGGAGCCCCGCCCCGCGGCGTCACAAGGGCTTGCGCCCCCGCCTGGGCGCCGGGCGCTCACGGTCCCGGCGCCACCATGCCCTTCCCCGCCAGGACCGGGGCGGCCTGCGGGCCGGCAAGGTCCCGCAGCAGCGCGGACGCGGCCTCCGCCTCCGCCGCCCCCACCGGGACCATCCCGGCATACACGGTGTAGCTCTGCACCTCGGCCGGGATCGGGCCGACGAGGCGTGCGCCCGTGACCGCCAGGAGTTCGCTCGTCTGCTGGAGCGCGAGATCGGCCTCGCCGGAGACGAGGCGCGCGGCGGCGAGCCCCCCACGGACCAGGACGAGCTTGCCCTTCATCGCCTCGGCGATGCCGAGGCGCTCGAAGAGCTGCGCGAGGTAGATCCCGCTCGACCCGCCGGAGGCCGGATCGACCATCGCGACGGCCCGCGCCCGGAGCAGCGCCTCGCGAAAGCCCGCGACCGTCGCGACGTCGGGCAGGGGCGCGCCGTCGCGGACGGCGACGCCGATGCCGACCTTCGCCAGCGGCACCGGAGCCTCGCCGGCGAGGCGCTGCTCCCCGACCAGCGCCGCGAATCCGCCCGGGGTCAGCACCACGAGGTCGGGCCGCGCCCCGTCGCGGATCGCCTGCGCCACCGCCCCGGCGGTGTCGTTGCGGATCGTGACCCTGTGACCGGTGCGCCGCTCGAATTCCGGCACCAGGGCAGCGGCAACGGGCTTGTAGGCGCCGGTGGTGAGCAGCGTGATCTCGGCGGCCCGGGCGGGCGCGACGAGGCCGAGGACGAGACAGGCGAGGCTCGCCGCATGGCGAAGGGCTCGGATCGGGGTGGTGACGCGGCGCATGACGGGGCTCCCGGAGGTTCGGGCCGCGTGCCCGGCCCTGCCCCATCGGTAGCCGAGCCGGTGATCCGTCAGCGAGCGAAATCCGAGAAGCCGCCCGCGACGGCGCCGGAGGCCGTGAGCGCCGCCCGGCTCGCCGGCGCCACCAGGGCGGCGAGTTCCTGCGCGTAGGCGTAGCCCGGCGCCTCGCCGGGGAAGCCGGCATCGGTGGCCGGATGCAGGTAGAGCTCGGTCAATCCGTTCGGCAGCTGGCCCAGCAGGGCCTGGACCCGGGCCGGCGTCATCGCCCCCGACCAGGCGAGGCCGAGCACCCGGTCCGGGACCAGGAGCCCGGCGCGCCGCGCCCGGGCGCGCAGCAGCGCCGACCACGGCGCGGTGTCGAGGGCGAGGGCAGGCTTCGTCCCGGGCTCGGCGCGGGCCAGCAGGTCGCGCGGCTCGCGCGGCACCCGGATCGCCCGCATCCCGTATTCGCGCCCGATCGCCAATACCATCCCGGCGATGATCGGGTGGATGTGGAAGTGCTTGTGCGCGTTGACGTGGTCGAGGGGCAGCCCGGTCGCCCGGAACGCCTCGAACTGCGCCCGGATCTCGGCCGCGAGCTGGCGGCGGGCGCCGGCTTTCAGCGCCAGGTCGAGCCCGAGCCGCGCCTGGTCGGCCCGCATCAGCCCGGCGCCGTCGGTGAGATCGGGCAGCTCCGACGCCGGCAGGGTCGGCCAGGCCTCGACCATCACGAGATGCAGGCCGACCCGCAGCGAGGGCATCGCCTGGGCCCGCACCAGCGCGTCGGCGGCGCCGGGCGCCGACACCATCAGGCTCGCCGCAGTCAGGATGCCGTGGCGATGGGCCTGCTCCACCGCCGCGTTGACCTGCGGCGACAGGCCGAAATCGTCCGAGGTGACGACGAGGCGCTTTCGAGGAAGAGGTGTGGTCATCGTCGGTGCAGATCTCGGTCCGTGCGGGTCTCGCGATGCGAAAGAGCCTCCCCGTCCGGCCGGACGGGGAGGCTCGCGCCCGCTTTGACGCGGGATCGTCGATTACAGGAGCTTACGCCGCCTTCTTCTTTACGCGGCCTTCTTGGCGACGCCCTGGCGCTCGCGCAGGAAGTGCCAGAACTCGACGCCCTCGCGCAGGCGGCGCTTCATCATGTCGGGCGAGCGCACCATCTCGCTGACGATCGAGGCGATCTTCGGGGCGCGGAAGTAGAACTTCTTGTAGAACGCCTCCACCGAGTTGAAGATCTCGGTGTGGGACAGGTGCGGGTAGTGCAGCGGCGCGATCTGCACGCCGTTCTCGTCGACGAGCTCGGCGTTGCTCGCGTCGAGCCAGCCGTTCTCGACCGCCTGCTTGTACAGGAAGGTGCCCGGGTAAGGCGCGGCGAGCGAGACCTGGATGGTGTGCGGGTTGATCCGCTTGGCGAAGGCGATCGTCTCCTGGATCGTCTCGCGGGTCTCGCCCGGCAGGCCGAGGATGAAGGTGCCGTGGATCGCGATGCCGAGTTCGTGGCAATCCTTGGTGAACCGCTCGGCCACCTCGACCCGCATGCCCTTCTTGATGTTGTTGAGGATCTGCTGGTTGCCCGACTCGTAGCCGACGAGCAGCAGGCGCAGGCCGTTGGCCTTGAGCACCTCGAGGGTCTTGCGCGGGACGTTGGCCTTCGCGTTGCACGACCAAGTCACGCCGAGCTTGCCGAGCTCGCGGGCGATCTCTTCCGCGCGCGGGAGATTGTCCGTGAAGGTGTCGTCGTCGAAGAAGAACTCCTTGGTCTGCGGGAACTCCTTCAGGCAGTACTTGATCTCCTCGATCACGTGCGCGACCGAGCGGGTGCGGTAGGTGTGGCCGCCGACTGTCTGCGGCCACAGGCAGAACGTGCAGCGCGACTTGCAGCCCCGGCCCGAGTAGAACGAGATGTAGGGGTGCTTGAGGTAGCCGATGAAGTACTTCTCCATCTCAAGGTCGCGCTTGTAGACCGAGGTCACGAACGGCAGCTGGTCCATGTCGGTCATGATCTCGCGGTCCTCGTTGTGGACCACGACACCGTCGGCGTCGCGATAGGAGAGACCCTTGATCTCCGCCATCGGCACGCCGTCGGCGACCTCCTTGACGGTGAAGTCGAACTCGTTGCGGGCGCAGAAATCGACCGCCGGGGCCTGGGCCATCGCGCCTGCGGCGTCGACCGCCACCTTGGCGCCGATCAGGCCGGCGATCAGCTTGGGGTTTGCCGCCTTCAGGGCCTCGATCGTCTTCACGTCCGACTTGAACGACGGCACCGAGGTGTGCAGCACCACGAGGTCGAAGTCGTTGGCCTGGGCCACGATCTCCGGCAGCTTGATGTCGTGCGGCGGGGCGTCGATCAGCTTGGAGTTCGGCACCAGCGCCGCCGGCTGGGCGAGCCAGGTCGGGTACCAGAACGACTTGATCTCGCGCTTGGCCTGGTAGCGCGAGCCGGCGCCGCCGTCGAAGCCGTCGAAGGTGGGGGCCTGGAGGAAGAGGGTCCGCATCATCGGGAGAATCGTCTTCTTGAGGAGAAAGCCGCGGTCACGGCGGTGGAGGCCGCCGGGCGGCCCGATGAGGTGTGTTTAAGTCGAGGGAGCGCCGGACTCGCGGGCGAGGCCGGATTCCGGGATCAGCGTCCCGTCCGCAACGACCCGATAATCATGACCTTTCCAAGTCACGGCGCCGGACATGAAGCACCAGGCGAAGCCGGAAAAGGACAGGAGGTCGCGGATCGGCAACAGCCAGTACGGGTGCGGCTCGAGGCCGAAGGCGCGCTCGACCCGCATGCACAGCACGATCCGGCAGGCGAGCGCGAGGGCCGCGGCGGCCAGCGTGTAGGGCCCGGAATCCGGCAGCAGCGCCGCGATCAGCGCCAGCGGGAAGGCGTGGGTGACGAGCGTGCCGGCGTAGCCGACCGGATCGACGTTGCGGATGGTGCGGTTCCAGCGGGTCTCGTGGCGCCACAGGCCGGCGAGCGAGGTGTCGACGCAGGTATGCCCGATGGTGAAGTTCGGGATCGCCACGATGCCGCCCTGCGCGCGGAGCGCCGCCCCGAGGGTGTAGTCGTCGGCGAGATCGTTGCGGATCGCCTCGAAGCCGCCGATCTGCCTGAGCATCTCGGTGCGGAACGCGATGGTGGAGCCGAAGCACGGCTCGGCGAGCCCGAGGCTCGTCCCCATCAGGACGTTCGGCAGGAACTGGGTGTCGATCGCGAGCGCCGAGAGGTGGGCCCACACGCCGCGATTGGCCGGCACGCCGTGATAGAGGCAGGTGACGCCCGATACGCCCGGGCGGGCGAGTTCGGCGACGATGCGCTCGAGGTAGTCGGGCGCCACCACCATGTCGCTGTCGGCCAGCACCACCACGTCGTGGGCGATCAGCCCCGCCATGTTGATGAGGTTCGAGACCTTGCGGTTCGCGCCGTGCTGGCGGACATCGATCACCAGGTCGATGCGCAAGTTCGGGTGCTCGGCCTGGAGCCGGTGCACCACGGCGATCGCCGGATCGGCGGCGTTCTGCACCCCGAACACCACCTGGACGGCGCCCGCATAGGCCTGGGCGCAGAAGGTGGTGAGGTTGTGGTGCAGGTTCGGCTCGTCGCCGCAGAGCGGCTTGAGCAGGGTGACGGAGGGCCGGGCTTCGTCGGGCGCGAGGCGCGGCGCCGGGCGGTTGGCGAGGCGCCCGGCGAGCCAGGCGGTCGTCAGGCCGTACACGCACCCGGCGAGCGCCAGGACGAGCAGCAGGGCGGAGATCCAGGTCCATTCCATGGCGTGGCGGCGATCCCTGGGAGGAGTTGGCCGCGCGGGGCGCGCGGCGGGCCGTGTTGTGGGTTGAGGATGCGGGCGGAAGGGTGAACGTCTCGACCGCCGGCCGTCGCGGGCCGGCGGCTCGCGCCCCGGCTACTTGGCGTCCGGGGCTTTCGGCGCCGGCGCCGCCAGCATCGTCTCGGTGGTCTTGCGCAGGTGCGCCAGCAGGCCGTCGGGCCCGCCCTCCTGCAGCGGCTCGGAGAAGCCGGTGCGCAGGGTGCCGGCCTCGCTCACCGTGCCCTGGAGGTAGACGTCGGTGATCTTGTTCTCGGCGTTGAGCACGTAGTCGACCGGCGAGGTGTCGCCGCTGCCGTCGGTTACCGTGACGTGCACGATGTGGCCGTTGCCGCGCGGCTCGCTCTTCGGATCGATGGCGAACTTGCTGCCGGCCGCCGAGCCGAGCCGGGTGGCGTAGGTCGCCGGGAGGTAGGCCTCGAAGGCGGAGACCAGGGCCTGCTGCTTGTCGGCCGGGATGTCCTTCCAGCGGGTGCCGACGCCGAGGCGCAGCATCGCCGGCAGGTCGAAGGTCTCCTTCATCGGGCCGGCCAGGATCTCGGACCGGGCGCGCACGTCGCCGGCCTTGAGCGCGGCCTCGAGGGCGTCGGTCATGCGCCGCACGGTCGCGACCGCCGGGTCGCCCTCCCCGGCCGCGGGGGCGGCGGGCGTCTGGGCCAGGGCCGGCAGCGCGATCGTCAGGAATCCGGCGATCGTCAGGCTGCGCAGGGTCTCGCGTCGGGTCTGCACCAGGTCACTCTCCTTTGCCGTCGGCGGGCGCCGCGGCGTAGCCGTAGGCAGGCACGTGCGCCTGACGCAACTGGGCCCGGCGCGGGCGCATCCACGCCAGCAGGGCCGCACCGATCCCGGCCGCCGGGCGGCCCTGGTCGGCGTCCTTCTCCATCGCGTGCCAGAGCACCAGGCTCGGCAGCCCGACCGCGAGGTCCGCCAGCCGCTTGATCAGCGACAGGGCGAGCGCCGCCTCGGCCGGGATGCCGAACACCGCGCAGAGCGCGATCAGGCCGCCCTCCTGGGCGCCGAGCGCGCCCGGCACCGCGAAGGCGGCGCCGCGCACGGCCTGCGCCAGGCTCTCGATCACGACCGCCTCGAGGAAGCCGACCTCGTAGCCCATGAAGCGCAGCGCGATCCAGACCTCGAACGTGCCGATGATCCAGCCGAACAGATGCGTGGCGATGGCGGTGACAATGCGGCCGCGGGCGGCATAGAGGCCGCGCAGGCGCTCGAACAGCACGTCGACCGCGCCGAAGATGCGCCACTCGCGCCCGCCGGCGAAGCGGTTGATCGCCGCCTGGAGCAGGCTCTGGCCGAAGCGGCGCTGCACCAAGTAGAACGCCAGAAGCGCCGGTGCCGCCACCACGAGGCCCAAGCCCACGTAATGCACGATCGGCCCGTCGCCGCCGAGCGCGACCAGGATGCCGAGGCCGGCGAGCGTGAACAGGAACTGGGTCAGCGCCTGGACCATCAGATCGACGAGGGTGGAGGCGCCCGACAGCGCCCCGGGCACGCGCTCGCGGGTCAGCAGCCGGGCGCCGATCAGGTCGCCGCCGACCTGCGCCACCGGCAGCAGCGTGTTGATGCCCTCGCGCACGAAGCGCACGTTGATGCAGGCGCGCAGCAGCGGCCTCTCGCCGCGGGGAAACACCACCCACCAGCCGAGACCCGCCCAGGCGACGGCGACGAAGCGCGCCACCACGACCAGCAGGGCGCCCCAGCCGGACGCCCACAGGGCCGCCGCGACCGCCTCCGGCCCCGAGGAGACGAACAGGCCGATCACGGTGCACAGGCCGGCGATCAGGCCCAGTGTCGTCAGTCGCTTCATGACCCTCTTTCTGTCGCAGCGTCAGCGGCCCCGGAGGAGCGCCTTTCCGGCAACGGGGTCGAAACAAAGCAGCGCCGTTGCATCCCGGCACGTTGCAGCTTTGATGGGCGCTGTCTATCACCGGCCGGACACAGTGCCGGCGAAACCGGCATCCTCCACCGGCGCGGCAGACCCGTCCAAGCAATGCCGCAAGCCTATGTTATGGCGCAGCTTCCTCCCCGCCCCGATTCGGCCGGCGGGGGCCGGAACCGCGATGGAAGGCCGCTCGTGACGGCCGTCAAGGGATGAGCAGCATGGATCGGGAGACGACCTTCGAGGCCGAGCGCGGCGCGCTCGACGACGCCCACGCGCACGACCTCGCGTCCTTCGGGGGCGAGGCGCCCGGCCGGGCCCCGGCGCCGCAATCGCCGGTGATGGCCTGGAACGAGTGGGACCCGCTGGAGGAGGTCATCGTCGGCTCGCTCGACGGCGCCACGATCCCGACCCACCACCTGACGGTGATCTTCAACCTGCCGCGGGCCGCCCAGCCGTTCTACCGGCTCGCCTCGGGCTGGAAGTACCCCGGCTTCATGAAGAAGCTCGCCCAGCAGGAGCTCGACGGCTTCATCAAGATCCTGGCCGGCGAGGGCGTGAAGATCCGCCGTCCCGATTCCGTCGATTTCTCGAAGAAGTTCAAGGCGCCGCGCTGGTCGTCGCGCGGCTTCTGCGTCGCCTGCCCGCGCGATCCGTACCTGGTGATCGGCGACGAGATCATCGAGAGCCCGATGTGCTGGCGCTCGCGCTACTTCGAGGGCGACGCCTACCGCTCGCTGTTCAAGGAGTATTTCCGGGCCGGCGCGCGCTGGACCTCGGCGCCGCGGCCCCAGCTCACCGACGAGCTCTACAACTACGACTACCGGGTGCCGAACCTGAAGGCCGGCGAGCCGATGCAGTTCACGGTGAACGAGTTCGAGCCGGTCTTCGACGCGGCCGACTTCGTGCGCTGCGGCCGCGACCTGTTCGTCACCCGCTCGAACGTCACGAACCTGATGGGCATCGAGTGGCTGCGCCGCCACCTCGGCCCGGGCTTCCGCATCCACGAGATCGAGAGCCGCTGCCCGCAGCCGATGCACATCGATTCGTCGTTCATGCCGCTCGCTCCCGGCAAGGTGCTGGTCAACCCCGACTACATCGACGTCGAGAAGCTGCCGGCGGTGCTCAAGAAGTGGGACGTGCTGATCGCGCCCCGCCCCGACCCCGTCGAGGGCTTCATGAGCAAGATCTCGATGTGCTCGCCCTGGACCTCGATCAACGTGCTCGCCATCGACGAGAAGAAGATCGTGGTCGATGCGAGCCAGCCGACGCTGATCAAGGCGCTCAAGGACTGGGGCTTCGACCCGATCCCGACGCCGTTCCTGTCCTACGGCCCGTTCGGCGGCTCGTTCCACTGCGCCACGCTCGACGTGCGCCGGCGCGGCGTGCTGAAGTCGTACTTCTAGGCGGCGGTGGAGCCCGGCCCGCCGCAGCGGTGGGCCGGGAGTCCGTCGTGATGCGGCTTACCCGGAAACGCGAAGAGGCCCGCCACCGGGAGTGGCGGGCCTCTTCGCGTTGGGGGGTAAGCGACGGGGGGCCCGCGCCTTCAGCGCCCGGCCGTCGGCCCCTTGTCGGTCCAGTCCGGCGGCAGGCCGAACGAGTCGCCGACGATGCCGTCGACGCCCGGCGCCCGGCCGAAGGCCTGGCAGTCGGGATCGCGCGGCATCTCGCCGAGCATCGTCACGCGGATGCGCTCGAAGGTCGGGATCGTGAGCTCCGACTCGAACGGATCCTCGCCGGTGGTGAGGTACGAGCCGAAATCCTGGCCGAAATCGCCGGCGAGGTCGTAGATGTCGGCGATGGGCGAGAAGCGGGCCTGGTTGGTGAAGGAGTTGGCGCCGCCTGCCCACACCATCGCGGCGCGCTGCTGGCGCCGGGCGTCGACGGCCTCGGCCTCGACCGTGAGGTCGCCGAGCCCGATCGGCAGGCGCGGCACCGGCACCTTGCCGATGGTGTCGGCGAAGCCCACACCGACCTGCGCGGCGATGGTGATCGCCGCCGAGGCGCCGACCGCGACGCCGGAGGCCGGCACGTTGGTGAGGCCGGCGCGGGTGATGTTCGCCCGCACGGTCAGGTCAGCCGGGCCGGACGAGACCACGTCGTAGCGCAGCGACAGCTCGTAGCAGAGCGCCCGGTCGGCGGCGTTGGCGACGACCCGGCGCTCCTGCTCGGTCACGCCCGGGCCGGAGACGGCGGCGGTGAAGACGGTCGGGACGATGCGGACGGTCCGCACCCGGGCCATGGCCGCCTTGTCGATGTAGATCCGCGACTTGGTGGCGGTCGCCTCGCTCGGCGTCAGGTGGTCGTAGCGGGTCAGGAGGCCGGTCTGGGTCAAGACCGGCGTGGCGCAGCCCGCGAGCAGCGCCAAGGTCGTCACGGCCGCGACGCGGCGGGCGGCCCGCGCGTTCAAGGCAGCCTTGATGGTCGTCCGCATTCGGTCGCTTTCCCGGATCGCGCGAAGCCGCACCCACGGGGACCCTGGAGGATCCCCGGTGGCCGGCTCCCGGCGGCGCAAGGGCGGGCCCGTCCGGGCTCGCCGCGCCGTTATGCCCTTCAGCCTAGCCGCCGCGGCGGGAGGACGGAAGCCGAGCTTGACCGGAACGCGCGCTTCGGCCCGGGCTGTAACGCTTCGGCCACATTGTTTCCGAAGGTCAGGCCCCTAACGGGACGGTTCAGGCGAGCGCCGCCATGCTGCAGCTCTGGCCGCCATCCACCGGCAGGCACACGCCGGTGATGAAGCGGGCCTCGTCGGAGGCGAGGAACACCGCCGCGTGGGCGATGTCCCAGGCCTCGCCGAGGCGGCCGAGCGGCACCCGGCGGTCGCGGCCCGCATCCGGGGTGCCGGCGCCGCGGCACTCGTCGGCGAGCGTGGTGTCGAGGAGGCCCGGCAGGATCGCGTTCGCCCGGATGCCGTCGCGGGCGTACTGCATCGCCACCGACACCGTCGCCTGGTTCACCGCGGCCTTGGCGGCGGCGTAGGCGAAGGCCGGCGTGCCGGTCCAGCGCCGGGAGGCGACCGACGAGATGTTGACCACCGCGCCCGCGCGCCGGGCCCGCATCCCCGGCAGCACCGCCTTGCAGGTGCGCCAGACGCCGCCGACATTGACCTCGATCGCCCGGCGCCAGGTTTCCTCGTCGAGGTCTTCGGGACCGCCGGCCTCGGGCAGGCCGACATTGTTGTGCAGGATGTCGATGCGGCCGAAGCGCGCCTCGCCGACGGCGACCGCACCCGCGACCGCGTCGTAATCGGTGACGTCGGCGCACAGCGCCACGGCCTCGTTGCCCTCCTCGGCGATGAGCTGCGCCGTCTCCTCCGCGGCGGCGAGGCCGCGGTCGACGCAGATCACCCGGGCGCCCTCGCGGGCGAAGGCGACCGCCACCGCCTTGCCGTTGCCCCAGCCGGTGCCGGCGGAGCCCGCCCCGAACACGATCGCGGTCTTCTTGATCAGGCGTGTCGACATGGCCCGGGCCTCCGTCTCCTCGCCGGAGACTCGCAAAAGGCCCGCGCCGCGCAACCGGGCGGGGAAGCAGGGCGGCCAGAAGCCGCCCGCATGGATCGTCGCGGGATCAGGCCCGGACGGATCCCGGCGCCCGAGCAAAGCGCCAGGCCGCCGCGGCCACCGCCAGGGCGAGGCAGAGCTGGGCCAGGCTCCCCTCGCCCAGATGGACGTGGCCGAGCCCGTGCCGCACGGCGAAGCGCACGACGAGGCCGGCGGCCCAGTAGCCGAGGCAGAAGGTCAGGGCGGCGAGGAGGAGAGCGACGAAGTCGTTCATGGGCTTACGAGACCCCGCGGGCGAGGATGCCGCCGCGGCCCGCCGGCCGGCGGGACGCGGCGCGACCCGG